>JAETTM010000051.1 GCA_021769135.1 Lachnospiraceae bacterium | reverse complement strand
TTGTTTTCGCCAATTCAATTATACCATATGCAAGCGGTTTGTGCCTTTTTTATAGGCTAAAGTATTGATTTGTCAAGGTTCAACACACCAAAACGGTGTGGGAAGTTTGAGTTAATAACAACATCCGTATATGACATTGATAAAATATTTTCTCTACTGAAATTATTAAACCGAAACTCTATATCAGAAAAATAAACGCTCTTCTTAATAATATCTTCTGTAAGCAACTCTTGCTTTTTAATTTTTGAATTTGTCTAACAGTTGATTCAAATAGTTCCCCATATACACCAAAAGCTCTTGACCGCAGCCAAGAGCTTTCTGAAATTCTAAAAAGCGGCTCTCTTTTCTTCAGCTTGCGCCTATTCGGTGTAAGTGAACCAGAACTTACGGAAGAACCTCCGCTTATGAATCCGAAAAATCATAAGTTTCTCCGGTTAATTTTATTATACGCAATAATTTGCATAAAATCAACTGTTATTAAAAATTTCAAAAAGTTTGTACCGGAAAGTTTCTTCCCACATTAGTCAGCAAACTCGTCACAATAGCATACGCCATATACAAAGACGATATCAAAAAATATCCCCTAACTTCGCTGTCCTCTTCTTTCCAAATTTTTTCACATTGCAGCGAAAGCCAGTCAAAATCAAAATCTTCATATTTTTCTGCATGCATAAGCTGAGGCTTATATTCCAGTGCCCCCATTCCTGTACATCCTACTGGATTGATTCCTCTCGTCAATTACCTCCTGAATGGATTGATATTCCCTTCCGGTAAATAATTCGGCAAACCGACTGCTTTCATCCAACACAGAGGCAGTTTTCAATAACGAAATCAGGGAAATTTCCCCCGTCTGCTCAAACCTCTTAAGGGAAGGCAGGCTGACGCCCGAGTACTGGCTTAACTGCTTTTGCGTCAACTTTCTGAACTTCCTCTTTTTCTTTTCGTTTTCGGCAATTTCTTTTGCAATTTCGCTCGGAAATTTTAATTGCTCCAGCATAATTTCCCCTTTCCTTGAAATCAAAACCTGATGCCAGCATCCACTTAATATACTAATTAAAAGAATAAAATATGATTCTTTTTTATAGATTTTATTGAAAAAGAATCATATTTTATTCTTATTATACTCTTGAATTCCAAGAAAAACAATATTTCTATTCCTTTATTTTTCACTACCACTACCATTGTTCCAACAGCCAGTCCTCAATCTTCAAGGCCGGAATACCTTCATAATTCCCCCGGAAAAAACCTTCCATATACAGAACTACCTTAGGGTAATTATCCCTGATTTCCAAAAGCGAGCCGAACTCCCTTCCGATAGTAGCTTCGTCTTTCAACAGATAACATACTTGTACATATAGTTTATTCCCGCTTTTTTCACCGATAAAATCAATTTCTTTTGTGCCGACACGGCCCACGCTGACCTTATACCCTCTTCGCAAAAGCTCCAGCCCCACCATATTTTCCAGTATAATTTCAATATTTTGTATATTTTCCCCCACTACGGCTTCCCTTAAACCATGGTCCACAACATAATATTTTTCGTTAACCCTCAATATCTTTTTCCCATTAATATCCTGGCTTTTCAATCGGTACAATAAATAAGCATCTTCACAGGCTTTTAAGTAATTCAGAATAGTCTCGGGAGCCACTGCCCTCTTATCCGCTTTAAAAAATTTCGATATGCTTGTAGCGGAAAAGCTTCTTCCCACATTAGCCAGCATATAGGCAATAATTCGCTCCAGAAGGTCCACATCCCTGATATTATTACGTTTGACAATATCTTTCAGCACCACTGAATGAAAAATATCTTGCAGATAATTCTTGCTCATTTCATATTCAAAATTAATGCTCGATAAAAAGGGCATCCCTCCATATCGAATATAGTCTTCAAAGGTATAAGAGGAATTTACCCTCCGGAACTCTGCAAAGGAAAAAGGATATACCGTAAAAGAAATATATCGCCCCGCTATATAAGTGGCAAGTTCACCGGATAAAAGCCGTGAATTCGACCCCGTAACATAAATATCCGCCTGAAACTTGACCCGAAGGGAATTAATGGCCTTCTCCCATCCTTCCACTTCCTGTATTTCATCAAAAAACAAATAAAATTTATCTTTGTTATCGCCTATGATTCCACAAACATATTCATGCAAGGCATGGTATTCGCATAAGGGCTGATTCCCCAAATCCTCAAAATTCAAAAAAATGGTATTAGGGCTGTTAATTTCGCTGCAAATCTGTTGCAACAAAACACTTTTCCCCCCACGGCGAATCCCTGTCAATACCTTGATAATATCCTTTCCTATAAACGGACGGATTTTCGATAAATAATCTTCGCGGATTATCATAAACTACCTCCATGCATATTTGCTTTTTTGTATATTTTCCACTTTTCGGCCATTTTTACAAAATTTATTTCAAATCTATATAGTATATTATAGCAAAAGTATATCTTTAAAACAATAAATTTTCACAGTAATATAAGATATATCTTATACAATATATTTCTATTCAATACTATTATTTACAACCTTGTATCAATAGATAAAAAGTGTCTTCGACACTTCATGAAAAGCCTTCGGTTCTTCGTCAATTTATGTCCGTCTGATGACAAACTTCCCTATAAGACAAAAAGCACCCCTGCTTCCCGCTATCCGCATGCCCCGCAAAACAAGGTATCCCCCTGCTTCGCAGGCATACAGACAGCGTCCGCAACAGATGCTATTTGCTCAAAATATTATATTTACTTAAAACATTACAGCCAGGTAACCTACAGCCTCTTCAACAGTTCTTCCCTCTGTGCCTCATACTGCAGCGCATCGTTCTCTTCAAAAGGAGCTTCCAGCGCACGTTTTCTTCCGCTGGCCGCACTTTCCATCAAATGCTTGATATATTATACACTTAAATTTAAAAAAAGCAATACCTTAGATCCCGCACATAAATACCACCATCTGATGAATATATACTTCAGGCACAACAAGAGTGCATACGCCGTCCTTCACTTCAAACGGCAGTTCCTCCTGCTGGGGAACCAACACCGCTTTCGTAATTTTTTCCGGAACGCGGACTTCCACTTTTACTTCTGTCAGCCTGGGAAAATCATCCAATACAGCCACCCCTCCCCTTTGTATGGGGGATGCGTACAACAGGTGGAGTACATATTCGTTCCCGCTCTTTCTTTTCACAAAATGTACCCTTCCACGGGATGGCATATCCACATCAACGCAGGATTCTTTATATAATTTCCCCAAAAGCCACCGGAAATATCTCCGATGGTATACCATACCGTAATCCGCATACATAGTGGCTAATTCATGGGCAACGTACAAAATATTCCCCCTTTGCACTGCCCCTGGGTATTCCGCCGCTTCCGGCCTGCAAGGCGTATTATAATGGGAACAATATTTTCCGTAAGTCCTGCTGAAATAGGGTTCCCTGACGCGGGCGTATATTTTCCCTTCCCCCTTTATTTTGTGGGCGCTGGCATAGCAAAGGATAGGGGAAGATACGATTTCATCCGATATGCTATCCCTGGCGCTTTCCCCAATTCCTTTCCGCGCATCTCCCGGCGCCCCTTCTTCAATATCGCCCAAAACCTCAAAAAAATCCTTATCATAATCGGATTTCCCCACATAGGAAAACGGCATGGGAAACGCAAATTCATCCTTATCTTCCTTCAAACCGCTGCCGCCCAGCAACAACACTTTTCCGCCTTGTTCCACATACCTTTCAAAAGCGGCTCCCATCGCTTCATTTAACCTATACCTGTCCGGCAAAATAACGGTATCGAACCGAAGCAAATCCTTCTCATCATAAACAATGTCAAAATCTATTTGGCAATCCAAAATCAATTTTGCCATCGCTTCATTTCTTTTCTCATCTTTGTCCAGCATAATCCCCAATTTTGCCGTTTCCAGATTGTCAAAACAATACTCTTCTATTTTTTCAATATAGGAATACGCTTTCCCGATATTTTTATAGGTTTCCAAATCCATTTCACCAAGAGGGTGCAGCTGGTCCCCCACGCTGATACGGGCCCCGTTAGCCGCTAATGCGGCGCATTCATACGTCAGGGCTTCCGGCGTTTTAAACCCTCCGAATTCTCCCCAGCTCCGGTGAAATTTCCCCGTCATCCCCAGATAATCCTTGCCTTTATGGGCAAAATACCTGGCCCGCATCGGCGTTTTATCATACCCTCCCCATGTGGTGGGCAAATCTTCCATTTCAAAGTGGGTGCTGGCGTAATGCCACTGGGGCATATGAATCTCCGCCCCGCCGGAATTAAAGAAAATCGACGCCTCCGGATGATATTCTTTCACTATCCCGCATAAACCATCCAATGTTATTTTCTTCTGGATTTGATAGTATTTTTTCGCATCCTCCTCCAAATCCGGGCTCATCCCCATCCTGCGCATCCCCTTCACGCACTCGTCACAATAGCATACGTCATATACAAAGACGATATCAAAAAATATCCCGTCCAGCCTTTTATACCTTTCGCAGGCTTCCCTGGTCATAGCATAAAGATATTCCCTGTACTCTCCCGCCGAACACAAATGCAGCCACGAGGTTTCCGGCTTAGGTTCCTGTTCCCCGGCATGCAAATCATAATTATTCCCCTGATACGAACCATCCTTATTCCTCGCAATCCATTCCGGATGCTCTTTCGCATCTAACACGGACCATCCCAGCGTGAGGTATAAAGGGGCATACACCCCCATTTCATGACAGGCATCCATCATTTCCCCCGCCAAATCCTTATCCGCATCCATCCCCGGATGTATAGTGCCTACCTTTGTAGGATAATAGAAATACCCGTGGTGGCATTTGCCAAATACGGTAACACTGTTTACATGCCCTATTTTCAACGCTTCCTGAAACTGTTTTTTGTCAAATCTGCTTCCAATATCCTTAATATATTCCGATGTATGGAAGTCCAGATGGACTTCCCTTGACGGCAGCCTTCTCATGTTTTACCTCATTTCTGCGCGGCTTTTGCACGCAAATCCCTTTATATTCCACCAATTTGCAGATGACGCGTACACATCATTCCAATTTGCTTTTATTCAGCTACGTTTCTTACCTTCGCAAAATAAGCTCCGATTTCCGTTCCATCCCCCAAGATAAACTTTCCTTCCAACGTATGGTTTCCCTGCTGCAAAAAGACGGAAAAAGGGATTTCCACATCCCCATCTTCGATTTTCTTTTCCCCCGCCAGGGCTCCATCGGCAAAAAGCTGGCCGCTGGCCAAATCCAAACCTTTCCCGCCTTCATACCAATGCCAATATTCTTCCGGCGTCAAATTTCTATGGAATTCCCGGTCCGCCCCTTCTATTCCTTCCTTTAACTTATATCGGCAGGAAGGGTTCCATCTATAAAGGCAAATTTCGTAAAAAGCCGATACGGGCGCATACACCTCCCAATGGCCGGTTGTTTTTAATGCCTGCCGAATCATGCCCTGATTCCACGCGCAGTTTTCATCCCCCCGCCAGTCATGGGTATTCAGCACTACTCCCTCCCGCAAATACAGCGGGATTGGTTCTTCGTATTTTATGGACACCATTTTCCACCAGGCTTCATAGGCTTCCCTCATATCCGCTACCCTCTCCGGATACTTATCCGCCAAATCATTGAGTTGGAGCCTGTCCTCTTCCAGGCAATAAAGCTCTTTTCCATTCACCAGCCTCCACTCATCCTTCATTACGGCGCTTTTTCTCCATTTTACCGGCTGAATCAGGCGCTGGGAATCCGTAACCAGATATCTCTCTTCCAAATTTTCCCGCGGGTTTTCAAACAATCTCCGCAGGCTTACGCCATGGAAATCCCCCTTTCCATATTCAATCCCGCAAAAATCCAGCAATGTGGGCATAAAATCTACGTTTGCGGTCAGCTGATTGCAGTCTCTCCCTCCCATTACCCCGCCATCGGGATAATACATGAAAAAGGGAGTCCGATGCCCGCCGTCATATTCCGAATTCTTTACTCCACGCAAGCCGGCATTATATCCTTCCAGCAAGCTTCCCCGCTCATCATAGCGGCAATCTTCCGAAGAACCGTTATCTGTCATATAAATAAAAATCGTATTCTCTTCCAGTCCGGCCTCTTTTAAATGCTGACGCAGCTTCCCCACATTTTCATCAATGTTGGTTATCATCCCATAAAACCTTGCCCGGTTTTCCTCCACTTTTCCCCGGTACATATCCGCATATTTATCCTCCACATTATAAGGCACATGGGGCGCGTTGGTGGCTATATAACAGAAAAAAGGTTCTTCCCGATGCCTATCAATAAACTTGCCCGCTTCCCTGAAAAATACATCCGTACAATACCCTTGGAATTTCTTCCATTCCCCGTTAACACAGTAAAAGTCGTCAAAATAATCGTTCCCCCAATAATCCGGCGTCTGGCTGATTCCGCCGCCCCCATGGACAATCGCTTCCTGAAACCCCCGGTCCTGAGGCCTATAGGGATACTCGTCCCCCAAATGCCATTTGCCGAAAATCCCCGTGGCATATCCATGCTCCGCCAAAGCCGTAGGAAGGGTATACTCATCCTGCCGCAGCAGGCTTCTCCCCCCAATCGTATGCCATACCCCAGTACTATTTGCAAAATGCCCTGTCATCAAGCCTGCCCTGGTGGGGGCACAGGTTGGGCCCACATGATAGTTCGTCATCCGGACCCCCTCCTCATATAACCTGTCCACATTGGGAGTCTGCAGCCATGGATTGCCGGTACAGCCCAAATCGCCATACCCCTGGTCATCCGTTAAAATAAATACAATATTCGGCTTTTTTCCCATACCTTCCCTCCATATACGAATGAAAAATTCCGTATCGCCTACTCTTTATTTTCTTCAAAAGCATCCAATTCGCTTTGAATCTTTTCCAAAACAGCGTCTACCGTATTCCCGGCAAACAATGTCTGCAGTTCATTCCTCACAACTTCCTGGGTATTGGGCATCGCAAAATACACATCCAGTTCATCCGTACCTCCGGTATTCTCGCTGAAAATTTCCTCATATTGTTTCATCAGTCTTCCTGATTCCACATTGGTAGTAACCTCCACAGGATATACCCCGCCGCCCAGCGCTTCGCTTTGCGCCGTCTGCATTTCCGCTGATGTCATATACTTTAACAGTTTAACCACTGCTTCATATTTCGGGCTGTCCTTTGGCACTGTGATGGAAAATCCGTCCGCCGGGCAGATAAACCATAAATCTTTGTTTTCCGGCTTGTCCTCAAAATAAGGCACCTTAACAATTTCCACATAATCCTTATCGGCCATATTTTCCAACTGGGCAATATTCCCGCTTACCTCCAGGAGCATAGCCGCTTCCCCATTCATAAACCGGGCCAGCTGTGCGCTCATGTCATCCGAAATCGCAAACTCGCCGAACATCCCTTCTTCGATAAAAGAAGCCAGCTTGCCCGTAATATTTTTCATTTTCTCCCCGGTCCACTTTTCTTCCCCCGCAACCAACTGGGAGCAATAATCCAGCCCATACATCTTCATCGCCAGGTTCGTATGCCAATGTCCTACCCTTCCTTTGGTTTTGGCCCCCAGAGCCACCGGAATATACCCTTTTTCCGTCAAAACCGGAATCATCGCTTCTATCTCTTCCCATGTCTCCGGCACATCGAAACCGCACTCGTCCAAAATTTTCGTATTCACAAACAAACAGTTCGTCACCAGCGTAGTGGGCACTCCATAAATCCCATCAATGCCCTTAGAGGAATAATCCCAGGCCTTCAACATGCTTTCCGCGGTAGGCCCTGTCCAATCTTCCGAATTTATCACATCGCTGATGTCCGTAACCACCCCATTGGCCACAAACTCGGCAATATCGTTATTTCCATAGTTGGCAAAAATATCAATCGCCTCCCCGGCCGCCACCGAGGCCTTCAGCTTCGTATTATAAGCATCCAGCTCCACAATGGAAAGGTCCTCCACAACGATATCCGGATTCTCCTTCTGGAACTGCGCCAGCCTGTCCATCATAAACTTGTCCTTCACGTTCTCCACATTTCCGCTCCGCGACATATAAGTAATGGTAATTTTCTCCCCGCCGCCCGCATCTTCCCCGCTTTCTTCAGGCGCGGCAGCATCCGCCTTCTCATCCTCAGCGGATACGCTTCCTCCACTCCCCTCATTTCCGCCGCTTTGGGCAGCCCCGCCGCTTCCCGTTCCGCAAGCGCCGAGCACCAGGCTCAAACCCACCAACGCCGACACCATCCACATCCATTTCCTGCTCATCTTTCCCATAAAGTAAACCTCCTTCTCTTGTTCTATTAGCGATAACTTTCTACCCCTACTATATCATCCCCCCTTCTTCACATGAATGGACGAATTATCTACTATATGGAAATTTTACACCAATCTATTTTGCCTGGAAATGATACCTGTATGACAGCGGCGACATGCCGTACATCTTCTTAAACTTTTTAGAAAAATAGAACTGGTCCGTATACCCCACATCTTCCGCAATCTGCTGTATGCTGTCCATAGACTGTTCCAGTTTCTTCTTCGCCTCTTCCAGCCGTACCCGGTTCAAATGCTCAATCAGTCCGGTTCCCGAATACCTTTTAAAAGTGGAGCTTAAATAGTTGCTGTTCAGGCACATTTTATCCGCAATCTCTTTGAGCCCAAGCTCCGCCTGCCAATAATTCTCCCGGATAATATCCTTCGCCTTCTTTACAATCTGCTCCCCCGAAACCGTTTTATCTTCATTTTTCTCCAAAGAGCCGCTTCCGTCCATAACCCATACGCATTCTTCCCCCTTTTCCCTTCCATGCCATCCGAAAGCACCTTCCTGATGAACGCTTCCGTTTTTTAATATCAAAGCCTCCATAAACGCCTCTTCCCGAAGCTCCTTCGTAACTTTCCCCACCGTCTCTTCCATCTTTTCTTCTTCCAGAGGCTTCAGCAGAAAAGCCGCCACGCCCATTTCGATGGCCTGCTGGGCATATTTAAAATCGCTGTACCCGCTCAATATAATAATTTTCATCCGCCGGTCCGTATCCCTTATTTTCCGTATCAATTCCAACCCGTTCATTCCTGGCATGGAAATGTCCAGGACGGCAGCATGAATGCTTTTATCCCCAATACACCTTAACGCTTCTTCCGCATCGCCGGCTTCTATCACCTCGCCAAACCCCCATTTTTCCCAGTCAATGCATGTTACCACCCTTTTTCTCACATAATATTCGTCATCCACCACCAATAGTCTGTACATCCTCTCCCTCCCCCATTTTCACGAAAGGCACACGTATCCCGACCTCCATCCCTTCTCCCGCATCCGAATGCAGGAAAATCCCGTATTCATCGCCAAAATGCAGTTTTAACCTCCGGTTCACATTATACAATGCGAAACTGCGTTCCGAATCATAGCTTTCCTGACCCTGGATATACTCCTGAATTTTCCTCATCTCATCCAATTCCATGCCGCACCCGTTATCCTTTATGACAATTTCCCATGCGTCTTCTTTTTCCTCCCCTCCTTCTATGATAATCAAGTAATCGCTCCGTTTTTTATCCCGGAAGCCATGCACGATACAATTCTCCACCACTGGCTGCAGCACCAGCTTAATCATCCGCACATCCATCACTTCATCGTCCAGGCTGATTTGGTATGTAAATAGATTAGGATATCTCAGCTTCATAATTTCCAGATACATATTCACAATCCTGATTTCCTGCTTCAACGGAATAAAGCAGCCGCTGTTTTTCAGGATTCCCCTGTAAAAAGAAGAAATACTGCTTATCATATGAATCGCCGCCTTATTTTCCGATATGGCAATCATTCCGCAGACCGACTCCAATGCATTATAGAGAAAATGGGGATTAATCTGCATCTGAATATAGTTCATCTCCAACACCCTCTTCTGCCTTTCCACTTCGGCGTTTTCTCCAATTAAGCGGTCAATATTTTTTATCATTTCGTTGATTCGCAGACTGAGTTCCCCCAACTCCCCCTTAGGGATTTTCGTGACCCGTACATCCCGCCTTCCATCGCTCACCATTTTTACTACATTCTCAATGTTCACAATGGGCTCGCTCAGCCTTTTGGATAAATAATCCACCAATAAAACAACTGCAAAAATCAAAATGAACACGAGCCCTGCCACAACCGGGAAAATAGCATTGGAGCTTTTCCTGAAATATTTCTTGTCAATCACAGCTACTGTCCGAATCGGCGCACGTTCATTCTCTATACGCAGAATGGTATTTTTCGTATCATCCAAATTTAGGAAATCCCCGATATACCCATTCCCATCCTCAACTGTGGAAGACAGCACCCTTCCCTCCGAATCGGTAAAGAAAATATACATCCCTTCTTTTCCCGCCGCAGCCAGCCTGTCCGCCAAATTATTACAAGGCATATTAACCTCTAATATGCCTTTATATTCCCCATAATACGTATATACTTTTTTTACAAATGACAGCACCGCATCCTCGCCGCCGTTCCCCATAATCCACCATCGGGACTTGTCGCTGCTTTTTTCAAACAGGGCTATCTTCTCTTCATTCTCTTTCCAAAACTCTTGAGAATAATCCTTATAGCTGCTGACGCTTTTTTCGCCGTCATAATAATAAAACACCGATTCCCAAGTACTTTGAGGGGCTATCAGCGTATTGAGCATTGCCGACAACGCCATTGCATTCTGGAACTTTCTTGTTTCATTTGTTTCGCTTACCGAGATGGCCGTCTGGTAATTTTCATTAACAATAAAATAAAGCGTTTCCCTTTCGATAGATAGAAGCATCGTCTCCAAATTGGCATCCACGGAATAAATATCCGCTTTCGCATTATCCAATGCCTCTTCGTAAAGAATATCAAAAGTCATCTTGGAATATATCAGCCCGAAAAACAGAATCACCGCTACCACCAAAATTACAAAAGTATAGAATACCTTTGTTTCAAAAAGGGTTTTGTTCTTCTTCATAACTATCCTTTCATTGCGCCGGCCGTCAGCCCCTTCTCCACATACTCCTGACAGAACAGATAAAAGATGACAAGAGGGATGGTAGCCAAAACAATCGCCGCAAAAATCCAGCTCACCTTTACCTGGTAATCTCCTTTAAAGGCAAGCAGCGCCACCGAAATGGTCTGATACCCCTTCTTTGTCAACAGTACATTTGCAATAGGGAGTTCATTATAAATATTCAGGAAAGAAACAATGGAAACCGTGGCAATCGCAGGTTTGGAAATAGGCACAATCACTCTTGCTATTATCTGCAGCAAACTGCATCCGTCTATGAAAGCCGCTTCGTCAATCCCTTTATCCAATTCCCTGATATAGCCTGTCAGAATAAAACATGCCATGGAAAAATTTATCCCGGAATACACCAGCATTAAAATCAGATAATTGTTTTGCCCCCCTACCATGTTCACCATTTGTATAATCGATACCAGGGCCCCGTGAATAGGTATCATCAGCGCCGCCAGAAAATAAGTGCTGACTGCCGCGGAAAACCGCAATTTTTTTCTTGCCAGCACATAGGAAGCCGGTATTACACATATTAACATTATAAAGATAGAACCAATGCTTAACAATATCGAATTCATGGTAGATTTTACTATATTTGCCACATTGTTGGCCGAGACATAATTTTCCCACAAAAACTCCCGGGGCAGGGAAATCAGCCCTTCCCAAATTTCGGCATCCTCTTTCAAAGAAGAAATAACGGTAAAGTATAATGGGAATAATGTGACTAGAAGCCAGAAAATGGCGATTAATATGTATATCGTTTTTCCAATGGTCAATTTTTTCTTCATATGACACCTCATTTTTGCTTAGCCTTTGCAATACTTGCTTTATCGCTTTGTTTTCCTGCACTTTATTATTCCATATCCAAATAATGCTGAACCACATGGACCGCCACTGTAATTATCAGGCTGAACACTACCATCATAACGCCTATAGCATTCGCATAGCCGAATCTGCTATAATAAAACGCATTTTTAAACAAATATGTGGACAATACTTCCGTTGAATTTCCCGGCCCTCCGCCTGTTAATGCCACAATTAAATCATATACCTTAAACGCATTCATCAAAATTAGGGTAACTGCTATTCCTATCGTTCCCCTTATCAACGGCACAGTCACATAGAAAAATTTTTGGCGTCCGTTTGCCCCGTCCAAAATAGCCGCTTCCAACAGTTCATCCGGGATTGTCGCCATCGCGCTGGAAAACAGAATCATGTAAAACCCCACATTGCACCAAATCAGTACAAAAGCCGTACCCCAAATAGCCAAATTCACATTTCCTAGGACATTTACTGTCTTCTCATATCCAAGGGCCCGAATAATTTCAACAAAAGGCCCATCTTTTGGATAAAAAATAAACGTGAACAAAAGCCCTATAGACACTTTATTAATAATTACCGGCAGGAAATATGACACTTTTACAAACCGCAGACCCCAGAACGTTTTATTTATGACGCTGGCCAAAAACAGAGAAATCGGAACGATGAATATGACGCTGGTTACCATGAGAACCGAAATATTTTTTATAGCCAGGCCTATCACCGGATCCGTAAAAAAAGTCACATAATTTTTAAGCCCGGTAAACTTCTTATCCACGCCAAACACCCCGTTCCAATCGCAAAAAGAAGTAATGGTCATGTTAATAAGCGGATAGGCAACCACAAAAGTATATACGGAAAATGCCGGTATGGTTAATAGTATGGCTTCTTTATGGCTCTTTTTCATTTTCAATCTCATTTCCTCCATTCCTATAGCGGAGCGCTATTTTTATCAATATTATACAAATTTTTGAGTTATGGTTGAATGTTCTTTGTATAGATTATATGGAATATTTTCAGATTTTTTTTAGCGGACGGGGCTTTTGACACCCAAATCCCATAAGACGAAAAAAAGCATCCGCGCTTCCCACCATCCGCATGCCCCGCAAAACAAGGTATCCCCCCTGCTTTGCAGGCACACAGACAGCGTCCACAACAGATGCTATTTACTCAAAATATTATATTTATTTAAAATATTACAGTCAGATAACCTACAGCCTCTTCAACAATTCCTCCCGCTGTTCTTCATACCCCGGTTTCCCAAGGAGGGCAAACATATTTTTCTTATAGCTTTCCACGCCCGGCTGGTTGAATGGGTTCACGCCAAGCAGATATCCGCTAACGCCGCAGGCGAACTCGAAGAAGTAAAACAGCTCTCCCAGATAGAATTCATTCGCTTCCGGCACATGCACCATAAAGTTAGGCACATTTCCGTCCGTATGCGCCAGAATCGTACCGTTCATCGCGCTCTTATTCACGAAATCAACCGTCTTTCCTGCCAGATAATTCAACCCGTCAAGGTCAACCGGCTCCGTGCCCAGCACGATTTCTTCCCTGCTTTCCTCAAGGTTAACTACTGTTTCAAACATAATCCTGGCGCCATCCTGAATGAACTGCCCCATGGAATGCAAATCCGTAGTCAAATCCACGCTTGCCGGGAAAATACCCTTCTGGTCTTTTCCTTCGCTCTCTCCGTAAAGCTGCTTCCACCACTCGGATACATAATGCACGCTCGGCTCATAGTTTGCAAGGATTTCCACAGTCTTCCCTTTTCTTAGCAAAATATTGCGAAGTGCTGCATACTGCAGTGCATCGTTCTCTTCAAAAGGAGCTTCCAGCGCACGTTTTCTTCCGCTGGCTGCACCTTCCATCAGCTTTGTAATATCGGCGCCGCTCACAGCAATGGGCAGCAAGCCTACCGCTGTCAGTACGGAGAAACGCCCTCCCACATCATCCGGCACAACAAAGGTTTCATATCCTTCTTCCGTTGCCAAATTTTTCAGGGAACCCTTCGCCTTATCCGTAGTAGCATAAATCCTCTTCGCCGCTTCTTCCTTGCCGTACTTCTTCTCCATCATTTCTTTAAATACGCGGAATGCAATGGCCGGTTCCGTGGTAGTTCCGGATTTGCTAATCATATTGATGGAGAAATCCCTTTCGCCAATAACTTCCATCAAATGCTTGATATATGTGGAACTAATCGAATTCCCAACGAAGTATATTTCCGGCGTCTTCCTTATCGACTTGTCCACGATATTATAAAAGCTGTGCCTTAAAAACTCAATAGCAGCCCTTGCCCCAAGATAGGAGCCGCCGATACCGATAACAAGCAAAACTTCGGAATCGCCCTGAATCTTCGTTGCCGCCTTCTGAATCCTCGCAAATTCCTCTTTGTCATAATCCACCGGCAAATCAATCCATCCTAAGAAATCATTGCCCGCCCCTGTTTTTGAAACTAACACCTCTTTTGCATCCAAGGCAAGCTTTTTCATGAACTCCACTTCATGCTCGCTGATAAATGAAGAAGCCTTGGAATAGTCAAATCTTACTTTATTGCTCATCTGCCTCGCTCCTTTTCTTTTTCTATATGAAATAAATGGAATAACCATCTTTAGTGTAGCAAAGTTAAATTTCTTTTTCAAGGAAAATGTTGTATTTCCTCCCACGGAACCACAAACATATAATCCCCCGCAGCGCCGCAGTCTATGGCATACCTCCCAAAGTAAATGCCGATGCCTTCCGGAAAAAGGAAAAACTGCTCCGGGTCATAATTTTCCGTCAGCACATCCTTTTCTTTTAAGAGAAATGTTCCCCGTCCGATTCCCTCCATATATTTATAAACGGAACCGGTCAAATTTGCTGTTGCTTCCCGCTCCTTCATTCCCATAATCTCCTCCAGGGAAACCTTCTTTCCGCTTTCCCTTTCAAATGTAATCGGTTTGGGCGTTATCCAGCTCCGTATCCCTCCCCAATATCCTTCCCTGCATACTGCTACTGTAATATAATTTTCCCCAATATATACATAATTATATACTTCCCATTGATACCAGTTTATTCTCGACAAATCGTCTTCTTCCCCCAGCATATCAAAGAAGTCTTCCTTTCCTTTGACTGCATCTTCATACGCTTTTTGAAAATATTGGTTTATTTTTTCATAACCGGCAATCTTACTGTTGAACTGGGGCATATTTACCCAATAAAGGTTATACCCTTTCCCGTCCTCATCCTCCCCGTAATATTCTTTATATTCCAGCGATTTGGCCAAATATTCCTCATATCCTTCCGTATTTTCCAGCACGGACATGACACTTCTCATCTCGCCGTACTCTATGCTTTGAGCCGGCAATGCAACCGGAATATTTCCCGCATCTTCCCATTCTTCCGCTTTCCAACCTCCGGCTTTTGCGCCCTCCCCTTCCGCCATTTTCTGCACATCGCTCTTTACATCGCCATTTTCTGCCGCCTCCTGTACCCCGGCTTCATCCTCTTCCGCCAACCGGAACCAGCGGCAGCCCTCCTGGTCCGATACAAATGTACGGAAAAAAACGCCTTCCCCGGAAGCATAAATGTCGGATAAATATCCCCCTTCCGAGTATTCGCAGGAAAATGAACCTTCATAAAGAGCCTCATATTCCTCGCCATCAAAATCAATGCGATATATCGTCACTTTCTGTCCATTTTCGTCTTTCTCCTCGTTCAAGCCATAAAAATACCCTTTATAAATACAGCAATCCGTATACTCCGGCACTGCAAAGGAACTGACTTCCCCATTTTCAAAATGATATCGGCTGACCTTTTCCCTATCTCCATAGAAATCCCCTGCATAGAAAATGCTGTTCCCATATACCATTATTTTCCCTCTGTCATCAAACCGACAAAGTTCTGTTTCGTTTTTTCCATCCAAATCCATCCGATAAACAACCATTTGATTTTCGACCCATTTGGTGCAATAAATACTTCCTGTATACCAAACCTTCTGACTATTCCCATCGCTCAATACATACTGCCATACATCCCTGGCAATCAACTCCCTATCCGACCCATCCCTTTTCATCCGGTAAAGAAAACCGGAATCAAATTCCGAAGGCGCTTCCGTTACCAATCCTGCCTTATCATACTCTTCTTCATAAATGGAGCAAAAATACACGTATTCCGCGCTAAGCTGCACTTTTCGCCCTTCATCACATAATCTAAGCTGTGATTCGCTCCCGGTTTCGCATAGTTTCTCCATGCCGCTTCCATCCGTTTTCATCCGACAAATGCTTCCGGGCCCATCGCTCAAATTTATAAAATAAATTTCATCATCCCAAACACAAATGCTCCCCGGATGAACTTTCGCCAGGCACTCCGCTTCGCCTCCATCCTCCGCAGCCCGGTATAAGTAATAGTGGTCGAGCTGGCTGGCATAATAATAAAATCCGTCTTCATAACAAATACGGGATTCCCGGCTGTTTGCCCATGTGTTTCCTTCTTCTATCCACCATTTAATAACTTTCGGCTGACCGTTCCCCTCCCATGCAATCAAAAAATGAACTATAGCCACACAATGGGCTATTCCACCCTCCCCATGGAGATACTCGGAAGCCTGCAATACCGTTTCCCCTCCATACTCTGCCGGGTACAAATTAAAAAACCCCCGCACATTCCCCCCTGTGACCTGCGCCGTGTCGAGAAGTTCCCACCCTTCTATATTTTTACCCCGGAAAGAAATTTTTTCGTTGAAATAAGGGCAGTACGCGCTGTATCTGTCAGCCTCCGGTTCCTGAATCAATTCTACCCTAAGACCCGAATCATAATCTTCTTCCAAATCCAATGGAAGCTCCATCCGCTCTATGGTATGATTTTTATATTTAAAAACCGCCTTATAAGAATCCCCTGCCGCACCGCATCCTGTTCCCTGGGCGCTGAATACAATTTCCACATTTTCATCTATATCATCTATCACTAACCCGGTAAGCGCCATGGCGCCCTTCCGGAAAATCCCATCCTCCATAAGACGCCCGAACAATTCCTCTGCCAGATTTGCCTCCACTTTCTGCTTTTTAGCCTCCGCGTAAAACTCTTCCTCATTTATTTTCAGCTGGTTTTCCGGAGAGAATACTTCATTCTCTTTCTCTGCTTCCTGCCCCGTTCCATCCGCGTCTTCCGGCAAAAGCTTTTGTACTGTTTGTACCATTTGTAATGTTTTCTCCTTTTTCACCTCTTTTGGTGCATTTCCCATCCTTTGGCAGAATGCGTATAAGATGCCTAACCCTACGCACAAACAAATGATAAGAATTCCTCCTGTATTTTCTAATCCTTTTTTCATGATTGTTTCGCTCCTACTATTATATTTTATTAAAAGCATACATCATAGTCGTATCAGATTTGCATCATAATTGTATCATTTCTTTTCTTCGCATTTCCTCCGCATTCCATGGATATGAACCGAACCACTACCGCTCCTGCGTAGCAGTTCAGCCTTTCGGCTGCCCTGTTACGGAATCCGGCCATTTTGAGTTTTGCCTACGGCAAAAGGGCCGGATTTTTTACTGCCTCTGCACATTCGTACGGACTTTGCAGCAAGTGCAAAGTCCTGGACTGAACTGTTACCTCCTGCTACTTTTAACTATGGATTTATTGCTTTTAACGTAGGAAACGGATATACTATAGGCAAAGGCGCTAAGAAATATATCAATCGCGAAGATGTATCGAAAAGGAGGCGGCTTATGGCAAGAGTAATAGGTATCGGAAAGCAGGATTTTGAAAAAATCAGGACGAATAATAACTTCTATATTGATAAAACAAAATTTATTCAGGAATGGTGGGAAGCTGACGATGAAGTCACCTTGATTACACGCCCCAGGCGATTTGGCAAAACGCTGAACATAAATATGCTGGAAAAATTTTTTTCTGTCAATTATAAGGGCAGAGAGGATTTGTTTCAGGGATTGGACATATGGGAAAACGCTGAATACAGGAATCTGCAGGGAACATATCCTGTCATTTTCCTTAGCTTCGCGGACATAAAATAGACTTCGTTTCAGGAAACGCGGCAAAAAATATGCAAAATTATCCAGATGGTGTATAACAAATTTGACTTCCTTCTGGAAGGGAATCTTTTGAATGAAAATGAAAAAAATGATTTTCGTAAAATATCAACAGATATGGAGAATTATTTAGCATCCTTATCATTAAAAATGCTTTCCGACTTCCTATGCCGGTATTATGGGAAAAAAATCATCATCCTTTTGGATGAATATGATACCCCTATGCAGGAAGCTTATATAAATGGATTCTGGGATGAATTGGTGGCATTTACAAGAAGCCTGTTTAATTCCACTTTTAAGACGAGCCCTTATCTGGAACGGGCCATTATGACGGGGATTACCAGAATAAGCAAAGAATCTATTTTTTCGGAATTTGTCACCAATTCCGAAGGAATTGATGACCTACGCGCACATCAGCGCGCTTCTTCTTTTGATTTAAATAATCTTGAAGTGGTGGCAACAACTTCGAGAAAGTATGCGGACTGCTTCGGATTTACAGAAGAAGAAGTGTTTGCAGCGTTGAAAGAGTATGGCCTGTCCGGTCGGGAACAAGATGTAAAGGACTGGTATGACGGCTTTTCCTTTGGAATGAGAGGGGATATTTATAACCCCTGGTCCATTATTAACTTCCTGGATAAAAAGACAGCTGGCGCTTACTGGGTAAATTCCAGCAGCAATAGATTGGTGGAAAAACTAATTAAGGAAGGTGAGCCGAATATCAAAAAGGCTTTTGAAGATTTACTGAATGGCAAAACCCTTTGTATGGAAATTGATGAACAGATTGTATATAATCAGCTGAATGTGAAAAAGAATGCGGTCTGGAGCCTGTTGCTGGCCAGCGGTTACCTGAAGGTTGCAGGGATGACATTTGTGGAAAGGACAGGGCGTACCCAATATGAACTGACCCTGACGAACAAGGAAGTCCATATTATGTTTGAAAACATGGTACAGGACTGGTTTTCCGGCAATGAGGACTATAATGATTTTATCCGGGCGCTGCTGTTAGATGATGTAAAGGCAATGAACGTATATATGAACAGGGTCACAGAAGAAATGTTCAGCAGCTTTGATACGGGGCGGAAGCCTTCGGAAAAGAGGCCGGAATGCTTTTACCATGGGTTTGTTCTCGGACTGATGGTAGAATTGGAGGATAAATATGTGATTACCTCCAACCGGGAAAGCGGCTTTGGCAGATATGATGTTATGCTGGAGCCAAGGATTATGGGAGATGGAGTGGAGTCAAACGATGGCATCCTTATGGAGTTTAAGGTGCAGGATGAGGATGAAAAAGAACTGTACGATACGGTGCAGGAGGCGCTTCGGCAGATTGAGGAAAAGGATTACCAGTCAAACCTCATTGCAAAAGGGATTCCGAAGGAACATATACGGAAATACGGTTTTGCTTTTTGCGGGAAAAAGGTGTTGATAGGGAAGTTTAGCAAATAACGGAAAGGAAATAGGAATTAATTATGGGCAAAATAGAAGTGGGCGTAATCGGCGTAGGGCATATGGGCAGAAAGCATGTCCATTTATTATCGGATATGAAGGAAAGCTTTCATTTATGCGGCGTCTATGATTTAGATGAAAAACTCGTAAGAAGCATGGGCTATACAGGGAAAATTTTTCAATCCGAAGATGAGTTGATGTCGAATGTAGATGCTGTTGTCATCGCGGCCCCTTCCTTTTTGCATAAGCAATTAGTGTTAAAGGCGGCAGAGCATAATCTGCATGTCTTAGTCGAAAAACCTTTATCCTTAAGCGCAAAAGACGCTGCGGAAGTATGCGAAAGATATAAGGCGCTTGACCATAAGGTCTTAATGGTAGGCCATGTGGAGCGGTTTAATCCTGTAGTCCTGGAACTGGAAAAAATATTGGGCAACGAAGACATCATTGCTGTCGCTATGGAAAGATGTTCGCCCATGGATATGCATATCAGCGATACCGACGTCATCTATGACTTGATGATTCACGATATGGATATCCTTTTACATGCCATATTCCCAAGCCTGCCCCTTCATAAAGTGCATGCCTTTGGGAGAACGTCATATAATGAGAAAAATTTTGATTATGTACAAGCTATTTTCCAATTTGAAAACAAGGCCCAGGCCTCCATTATTTCCAGCAGGGCAACCGAGGATAGAATCCGGAGAATTAATGTCCACTGCAAGGAGGCTTATATAGAGTGCGATTTGATGCATAAGGCTATCACTATTTCCAGGAATACCCATCACCAAAAAGTATTTGTTCCTGATGTGGAGCCATTGGAAGCAGAATTATCATGCTTTGCCAGTTCTATTGCTGCCGGAAAAGCATTGCAGAATAGCGGCGAGCTGGCTCAAAAGGATTTGGAGGTACTGGATGAAATCAGGAATTTGGTTTATGGCCGCTCTTCATCCATTTGATACAGGAACGTAAGTTCAGGAGTAGCTGCAATTTTTTGAATAATTTCCGCTGTAAATTTATCCACAGCTTCCTGAATCCACGGCATGGGAGTTTTATGCAAAAGAAGGTAGGCAGTTCTCTCCGGGGGCGCATCTTCAATTTCAGAAAAACAAAGCTCAGGCAGCATTTTTATCAAATAATTAGCAATGCTTTGCGTAACTATCGTCCAGGCGTTTTTCTCTTCCATAAAATCGGGCAGCATGGAATTGGTGCCAAGGGTAATGCGTTTTCGCTGGGCATTTGGAAAATACCGATTGTGGTGGGCGTTCTACCCTCCTCGCGCCGCCCTGCGCTTTTTTCTTTGCCTGTTTTGGGTTAAAAAACAGAACTAACATCACAAAACCCGCATCTTTGAGGGCTTTCTGTGTTTAGTTCTAAAATAACACATTCATCTTTTACAACCACGAGGTTTATCTCCCCGCTGCGCACCTTTTCCATCATTTCATTAAAAGCCGGGCGTCTGTCAAAGTTCGTGCCTGTATAGCCGTCGTCCTTATATACTTCGGCAAGGTTCCAGCCATGTTCGGTGACATACCTTGTCAGCATTTCCACCTGGAAAGAGATTGGTCAAGGGTAATTTATCCTAAAAATCACAAGACTATCTTCTGCGTTGGTCACAATCTTTTCTCTGTGCATTTTGAATTCCGGGAAAATTCATGATCTATTCGATCATATCTTGAATTGCTTCTAAAATGATTCCGTCTGGGTCTTTGAAATAGATTGCCCTGCTCTTGCCAAAACCGTATCTTGTAAAATCAAAAGATTGTGGCTCAGATAAGCACTCTACATGATGTTCCTTCAGATGCTGATACAGCCTGTCAATATCCTCACAGTGAAAACAAAGTTCGGAAATAGAAGTTTTGTGCAGATCCGGGTGGCCGGTTTCAGAACGAGGAGCCAAAAATTGAATCAATTCTACCGGCGGGGCAAAGAGCTCCGAACTCCCATTCAAATAGGCGACCCGAACTTTGCAGCCGGATAAACGGAACAGTATATCAGTTTCCGGTCCCTCCATCATCAATTCGCCCTTATATTCAAGACCTAAAATATCTCTGTAAAATGAGATGGAACGCTCCATGTCGCTGACCGTAATTCCAATATGCACGATCTCATTCAGCATGGCAGCATCTCCTTCCTTGTAATCAGTCTTCACTATCAGAACATTGCGGATTCGTCATGACAAAACGGTCATCAATGTTCTTTTCGCCCCACTCACACATCAGTTCCAAAATGTGTTCCAAAGATTTTCCTTTTGGAGTAATGGAATATTCAACCCGTGGAGGAACTTCCGCATATACGGTACGGACAATCAAGCCATCCGTTTCCAGCTCACGAAGCTGGTTTGTGAGAGTTCTTTGAGAAACCTGAGTGATCTCCCGCATCAGCTCACTGAACCGCTGCGTGCCATTACGGATTAGGCTGTCTAAAATGAGCGGCTTACATTTTCCGCCAATCATCTTCAATGTAACTTCCATCTCGCAAGTGACCATGATTTTTTCCATTGATCTCACCTCCATAGTGAAGTTTTTTTCACTTTCTAAAAATAATGTGCGTACTTGTTGTAATTCGTAAAGGAATATATAATATAAGTATACCGTATTTTTTCGATAATGCAAGATAATACTTTGATTTTTCGAGGGGGGATTCCATGGCAAAAGCCGTCGAACCGATGACAAGCGGTTCGATTTCAAAACGTATGATTTTCTTTGCTTTGCCGCTTCTCTTGGGGAACTTGTTTCAGCAACTGTACAATACAGTTGACTCCCTGATTGTAGGCAATTTTCTGGGAAGCAGTGCGCTGGCTGCGGTCAGTTCATCCGGAAGCCTGATCTTTATGCTGATCGGGTTCCTGAGTGGCATTTCATCCGGTGCTGGTGTTGTTGTGTCCAGATATTTCGGAGCAGGAGATAAAAATGGTGTTCACCGTGCAGTTCATACGACCGTAGCCTTTGGCCTTGTTGCCGGGGTGTTGATGACTGCGGCAGGTGTCTTGCTATCCCCACAGATTTTGATATGGATGGGGACGCCGGAAAGCGTCATGCCGGAATCAATTATATATTTACAGATTTATTTTTCCGGCTCTCTTGGCTTTGTCATGTATAACATCTTTGTAGGTATTCTGCAAGCGATTGGTGATAGCCGCCATTCACTGTATTATCTGATAATCTCCTCGGTAATTAATCTGGTACTGGATATCCTGTTCATCGAGGTGTTCCATACAGGCGTTGGGGGAGCAGCGTTGGCTACCGTAATTTCACAGGTGTTCAGCGCAATTTTATGTTTGATTCAGCTGCTGCGGACCCACGACAGTTACCAGCTTCAAATTACGAAAATCCGATTTGATTCCAAAATGCTGGGTCAGATTATACGCATTGGACTTCCCTCCGGAGTACAGAACTCTATCATAGCGTTTGCCAACGTTGTGGTACAGTCCTATATCAATGCCTTTGGTGAAATGGCAATGGCGGGCTATGGAGCTTACAGCAAAATTGAAGGCTTTGCTTTTTTGCCAATCAACAGCTTTACCATGGCCATGACGACCTTTGTAGGGCAAAACCTCGGTGCGGGACAGGCGGAGCGGACAAAAAGAGGCGCACGGTTTGGGATTGTGGCAACGGTCATTTTGGCGGAACTGATTGGCATTGTGGTGTTCTTGTTGGCTCCGCAGCTGATAGCTGCATTTGATTCCACACCGGACGTGATTCGTTTTGGTGTGGAGAAAGCAAGAACTGCTGCGCTGTTTTATTGCCTGCTGGCTTACTCCCATTCCGTTGCCTCCATACTCCGTGGAGCCGGAAAAGCGGTTGTGCCCATGATCATCATGATGGTGTTCTGGTGTGTGATCCGGGTCGCATTTCTCGCAATCAGCATACCGCTGACCCACGCCATTCAAATGGTCTATGTGGTTTATCCGCTGACATGGGGGCTTAGCTCCATTGTGTTTCTCTTTTACTATAAGCAGGCAAATTGGATGAATCAGATCACTATGAACCGAAAGGAAGGTTGAATGATGAATATTTTAATTCTAAACGGAAGCCCAAGACATCATGGCAACACCCATGCGGCTCTCCAAACCATGAAAGCAATTCTGGAGGACGGGAACACCGTTGATGTTCTGGATGTCTGCAACCTGAAGCTCAGCGGCTGCTGTGCGTGCGATAGCTGCAAAAGAAATGGAGGGCATTGTATTTGTCCTGACGAATCCGATGAAGTGATTCAGAAGATCGTACAGGCAGATGCAGTGATTTTCGGCACGCCGGTCTACTGGTGGGGCATGTCGGCCCAGCTGAAAATGGTTGTGGACAAGTTCTATTCCCAGGATTCTCAGTTCAAGACCATGCACAAAAAAATCGGCGTTATGGTAGTCGGTGCCAATGAGCTGGAGAATCCGCAGTACCGCCTGATCCACGATCAATTCCGCTGTATCGCAGAATACTTGCATTGGAATCTGGCATTTTCCCTGTCCTTCTCCGCATACGAGCCGGGCGAGCTGATGACGCAGGATGGCGTGCTCAATCAGCTGAACGAGGCCTGTGATACCATTACAAACCAGAATTGAAGGGAGATTTTATGATGAAAAAATTAGTTGTTGTTACCGGAGCCAGTTCCGGTATCGGTATGGAGTTTGCCAAGCGTTTTTCCAGCGAGGGTCATCCTGTCCTGATGCTGGCCAGAAGAAAAGAAGTGATGGAAGAGCTGAATCTGCCCAACTGCATCTGCCGCAGCGTAGATGTCACCGACCTTTCCGCTATGCAGGCCGCTATCAAAGAGGCGGAAGCTCTGTACGGAAAGACGGATTTGCTGATCAACTGTGCTGGGCTGATGCTGCTGGGCTATCCGGCGGAGCAGGACTTTGAGGAATGGAGCCGGATGATCGACGTCAATATCAAGGGTGTTCTGGCCGGAACAAAGGCGGTGCTGGCTGACATGATGGCTCGCAACGAGGGAACCATCATCAACATCAGCTCCATTGCCGGAAGAAAGACCTTTGACAACCACTCTGTTTATTGCGGAACAAAATATGCGGTTCATGCCATTACCGAGAGCATGCGTAAAGAGGTTTCCGGCAGCAATGTCCGTATGATCGTGATTGCCCCCGGCGTTGTGGAAACACCGCTTCTCTCCCATACGTCCAGTCAGGAGATTAAGGACAACTATAAACTCTGGAAGCAGAGCATCGAGGGCGGACTGGAGCCTTCCCAGATTGCGGACTGCGCCTGGTTTGCTTATCAGATGCCGCAGAACGTCTGCGTCCGTGAAATTGTGATTGCCAAAACCAAGCAGGAAGACTAACGCGGATAGATTGCCGCAGCGGATTTTACAGGTCTGCCGCGGCAATTTTGAAACCAAAAGAAGGGAGAACTTTGGCTTATGAAATACAGAATTTTGGGGCGAACCGGATTGAAGGTCAGCGAGATTGGGTTGGGCGGCGAGTGGTTCAACGGCCTGACCGCTGAAGAAAGCACGGCAATCGTAGATGCTGCGCAGGAGCATGGGATCAACTACATTGACATTTTTATGCCGCAGGCTCCTACCCGTGATAACCTCGGTGTCGCCTTGCAGGGACGTCGGGATCAGTTTATCATCCAGGGACATCTCTGCACCATTTATGAGGATGGTCAGTACACCCGTACCCGTGATATCGAAAAGACAAAGCGTTCCTTTGCCGATCTGCTGGAGCGCCTGCATACCGACTATATCGACGTTGGCATGATCCACTACATTGACAATGAAGAAGATTTCCAGACCGTTTTTGAAGGACCTGTCCTGGAATATGCAAAGGAATTGAAGGATAAGGGCGTGATCCGGCATATCGGCATGAGCTCCCACAACCCGCACATTGCCCTGAAAGCCGTGGAGAGCGGCTGGATCGATGTTCTGATGTTCAGCATCAACCCCGCCTACGATATGGAGGCAGCCGACACCGATATTTACGACCTGATGGAATTTAAGGGCATGGAAAAGAGCGGCCTGGTCGTAGATGAAGCACGCCAGAAGCTATATTCTGCCTGTGAAGCCAAAGGCGTAGCGATTACCGTTATGAAGCCCTTGGGAGCCGGTACTCTGCTGAAAGCAGAGAGCTCCCCCTTTGGCGTGGCTATGACAGTTCCTCAGTGTATTCAGTATTGTCTGGACCGCAACGGCGTAAAAGTTGTGATTGTCGGCTGCCACACCGTGGAAGAAGTGTTGGAGGCGGTAAAATACTACGATGTGACCGATGAAGAACGCAGCTATGCCCATATTTTCAGCGGTGGGAATACCATTCACATGACTGGGCGCTGTATGTACTGCAACCACTGCCAACCCTGCCCTGCACATATTGATATTGCAGCTGTCACCAAATTTCTGGATCTGGCGACCCAGCAGGATACTGTACCGGAAACAGTGGAACAGCATTATTGGGCACTTTCGGCTACGGCGGACGATTGCCTGATGTGCGGACGGTGTGAGCCCAACTGTCCGTTCGGTGTTAAGATTCGGGAAAACATGAAAAAGGCTCGAGAGGTTTTTAACCGCAAATAATCAACAACAGATTACATGAAGAATAACAAAGAGCAGGAATCACCGTTCCTGCTCTTTGTGCTTTCTCTTATAATGGGTCTGGTGGGCGTCCTACCCTCCTTGCGCCGCCCTGCGCTTTTTCTTTGCCTGTTTTGGGTCAAAAAATAGAACTAACCGCACAAAATCCGCATTTTATTGGGCTTTCTGCGTTTAGTTCTATAATAACACAATCATCCTTGACAATGACCGTTGCCACGTTTCCGGCTTCAATCTCTGCAATCATCCTGTTAAAATTTGGTCTGTCGAACGTCACGCCCGATACACCATCGTCAATGAAGAAAACTGAATTGGAAAAGCCGTTGTCTGCCGCATATTTGGAGAGGACTGCTTTCTGGTTCACAATGCTGTTGCTGTCGCCGCCTAAAGTGTCTTCTTGCGAAAGACGGGCGTATAATGCTGTTATCTGTCCGGGCATATATGTATTTGCTGTCATGTGTTCATTCCCCCTGTAATGAACGCCCGACAAACAGTAGTGCTGTCCTTATTATAGCGCATTTATCCCTGTTTGTCATTGGGCGGTTTGACGGTTTCCGATTTTATGAGCCGTATCATCTTGTCGCGGAGCCGTTCCGAGCCACCGCAGGAGGTAGATACTTCATAGTATGTGCCGCCGATTTTGTAACAGACGGTTTCCTCTGTCGGCTTCCCTTTTTCCGGCAGATAGCCGCCGTCCTTGATTTCCAGTTCCCAATCCATTCTTTTTCCTTCCTTTCCGTATTTTCTAAGTGATAACTTTCGGAGCAAGCATAGGAAACGGGTACCCATTTCCGTAAATCTGCCCGTCCGCGCTATGGCTTGCCGGACAGATTTCGCTTGTTGGGAAGAATCCCAAACCCTCTGATAAGTCCTCTCATTACCTAGGTCATGGCTAATTAGAGGTAATCAAAAGAGGAAAGGAAAAGCACAATCCAGACGGAACCGGCGATACCGTCAAGAAATATTTGTGAGTTAGCAAGAAATCTGATATAATGGGGGCAAGCGCTCATCCGGGGCAGAAAGGCAGGGAGAAAAATGCATATCAGTTACAAACCGCTCTGGCACACGCTGATAGAGCGTAACATGAGGAAAGAAGATTTAAGGCTTGCCGCTGGCCTGACCACAAATATGATAGCCAATATGGGAAAAGAAGGGAAACATATCAGCATGGACACACTTGCCCGTATTTGCGAAACGCTGGATTGTGGCATTATGGATGTGATTGAGCTGACCAGTGACGAGCCTTCCACCACAGGGGGGGACGACAATGGAAAAACTGAAAGAAAGAATCATAGAGAACGGTATTGACTATATTCTGGTAGGCGACTACTATATCCCGGACTTGAAGCTGCCGGAGGAGAACCGCCCCATCGGACGTTATGGGAGGCTGCACCGGGAATATCTCAAACAGGAACACCCGGCATGGTACAGATCCCTTATCCTGACCGGGAAATTGTGGACGTACCTTGCCGACCTGAACGAGCAGGCGGAGGAACGGCTGGACTTAATCATCAAGCAGATGAAAGCCGCCGAGGGAGTGACCGCGGAACTGAAGGCCAAGAATCAGCTTGAATGGGTAGGCCGGATGAACAAATCCGCAACCGGGCGAAGGAAATCGTAAAAAGTGAGATGATTTATTTGTAGATATGTGATAGAATTATTTTAGACGATAAATTGGAATTTATCGGGATTTTGAGAAATCCATTGTAAAGCAAAGGCATACTTGTGTAGACCATGCCGTGTTTATTTGAAAGAGGAAAATTATATGGAACTAAAATTTGAATGGGACGAGGAAAAAGACCGTATCAACCGACAAAAACACGGCATATCTTTTGAAACGGCTTCATACGTTTTTCGTGATGAATATTACATAGAGATGTATGATTTCGAGCATAGTATGGAAGAAGACCGTTATATTGCAATCGGTATGGTTGGCGATTTATTGTTTGTTGTATTTACCGAGCGAAGGGAGAATATCCGGTTAATCTCCGCAAGATTGGCAACGGAAAGTGAAAGGAGGCTTTATTATGACCAAAACTTTTACAATTAAGGATGGTCAGGTTCCTACGCAGGAACAGTTGGAGGAAGTCAGGGCGGCGGCCAAGCGGGAAATTCAATTTGATGAAGATTCCCCGGAACTGTCCCCGGCAATGTTTAAGGCGTTCAGGTGTACCGTGACACAGCGCAATAGGAAAAAGAAGAACGCATAAAATCCTGTTATGAAGCGAGGACGCACCGCCCCGGACATTCCGGCTTATGTACTGAAAACTGA
Source organism: Lachnospiraceae bacterium (assembly GCA_021769135.1). GTDB lineage: Bacteria > Bacillota > Clostridia > Lachnospirales > Lachnospiraceae > Kineothrix. The sequence continues at coordinate 2,052 of JAETTM010000051.1, read as the reverse complement.
ATCAAAACTACCCTAAATGCCGTTGCATGGACAAAACCCAAGCAGCGGCATTTCCTTATCTCCGCTTCATCCTGCTCAATGGGGAATCCTTATATGCCGGAGTTTTCTTCATAACATTTTTCAGAACTGTGCGCTCCTGCTCTGACAGTTTCTCATACCGGATTTGAAGCTGCGTACACATAAGGGCGGTGAACACATCCAGATAGGAACCCGGCACAGCCAGTGCCTTCTTTGCGTCCTTGATTAACTTCATGGCATTGGAGCTGTCCGGCGCACTGTCCGTATCGTCCTTGTGCGCTTCCCTTATGGCATGGAGGATAGCGTTCCAAGTCCGGTGCGTGACCTGACAGAAATAATCTTCTTCCCATATCTGCATGGCTTCTAATGCCTTTAAAGCAGTATCTTCCTCTATCGGTTGGTATTCGGAAAGGACTTTCTCACGCAGCACTTCCAGAAGTCTGTTGAAGTCTTTGAAGTGGGAAGTGGCGATACCGTCCACATAAATCTCCGTGTCTGTCATCAGGGTAACAAAGTCCTCATGTGTGGCAATCTCACACAGGAGCCGGTTGTTGATACGCCCCCTTTTTAACAGTTCCACCATATCATCACTTAAATGCAGCTCCGTAAGTTCCGTGTTTTGAGGGTTCCTGTTTTCTGTCAGGCACAGGATATAATCCACGGATACCCCATAAAACTTTGCCAGCTTCAAATGCCGCTCCACCCGTAAATCCTTCAGCCGTTCCTGAATTGTGGTAGCCCCTTTCATATTCCGTTATTCCCCTTTCCTGCGGCCAGCCTGCCGCAACAGAACCATTATACCACATCCATTCCACAATCGTGGAAAATTTCGGATTTCGGGCTTGATTCCTACTTTGTGGACATACAGCACAAGGCTCAAAAATGTTCTATGATACAGGTAAGTTCATCGATGGATTATTCCAATCGAATGACCGGCCTGTATAAATCATTTCTGCACATAGGTAAAGAAGGACATTTAAAGGTTAAATATTCACACACTCCTACTAATAATACTTTTGTCGCTCCCATATTTACTACCTACCTTTTAGTCATATTGCTTTACAGATTTCTGTTTGTTATTTTAGCATAGTAATCTGCATTTTTCTATATATCAAAATACTAATCATTAAAATAAGCAAAATGGGTATATCATTATTAGCAATATACCCATTTTGCCTCTCAACCTACAAGAGAATTACTGTAGTATCAGTTTGTTTGGTGATACTGTTTTGAGTATCTACAATCTCATATCTTTTTTGCACCCTGTTTGTCAGCGTTATTGATAAGTTTTTGTATATACTTCCTTATCAACGTAAAACTAAGTATCTCCAGGTTTTCATTACATCAAAATTCACCACTCAGCAAAAAGTCCGCCACATGCATAGCCTTAATCCCTTCATAATTGCCGCCAACAAATTCATCCGTCCGGAGTACATACTTAGGATAATTATCCCGAACTGCCAGCAGCCTTTCATATTCACGCTTTCTTGTCTTTTCCGACTCTATTTTTTGCGTCACCTGGACATATAATTTTTCATTCTGGCGTTCGGCCACAAAATCTATTTCCCCATCCTCCGTTTTTCCAATAAATACTGTGTATCCGCGGCGACATAATTCCAAATAAACAATATTTTCCAGGCTCGAAGCATAAGTGTCTTCCTGATAGCCAAAAACGCAATATCTAAGAGATGTATCTGCCAAATAAAATTTTTCCTGCGTTTTTAATATTTCCTTGCCCCGCAAATCATAACGGCGGCAGCGGTGCAGCAGATAAGCGCCTTCCAGCTTTTCAAGATAATTATACACGGTTTCATTATCCAATGCCCGCCGCTCCGATTTCAAATAATCCGAAATCGTTTTTGCAGAAAATGTATTCCCCACATTATTAAAAACATATTTGATGATACGCTCCAATTGGTCCACTTTACGAATTTGATTACGCCGTACAATATCCGAAAAAATAGTAGAATTATAAATATCCCGGACAATGGTGTATGCTTCATCCAAACCGTAACCTTGCAAATGGATGGCCGG
>JAETTM010000050.1 GCA_021769135.1 Lachnospiraceae bacterium | reverse complement strand
GGGATAAGATATGAGAAGAAGGAACAAAGGATTAAGTTTTTATGAGAAAAAGAAAAGAATAAACGCGCATATCCTTAGAGAAATCTTCGGCATGATGTTCGGCACTTTTGCGGCGATATTCTTGGCGGTTGTCCTCGTGTACAGCGCAGGGGTGAAAACCAATATTATCGGCGTTTCCATGGAGCCGTCTTTGTATAACGGCCAGAAAATATTGATTAACCGTTTTATTTATAAGCTTATCTCGCCGAAGAAGGATGATGTGATTGTTTTTTTGCCGGGCGGAAATCAAAATACCTATTATTATGTCAAAAGGGTAGTGGCCGTTCCCGGACAGAGGGTGCAGATTATCGACGGAATGCTTTATGTGGACGGCATCCCGGAGGAAAACGAAGCTTACGATAAGATGGAGGATGCGGGCATAGCAGAGAATGAAATATTGCTGGGGGATGATGAGTATTTTGTTTTAGGGGATAACCGAAACAGCAGTGAGGACAGCCGTTCGGGGAACATAGGGCCTGTGGGGAGAAATACCATATATGGGAAGGCATGGTTCCATATGAGCGGCGGAGGAGACGGGATGGGCTTTGTGAAGTAGCCTGAAAGGAGAATAAAGACAGAAATGAATTACCAATGGTATCCTGGTCATATGACCAAAGCAAAGCGGATGATGCAGGAGAATATAAAATTAATAGATTTGATGATAGAGCTGGTGGATGCCAGGATTCCTTTGAGCAGCCGCAACCCGGATATCGACGGGCTGGCCGGAAATAAAGCCCGGATGATACTGTTGAACAAGGTGGACTTGGCGGATCCGGTTTATAATAAAAAATGGAGCGAATATTTTACCGGGCAGGGCTGCCATGTGGTGGAGATAAATTCACGGAGCGGAGCCGGCATGAAATCCATTCAGGAGACGGTGCGGGAGGCCTGCAAGGAAAAAATCGAAAGGGACAGGAAGCGGGGGATTGTCAACCGGCCGGTCCGCGCCATGGTAGCGGGCATTCCCAATGTGGGGAAATCCACATTTATCAATACTTTTGCCGGAAAGGCATGTACGAAAACGGGGAACAAACCGGGCGTAACGAAAGGAAAGCAGTGGATACGGCTGAACAAGAGCCTGGAGCTTCTGGACACCCCCGGCATCCTGTGGCCAAAATTTGAAGACCAGGCGGTGGGGATGCGGCTGGCTTTTATCGGTTCTATAAACGATGATATACTGAACATCGAAGAACTGGCGATAGAACTGATTGGATTCCTGAAAAAAAATTACCCGGATGCGCTGGAAAAGCGTTTCGGCCAGGAAATATGGGGAAACCCGTGCAAAGACGGGGAAGAAACGGCGGAAATATTGGAGAATATCTGCAAAATCAGACATTGCTATTTAAAAGGGGAAGCGCCCGACACAGCCAGGGCTGCATCTATGGTGATGGATGATTTCAGGAGCGGGAAGCTTGGAAGGATTACGCTGGAATTCCCGCCGCAGGGGAATGCAGGGGGAGTATGATGCGATGCGACGTTTGGCCCGGGGCTTTGCACTTGCTCAGGCATCTTTAAACTTGATATGCGCACAGCAATTATTAAATCTGCAAGCAGACTGAATCTGAAAGCGGACTAAATCATGCAGGCAGCGCAGGAATGGGGATAGAAATGAAAAAAGTTTTGAAAGAAATATTAAGCACCAGCCTTTATTTATTGGTTGTACTTTGCTTAACCTATCTGGTCATTCATTTTGTGGGGCAGAGGACACAGGTAATAGGCGGCTCTATGGAAACTACGCTAAGCGAAAACGACAATTTAATTGTGGATAAGCTGACGTACCGTTTCCGGGAACCGAGGCGTTTTGACATTATAGTTTTTCCGTACCGTTATGAAAAGGATACTTATTATATCAAACGGATTATCGGCCTGCCGGGGGAGACGGTGTTTATTGATGAAGAGGGGAATATATTCATCAATGAAGAACTGCTCCAGGAGGATTACGGCAAAGAGACCATCCTGGATGCCGGGCGCGCCTACGAACCGATTACCTTAGGGGAAGACGAGTATTTCGTGATGGGGGATAACAGGAACAACAGTCAGGACAGCAGGGACCCTGCGGTAGGAAATATTTCAAGAGAAGATATCATAGGCAGGGCATGGGTCAGAATCTGGCCCCTGAATAAATTCGGCATATTAAAGCATCAGTGAATGAGGTCGGTTATGGAGCAGAAAATAAGCGAAATAAAGGAAATCTTTCAGGCAGCAGACATAGAAAAGCTGCCTGAACTTATAGAAAACTATTCCCAGGATAAAAGAAGCGGGGTAGCTGCATTGGTCAAAGGGGCGGAGAAAAAACTGGCTCTGCTGGAAAAGGAAAAGGAGCGGACCAGGCAGATGAAGAAATATGAGGAGGAATACGACGAATATGCTTATATTTGCGGCATAGATGAAGTGGGGAGGGGGCCTTTGGCCGGGCCTGTTGTGGCCGGGGCTGTCATTCTTCCGAAGGATTGTGACATTTTATACCTTAATGATTCCAAGCAATTATCCGAAAAAAAGAGAGAAGAGTTATATGATATCATTATGGAAAAAGCGGTGGCAACAGGGCTGGGATATGTGTCTCCGGAAAGAATCGATGAAATCAACATCCTTCAGGCGACGTACGAAGCTATGCGCCAGGCAATAAGCAAATTGGCCGTAGTGCCGGATTTGCTCCTCAACGATGCGGTGACGATTCCAAAAATTTCTATCCGGCAGGTGCCTATCATCAAAGGGGATGCGAAAAGCGTTTCCATTGCGGCGGCCAGCATTATTGCGAAGGTAACCAGAGACCGCCTGATGGTAAAGTACGATGAAGTATATCCCGGATACGGCTTTGCCGCCAACAAGGGATATGGGGCAAAGGCCCATCTGGACGCGCTGAAGCAATATGGCCCCACCCCCATTCATAGAAAGTCTTTTATCAAAAATATTATTTTAGATGAAACAGGAGAATAGCATTGAGTCTGATAAATTTGTTTCAATATGGAAATAAGAGCATAAAGAGCCAGAATACCGGCACCGTAAGGGCGCCCGGCATCCCTTCCAGCAGCCAGCTGCCCCAGGCGGTGAGGAACTTATCCGCAGGCCAGACCATACAGGGGGAAGTGGTGGGAAGGAACGGAAACGAAGTGCAAATCCGTGTGGACAAAGATGTGGTAATTACGGCGAGGATGGATGCGGATATGAATGTTTCTGTGGGCCAGAGCCTGACTTTTGAAGTGAAAGGAAATTCGGGGAGCCAGATTGCCCTTCGCCCCCTTTATGAAAACCTGACCCAGGACGCCAATGTCCTGAAGGCTTTGGGGGCGGCAAAGCTTCCTGTTACCAATGAACTGGTCCGGATGGTATCCGCCATGATGGAGCGGGGGATGCCCATTGACAAAAATTCCCTGGTGGAAATGGGAAAGCTGGTGATGACCAATGCGGGCACTGCTCCGGAAACAATTGTTTCCATGAAGGGCTTCCAGATTCCAATCACGCCGGAAAATATCGGCCAGTTCGAGAATTACCAAAGCTATCAGCATCAGATTTTAAATACGGTGACAGATATCCTGATGGAAATCCCCAATGCCTTCCAGGCTATGGTAAACGGGGGGGACGGGAATGGGGCCATAGATTTTTATACCCATATTTTACAGCTTTTTTCCGGCACACAGATTCCGGAAGGGGAAAATGGCAACATGCCATCGGGAAATGTATTTGCGGATATCGCTGGGGAAACGGGCCAGGAAACCCAGGCGCCTTCGATAAACGGGGAAGGCGTTAAAGGAGCGGGGGATTTGCAGGAGGCGTTTGTCCGGGCGGAAGGGGAAATGTCGAAGGAGCAGATGGACCTTATAGGAAGAGATGGAATGGAAACGAAGGAAGGGGCAGACGGGCCAGGGCAGCAAGCCCAGCCTTTGTTGTTGGAAGATGCCCTGGAAGGAAACGGGAGGGGGCAGCTGGCGGCCTCTTTGGGCAGGCTTGGCATGCCCCAGGAACTGCTGGGGCAGATACAAAGCGGCAAAATGCCCGTGGAGCAGCTTTTAAAAGAGATACAGCTAATGCTTGCGGGAAAAGAAAACGGGAAAAACCAGGCGGATATATTAAAACTGTTCGGGAGCAAAGAATACAATCAGCTTTTGAATAAGCAAATAGAGCGGCAATGGATGATACGACCGGAGGAAGTGGCGGATAAGAAAAACGTGGAAGAACTGTACAACAGGCTAAGGCAGCAGACAGCCCGGCTGACGGAAGCCCTGGGGCAGGCGGCCAAGGATACGCCTTTGGCCAAAAGCCTGACAACCATGCAGAACAATATAGATTTTATGAACCAGGTCAACCAAATGTTCAACTACATCCAGCTTCCCCTGAAAATGAGCGGCGGGAATGCCCATGGGGATTTGTATGTATATACAAATAGAAAAAGCGCGGTGCGGGAAGACGGGAGCGTGAGCGCCCTGCTTCATTTGGATATGGAATATTTGGGGCCGCTGGATGTTTATGTGGTGCTGAAGGAGAAAAATGTGAATACCCAGTTTTACCTTCAGGACGAAAGTATGATTGACTTCATCGCAGGCCACATTCACATTTTGAATGAGCGGCTGGAAAAAAGAGGATATTCCCTTCATGCGGAAATGAAGGTAAACGAAGAAGAGCCGGATGCGGAAGACGTTATCAAAAATATAACGGCGCAGGAGCAGAAAAATATGACGATTGCGCAGTATGCTTTTGATGTCAGGGCCTGATATCCGGATTTGAGCCGCGGTTTGTCCGGGCCCTAAAGTTTGCAGGCTATGGAAAGGGCATGGTTATTGGTATGGAGAGAGGAAGGAAGAGGGGAAAAGAGGAAAAACCGGAAAAGGCAAAGCAGGCGATAGCGCTTTCCTATGACCCGGATGAGGAAGCGCCCAGGGTGATTGCCAGCGGGAAAGGCGCTTTGGCGGAGAGGATTATCGAGAGGGCGAAAGAAGCGGACGTTCCGGTCCATCAGGACGGGAAATTGGCGGATACGCTTTCCAGGCTCGAAATCGGGGATATGATACCGCCGGAATTATATGAAGTGGTGGCGGAGATTCTTGTCTTTGTGGATGCCATGGATAAAATTAAGGCCAAGATGGATAAGAAGAAATAATGTTGTTGGCAGTTCGGCTTTCTGCTGAACTATGGAAAGGGGATATATTGAACAAGAGGGCGGTGGGAAAACGCTATGAAGAGATAGCCTGCCTCTATATGCAGGAAAGGGGGTTTAGGATGTTGGAACTGAATTTCCAGTGCAGGCAGGGTGAAATTGACATTATAGGATATGATGGGGAATATTTGGTGTTCGCGGAGGTAAAATACAGGATGACGGGATGCTTTGGCTATGCGGCGGAAGCGGTAACGGGCACAAAGCAGAAAACGATATGCCGGGTGGCGGATTATTACCGCTATAAACATGGAATTGGCGATTCCCGGCCAATACGCTACGATGTGGTGGCGATTGACGGAACGGGAGGGAATCTGCGGACTATCTGGTATAAGAATGCTTTTTACCATATTAGTTCACGGCGGCAGTGAAGGAGAGAGGACTGAGGCTGGCAGGGCACTTGGCTCATTGCTTGCGGAAGCCGCAAACCCTGTTGAAGGCAAATTGGCGTCAAATTAGCAATTGCAGCAAGTTGCGGAAAGGTATGGAAAATGGAGAGGAATGGGCAGGCGAAATATGAGGAAGGGCAGTTTTACCCATATGTAAAAAGAAAAGGGGAAAAGGAAGTCCTGAAAAGGAATGTACGCAGCGGCGTGGAATATCTGACGTTTCCCTCCCTGGAAGAGACGGGGGTAGTGAACCATCTTTTTTCTACCCGGCTGGGAGGCGTGAGCGAAGGGATATTCTCTTCCATGAATTTAAGCTATACGAGAGGGGACAGGAAAGAGGCGGTGGATGAGAATTTCCAAAGGATTGCCGGGATTATGGGGGGAACGGTCTCGGATTTCGTATTGTCGGACCAGACGCATACTACGAATATACGCAAGGTCACCGGAAAGGACAAGGGGAAAGGCGTGGTAAAAAGCCGGGATTACAAAGATATCGACGGGCTGATTACGGATGAGGAAGGCATTATACTGGCAACTTTTTACGCGGACTGTGTACCGCTTTTTTTGGTGGATAAAAAACGCCGGGCTATTGGGCTGTCCCATTCCGGATGGAGGGGAACTGTAGGGAGGATGGGCGAATGCACGCTCCTTGCCATGGAAGAAGCATACGGAACCAAACCGGAGGATGTGGCCGTGGGAATCGGCCCGTCCATCTGTAAGGATTGCTACGAGGTGGGGGCAGAGGTCGCGGATGCTGTTGCAGGGGCATTTCCCGAAAAATATCTGCCGAATATTCTTTTTCCAAAAGAAGGCGGGAAATACCTTTTGGACTTGTGGAGGGCGAATTACTATGTCTTTGTGATGGCAGGCGTTCCGGAAGGGCAAATCGGCGTGACAGATATGTGCACCTGCTGCAATCCCGGTTATCTTTTTTCCCATAGGGCCAGCAAAGGGAGGCGGGGAAATCTGGGCGCATTCCTTAGCCTGAAAGTGGGCGCAAAGAGATTGGAAGAGCCAGGGAAACGGAAGAGCGGGGTTGATAAACCTTAAGGAAATATTAAAGAAATTCCTCTATATGCCTTAAAAAAAGAAGGATATAGTGGAGGCTAAGAAAGGAAGGACATTATGGCTTCGATACTGGTATGTGACGATGATAAAGAAATTGTGGATGCAATTGAGATATATCTGATGCAGGAAGGCTATCAGGTTTATAAAGCCTATGACGGCGAACAGGCCATCAAGGTGCTGAAAGAAAAAGAAATTCATTTGCTGATTATCGATGTGATGATGCCCAAGCTGGACGGGATTCATGCAACGTTGAAAATCAGGGAATACAGCAGCATACCGATTATTATTTTGTCCGCAAAATCGGAAGATACGGATAAAATACTTGGGCTGAATATCGGGGCGGACGATTATGTGACCAAACCTTTTAATCCGCTGGAACTGGTGGCCAGGGTGAAATCCAACTTGCGCAGATATACGACGCTGGGGAATTTGAATGTGGAAAATAATGCGCTGTTCCGGGCGGGAGGCCTTTGCATCAACGATGATACGAAAGAAGTGACCGTGGACGGGGAGGCGGTAAAGCTGACCCCGATTGAATATAATATTTTACTGCTGTTGGTAAAAAACCAGGGGAGGGTTTTTTCCATTAACCAGATTTATGAAAGCATATGGAATGAGGAAGCTATTGGGGCGGATAATACGGTGGCCGTACATATCCGGCATATCCGGGAAAAAATAGAGATTGACCCAAAGGACCCGCGCTATCTTAAGGTAGTATGGGGGGTGGGGTACAAAATAGAAAAGCAATGAAAGGTCATGGGGATTAAGATGAAAAAGAAGTCATTAAACAGGAATGCCAGGAAGTTCCTGCTGCTCTTGCAGCATGTGCTGATTGTGGCGGCTGCGGTGTCCATATTGGCGGTCTTGACCGGCTCCAGCATTATGCTGACGGGAGTGGAGCAGAATTACAGCTACAGCATGGATGCGGGGGAAAATGAAGGGCCGTATGAAGATTCCCTTCTGTTCAACCATATTTTCGGCAGGGGCGTTGCGGATGTGGCAAAAATGGTGGCGATTCGTTCCCAGATGGAAACCGACGGGCATTTTGACGGCAGCAAAGCTATCGATGTAGCAACTTTTTATTATCGTTATTCCAATCTGCCGGACCGGTATGTAACGGCCAAATATCAACTGGAAGACTTGATTAAGTGGGCCCAATATGGGTTCGAATATGAGGAAAGGTATTTTTCCGGGGAGCAGGCGGATGAATTCTTGAACAGGTTCAGCATCTATACAAGGCTGAACGATGAGTCGGGCAATCTGCAGGGGGGCTCCATAACCCCTTTTAATACCCAAATGGATGAGGTTACGGAAGAATACAGCGTTTCGGCGAACGAGATGGTGAGCGGCGAATTTCATAGGGATGATGCGACGGCTATGGTGCTGTATAACCGTTACCAGACGATGGATGGGAAGAATATAGAAGAATACACAGGAACCTGGGATGAATACAGGAACTTATGCCATTATATACAACAGACAGCGGAGGACTTGGCCCGAAATTATGAAAGTTATATGAAATTCAGGGAATTCTATAAGGGGGAGAATTCCAATGTCAGGTATTATGTAGCTAAAAAAATTGGAGACCGGGAAGAAGTCTATACAAATATACCATCCCGCGAGTTATCGGACGGGGAAATGACGGAACAATTCAAAGGCTATGGAAAATATGTATATTATAACCCGGAGAAAATGATATTTGATACCAACACTCTGTTGGAGGAGGATACGGTACGCCATGTGTTCCGTTCTTTCGAATACGCATATCCGGAGGCAACGAAGGTCTGGATAGGGGTGGATACTTCCTACCCGGCGGCGGATGTTTATGTACAGGGCAAGGAAGGGTATGCGGGATATATGCCGTCCATGCAGCTGCTGGGGTTTGCGGTAGCCTGCCTGGGGGTTTATCTGCTGATTTTCCTTTATCTGACAGTGATGGAAGGGCGTTTTACGGACAGCGAAGGGAATGTGGAGATACGTTTAAAGGGCATTGACCATATTCCTACGGAATGTATGGTATTTGCTGCCGTTTTGCTGGTAGGGGGCATTATCCTAGTGCTGACTTATACCTATGATTCCATGTCTCATGAGTATTATTATCAATGGTGGTTTAAGGCGGTAGCGGGCATTGCAGTATTTATCTGCGAACTGCTGTTTACAGGCTTTTATTTCAGCCTTGTGCGCAGGCTGAAGGCGGATAACCTGTGGAAGGAAAGCCTGACCTATAAATTGATGGTAAGTGGAAAGGATATCGTCTGGAAAATATATGATAACGGGAATGTGATTGTAAAGACATGGATTCCATACCTTATTTTCCTCATGGTGAACTTGGGGCTGGTGCTCCTCGGGAAAAAAGGGATTGCCGTCGCCTTCTGCCTGGATATGGCCCTGGGAGTGCTGATTTACCGGAATACGAGGGACAGGCAGCGCATTGTGGAAGGGATTGAGAAAATACGTGAGGGTGATTTTAAACATAAGGTGGATGAGGAACGCCTCCATGGGGATAATCTGGTATTGGCCAAGGCGGTCAACAGCATTGGGGAAGGCATCCGCGTAGCGGTGGAAACAAGCATGAAGGACGAGCGGCTGAAAGCGGATTTGATTACCAATGTATCCCACGATATTAAAACGCCCCTGACTTCAATTATCAACTATGTAAACCTGATTAAGCGGGAAGACATTGAAAACGATAAAGTAAAGGGCTACATAGAAGTGCTGGATACCAAATCCCAAAGGTTAAAGCAGCTGACCGATGATTTGGTGGAGGCTTCCAAGATTTCCTCCGGGAATATCGCCCTGCAATGGGAAATGATAAACCTGGTGGAACTGGTGAACCAGACGATTGGGGAGTTTTCGGAGAAGTTTGAGCAGAAGAATTTGACCCCCGTAATTCATTTTACGGAAAACCAGATGTATATCCAGGCTGACAGCCGGAGAATCTGGCGAGTGGTGGAAAACCTGTTCAACAACATTGTCAAGTATGCCATGGAAGGAACCAGGGTCTATATCGACATGATGGAATCGGAAGATGAGGATAGGAAATATGTGGAGCTTTCCCTGAAAAATATTTCGGCCCAGCCGTTAAACATCGATGCGGATGAACTTACGGAGCGTTTTATCCGGGGAGACGTGGCGCGGAGTACCGAAGGAAGCGGGCTCGGTCTGTCCATAGCGAAGAACCTGACGGAGGCGCAGAACGGGAAATTCCGAATTATATTGGATGGGGATTTGTTCAAGGTGGTCCTTACCTTTGAACTGTTGGAGGGGTGATTTAAGCCCAGTCAAGAATCCGGCAGCAGACGGCAAAGCAACAAGCTTAAAATGCCCCAAAGGCATATATGCAATGGCATGTTGGTATTGGGTGAAGTGCCATTGCATACATGTATTGGGGCGGAAGCCCTGACTGTGGAACGGCTTAGCCTTAGAGTATATATTCCTCCCGGTTGTTGTATTTGGCCAGCAGTTCGTGGATTTTGTCGGTTGGAGTGGATACGTTGGCCATAGAGGAATCATGGTTCATAAAGTCGATAATGGAAGCGAGGAATTTGCTCATATCGGCTTCTACGTAATAAGGGCGCTCCAACAGTGCCGGGGGCTGGTAGGTTAAATTAGTGGTAACGATTTTATCAAAGTAGCATTTTTCGTAGGCTTCATCAAAAGCTTTCAGGCCGTCGGTGAACAGGCCGAAGGTACAGCAGATGAAGACCCGCTTTGCATTCATGGATTTCAACTGTTTGGCCGTGTCAATCATGCTGCCGCCGGAGGAAATCATGTCATCGATGATAATCACGTCTTTTCCGTCAATATTATCCCCCAGGAATTCATGGGCAACGATGGGGTTCTTTCCATTGACAATGGTGGAATAATCCCTGCGCTTATAAAACATGCCCGTATCTACGCCCAGAACGTTGGCAAAATAGACCGCCCGGTCTAGGGCGCCTTCATCCGGGCTTATGACGACGGTATGGTATTTGTCGATAATCAGGTTCTTTTCCGTATGTAACAGGGCGCGGATAAACTGGTAAGGCGGCGTAAAATTATCAAAGCCGGCCAAAGGAGCGGCATTCTGCACCCGTGGGTCATGGGCATCGAAGGTGATGAAATTGGATACGCCCATATTCCGAAGCTCTTCAATGGCGTAAGCGCAGTCCAGGGATTCCCTCCCGGTTCTTTTATGCTGCCTCCCCTCGTACAGGAAAGGCATGATGACGTTAATTCTATGGGCCTTGCCGTAAGAAGCGGAAATCAGTCTCTTTAAGTCCTGATAATGGTCATCTGGGGATTTATGATTGATATAACCGTTCATTCGATAGGTAATGCTGTGGTTGCAGACATCCACAAGAAAGAAAATATCTTTTCCACGGATGGATTCCATAAAAACACCTTTGCCTTCGCCGGTGCCGAAGCGGGGGCACGATGCGCTTGCAAGATAATTGTCCTCCACATAGCCCTGAAAGGCAGGGTCGTTTTTTACCAGATTATTGACCGTTTTGCGGAATCCTACGAGATAACGGTTGACGCTGTCTGCCAGCCTGGAGGCAGATTCCGTGGCAACAATCTTTAAAGGCGCAACCGGGATAGCAGCTTCTAGTTCATGTAAATTAGGCATAGCAACCTCCAATGGTATAGAAAAAAATCCTTTGCACTTTCATTTATATCATTCCTGGTAGTGACACGTCAAGAAATTTCTAGTAGAATTAGTATAGATAAAGTATTTGTCCCAAAGGAGCATGTTATAAGAATGAAAAGCAAGGAACATATTATAAAAAAAGTGGAAACAGGCAGCATCGCCCAGGAAATGGAAATAGAGGCGGGAGATAGGCTGCTTAAAATAAACGGGGAGGAAATCGGGGATATATTCGATTATCAGTATCTGGTGCAGGACGAGTATATAGAGGTGCTGGTAAAAAAATCCGGCGGGGAAGAGTGGCTGTTGGAAATCGATAAGGAATTTGGGGAGGATTTGGGAGTCGAATTTGAAAACGGCCTGATGGATGAGTATCGTTCCTGCTGCAACAAATGTATTTTCTGCTTTATCGATCAGATGCCCAAAGGAATGAGGGATACCCTTTATTTTAAAGATGATGATTCCCGGCTTTCTTTTCTGCAGGGAAATTATGTAACCCTTACGAATATGTCGGAACATGATATGGAGCGGATTATCAAGTATCATTTGTCTCCTATCAACATATCCTTCCAGACCACCAACCCAAAGCTGCGGTGCAAAATGCTGAATAACCGGTTCGCGGGGGAAGCCCTGAAAAAAGCGGACAGGCTTTTTGAAGCAGGGATAGCGATGAACGGGCAGATTGTGCTTTGCAAAGGGGTAAACGACGGGGATGAGCTGGAGCGGACGATAGGCGATTTGACGAAGTACCTGCCCATACTGGAAAGCGTGTCCGTGGTGCCGGTGGGGCTGTCGAAATACAGGGAAGGGCTCTATCCCCTGGAGCCTTTTACGAAAGAGGACGGGATTAAGGTGCTGGAAACGGTGCATAGGTGGCAGGAAAGACTTTATCCCTCCTATGGGCTGCATTTTATTCATGCCAGCGATGAGTGGTATATCCTGGCGGGAGAGGAACTGCCGGAAAAGGAGAGGTATGACGGCTATCTCCAGCTGGAAAACGGGGTAGGCATGCTTCGTTTGCTGCTGGACGAATTTGAAGAAGCTTTGGCGGAAGAAAAGGCAAAAATGCAGCGGAACCGAAAGGGGGATGGAATCCCGGGAAGGGAAAGGGTAGTATCTTTGGCTACCGGCCTGCTGGCTTATCCCTATATTTTAGGCATGGCGAAGGAAATGGAAGAAGCATTTCCCGGCATCAAAATAAATGTATACGGGATTGTGAATGAATTTTTCGGGGAGCAGATTACCGTATCCGGTCTTTTGACAGGGCAGGATATGAAAAAGCAGCTGAAAGGAAAGGAATTGGGCGAGAGGATGCTTTTGCCGGAGAATGTGCTCCGGAGCGGGGAAAGGGTCTTTCTGGACGATATTACGGTAGAAGAATTGGAAAAAGCTTTACAAGTAAAGGTAGATATTGTAAAATCAAGCGGACGCGATTTTGTGCACGCAATATTGGCATAGGGAAATTTAAGTTACGCACGAAAGTCTCCGGACTTTGAAAGGAGTATGTTTATAAAAATGGGAAAGAAAAAAAGGCCCATCGTGGCGGTAGTAGGAAGGCCTAATGTGGGAAAATCAACGTTGTTCAACGCATTGGCCGGAGAAAGGATATCAATTGTAAAGGATACTCCGGGGATTACCCGGGATAGGATTTATGCGGATACATCATGGCTGGACATGCCGTTTACTTTAATAGACACGGGCGGAATCGAGCCGGAAAGCAAGGATATCATTTTATCTCAGATGAGGGAGCAGGCGCAGACTGCCATCGATACGGCGGACGTGATTATATTCATGACCGATGTGAAGCAGGGGCTGGTGGATGCAGACGACAAGGTGGCGGATATGCTAAGGCGCTCCAGGAAGCCGGTGGTCCTTGTGGTCAATAAGGTAGACGACCACCAAAAATATATGGCCGATGTATACGAGTTTTATAATCTGGGAATCGGGGAGCCTCATCCCATTTCTGCCGCAAACAAGCAAGGGCTGGGGGATATGTTGGACGAGGTCATTTCCTACTTCGATAAAACCGAGGTTGAGGAAGAGGATGATGACCGGACGAAAATAGCTATTGTAGGCAAGCCCAATGTGGGGAAATCTTCCATTATCAACCGTTTGGCAGGGGAGAACCGGGTAATCGTATCGGATATAGCGGGAACTACCAGGGATGCCATCGATACGGAAATCGTGCATAACGGGAAAGAATATGTGTTTATCGATACGGCGGGGCTGCGGCGCAAAAATAAAATTAAGGAAGAACTGGAAAAGTATATGATTGTCCGTGCCGTAAGCGCCATCGAAAGGGCCGATATCGCCATCCTGGTCATCGATGCGGTGGAAGGCGTTACGGAACAGGACGCTAAAATCGCAGGGATTGCCCATGAGCGTGGCAAAGCGGTGATTATAGCGGTAAATAAATGGGATGCCATTGAGAAGGACAACAAAACGGTCAAGGAGTTTACTTCCAGGGTGCGGGAAGTATTGTCATTTATGCCTTATGCGGAAATTATTTTTATATCCGCCGTGACCGGCCAGCGCCTTATGAAACTGTATGATATTATAGACATTGTGAATGAAAATCATTCCATGCGCATTTCTACAGGGGTGTTGAATGAAATTATGGCGGAAGCGGTTGCGCTGCAGCAGCCCCCTTCCGATAAAGGGAAGAGACTTCGGCTGTATTATATTACTCAGGCAGCGGTAAAACCGCCCACATTTGTAATCTTTGTCAATGATAAGGAGCTGATGCATTTTTCCTATACCCGATACATTGAAAACCAGATACGGGAAGCTTTTGGGTTTAGGGGAACACCGCTTAAGTTCATTATCAGGGAAAGGAAGGAAAATCGGTAGAATGGAACGTGTATTATGTTTGGCAATCGGGTATTTATTTGGTTTGTTTCAGACAGCTTATATTTATGGAAGGATGCATGGCATTGACATCAGACAGCATGGAAGCGGCAATGCAGGCACTACAAATACGTTAAGGGTATTCGGAACAAAAGCCGGGCTGATTGTATTTGCGGGGGATGTGTTGAAATGTGTCTTCGCTATCATGGCCTGCTCGCTTTTATTTGGAAAAAGCCATCCGGATATGATATACTTATTAAAACTATATGCGGCAGCGGGGGCGATTTTAGGCCATAATTTCCCTTTTTACCTCGGATTTAAAGGCGGAAAAGGAATTGCGGCCACTGCGGGCTTGATACTATCCTTCCACATCACCTTTTTGCCGGTTGGAGCGATTGTATTTTTCAGCATCTTTTTTACCACCCATTATGTTTCATTGGGTTCTTTGCTGGTATATGCCGCCTTCATGATTCAAATCGTCATTTCCGGCCAGATGGGCTTATTCGAGGGAATGACCCAGCCGCTTCTAATCGAAATGTACGGCGTGGCGGCCTTTTTGACCATAATGGCCTACTACAAACATAGGGAAAACATTAAGCGTCTCCTGAAAGGGGAAGAAAGAAAAACATACCTCATAAAGAAAAATAAGGAATAAATAAAACAGCAAGTTTCCGGACAGCGCCCCGGAGAATTTCATGGCCGTGAAACGGACAGGAAATTGCTCCGCGAGAAAGGGCGCTGGTAGGGAACTTGCGGGACTAAAATTAGGAGGAATTCGTTATGGCGGATATAGGTATTATCGGGGCCGGTAGCTGGGGAACCGCTTTGGCGGTGCTGCTTCATAAAAACGGCCATAAGGTTACGGTATGGTCCATTTTACAGGAAGAAATAGACATGCTGGAAAAGGAGCATGAGCATAAGGATAAGCTGCCGGGGGTAAAGCTGCCGGAAGATATGGCATTTACCACGGATATGGAAAGTGCGGTCAAAGGGAAGGACGTGCTCGTTTTGGCCGTTCCTTCGCCCTTTACAAGGAGCACATCCCATAGTATGAGGGAATATGTGGGCGAAGGCCAGATTGTGGTCAATGTGGCCAAAGGGATTGAGGAGAAGAGCCTGTTTACTTTATCCCAGGTTATTGAAGAAGAAATCCCTCAGGCCAAGGTGGCCGTACTTTCAGGGCCATCCCATGCGGAGGAAGTGGGCCGGGGGATTCCCACAACGATTGTGGTGGGTGCGAAAGAGAAGGAAACGGCAGAATATTTGCAGAACATATTTATGAATGAAGTTTTCCGGGTATATGTCAGCCCGGATGTACTGGGGATAGAATTGGGTGCGGCGCTGAAAAATGTAGTGGCCCTGGCAGCCGGCATTGCGGACGGCCTGGGCTATGGGGACAATACGAAAGCCGCGCTGATTACCAGGGGGATTACGGAAATCGCCCGTCTGGGCACAGCCATGGGAGGCCGTTTTGAGACTTTCTGCGGTCTGACGGGAATCGGCGATTTAATCGTTACATGCGCTTCCATGCATTCCAGAAACCGCAGGGCAGGAATCTTAATCGGCAAAGGATATACGATGGATGAAGCCATGAAGGAAGTCAAGATGGTGGTGGAAGGCGTATATTCGGCCAAAGCGGCTATGGCGCTGGCAAAGAAATATCAGGTGGAGATTCCGATTATCGAGCAGGTGAACGCGGTATTGTTTGAAGGCAAAGAAGCGGGGGCCGCGGTGAAAGAACTGATGATACGGGATAAGAAGTTGGAGAATTCGGATATTCCTTGGGGGTAGTTTTCCGCTGGGGTTGTGAGAATCTTCCGGCGCAGTTTTCTGTGCAAAGCCAAGTGCGCCGGGCATTCCGTCAAGCCCAATAAAACAGAAAACACTCGACCAGTGGGTCTCCTGTTTTCTATGGTCTTGACTCCATGGCGCAAAATGGCTTTGCACAGAAGACTGCGCCGGAAGATTCGGCCAAGGGTATCGACCATTACGGCGGATTGGACTTTCAAAGGAATATGCCGAAAGGTGTTGGAAGAGGGTAAGTGAGGCGGCGGAAGCGTAGGATAATGCCTACGGTTCAAAGTTTGCAGATTGTAGAAAAAGTAGGGTTGTTAAAATGAAATTTTAAGAAAGAGGCGCAGGATGAATTTAATGTGCGCGGAAATGAGGTAAGGATGAGCGAATTAAAACAGGGATTTTCCGGAACTTCTGAATATGTGGCTTCGGAGCAGTTGATGGCCAGCGTGAATGTGGCGATTGCGCTGCAGAAGCCGCTGCTGATTAAGGGGGAACCGGGAACGGGGAAAACGATGCTGGCGGAGGCGGTGGCCAAGTCTCTGGGCAAAAGGCTGATTGTATGGAATATTAAGTCTACCACGAAGGCGCAGGAAGGGCTGTATGTTTATGATACGATTCAGAGGCTGTATGACGGGCAGTTCGGGGAAGAAGGGGTGGATGATATCGCCAGGTATATTAAGCTTGGAAAGCTGGGGGAGGCTTTCGAGAGCGAAGAGCAGGTGGTGCTTTTAATCGATGAAATCGACAAGGCGGATTTGGAGTTCCCAAATGACCTTTTGTGGGAACTGGACCAGATGGAATTTTATATCCATGAGACGAAGAGGACAGTAAAGGCGAAAAACAGGCCAATTGTGATTATTACTTCCAATGCGGAAAAGGAATTGCCGGATGCGTTTTTAAGAAGGTGCATTTTCCATTATATTGATTTCCCCAATGAGGAACTTATGGAAGAAATTGTCAGGACGCATTTTCCCGATATTGAAGATAAACTATTAAAGAATGCCATGGATGTATTTTACTGGATTCGCTCCATAAAGGATATCCGTAAAAAACCCAGCACTTCTGAATTAATTGACTGGGTCAATGCCTTGCAGATTGGGGGGATTCCCCTGGAAAAAATCCAGAAGGAGCTTCCTTTTGTGGGCGTAATTGTAAAGAAGGACGAAGATTTGGAGACAGTCAGGGATAGGGTGAATTAAATCGTATGTTTGGTAAATTTTTTGATACATTAAAGGCAAAGGGGCTGGATGTTACCTTAAGCGAATGGCTGACCCTGCAGGAAGCGTTGGACAAAGGGCTTTGCAACAGCAGCCTTACCCAATTCTACTATGTGGCCCGGATGATTCTTGTGAAGAGCGAGACGGATTACGATAAGTTCGATTTGGCCTTTGAAGAGCAGTTTAAAGGAGTGAAGTCGGAAAATGAAGTGACTTCCCAGATGCTACGCTGGCTGGATAAATCCGATATGATGGAACTGGCCCACGAGGAGGCCAGGAATCATCTGAACCAGATGGAAGAAGTCCAGATCGACAAAGAAGATGTGGAAGAGAAATTCAAGCAGCGCCTGAAAGACCAGGACAGCGAACATAATGGGGGAAGCTACTGGATAGGAACTATGGGGAAGACTTCTTTCGGCAATACCGGCGGCAATGTGGGTGGTGTCCGGGTAGGGGGAACAACCGGCTATCAGTCCGCCTTTCAGGTAATCGGAGCCAGGAAGTACCGGGATTTTAGGGAAGACAAGGTTATCGACAACAGGCAGTTCCAGCAGGCATTGCGCAGGCTGCGCCAGTTTTCTTCCAGGCTTGACATCCCTAAGACGGAGCTGGATATTGACCAAACGGTGGACAAAACGTGCAACAACGGGGGATGCCTGCAGATTGTGATGGATAAGCCGCGGAAAAATGCGGTAAAGCTTTTGCTGTTGATGGATTCGGGCGGAACCATGATTCCGTATACCACTTTGCTGAGCGAGCTGTTCCAGTCGGTGCATAAATCCAATCATTATAAAGATGTAAAAACTTATTTTTTCCATAACTGTATTTACAGCAAGCTGTACAAAACGCCGGAATGCGAAAACGGCGACTGGATTGATACGGAATGGATGTTCCGCAACCTGGACAGCGATTATAAAGTGATTATAGTAGGGGATGCGGCGATGGCGCCGGAAGAATTGTATTCCACCACAGGGAACTACCGGGGACCCAACGGAGGGCTGTCCGGCATGGACTGGCTTCTGCTGATGAAGCGGCATTATAAGAAAATTGTCTGGCTAAACCCCAAGATGGCCCCTGGCCATGCCCCCTGGAGGGAGGCGGAAACGGCCATTAAAAATACGTTTCCTATGTATAAGCTGACGGTGGACGGGCTGAACCAGGCTATGGTGAAATTGATGGTGAATAAATAGTTAATTATCAAGCCATTGATTATTAAATCGTTGATTTAAAGGAGAGTGATAGAATGGATGCTGCAAGGCGGCTGAAATATCATACTATAAGCGATATTTATAATTTACCGGATGGGCAAAGGGCAGAACTGATGGACGGCGAATTATATATGATGGCAGCGCCTGGGAGGCTCCATCAGGAGCTGGTTCATTTTTTCGACCGGACAATAGGAAATTATATAGAGGAAAAAAATGGCGATTGCAAAATTTATCCGGCACCATTTGCCGTCTTTTTGAACGGGGATGATAAAACTTATCTGGAACCGGATATATCTGTAATTTGTGATAAAAGTAAGCTTACGGAGGAAGGGTGCAGCGGTGCCCCCGATTGGATTATTGAAATCGCTTCGCCCTCAAGCCGGCCAACGGATTATAACAAAAAATTGTTTAAGTATAGAACGGCAGGAGTCAGGGAGTATTGGATTGTGGACTATGAACGAAATCTGATTATGGTATATAATTTTGAACATGACGAAATGATGGATTATACATTTTCGGATAAAGTAAAAGCCGGCATATATGAGGACTTTGAAATTGATTTATCGCAGATAAAAATTTAATCTGCTTTTCCGTGCCAAAAGTCATAAAATAGTTGACAAGCGGATTTTTATAGGTTAAAATGCATATAATTTGAAAAGAAAAGGCTTGGAACGGAACAAGTAGTAAGCAGGGAATCCTACAGAAAGCAACCGGCAGATGAGAGGGGCAGGGGAAGCTGTTTATGAATACATCCGGGAGCTGCACGGCAGAATGGGGCATGGTTTTATAATATGCCTTTAGTAGGCTGTGACGTGGTTTCACGCGTTAGAGTGAAGAGTATCGTTGTCGGCGGTTGGCTCTTTGTCATCCGTTGAGCTGTACTTGTCAAGGCAGATAACAGGAGTTATCTGTGAATGTAGGTGGTACCACGGAGTATTTCCCGTCCTATTCAGTTAGGGCGGTTTTTTTATTACGATAAGCGGGCTCGCGAAGCGTGGCGGCGAGCAGGGGAGAAGGGCGTTCCCCTACTCGATTTGAGCAGACCCGCATATGGAAGTTTGCCGCCATAAGTAAAGAGTTTGCATTTTTCAAACCGGAAAAGGAGAAGAGGTAAGATGACAGTATTTGAAGAATTGAAAGCGAGAGGGCTGCTGGCGCAGCTGACGGACGAGGAAGAAATCAAGGAACTGATTAACAACGGCAAGGCGACCTTTTATATCGGCTTTGACCCTACGGCGGACAGCCTGCATGTGGGGCATTTTATGGCCTTATGCCTGATGAAGAGGCTGCAGATGGCGGGGAACAAACCCATTGCGCTGATAGGGGGAGGAACGGCAATGATTGGCGACCCTTCCGGCAGGAGCGATATGCGCACCATGATGACCCAGGAAACCATACAGCATAACTGCGACTGCTTTAAAGAGCAGATGAGCAAATTCATTGATTTTTCCGAAGGGAAAGCGATGATGGTAAATAATGCGGACTGGCTGCTTGACTTAAACTACATCGATGTTTTAAGGGAAGTGGGCGCCCATTTCAGCGTAAACCGCATGCTTACGGCGGAATGCTATAAACAGCGTATGGAAAAGGGATTAAGCTTTTTGGAATTTAACTACATGATTATGCAGAGCTACGATTTTTACGTATTGTACCAGAAATACGGCTGCAATATGCAGTTTGGCGGGGATGACCAGTGGAGCAATATGCTGGGAGGCACGGAGCTTATCCGGCGCAAGCTGGGGAAGGACGCCTATGCCATGACCATTACCCTGCTGTTGAATTCCGAGGGGAAGAAGATGGGGAAGACGCAGAAGGGTGCGGTGTGGCTTGACCCGAATAAGACGTCGCCTTTCGAATTCTTCCAGTATTGGAGAAATGTGGCGGACGCGGATGTGCTCAAATGTATCCGTATGCTAACATTCCTGCCTTTGGAGCAAATCGATGAGATGGACCATTGGGAAGGCAGTGAACTGAACAAAGCGAAAGAAATCCTGGCCTTTGAACTGACCAAGCTGGTTCATGGGGAAGAAGAGGCGAAGAAGGCACTGGAAGGGGCGAAAGCTTTATTCTCCAGCGGAAATGCAGAGGAAATGCCTACTGTGGTGCTGACGGAAGAAAGTTTCACGGAGGGCAAGGCGGATATCCTTACTTTGCTTACGGCTTCCGGCCTGGTGAATTCCCGTTCCGAAGGGCGCCGGGCGGTGGAACAGGGCGGCGTTGCCGTAAACGGAGAGAAAGTGACGGATATAAAAGCCGTTTTCCAGAAGGATCAGCTTGGCGGCGAAGGGATTGTTTTAAAGAGAGGGAAGAAGAATTTTAAGAAAATTATTTACCGTTCCTGATTATGTAAAGTACAAGGGGGATAAAAATTATGGCAAACTGGTCAAGCTTAAGCGTTAAGAATGCAATTACCAAAATTAAGGACAACGAAATGGTGCTGCCGGTCATACAGAGGCGTCTCGTGTGGCCGGAGGAGAAAATGGAAATGCTTTTCGATTCCCTCCTGAAAGGGAACTCCTTCGGCTCGGTGATTTGCATCGAAGAGGAGAAGGGCACGAAACCGCTTTTTGCATTCAGGGAATTTACGCGCAACGGGAATCCGGTGGATTCCGGGGAAACGGATGAACTGTCGAAAACTCAATGGTTTATCATCGACGGTCAGCAAAGGCTGCAGAGTTTTTATATCGGGCTTCTGGGCACCTATAATGGACGCCGCATGTATTACGATTTGTACAGCGATTATTCGGAGGACGAATACGATTTTAAATTTGCAGCAAAAATAGAGGAACTGCCCAAAAATAATAAGGAACGGAGCGGGCAGGCGCTGAAGGAATGCCTCTGGTATCCGGTGACTGGGCTGTATGACAGGCTGGCCGATACCAACGATGATGACCAAGTGGCTGAAGAAATTATAAAAAAGTATGATGTGGAAGACAGTAAGAAAATAAAACATATCGAGAAAAATGTACGGGCTTTTTACCGCGGCATATTCAATGCCGAAAGCATCGGCGTATCGAAGGTGGCCGTGAATAAGAGCAAGGATGAGGTGGAAAACCGCCAAAGAATCGTAGAGTTGTTCCGCCGCCTGAACGATGGCGGAACCAGGCTGTCTTCTTATGACCTGGTGGCCTCCATGTTCAAGGGCTTTGATTATAAAATGGAGAAGTTCCTGGATACCGTTGTGGAGGAGAATAAAGATATTGGAATCGACCAGGATGTCCTAATCAAACTGCTGCTGATTTTAAATGACAAGCCTTCCAAGGAAATGGCGGATTTATCGGCGGAAGATGCGGAATTCGCCACGAAAAACTATGAGCGGATTCAGGCGACGCTGAAAGCGCTGAAAAAATTTTTAACGGCCACGTTAAATTATTATTGGTTTGCCTCGGCTAAAAACAGGTCGGCAATCCCCCTGTACTTTTTAGCGTATCATATTTATTATATGGACGTTAAAACGGCGGATTTGGAGAACGTTTTCAAGACCTTCGATACGAAGGATAAAAATTTCCACAACATGGAAGTGTGGCTTAGAATTTCCCTGTTAAATAAGGTGTTCAGCAGGGGGTGCGGATGGATTCCCTACAAGACGGGGATTAAGAAAATCCATGCCATTATGATGGCAAACAAAGGAAAGGAATTCCCAACGGAGGCACTGTTTACGGTTTACAGGCTGCATCCGCTCCACTTTACCGCTGCGATAACCGGCCAAAGCATAGAAGCTTTTGACCAGGAATATATGCTGTATCTTATATATAATGGCCAGCCGTCCATCCGGAGTGAGGATATTGACCATATCCATCCACGCACATTGCTGGAAAAGGCGGGAGTGGATGAGAATAAAATTAACAGCATCGCCAATTTCCAGCTGTTGGATTCCGGAACCAACCGAGGGGCGAAAAACGGGAAACCTTTGAACGAATGGATAGACAATGAGATTGAGGATGGCATCAGGGAGGATTATTTAAAAAGGCACCTGATTCCTGCGGACAAAAAATTATGGAATGTAGGCGCATTTGAAGATTTTCTGTCCGCCAGGGCCAAATTGATTGTATCTAAAATCAAAGGCGGCACCATTTGAGCCCTCAGGAATATGAGAAAAAGTAACAGTCGGGCCGAAGGCTGAACTGCTAAGAATAATGTAAAGTTCCCCCGCATATATTGTAACAGCAAATATGGAAGGGGAACTTTTTTTATGGATGCGCTGCATACACATAGCTTATACAAAGATATCCAATCCCGCACGGGAGGGGAAATTTACATAGGAGTAGTAGGGCCGGTGAGGACCGGGAAATCCACTTTTATCAAACGTTTCATGGATTTGATGGTGCTTCCTTACATGGAAGAAGAGCATGAAAAAGTAAGGGCACAGGACGAACTGCCCCAAAGCGCGGGCGGAAAAACGATTACCACCACGGAGCCCAAATTTATACCGAAGGAAGCGGCCAAAATCACATTGAGCGATGATATCGATGTGAATGTGCGCCTTATCGACTGCGTGGGATATATGGTGGACGGCGCCAGCGGTCATATGGAAGAGGATGCGGAACGGATGGTGAAAACCCCCTGGTCGGCGGAGGAAATCCCTTTCACCCAGGCGGCGGAAATCGGCACAAGAAAAGTAATCAATGACCATTCCACCATCGGCATTGTCATTACCTGCGACGGGAGCTTCGGGGAAATTCCCAGGGAGAATTACATTCCTGCGGAAGAGCGTACCATTCAGGAATTGAAGAAAATACATAAGCCTTTTATTGTGCTTGTCAATTCGGAGCGTCCGTTTTCGGAAGAAACGAAAAAGCTGGCGGAAGACATCGGGAAAAAATACCAGGTTACGGCCATGGCGGTAAACTGCGAGCAGCTGAAAAAGGACGATATCCACACGATTATGGAAAACATACTGTACGAATTCCCGTTGACAATGGTTGAGTTCTATATGCCCAAATGGGTGGAGATGCTCCCCAATACCCATAAGATGAAAGCCGATATTATAGCCAGAATTAAAGAACTGATGGGGCATCTGGGGTGCATCCGCGATGTGGCGGGGAGCGGCATCAGCCTGGAGAGCGACTATATCCGCAAGTGCAAGATGGATGGAATCGATATGGCTACGGGATGCGTTTCGGTTTCCCTGGATGTGGATGACTCTTATTATTACGAAATGCTCAGCGACCTGGTAGGGGAATCCATTACCGGCGAATACCAGCTTCTGTCGGTATTAAGGGAAATGGCGAAAATGAAAAAGGAATATGTGAAAGTGCTCCATGCGGTAGAGGCGGTCCGCTGCAAAGGATATGGCGTAGTGACGCCCGACCGGGATGAAATTACCCTGGATAAGCCGGAAGTCATCCGCCATGGGAATAAATTCGGGGTGAAAATCAAAGCGGAAAGCCCAAGCATCCACATGATACGCGCCAATATAGAAACGGAGATATCGCCCATTGTAGGAACGGAACAGCAGGCTGAAGATTTAATCCGTTATATTTCCGATGCAGGAACGAGCGAGGAAGGGATTTGGGAAACAAATATTTTCGGAAAAACCGTGGAACAGCTGGTAAATGACGGGATTACCGGAAAGATAGCAATGATTGGCGAAGAAAGCCAGGTGAAGCTGCAGGAGACGATGCAAAAGATTGTAAATGACAGCAATGGAGGAATGGTCTGCATTATCATCTGATTCACGGTTGTGTTTTTTGGCATCTCATGGTATAATGTCGAAACGTAAGGACAGTGTTTCGACTTCTGAACTTCATATGCGCCAAAGCGCATGAAACCAAGGAATAAATGTCGAAGCGTAAGGACACTATATAATCGGATTGACAAGAGAGACGGGATGGGTGCCAATATGAATAAAAATTATGAAAAACTAATGAAATGTTATGAAAGCTTGCGTGAGAAAGTGAAATTTGAGCCGAAGGTGGCAATTGTGCTGGGCTCGGGGCTGGGAGATTTTGCGGATAATATACAGGTCGAGGCGGAACTGCCTTACGGCGATATCGAAGGCTTCCCGGTTTCTACGGTGCCGGGGCATGCGGGGAAATTTATTTTCGGGTATTTGGGAGAAGTGCCGGTAGTGTGTATGAAAGGCCGTGTCCATTACTACGAAGGTTATCCCATCGGCGATGTGGTATTGCCCACCCGTTTGATGAAAATGATGGGAGCGGAGATTTTATTCCTTACCAACGCTTCCGGCGGAGTAAACTATGACTTTGGCGCGGGGGATTTGATGATGATTACGGACCATATTTCCACTTTTGTTCCCAATCCCTTGATTGGGGAAAATGTGGAAGAATGGGGAACCCGCTTCCCGGATATGAGCAAGGTATATGACTTAGAACTGCAGGATATTCTGCGGGAAACCGCAAAAGAAAACGGGATTCCCATGAAGGAAGGGGTATATTTACAATTTACAGGGCCTTCTTTCGAATCTCCGGCTGAAATACGCATGGCCCGCACTTTAGGGGCGGATGCGGTAGGAATGAGTACCGTAGTGGAAGCTATCGCCGCAAACCATATGGGAATGAGGATATGCGGCATTTCCTGCGTCTGCAACTTGGCGGCAGGAATGACCGAGAACCCGCTGACCCACGAAGAAGTACAGGAAGCCGCCAACAAAACTGCACCGTTGTTTACGAAACTGGTGGCGGAATCCGTTAAAAAATTCATATAAACGTCACGGTATAACGTTTTGAAATCGCCAGATAAACCTCAAAACGTTATACTGACATAGTAACTGCGCCTGCTTCCAGATTGGTAGGCGCTGCTTTTCTTATAGCGAATGCGGTACTGGAAAAACAGCAAGAGCCCGGACAGTGCCCCAAAGGATTTACGGACGCAAAGCGGCCGGAAAGCCTTTGTAAGGAGAAGTGAAAAGGGTACTGGGAGGGCGCTTGCGGAACTGGAAAACAGCAAGAGCCCGGACAGTGCCCCAAAGGATTTACGGACGCAAAGCGGCCGGAAAGCCTTTGTAAGGAGAAGTGAAAAGGGTACTGGGAGGGCGCTTGCGGAACTGGAATAGGAGGTACAAATGAACATCCGTTTTTATCATGCGAGAATATTGACCATGGAAGAGGACAAGCCCATATTTGAAGGGGAAGTCTGGGTCAGGGATGAGAAAATTTTTTATGTGGGCGATGGAAATGATATGGACGCATTTTTCCAGCGCGCGGAAGAACCGTGCATTATATGGGATGAAGAGATTGACTGCGCCGGCAATTTGCTGATGCCGGGCTTTAAAAACGCCCATACCCATTCGGGGATGACCTTGCTGCGATCCTATGCGGATGACCTTCCGCTGCATTCATGGCTGAACGAACAGGTTTTTCCCATTGAGGCGAAAATGACGGAAGAGGATATTTATCATCTGACCAAGCTGGCGATTCTGGAATATTTGACCAGCGGTATCACTTCCATTTTTGAAATGTACCTTACGCCTGAGAGCATTGCAAGGGCATGCGAAGAGACGGGGATGCGGTGCGTGCAGACTGGGGGCGTGAATAATTTCAGCCAGTCGGTGGAACTGCTGGAAAAATGGTATGAGGAGCTGAACGGGAAACATCCCCTGATTTCCTTCCTGCCCGGTTTCCATGCGGAATATACCTGTTCGAAAGAATTGATGGAAGAGATTGCGGCTTTTGCAAAGAGGAAGAAAGCCCCTGTTTATGTACATATGTCAGAGACGGAATCAGAAGTGGCAGGCTGCGTGGAGCGGTATGGCATGACGCCGGGGATATTCCTGGATTCCCTGGGGATGTTTGATTATGGCGGAGGGGTTTACCACGGCGTATGGATGACCCCGGAGGAGATAAAGCTTTTTAAGGAAAAAGGGGTCAGCGTCATCACAAACCCGGCTTCCAACATGAAGCTGGCCAGCGGGATTGCGCCGGTGGAGAGCTTTTTAAAAGAGGGTTTGAATGTGGCCATAGGTACGGACGGGCCGGCCAGCAACAATTGTTTGGATATGTTCCGGGAAATGTTCCTTGTGACAGGGCTGGCCAAGCTTAGGGGAAAGGACGCGTCAGCGGTGGATGCCATGGAAGTGCTGAAAATGGCTACAGTGAACGGGGCGAAAGCCATGGGCCTTAAGGATGCGGACGTGCTGGCCAAGGGCAAGCTGGCGGATATGATAATGATTGACCTGCATATGCCGAATATGCAGCCATTGAATAACATTGCAAAAAATATTGTATACAGCGGCAGTAAACTGAATGTGAAAATGACGATGATTCATGGGAAAATCCTGTATTGGGATGGAGACTTCTTTGTACCGGATGAGCTGGAGGACACCTATCAGAAAGCGAATGAAATTATTGGCAGGCTGAAAGTTTAAAGTTTTGGTTGATAAGCAGTCAAAGACCCCGCTGTAAGCAGTGGGGTACCAAAATGCTTTTCAATAGAGTTCTACAACACTTTATTTTATTAGGAGGTATAAAGGAGATATGTTGGAACAATTTTTCAAACTGAAAGAGAACAGGACAGATGTTAAGACCGAAGTTATGGCCGGTATCACTACGTTCATGACGATGGCTTATATTCTGGCAGTAAACCCGAACATCCTTTCCGCAGCCGGAATGGATGCAAACGCGGTGCTGATTGCCACAGCGCTGGCTTCCTTCGTGGGTACTGCATTAATGGCTCTGCTTGCAAACTATCCGTTTGCATTGGCGCCGGGCATGGGCCTGAATGCCTACTTCGCCTTTACGGTAGTTCTGGGGATGGGATATTCCTGGCAGATTGCATTGTTGGCCGTATTTGTGGAAGGCCTCATTTTTATCGTGCTTTCCCTGACTAACGTAAGGGAAGCGATTTTCAACGCGATTCCCATGACGTTAAAATCCGCGGTAAGCGTGGGGATTGGCTTGTTTATCGCTTTTATCGGTTTACAGAATGCGAAAATTATTGTCAATGACGATTCTACGCTGTTGACTTATCAGAAGTTCGCGGGAGAAGAATTTGCTACGGTAGGCATCACCGCACTGTTAGCTTTAATCGGCATTTTGATTATGGCAGTCCTTTTGATAAAGAATGTAAAGGGCGGTATTTTGTTCGGTATCATTATCACATGGGTGCTGGGGATGATTTGTGAACTGGTAGGGCTCTATGTGCCGAATCCGGACGCAGGATGGTTTTCTACAATCCCTCATGCTATTGTAAGCTTTGACTTTTCTTCCATCGGCAATACCTTTGGGCAGGTTTTCAAAGCGGATTTTGGTTCGGTTAAGATTCTGGACTTCATAGTTATTATGTTTTCCTTCCTGTTCGTGGACTTGTTTGATACATTGGGCACGTTAATCGGCGTTTCTTCCAAAGCGAATATGTTGGACAAGGATGGGAAGCTTCCCCGTATTAAAGGGGCTCTTCTGGCGGATGCCGTTGCCACCAGCGTGGGCGCCGTTTTCGGAACTTCCACCACGACTACTTACGTGGAGAGCGCTTCCGGCGTAACGGAAGGGGGAAGAACCGGGCTTACGGCAATCGTTACGGGCTTGCTTTTCCTGCTTGCATTGATTTTCTCGCCGCTGTTTTTGACCATCCCCTCCTTTGCGACGGCTCCGGCTCTGGTAATTGTAGGCTTCTATATGATGGGCTCCGTAGTTAAAATTGATTTTAACGATATGACGGATGCCATCCCTGCATTCCTCTGCATCATCGCCATGCCTTTGGCATACAGCATTTCGGAAGGCATTGCCATCGGAGTAATTTCCTGGACAATCATCAGCCTTATTTCCGGGAAAGCCAAGGAGAAAAAGGTCAGCGTGTTGATGTATATACTTACGGTATTGTTTATTTTGAAATACATCTTTTTATAAAAGAGTAAGGTAAAAAGATATGGGAGGCATTCATTTCGGTGGGTGCTTCCTGTTTATGCGCGGGCCTACATAGGGAAGTTTGCTGCCAAGGCAGCATGCGGGCCGCGCGGTGAGCAGGGGATGAGGGCATTCCCCTGCTCGATTAGGACATATGCAGGCCGGGAGAAAGGATTAGGTGCAAATGAAGGTGACATATATCTATCACAGCGGTTTTTCCGTGGAATTGGATGAGTGCGTATTGCTGTTCGATTATTATAAAGGAAAGCTGCCCCGGTGGGAAAAGGGAAAAACCATTTATGTTTTCGCTTCCCACAAGCATCAGGACCATTTCCGGCTTCAAATCTTTGATTTGGCGAAGGAATATCCAAAGGTGCATTTTTTCCTGGGGAGCGATATTAAGTTAAACGAGAAATATCTGGAAAGAAATCATATACCGCCTTCGGTAAAGGGGCAGATTACTAACGTTGGAAAATACCAAAAAATACTTTTTGATGACATAGAGATATTTGCTTTAAAATCCACGGATGCCGGGGTGGCTTTCGTGGTGCGGGCAGAAGAGCGCAGCATTTTCCATGCCGGAGATTTGAACTGGTGGCATTGGGAAGGGGAGCCGTACCCTTTTAATGAAAATATGGAGAGGGATTATAAAAAGGAAATAGACCGCATCCGTAACATGCATTTCGATGCGGCATTTGTTCCGCTGGATCCCAGGCTGGAGAAGGCTTATGGCTGGGGGATGGATTATTTTCTGGAAAATACGAATGCGGATAAGGTTTTTCCCATGCATATGTGGGAAAAATATGAATGGATTGGCGCATACAAAAAAACTATCACAGGACATCGGCATGAAAAACAGATTGTGGACATCGGCTGGCCGGGACAGGAGTTTGAGGAATGGAGTATATAGTATTTGCATGGGTGATTTTCGGGGTCATTGTGCTGATTATGCTAAAAGGGTTTCTGGATGAAGCCAAAAAGAGGAAAAATTTTATCCTTTGGCTGCGGGATCATTATGGGGAGCTGCCAAAGCGGGAGGAATACAGGGAAGAGGAGCTGAAGAAAATAGCCCGCTATTACAAAGTCCACGAAGCGGAAGGTTTCCATATCGATGATATTACATGGAATGACCTGAACATGGACGAAATATTCAAGCGCATGAATTATACGTATTCGGCGGCCGGGGAAGAATACCTGTATTATCTCCTTCGCACCCCCATGCAGGAAGAGGGCAGCGCAGAAAGGCTGGAAGAGCATGTGGGCTATTTCATGCAGCATAAGGAAGAACGGGTGGCTTATCAGACGGCTTTTGCCGGGATTGGGAAGACGGGCAAGTATTCCATTTATGACTATCTGGATTATCTTGATTTGCTTGGGGAAAGAAGCAACGGAAAACATTATTTGGGAAATCTGGGCATCCTGCTGTCCATAGGGGCAATGTATTTTTCTGTCCAATACGGCATTTTGCTCCTCGTTGCTGTGGTGGCCTACAATATCGTCAGCTATTTTAAGGATAAAAATGAAATCGATCCTTATATTACCAGTTTCGGCTATATCCTAAGGCTTATAAAAAACGTGGAAAGAATAAGGAAGCTTCCTGCAAGCGTCTTCAGGGAGGAACGGGAGGAGCTGGAAAGATGCCAAAAGAGCCTGGGGCAGTTCAAGGCGGGGGCATCTATCGTTATGTCTCCGGCCAGGATGAGCGCATCCGGCAATCCCCTGGAAATCCTGCTGGACTATGTGCGTATGGTTTTCCATTTGGATTTGATTAAATTCAATCAGATGCTGTCGGAGGTGAGGAAAAATAAAAGCGCCATTGACAGGATGCTGACCGTTATCGGCTATATGGAAACGGTAATCGCGATTGGGGCTTTCCGGACATCGATGGAAAGCTATTGTATCCCCAGGTTTGACAGGAGCCGTGGGATGAAGGCGGAGAATATTTATCATCCTTTGCTGGAGCAACCGGTGAAAAACAGTATTTTAACGGAACGGGGGGTTTTGATTACCGGCTCCAATGCTTCCGGGAAATCCACGTTTTTAAAGACGGTTGCGGTCAATGCAATCCTGGCCCAGACTATCCA
>JAETTM010000126.1 GCA_021769135.1 Lachnospiraceae bacterium | reverse complement strand
TTGATTATATTCTGGTAGGCGATTACTATATCCCGGACTTGAAGCTGCCGGAAGAAAACCGCCCCATCGGACGCTATGGGCGGCTGCACCGGGAATATCTCAAACAGGAACACCCGACACGCTACAGTTCCCTTATCCTGACCGGGAAATTATGG
The DNA here is from genome assembly GCA_021769135.1 of Lachnospiraceae bacterium. Taxonomy (GTDB): domain Bacteria; phylum Bacillota; class Clostridia; order Lachnospirales; family Lachnospiraceae; genus Kineothrix. The sequence continues at coordinate 2,255 of JAETTM010000126.1, read as the reverse complement.
ACATACCTTGCCGACCTGAACGAGCAGGCGGAGGAACGGCTGGACTTAATCATTGAGCAGATGAAAGCCGCCGAGGGCGTGACGGAGGAACTGAAAGCCCAAAACCAGCTTGAATGGGTAGGCTGGATGAACAATATCCGCAACCGGGCAGAGGAAATCGTAAACAGTGAACTGATTTATATTTGATTGGACATGGAAAGGCCAGCCGACTACCCGGCTGGTCTTTCTAATCTTCCCTGCGCTCCAATACCGCCCGAATCATGGCAACGGCGATTTCCTGCTGGCTGGGTGATGTGTTTTCCCACAGTTCCGCCAGCTCCCGTATTTTACTGACTTCATTATCTTCCAGCGCATCCCGCAGCAGATAATCAGGGGAGATTTTTAGTGCATTGCAGATATTGATAAATACGGGCAGACTGGGAACCTTTGTCCCGCCCTCAATCTGCCGGAGGTAAGTTGCGTTGATATTGCAAAGTTCCGAGAGCCTGTCTGCCGTGAATCCCCGGTCTTTCCTTACCATGTTGATACGTCTGCCTAATCCTTTTCCTTCCATAATGCCCACCCATTTCATAAGCTACTAGCATTTATTTTGTTCACTTTTAGACTACATCACGCATAGGGATTGCAATAGATTCTAAAAGACTATATAATATTAGCTAATAGACTATAAACTATGAAAGGGGAACAACAGAATGGAACTGAATTATTTTAGAGACAGGCTTTTTGATTTACTGAATGACAGCGAGGGAATGGGGATTGCTGACCTGAACGCGGACGAGCGGAACAGCCTGCTTACTGTCAGGACAGAGGAAGGGAATGTATTTGAAATCGTGTGCCGACAGGCAGCGGGGAAGGAGGATGGACGACCGCAAACTGACTGTTTATAATGGACGTGGGGCTTTTAAAAAATCACCGCCACAGATTCTATTACAGGGGAATTGGCTGGAACAGGCCGGATTCTCCGCAGGGGACAAAATAACCGTGAAATGCCAGCAGGGGCAGCTTATCATCACAAAAGACGGCACAAGGGTAGATTCAAAGGAATAATATTTATCACGGTTAAATGAATTTTTTGTAAAGACTATTCCCTCTGGAAAGTGATTGCGGTATAATGGAGCCATTGACAAATCGGAATTTCCGACACAACAATAAATCGAAAAGGATATGAAAAAATGAAACCGAAATCTAAAAAGAAAAAGATTCTCTTTATTGTATTAGCTATGGTGGCTGTACTAATAATTGCTGGCGATTGGGTATTGTCTGTGATGGTGTATAACGAGAATTTTAACCAGCGATTTGAGAGCTATGAGCCGCTTATGCTCTATGTTGATGACTTTGACGGACTGCACCGCACGAAATATGAGTTTAGTTCCAATGAAGGACAGAAACTGGCAGGATATATGTATAGTTCGGGAGAAAACCAGCGTGGTATCATTGTAATGGCACATGGCTTTGGTGGAGGTGGACATAATTCTTATATGGATTGTGTGAATTATTTTGCCTGTCATGGATATTATGTTTTCTCCTACGATGCTACGGGAAACGATGAAAGCGAGGGTGAGGGAGTCGGAGGAATTCCACAGGGAGTAATTGACCTTGACTATGCAATTACATTTGTGGAAGAAAGCGGCATATTCCCAAGTCTGCCAATCGTTTTATTCGGGCATAGCTGGGGCGGCTACAGTGTTTGCAGTGTGCTTACATACCACCCCGAAGTAAAAGCCGTTATAGCGTGTTCGGGTTTTAACGCTTCACCAAATCTATTTGAAGCAGGGGGGAAAAAGCAGGTAGGAAATGGCATTTATTTGATGTTACCATTTGTGAAACTGCATGAGAGGATTCAATATGGCGGGTATGCCTCAAATACTGCGTTGGACGGCTTCTCAAAAAGCAATGCCGCTGTTATGATTGTGCATAGCTTTGATGATGAAGTTGTTCCAGCCGAATACGGTTACGAAATTTATTACGAAAAATACAAGGACGATTCCCGATTTAGCTTTATTCCTCTTGAGAATAAAGGACATAACTATTTCAATGACGACACATATCGCAATGAGTTTAATGCGAAATTTGATGAATGGCTCAAAACGCTTGACTATGACTATAACACAGAGGAAAACAGGGAACGGTTTTCGGAGGATAAAGCTAATTATATATATCAAAACCTTGACAGGGAAAAATGGTGTAATTCATTGGATTTGGAGTTGTTCGAGGATTTTGTTGGGTTTTATGATGAACATATACATTAACCAAAT
>JAETTM010000049.1 GCA_021769135.1 Lachnospiraceae bacterium | reverse complement strand
GCGAAAACGCTCTCAAAAGAGTGTTCTGGAAGTTTTTGAAGTCAATGTGTTAAGTTTTCAAGGTACATGTGTAAAAAATGTTACTTTAAATCGCCCGATTTGTCGGGCAACTCATGGCATTGAAGGATGAACTGTTAATGAAAGAAACAGATTGAGGAAAGTAATTGGGCGGTATATAATGGGGGTAAGGTTGTAGTTCGTTTTGATGTGATGGAAATAATTTTGATGAGATGAATTTGGAGATAGCTAAAATATGGGGAAATGGGATGGGAAAACAGTTATATCAATGGCAGGATGAGTGCCTGGAACGATGGTTTGCCAATGGGGGTCGGGGAATGGTGCAGGCGGTTACTGGGTCGGGAAAAACTTTTTTGGCATTGTCGGCGGCGGAGAGACTGGAAAAGAAGCTGGCAGAAGGGGAAAATGGGCAGCTTTCTATAAAAATTGTCGTTCCCACAGGGGCTTTGATGGAACAATGGAATGGGGCATTGAGGAAATATTTGGAAAGAATGGCGGAGGATGATGTTTCTGGTGGGAATTGTCAAAATGTAAAGGGGAAAATTGGATTGCGAGGCAATGGCTATAAAGGTTCCACAGACTGCAAATATATGATTTACGTGATTAATTCCGCTCGGTATGAGTTGGCCAGGCAGATTCTGGCGGAACTTAAGAGTGGGAAGAAGGTTTTTTTGATTGCGGATGAATGCCATCATTACGGGAGCGGACAGAATCGGCTTATTTTCGAGTTTTTTCCGTATATTAAGGAGTATGAAAAAAATTTCTTTTCCATGGGACTGTCCGCTACGCTGCCTTCGGGGGAGGCGAGGCATTATCTGGCATCGGTATTGGGAGGGAAAATTTATAACTATGGAATAGACAGGGCATCGGCACAGGATACGGTATGCCAGTATGATATTTATCATATCGGTCTGGCTTTTCAGGATGAAGAGCGGCAGGAGTATGACGAGCTTTCCGACCGGATGAAACACTTGCATAGCGTATTGCTGCGGGCGTATCCTATTTTGGGAAAGGCGGAACAAAAGGAGCGTTATGAAATTCTAAAAAGCTTATGCGGCAGTAAAAATAAGAAAATTGCAGAAGCGGCATCCATGTATATTAAGCTTTCTTATAAGAGGAAAAGCTTAGTCTGCGGGGCATCGGCAAGGACGGCTTGCGCTTATGATTTGGTGGAAAGGTTGCCGGATGGGGAAAAAATTCTCATTTTCGGGGAGAGGATTGGCCAGGCGGAGGAACTGTATGGCCTTTTGGAGAGGCGGTATCCGGGAAAAGCAGGGCGCTATCATTCAAAAATGGGGCGGGTAGCCAATAAAAATGTTTTGGAGCGCTTCAGGAATGGGGATATACGGATTCTGATTGCCTGCAAAGCGATGGATGAAGGGGTGGATATACCGGACGTATCGGCGGGCATCGTGCTGTCGGGAACTTCGGCCCAAAGGCAGCGCATCCAGCGGCTTGGGCGCATTGTGAGGAAAAGGGAGGGGAAGGAAAAGGCCCTGTTGTATTATCTTCATATAACGGAGACTTCGGAGGATGGCTGTTTTCTGCCGGAAGGCGGGGAGAACCATATTTTCGAGATGGAGTATTTTCCGGAGGAAGGGAAATTCGTCAATCCGCCTTACGATAAAGCGGCGGATAAATTTTTAAAGGAACTGCGCCGGGAAGGGGCATCCGAGGAAAAAATAGAAGAAGCGCAGCGATGTCTCCGCCTGGGGAGCGTCCGCCCGGACTGGCAATTGGGGCGGGAAGAAATAGGCCGGAGGATAACGAGGGCGAAGTATGTCGGCGACAGGAATTATTGGGTCTGTATGAAAAGAGTGGGGGATTTTGCAGCTGGGGGAGAGGACAAGTAGCCAAAAGTTCCGCCGAATGGAATACGCGTATTATTGTAATACATTAGATTGCTTCTGACATACAATAGTGTTATAATAGACACATAAAGCGCACGAAAGGAGATATTTTTATGGCATTAGCAACATTAACCGCACGGGTAGACGAAAAAGACAAGGCCAGCTTTGATGCTTTCTGCTCCAATGTGGGACTAAATGCATCTACAGCGATTAATCTTTTTGTGAAAGCAGTTTTACGCGAAAACCGCATTCCGTTTGAGATTTCCCAGGCACCAGAGCCGTTTTTCGCCGAAGCTAACATAGCTTATGTAAAGAAATCTGTGCAGGAATTAAGAAACGGGAAGGGAACAGCGCATGAACTGATAGAGGTGGATGATGGGTGAAAAAATATGGTCTGATGATGCCTGGGCGGATTACATCTACTGGCAAACACAGGATAAAAAAACATTAAAGCGCATCAACCAACTCATCAAGGACATTGAGCGCAACGGCTGCATGGACGGGATTGGAAAACCCGAACCCCTAACCGGCGACCTACAGGGCGAATACAGTCGCCGCATCAACGATAAAGACCGCCTCGTCTACCACATGGAGAATGGGCGGCTCTATATCGCGCACTGTAGAGGACATTATGGAGATAAATAATTCTCCAATCATTCTTTTTACGTCTGAAACCCAAACTGATAAGAGATTTCTCTGGCCACGCCGGAAATAACGGACAGGTTTTTCCGGATAAACTCATCGGTCATCCTTCCAATAGGGCCTGTAACGCTGATGGAGGCGATTACATGCCCGGAATAATCGTTAATAGGCAGGGCAATGCACCGGGCACCCAATTCGCATTCTTCATTGTCATAAGCGAACCCCTGCTTTCTGATAGTAGCCAACTCCTGCATCAAGTGTTCTTTGGTAGTAATGGTATGTTCCGTATATTTGGCCAATCCCTTTTTGGAAATCATTTCATCTATTTTTTCCTCAGGAAAATCGGAAAGGATTAATTTCCCCACGCCGGTACAATGCATGGGCGCTTCTTTGCCGATTCGCTGTGTGGTGCGCAAAATCTGTCCGGGGCCGTCGGATACATAGATATAGACAATGGAGTAGTTTTGTTCGATTGCCAGGCAGGCGCATTCCCGAAGTTTGGCGGAAAGCTCCTTAATCGGTTGAGAAGCGATGGTAACTAAATCCGAGTGGTTGATAATCTGGTTGGATAAACCGCAAATTTTATATGTCATTCTATATTTCAAAGTTTCCCGGTCTTTATAAACATATCCGTTTTGTTCCAGTGAATTCAAAAAGCGCAGGGCTGTGCTCGTGTTGAATTGCAATTTATGGGCAATGTCGATAAGGCGCAAAGGCTCTTCGCTGTAAGAAAGCAGTTCCAGGATAGCCAGCACTTTGTCAGTGGATTGGTTGTTGTTTGTATTCCCCTGTGATGAATGGTTCATTTATATTCCCCCATTTCCGCACGGTTTTTTGTGCATTAGTTCTTCCCATTACTATACAATCATAACGAAAGATGTCGATGATTGTCAATTGAATTAAAAAAATGTTTCTATGGAAAAATCAACAATAATAAATTGATAATTTTAGCTATATTATATATTTACAAATTTCAAAAATCAATATATAATTTCAATAAAAGAAATTAAATTTCAATAAATGAAATAAAATGTGCGCGGGTAGGGAGGGATAAAAAAGAAAACAATTCAATTGGCGCATGGATTCATGAAGGTTGAATAAGCAGGGAAACATATTATTATAACGAAAAAGGAATGGAGGTACAGAATGAAAAAAAGGAATTTAGCAATACTACTGACTACGGCAATGATGCTTGGATGCTTTGCGGGATGCGGCAATAACGCGGCAACGGGGAACGAAGGGGCGGGAACCGGAGAACAGGCGGAGTCCGCGGAGAAACAGGAAGATAATGGGCAGGAGGAAGCGGACAGCGCAGATACAGGAAGCGAAGTGGAAATGGAAACCATTACCGTATGGTCTGACCAATATCATGAAAAAGAGGTCAGGGAAAGACAGATTGCCGAATTTAATGAGGGCGAAGGAAAAGAATTGGGCATTCAAATCGACTATAAGGTATATGGGGACAGCTATACGGATACGCTGCGGATTGCTTCCCAGGCAGGAGAGGCGCCGGATTTGTTCCACGCGGATAATAAATGGCTGCCTGAGTTTGTGGAAAGTGAATTCGTTATACCTATTGAGGATTTGCCGGGAAGCGAAGGCATTTTAAACGAATATAAAGATATGCTAAGCAATCAAAACCAAATATTTGACGGGAAAACCTATACATTACCTTATAGCATGACTACCTATGGTTTTGTAATTAACTGTGACTTGTTCGAGCAGGCGGGCATGACGGAAGAAGACTACCCTACTACATGGGAAGAGGTGAGGGAAGCCGCTGCCAAGATAACAAAGGCCAGCAACGGAAAAGCATATGGGTTAGGCCTTTCCAGTACACAGTGGACGGTAAGCTCGTTTTATACCTTTGGAGGCGGGCAGAATGTAGGGCATTATGGATATGACTGGAATACAAAGCAGTTCGATTATTCCGCCTTTAATCCTTTAATAGAAACAATAGACCAAATTGTGGCGGACGGCAGCGCATTCCCTGGATTTGAAGCGCTGGATGCAGACGGTATACGTGCACAGTTCGCTGCCGGAAATATTGGGATGATTGGTTCGGCAAGTTTTGACTGCTCCGTTTATACAACGAACTTCCCGGCTGCTTGTAACTGGAAAGTACTTCCTATTCCCAAATTCAGTGAGGATCAGGAAGAGTACAAACGCTTTGGCTTGGCCACCAATCTAATGTGCGTAGGGCCTGCCGCAAAAGCGCATCCGGAAAAAGTATTAAAGGTGCTTGAATTTTTCTACGATGATGGGAATATGGCAGAAATGTATGAAAACGGCCTGTATATCCCTGTTCGCAGCGAAGCGGTAGCGCTTGCTACTAAAACGCCGGACATGAACGGGTGGGCGGAGTATGCTGATTTCGATGAAATATTTGTAATGCCTCCGGTGCCGGATTCCTATATCAGCGTGGAAGGTACTACCTATAGGGAAGCGATTGTCAATATGTGGACTAACCCCGAACTGGACGATGTGGAAGCGGTAATGAAGGATGTGGATGAAAGATATAATGCCGCCCTTGAAAAAGTAGACCAGGAAGTGGTTGACTTATACGTAATTCCAGAGGGAACTTCTCCTTTGACAGGGAAATAGGCAAAGGTGCAATGAGACATTGAAAAATTGTTTTCAGAAAGGGCATGGTTATTAAAATGCAGATTATCAGAAAAGAACGGCCTATAGAAATTCAAGAGGAGACGGAAGTTCTGGTAGTGGGCGGCGGCCCGGCGGGGATTGGTGCTTGCGTCTCCGCCGCCCGTCAGGGGAAGAAGACGCTTTTGTTGGAAAAACGGGGTTTTCTAGGTGGGAATATCACAGCTTGCTATGTGGAAAATTGTAACTATTTTTTGGCCGGAACACCCTTCCATTCTCAGGGCTTATATGCGGAAATAGAAGAAAAATGTCTGGAGAAATATGGCAATTGCAATGTCCGGAGCAATAAAGCCAATAGCTTTGACAGCGAATGTTTAAAAGTATTTTTGGATGAATTTATCCAGGAAAATGGCGTAAAAATCCTGCTCCACTCTTTTGTAAATGAAGTAGTCATGGAGGGCAATAAAATTGCCGCCGTAATTATCCAAACGAAACAGGGGCCTCTTGCAGTAAAAGCAGATGTGGTAATTGATGCCACAGGAGACGGCGATGTGGCGTACGGAGCAGGAGTTCCATTTGAATTGGGAAGGGAACGGGATGGGCTTTGCCAGCCGGGAACGGTATCGGTAAGGCTGGCCGGAGCGGATGTGGATAAATTGACAGAAGACGGAGACGGGCTTGGGAAAATAACAAAAGCGTTCCGCAAAGATTACCGGGCAGGAAAAGTGGATTTGCCCTGTAAACGCCAGGATATACCTTTTGGGAGATTGACAAAAGCAGGGCAGATTTCCTATGTGAATTATCCTTGCGCCTATGGCGTGAATCCTACGGACGTGGAGGATTTGACGAGAGGGGAAATTGAATGCCGCAGGTATATTATGGATATTTTCAGGTATCTGAAGGAACACTATGAAGAACTGAAAGATATTGAAATCACGTCAATGGCACCGGAAATCGGATTCCGTGACAGCCGCAGGATTCAGGGGATGCATCGGCTGACCATAGAGGAAATGGAACAGCAGACCCATTATCCCGATACAATAGCCGTATTTCCCAGATTTTATGACATGCTGTCGCCAGATGCGATTATGACCGGGGATGAAACAGTAAAAGGAAGAGGATATAAAGGCTACATATATGAACCGGTGAAGGATGACAGGCAATTTGAGATTCCATATCGCAGCTTGGTGCCGGTAAAGGTGGAAAACCTTCTTGTAGCAGGAAGATGCATAAGTGCAGACCATGTAGCGGAAAGCGGGGTCAGGGCCGTTTCCTTATGTATGATGACTGGACAGGCGGCAGGAATAGGGGCGGGTTTGGCTATAGAAAATAAAGTGGCAGTATCGGATGTGCCGATAGACAGGATGCAGGAAATCTTACGGTCTTCGGGAATTGATATTCCTTCACAGAAGTTGGCGTGTCATCACAGTAAACTGCTCTGACATGGAGGTTGGTATGAAAAAGAAAAAAATAAGTGGAGATTCCATTCAGGCCATGGCAATGTTGGCACCGATGATGATAGGCTTCTTTATTTTTACTTATATCCCTATAATATATATCTTGCGTTATTCTTTCTATGAATCTAATGGAATAAAGTCGGCTTGGATAGGCTTGGAAAACTTTGTCAGGGTGTTTACCAGGGACAGCGCTTACTGGAAATCATTGGGGAATGTATTTTTGCTGGCTTTCGGGAAATTGGCAGTGGAAATTCCTTTATCTTTGCTTTTAGCTGTCCTGTTGAATAAAGGCTTGAAAGCAACCGGCTTTTTCCGGGTCGCATTATTTTTGCCTGCTATTATCAGTACGGCCATTACGGGTCTCATCTTTTCCCTAATGTTTGGCGCTTTTAATGGAATCATTAATGGCATGCTGCAGAACATAGGGCTGATTTCCGGGGCAATCAATTGGTTCGGAAAGAAGGGAACGGCGATGATGGTTCTGGGCCTTGCCTCTGTATGGAACAATTACGGAATTAATATGATTTTCTTTCTGATGGCCTTACAAAGTGTTCCAAAGGAATTATATGAATGTGCGGAAATCGATGGCGTTTCGGCAGGGAACAGGTTTTTTTATATTACGCTGCCGATGATAGGCCCTACTTTCCAGGCAGTGGTGTTAATGTCTATTGTAGCCAGCCTGAAAATGAGCGAATTGATACTGGCATCTACCAATGGCCAGCCTTCGGGGCAGACAGAGGTGGTTATCACATATGTATTCAAATATTTCTTTGGGTATGATGGAAGAAAAGTAGAGGTAGGATATGCTTCGGCGATGGCTCTGATTACGGGAATTGTCCTGGCGATGGTATCTTTTGTATACATGAAGTTCAGCAATAAGCTGGGCCATAGTACGGAATAAACGGGTTGGTGCAAAGAGAGGTGTGTAAATGAAAAAGGAAAAAAGGATGAAAAGCTTTTCCAAAGCGTTGATATACATTGTATTGATAATAATCACTGTTTTTGCACTATTTCCGGTGGTATACACTATTTTAGGGTCATTTAAAGGAAATATGGAACTCCTTTCGGAAGGAAACCGGCTTTTTCCGCGCAAATTTGTGATGGATAATTATAAGCAGGCGTGGGAAATGGCGAATTTTCAGAAGTATACCACAAACTCCCTGTTTATGTCGGGAATGATTGTGCTGGGAACAATATTTACAACAACGATAGCGGGCTACGTATTTGAGAGGGGAACGTTCCCTATGAAGAATTTCTTGTTTACCATGGTAGTGTCTTCTATGTTCGTATCGCTGGGGAGTTTGACGCTTTATCCCACTTTTGTAATTGCCAAAGCTTTTGGCATTAATAAAACGCTGTGGGGTGTTATCATTATTCGTGTTTTTGGCTTAAATGTTACAAATTTATTTATTACGCGGTCTTATATCCGGTCATTGTCGAAGGAAATAGACGAAGCCGCCAAAGTGGACGGTTGCTCATTTTTCGGCATCTACTGGAGAATAATTTTCCCGTTATTAAAGCCATTAATAGCTACTATTGCCATATTGGAATTCCGGCATTCCTGGAATGACTATTTGATGCCGATGGTCTTTACACTGTCCAATCCGGACAGGATGCCTTTGATTGTGGGAATTATGAACTTGAAAAGTTCAGGCGAGGCCGCCTCTTCGTGGAATTTGATGTTGGCCGGTTCTTCCATCGCATTGATACCGATGATAGTCGTTTATTTGATATTCAATCGGTTTTTTATCGAAGGGCTGACGGCAGGGTCTGTTAAAGGATAGATAAATCCTAAAGGATTTATGGTATTTGGCATCCGTTTATCTAAGTTTTTATATTGAAAATAAATTTTATTACAGGAGGTTAAGAGTGAAAGATTTTTCAAATCTTTCCTCTGCAAGTTTGTGTCTGCGCGGCATCCACAAACTTGACATGCGCAAAAAGCCGCGCAGAAATGAGGTAAACCATGAAAGTAGTTTTATTGGAGTCCTTGGCAATTCCAAGTGAAACTCTGGATAAATTTGCAGAAGAACTTGAAAAGGAAGGGCATAAATTTGAATCATATGAAAAAAATACAGATGATGAAGTTTTAATTGAACGTGCAAAAGATGCGGACGTGATTATGATAGCCAATATGCCCTTATCCGGGAATGTAATCCGCAGTTGCCCGAAGCTGAAGTTTATTGATGTGGCGTTTACCGGGGTGGACCATGTGGATTTGGAGGCGGCCAGGGAATGCGGGGTAGCCGTGAGCAACGCTTCGGGATATTCAAATGAATCTGTAGCTGAGCTGGTAATTGGTATGATTCTGTCTCTGCTCCGAAATGTGAATCAGGTAGAGAAAAGGTGCCGCGAAGAGGGAACGAAAGACGGATTGGTAGGAAGGCAGCTGGAAGGGAAAACGGTCGGCATCGTAGGGCTGGGCGCGATAGGGAAACGGGTCGCTGCATTGGCTAAGGCATTTGGATGTAAAGTAATCACGTATGACCAGCGCTATCAGGATGAAGAGAAAGAACTGGCTGAACTGGTTACCCTCGATGAATTAATGCAGCAGTCCGATGTCGTAACATTGCATTGTCCATTGACAGCAGAAACAAAACATTTGATTAATGCTGAGAAGATTGCGTTAATGAAGCGAAATGCTGTTCTTATTAATTGTGCGAGAGGGCCGGTAGTGGATTACGAAGCTTTAGCGGATGCGTTGAATGGAAAAAGGATTGGCGGCGCAGGGATTGATGTCTATGAAATGGAACCGCCAATTCCACGCAGTCATGTAATGCTACATACGCCAAATACAATTGTAACCCCTCATATTGCATTTGCATCTGAAGAATCTATGATATTACGTGCAGAAATTGTTTTCAATAATTTGCGTAAATGGATGGAAGGCCAACAAATTAATGTGATTTTATAGCATTTTCCTCATAGGGCGCGATTGGACGGATAAATGGGGTCTGGCCGGACTGTCATAAAAAATAAGTTTCAGAAGCATATCGGCATTTACAAGGCAGTCAGGATAATGTATGCTTATGGAAAAGGCTTGCCAAAGGAGCATCGGTCTGGACGGATGTAAAATTTAAAGGAGGAATCAGAAGATGGATGGTCAGATGAAAACTGCCGTCATGACGGCAATAGGAAAAGTGGAAATACAGGAAAGGCCCATTCCTGTACCTAAGGAAAACGAAGTTCTCGTCAAGGTAGAATATGTGGGAATATGCGGCTCGGATTTGCACTATTATGAATCGGGGAGAATCGGGGATTTTATTGTGGAGTTTCCGTTCGTATTAGGGCATGAAGCGGGCGGAGTAGTAGTGGAAGTAGGGTCGAATGTGAAAAACCTGAAAGTTGGCGACAAGGTAGCGATGGAGCCGGGGAAAACCTGCGGCGAATGCGAGCATTGCAAAGAAGGAAAATATAATCTCTGCGAAGATGTCATCTTCTTTGCAACCCCTCCCGTGGACGGCGTTTTTCAGGAATATGTAGCTCATGAAGCGGGCCTTTGCTTTAAACTGCCCGAACAAATGAGCACAATGGAAGGGGCGCTCATCGAGCCTTTAGCGGTAGGTATGCATGCGGCTAAGCAAGGCGGCGCCTGCCTTGGCCAGACAGCAGTCATTACGGGGGCGGGCTGCATTGGTTTGTGCTCCATGCTGGCCTGCCGGGCGATGGGCGTGTCAAAGCTGATTGTTGTGGACGTGATGCAAAAACGCCTGGATAAAGCGATGGCGCTGGGGGCGGATTATGTCATTAACGGAAAAGAAGAGGATGCGGTAGCCCGCATTATGGAATTGACGGACGGAAAAGGGGCGGACTTGGGAATCGAGACGGCCGGCTCGCAAATTACCGCATCCCAGTTGATAAAAGCGGCGAAAAAAGGCTCTGTGATAACTCTGGTGGGATATAGCGCTTCCGGTGAAATGACATTGCCGGTGGGCATGATATTGGATAAAGAATTGACGCTGAAATCCGTATTCCGTTACCGCAATATTTACCCTTCGGCCATTGAAGCGGTGGCAGGCGGCAGAATACCGATTAAGGATATTGTGACGGATTATTTCGAACTGGATGACATCCAGAATGCCCTCGATTCCTGCGTGAAGAATAAAGCGGATATCGTAAAAGGGGTAATTAAGGTTTGCTAAGATTGAAAACTAGTACTCCGTACTCAAATTTGCACAGAAATTATGAGTACGGAGTACTAGAAATTTTCAATCCCAAGTTTGTGTCTGCGCGGCATCCACAAACTTAATGTGCGTAAAAAAACGCGCAGAAATGGTGATAAATATGAAAAAAGAAAACACGTTCAAAAATCCTATATTACCCGGTTTTTACCCGGACCCTTCGATTTGCCGGGTGGGGGAAGATTATTATATGGTAACTTCTTCTTTCGTTTATTATCCGGGCCTCCCGGTTTTCCACAGCAAAGATTTGGTGCATTGGGAACAGATTGGACACTGTATTCACAGGCCGGAGCAGCTGGATTATAAAAATTGTGAGACTTCCCTAGGGCTGTGGGCGCCTACCATCCGGTATCATAAAGGTACATTTTATGTGATTAATACTTTTGTGTCCGAGGGAAGGGAAGCGAAGAGGGAAAATTATATTGTGACAGCGCAAAATCCCGCCGGGCCATGGAGCAATCCGGTGTTCATTGAAGGTGCGGACGGCATTGACCCCAGCTTGTTTTTCGATGAGGACGGGAGGGTCTGGTATACAGGAAATTTTATCAGCGAAGAATGCCTGTACGAAGGCCATCATGGCATATATTTATGCGAGCTGGAGCCGGAAAGCTTTCAAATCATTGGGGAAAAGCATTATATATGGGATGGGAAAATCAGCAGATCGAAATGGCTGGAAGCGCCCCATATTTACAAAAAGGACGGCTGGTATTATCTGATGGCGGCGGAAGGGGGAACTTTTACCAACCATAGCGTAATGATGGCCCGGAGCAGAAAAATTGACGGGGAGTATGAAGTATGCCCCAGGAATCCCATCGTCACCCACAGACACCTATCCTTGATGCATGAAATAGCAGTGGTGGGGCATGGGGATATGGTGGAGACCCAGAACGGCGAATGGTGGATGGTTTTGCTGGGAATCCGCCCTTACGAAGGGTTTCATTTTAATTTGGGAAGGGAAACATTTCTGGTGCCGATTGAATGGCAGGAAGACGGCTGGCCCCTGCTGAAAACGGAAAATGGCCTGGTGAACGAAAGGGAACGGCTGCCCGAACTGCCCCGCACGGTTTTTCCGCCAGAGCCTTGGGGAGATAATTTTGAGGAAACGGAATTGGGGCTGATTTGGAATACGGTACATCCGCCAGTTGTGCCTTTCTATTCCTTGACAGAAAAGAGAGGATACCTGAGGCTTTATTTGAAAAAGGAAGTGCTGCACGAGATTGGCACACCCGCTTATATTGGGCGCAGGCAGCAGCATAAGGCCTTTTTGGCAGTCGTGGCCATGGACTTTTTGCCGGGGAAAGAAGAGGAAGAGGCCGGGATTGCTGTCTTGCAGGATGACCGTTTCCATTATAGTCTGGTGAAATCCATGAAGGGCGGGGAAGCGGTTATAAGGATTTACCAAACGGAAGGGGGAAAACGGAAACTGATAGAGGAAGCGGCGGTAGAGCCAGGAACTGTAGTAAAAGAGAAAATGACGATAAAGTCACGAGAAGCAATGGGAGAGAAAGCGGCGATGGAGGCGGAGGCAGCAGATAGGCGTGCCGACAGGCTATATCTGGCAGTGCAGGGCGAGCGGGATTTTTACCAATTCTATTATGGCTTCCGGGAAAAGGAGAGAAAGCCGATAGGCGGACAGATGCCGGGGGCATTGCTTTCTTCCAATACCAATGAAGGATTTACAGGCACCTATCTGGGGATGTATGCCAGCAGCAACGGAGCGGAAACGGAAAACTATGCCGACTTTGACTGGTTCCAGTATTGGGGGGTGGAAGGGTAGGAAGGTATGATGCCTCTAAAGGAGACGGTTGTCTTTCAGCACTTCGACCTCGCAGCTATGCTTTTTGCATACTTTGTCATACGCAATCCCCACGGCGAGTATTCGGCCGGTATAGCGGGGCGCTTCTCCAAGTTTCGGCATAAAGCGAAGCATATATTTTTTCGATTTGATTTGTTCGATAGCCTGCTTGGGAGTGCCATTGACTTTCAATTCTAAAATGATACAGTCGTCATCTTTATTTATTACAGGAAGGAAAATAAAGTCCGCATAACCAATGCCGGCCTTATCTTCCCGTACAATATGATAGGAATCCCTTGCGGATAGGTAGACCAGATTTACCACTGCGGTTAAATCCGTCTCATTATTATAGCTAAGCAACGGTATTTCCGTGTTATGGGCATATTCCAGTATTTCAAGCATTGTTTTGGTATCGCCGGTTTTTGTTGCCCGCAGCATTCGTTCCGAATGATAAGCCAGCTTGTGGATATATCCTAAAGAAGGCTCTTTTTGCAGCATATCGGCAAATTTGTCCATAAGCTCCTTATTTGGAATGACAACACATCCGTTTTCGTAGCTGAGGAAACCGTACACAACCATGGCGGATAATATCTCGTTTTTCGTTGATAGATTCATGGAAGTAGCGGCATACTCCTGTATGTGGGCGGATACCGGAATACCGGATACCATTAACGCAAGGCAGTCCCGTATCTCGTCCACATTATTTTTGATGTAATAGAATATTTCATCATATGGGCCGGAACTGGTCCAATAATTTCCCAAATTATTGTTGGTCAGGGAAGCAACTACCGAGCGGGGGTTGTATATACGCATTCCTGATTTCGTATGGTAGCCGTCATACCAGGTGCGCAGCCCTTCCCGGGTTATTTGCGGATTGGGCTGCTGCTTCAGATATTTTCCATAGAGGGCATCTACCTCGTGCTCCGTAAAGCCGAAATATTCGCTATAAAGTTCTTCCGATGCCATGGTGTATTCCATAAACATATTTAATTCTGAGCCGCTGGAATATTTTGCAATGGGGAGAATGCCTGTCATATAGGCCAACAGGACATAGGGCTGGTCTTTTAGAAGACAGCTTAAAAAATGAATATACTCTCTTTTATCCTCTTCCGTTACAAAATCTCTGTGAAAAATGAAATCCCATTCGTCCAGGACAAAAAGGAAGCGAAAATCCCCCTCTTCATAAATTTTGTTCAGTATATCCCATATGGGAGCCGCGGGATTCAAAAAGTATTCCGGGAATGCCGCCATTAAATCTTCTGTTAATATTTTTTTTATTCTCGCCATATATTGCCGGAATGAACAGCATTCATCAGGAACCTCATTTAATGTAATATATATGACGTTATATTGACTGGTATATTTTTCGGATTCTTTTACAGTACTGATTTCCATATCCTGGAAAAGCCCCTTGCTGTCTTTTCCCTTACTGAAAAAAGCGCCAATCA
The DNA here is from genome assembly GCA_021769135.1 of Lachnospiraceae bacterium. Classification (GTDB taxonomy): domain Bacteria; phylum Bacillota; class Clostridia; order Lachnospirales; family Lachnospiraceae; genus Kineothrix. Next base: position 17,507 of record JAETTM010000049.1, on the reverse strand, counting down.
TATTTGCCATAACGGTTTTTCCAAAACGGCGGGGGCGAGTGATACATATATAGCTTTTTCCGGACTGCACGAAAGGAATCAATTCCTTCAATATCATGGATTTATCCACGAAATAGGGTTTTGCCTTTTCGCTTGCAAATAATGAATACGGCTTTTTACAATTTAAGTATATTCCCATGTCGCAATTCTCCTAAACATTTTGAACTGTTTATGATTATTATACTAAAAAAGATTTCGTATTTCCAGTCGGTTTTTCCTATATGATATTAGGGAGAAAAGTTTTTAGGGGGAAGCGATGCATTTTAGTGTCATTTCGGGGAATTGTGTGGTAAAATTATGGAAAAGCTTAGTTCAATGTATATATCTGTCCGAAATGGAGTTAAAAACGGGAGGGATTAGATGGAGCAGCTATTTATAACAAATTTGGAAATCAATAAAGTCAGGCATTTGAAAGACATATCTATTCCCTTGTCGGAAAACCAAATCAGGCATTTAGTTTTAACCGGAAAAAATGGAAGCGGGAAAACAAGTGTAATGGAAGCTTTAGCAGGGTATTTGGGTAATTTATTTGCCGATGCATGTTTTGCGTCTCGGGAAAGTATGCTGGTAAATGCTCAAAATAGTATAAAAAATACAGGAATAAGGATACGGTTCAATAAAAAGTTGGACAGTGTTTTGGTATTAAGGCAAAAATACCATTACGTACTGGCATATTATAGAGCGGACAGGATATTTCAAGCGGTTCAGCCGAGGCATGTAGAAAAGGTGCAGTTAAAAGATGATTATGGCCTTACGGAATTCCCGCGGAATGAGTTCGTTAAATATTTGCTGGATTTAAAAATGACAGAGGCGCTGGCGAGAAATAATAATAAAATAGAAAAGGCGGATGGAATTAAACAATGGTTTGATGAACTGGAAAAGCTTTTAAAAAAGATATTTGCGGATGAAACCGTGAAGCTGGAATTCGATGAGGAAACTTTTGAGTTCCGCATCTTGCAGCAGGGAAAAGAGCCCTTTGATTTTAATACGTTATCCAGTGGCTACCAGGCGGTCTTGGATATCATAGTGGATATTATGATGCGTATGCAGAATCAGACGCAGCGTTCCTTTGATTTCAATCTTCCGGGAATTGTGCTCATTGATGAAGTTGAAACCCATTTACATTTGGAACTCCAGAAAAATATTATGCCGTTATTGACAACGGTATTTCCGAATATACAGTTTATTGTAACATCGCATTCGCCTTTTATTCTCAACAGTATGGGAAATATGGTGATATATGATTTGGAAAACCATTTATTAGTGGAAAATGGATTGGATAATATTCCATATGATGGTATTGTAGAAGGTTATTTTGGCGCGGAAAAGCTGTCAAATGTGTTAGAGGAAAAATTTGAAAGGTATAAGAGGGAGCATGCCGCAGAATACCCAGAATTGCAGGAATATGTGTTATTGGATACATAGCATAGAATAAAACAGAAGCATAAAAGAACGAATTGCCTGCCTGTGCGTTGCCTCTCCCTTAGATGCTGCCCCGCACCCGGCGGCGCGGGGGCATCCAAAGTGGAAGCATTCCTTTTCACCAACTAACCACATTCTTTCCCGCAGCAACTTCCTTCTCGCTGCCGTCAGGCATTACCACCTTCCCGGCAACCCGTCCGGGCAGGCATATATGGTAGTTGACTGTGGAGCCCGTTTTCTCCCATTGCAGGCTTATAGTGCCCCAATGTGTGGCAAGGCTCATGCCGGCATTCTCCATTTCCTCCGGCAAATAAGGCTTAAGAAGAACTTTTGCCGTGCCGTCTTTCCCGGGGCTGATTTCCCTTAGGCCGCAGAGGGATTTGTAAAACCATGCGCCCAGCGAACACAATGCAGGATGGTTATGGGAATTCATCTCATTTCCGACAAGATACTGCCATCTTTCCCAGATGGTGGTAGCGCCGTGGGAGAGCATGAAGCGCAAAGAAGGATAATCCTCCCTGTTTAAAAGCTGGAAAGCAATGTCATCATGTCCTCTGTGAGCAAGGCAGTCTACCAGTATGCCGGAAGTCAGTATGCCGGTGGGGAACTGCACGCTGCCCCTGGAACGGGTCAGCTGCCAGAGGAGGGCGTCTTCTACCTTTTCCGTCAGCCTCTCAGGTACAATCCCATATTCTAAAGCCATGGCCGAAGGGGCGACCGCAAGGGTGTCGCAGGTGCCGTAGTATCCTGTTCCCAAAGGATTGTCCAGACACCATCCATAGTAGGTTTCATTGATTTTATCCACCAGAGCCTGCCTGCGTTCCTTATAAAGCCTGATGCCGCTTTCGTCTTCCAGAGCTTCCGCAAACAGAATCATGGCATTGTAGAAATCCACGAAATAGGAATTGCTAATCATTAAATTGTTTGCAAATTCAATCGCCAGCCAGTCATTATAAAAATCATAAGGAATCAGGCCATCCTTCAACGTATCATGCATATATTGTTCATATTTCTGCAAGGCACCATAATTATCCCTGACGGTGCGCACATCCCCGGTATAAAGATACAGGTTGCGCAATGCCATATAGTATCCTATTTTCCAGATGAAGGTATCCCTGGGCCAGCCCGGAGCGCCTGCCAGGGGGAGGGAGCCGTCGGGAAGCTGGGTATCCCGGATATCCTGGAACCATTTCCGGTAAAATCTTTGAAGGTCGAAATTCAAAACGCCGAATTCCGAGGAAACGCCCGCATCTGCCATCCAGCCCTGCCGTTCATCCCTTTGGCAGCAGTCCGTGGGGATAGAATGCATATTGCTGCGCATGGTCCATGTCATGGCGCGGTAAATCCGATTAAAATCTTCGTTGGAGCAATGGAAACTGCCGATGAAGGGGTTGGAGCTGTGTACCACGCGCCCGGTCACATCTTCTTTGCCCAGGGAAGATAAGCCGGAAATGCTCACATAGCGGAAACCGTGATAGGTAAACCGGGGTTCGTAGCATTCCCCGCCGCCCTTGCAAATATATTTGTCCGTGGCTTTGGCATTCCTTAGATTTTCCGTATTCAGAGTGCCGTCCTCATAAAGCACCTCCCCATAACGGATACGGAGGCATGTATCGGCCTCTTCCCGTATATGCAGCCGAATCCATCCGGAAAAGTTCTGCCCGAAATCGAGAACCCATTCTTCCCCCTTTTTCTCTATGGAACATACAGGAATATTTTCTATTACCTGAATGGGCGGGGTATAGGAATAGCGCAGCTTCCCCGAAGGGGGCTGGCATATTTCGGCCTTTGTCCAGTTGGAGGCATCGAATCCGGAACTGCACCAACCTGGCTGCTCCAGCCGGGCATCATAGTGCTCCCCGTCGAAAACACTGGAAAAAACGATAGGAGACATGGATGCCTGCCAGGTATCATTCGTACTGATTATGATAGAAGCCCTGCCAGAACAATGGCCAGAATCCCCACCGCAATTCTCATTGGAATAATCGCCGGAAACCTCCACATGACAACCGTCTTCCAACTCAATCTCCAATTCGCATGCCCCCATGCAGCGGCCGCGGTAAAACGCTTCGCTGTAAACATCCGATGCGCATAGATTTTCGTCCAGTGCCCAATGGCCGCCCAGCATAAGCCCAATGACATTAGTGCCTTCTTTGAGCAGGGAGGTAACGTCTTTCACCGTATACTCTATTGTTTTGTCATAAGTTGTGTAAGAAGGGAAGAGAACGTCATTTCCCACTTTTGTGCCGTTAATCCATGCCTCGCAATACCCCAGGCCGGTGAAGGAGCAGGAAGCAAAGGAAGGCTTGCCCGCGAGGGTAAATTCCTTCCGTAAAAGGGTGCCTCCGGTGATAAAGTTCCCTTTCCAATGCTCCTGGCAGAAGATGCCGGTACGGAAGGAGGCTGGCTGGCTTTCCAGTTCCCCATTATCCTCCGTTTTTACAGCAACCTTCCAATGGTATTGTGTTTTTTCTTCCAGGGCAATGGGAACGGTATATCTGGAATCCGCTGTTTCCAGCCATCCGCTGTCCGAAATGACTTCCTCCCGGCGCATGATTTGTACCCTGCAGCCGCACTGCCTGATGCCGTCCTCATCTCCCGCCCAGCTAAGCTGAGGCATGGAACTGTCAATTCCAATGGGCTCCGACAGCCCTTCGCATAATAAATGTAATTTCATCTTACATCATTCCTCCTTCCGGTATTCGTTTGGGGTAATCCCATAATATTTTTTAAACACATTGCTGAAATAACTGGTTTCTTCAAAACCCGTCCTGCGCGCCACCTCATAAAGCTTATAGGAGGTAGTCTTTAAAAGAAGGGCGGCATTTTCCATACGTATTTTCAATATATAATCGCTGTAATTGATTCCATAAGTCTTTTTGAAAACCCTGCTTATCTGATATTTCCCGATGAAAAAATGTTTGGACATAGTGTCGAGGGAAAGGTCCTGTTCATAATGCAGTTCAATATATTTTTTAATCCGGCATACCACATCGGTATCCGTGCTTGTTTCCGATGGCTTAAAGTCGCACTGCATATTGATGATAATGCGCAGCAACATATTTTTCAGGCTGGCCGCATCGTAGCAGTTGAATTCGGAAAGGAAGGCGTTGCCCTTCAACTGACGGAATGTGGTGATAAAATCTTTGTTTAACTGCAAAAGAAAGCTGTAACAGAACTCCTGGACATATTCGGGGTCGGTTTTGTTTCGCTTAAAAAGGTTAAACAGGCGCTCTATGGAAAGCTTTACTTCCTGTACATCCCTTTGCATGTAAGCGTTCCTGATTTGCTCCGCCAATTCCAGCTCTAATGGCGTGGCTGACAGGGAAAAGAAATCTTTGTCATAAATATAAACGCCGGGTTCGTAAAAGCCTTGCTTCAATGCTTCTATTGCCTGTTTCATGGCGGAGATGGTTTCCGCTGCGGATTCATGGAAAAGGCTGAAGCCGATGAAAGTGGCTTCGGATAGAAAAGGCATATGGCAAAGCGCTTTCCAGGACTCCTGATTTTCCACGGATATGAGGGCAAGGGTAAAAGTATCTGCAGCATATTGGGAAAAATTGGTCATGGAAGCCCCTGCGGGGGATTTCATGGAAACGGTGCAGACAATGCTTTCCTTTATATGTCCGGAAAGCCATTCCCAATCCTCCGAACGCATACATAGAAACCCGAATCCGGCAATGCCCAGCTTTTGGAATGGCAAAGTGAAATTGTCCGCCGGGGTTTCCTGCTTTTCAATGGATTCTTCCAGCATATTTTGAAGCTGCCGGACAGTATCCTCTTTGGCGTGCTGCACCAATGATGTCAGCAGTTCGGATACTTCCTGCCAGTCTATAGGTTTTAGGAGGTAATCCTTGACGTCATAAAGAAGCGCCTGTCTGGCGTACTCAAATTCGTTGTATGCGCTTAAAATTACCGTATGCACCAGGAATCCTTTTTCTTTCATATGCTGCAGTGTTTCCATGCCATCCATAACAGGCATTTTTACATCCAGCATCATAATGTCCGGTTGCTCTTCCTCAATGATTTTCAGGGCCTGGGCGCCATGATAGGCATGAAGGACATGGGATATGCCAAAAGCGCCGGGCGCCAGCATTTTATCAAAAAACATATGGACGGAATTTTGATCATCAACTATAAGCAGCTTCATTATTATAATCATGCTCCTTTCAAAGTCCGGAGACTTCCCGGATAATCGGTATTGTGATAGAGATACAGCATCCTTCCCCTTTCCGGCTGGTTATTTCAATCCCGTAATCTTCACCATAACTTCCTCTGATTCTTTGATAGATGTTGCGGATGCCGATATCCGCGTCATCGATATTTGTTTTCCCCAGATTGGAAGTAAGAGTGCAAAGCTCTTCCTCGTCCATGCCAATGCCGTTATCCGTTACTGTAAAAATGACTTTTCCTTCCAAACATTTGGCGCCTATAACGATAAGGCTGTCGGAGGGATTATTGGCAAAACCGTGTTCAATGCAATTCTCAACGAGGGGCTGCAGCAGAAGTTTTGGCATATAATAGCTTTTTACTTCATCTTCGATTTCGTAACGGACCGATAATCCCCCGTTAAATTTCCTGATAAACAGGAACAGATATTCTTTGATATAATTTAATTCTTCGGTTACCTGTACTTCCTTTTCGTAATGATAAAGGGTATACCGCATCATCCGGCTTAAGGACACTACGATACCGTTGGATATTTCGATATTGCCGTAAACGATTTCCGTTTGCAGAAGCTGCAAGGTATTCATAAGCAGATGCGGGTTAATCTGGGAGCGCAGCGAGTACAGGCGGAATTTATTCATCATAATCTGCGATTTGTAGTCATGTTCAATTAATTGTTCCAGACGCAGCAGCAGCTCGTTGAATTTGTCCGCAATATGATTTAACTCGTAATACGTATAGTCGGTATTTTCCAGCTTCATATGCTCGGAATCCACGTTGTTTACATTGTCCGTCAGCAGCTTTATCGGCTTATGGATAGAGCGGGACAGGCAGACGGATATAATCACATTGACAAGAAAGCAGAGGATTAGGGCAACGGTAAAAATACGGGATATGGGCCATGTATGATACTGGATCTCTTTTAAGGGTACATAGGAAAACAATTTCCAGCCAAGGGAAGTGTCCTGAAAATGAATCAGATACATTTCATCGCCGATATAGTCTTTAAAGGAGCCCTTTTCATTGTTCTCCAGAATTTGCAGCGTGTTGTCGGTAAAGGGGAGAAGAACGCCGATATTGGAATTATCCGTTTGGCTGACAATTCGGTTTTTCTCATCCAGCAAAGCTATTTTTCCGCTTGTTTCGTAGTTGCTGGACATTAAAGTTTTCCCTAATTCTTCTATATTAATGGTGCAAAAAATAGCCCCTACCACATTTCGCTTAGAGTTAGTAATGGAAAGCGCCACGGAAAAGGTATCGGCTTTGGCTGCATTTGGGGCAATCCTGGGATTGTAGTAATCCTGGGGATACAGGCCGATTGTCTGAATATGGCTGTTCCCTTTTACGGCTACGGCCTGGAGGTACCATTCCTGCTGCGTAAAAGGGTAATCTTTTATCAGATTGGTGCGGTCGGAGATATTGCATACATATCCATTATCGCCGATAATAAACACATCCTGTACAATGTTGTTGAACATATTGCTGCTTTTAAGTTTGGAACTCAATAGCCGGTCCAATGCCAGCTGGTCGAGGATGGTCATGGATGGGTTGCTCAGCGCTGTGCCGATTTCTTTATTATAGGTAATAAAAGAAATGATGCGCGTTGTAATATCATTCATATTTGTGTTGAAGGACAGGGAGGCCTGTTCCAAAATTTTTTCCATATAATGGGTGACTTCCTGTTCCACGGTCCTTCTGGAATACAATGTGAGGGAGCCGCCCAATATTATCATCAAAATCGTATTGAATGTTAAATACAGCATAAGGATGCGGGCTGACAGGTTTTTCCTTAAATTAGTGTACAGTTTCATAAGTAAAAATCCTTTCTCTTGTAAAAGTCTAACAAAACGGGGCGGGGCATTCAACCAATTTTCGTGAAAATGCAATGAATTATAATAAAACTGCAATAAATTATATTCCATTGAAAAGTGGTGTTTTATAATATTGTATCAAGTTATTAAATGTAAATGAAATATTTCTTAAAAGGAATATTTCTCAGGTATGCGCCGGCGCGGTGGCCGCAGACCTGGCAGCCGGAAATGTTTTCCTGCTTTTCCGGCAAAATGAATGATAGAAACCGCGCAGAAATGGAGAAAAATATGAAAAGAAAAGTTATTTCGTTAATTCTGGCAGCAGTCATGTTGGGCAGTGCCTTAACGGGCTGTGGAGGAAATGGCGGGAATGAGGCGCCCGCTGCGCCGGCGGAAAGCAGCCAGCCGGCAGAGGATGCGGCAGAGCCGGAAGCGGCTCCTGCAGAGACGGAACAGGCGGAGGAAACAGCCGCTCCCGCAGAGGGGGAAGACCTTTCGGGAACATTGTCGATTCTTTCCTGGTATGATGAGACAAAGGCAGCCCCTGTCCTTGAAGCATTTAAGGCAAAATATCCCAATGTAACCGTTGATTTCCAGTATTCCCCTCCAGTAGCGGATTATGTGGAGAAGCTTTCCACGCTGCTTTATTCAGGGGCAGGCCCGGATATTTTCTATATGGCTTTGGAAAACAGGGAAGATTTGATTAAAGGCAATTATGTGGAAGACCTTTCCAATGAACCTTATATGACAGACGGCACAATCCCGGATTCCGTTAAGACGACTTATGGGGCGGACGGCAAAGCGTATTCGCTGGCGGTAGACTGCTGGGTAGGAGGTATTTTCTATAATAAGGATATCTTTGACCAGGTTGGTATTACCGAAGAACCCAAAACATGGGATGAACTTCTGGAAGTATGCCAGAAGTTGAAGGATGCGGGGATTCAGCCGATTATGGATAACTGCCAGGACGCAGCTGTGAACTTCACGGCTCCTCTTTACGGCTCTGAAGTAAAAGCGGGCAATGCAAATATCGTGCAGGACATCTATGATGGAAAGGCCACCTTTAAAGATACATGGACAACGCCTATTACCATGTGGAAAGAAGGGCTGATTGATAACGGATACCTGACCGCGGATATGGTAGGGGCTACAAGCGATGAGATTGTTACCGCTTTTGCTACCGGGCAGGTTGCTATGATTCTTAGCGGCTCATGGAACTTAAATACTATCGATACTATCAACCCGGATATGAATTACAAATGTATGGGCATTCCCGGAACAAAGGAATCTTATTACTGCGGGGCTATCAACGTTGGCCTGTGCATCAATTCCGCAAGCCAGAATAAAGAGCTGGCAAAAGCTTTCCTTGAATTTGCAGCATCCCCGGAAGGGCTGGAAGCGCAGTATAAGGGATATGGCGGCTTTACAATTGCAGACGGATATACCCCTGATTTCCCGGAAGAAATCAAAGATGCCGTTGCGAACGTAAAAGAAGGCAAATATTATATACCGATGGCCGATTGGCTTTCCTATACAGAATCTTTGAGGCTTACATATATCCAGGGGCTTCAGGATTGTATGGTAGGAACCATTACTCCTGAGGAAGCGGCAGCCAGAATGGATGACAAGCTGGCGGAAGTATCAGCTGAATAGAAATAGAAGATTAAAATACGAAGCGGGCAAGATTTGTGATGTTTTTTCCCTTGCCCGTTTCGTGTTTGCAGCAAAGAAAACAGTATTCCGCCTCTTCCGGCCACAGGAGAATGGTTATGAAAAAAAAGAGAAAATTGGTTAAACAAATACAATATGAAATATTTTTTTTGCCGGCGCTTATCGCTTTTACCACATTTACGATTATTCCGCTGATAAAGACGATTATGTACAGCGTTACGGATTTTAACGGTATCAGCCATGAATACCGCTTTGTAGGCCTTAAAAACTTTATCGGGGTTTTCCAGGATGAAGTGATGAGGCAGGCTTTGTTCAATACTTTGTTTTATACTTTCTGCACAATGCTGCTGATTAACTGCCTTTCCATCCCGTTAGCGATTTTTCTGGATAAAAAAACCAAGCTGAAATCGGCGGAAAGGGCTGTTTTTTTCTTCCCGTCCATTGTCAGCGCGCTTTTGCTTGGGTATATCTGGGGGTATATCCTTTCCCCGCTTCCTACAGGGGCAGCAAATTCGCTTTTGGGCGTTTTCGGTTTGTCGCCTATTGGCTGGACATCCACAAGCTGGGGAGCCAGGCTATGCATCATTGCCGTAGCGGTGTGGACTTCCACAGGCTGGCATGCCACGGTTTATCTGGCTTATCTGCAGGCGATTTCCACGGAATATTATGAGGCGGCAAGTATTGACGGGGCGAGCAAATGGAAACAGTTTACCCAGATTACCATACCGCTGCTGGCACCGGGATTTACTGTGAATACGTTGCTGCTTTTGACCAATGGGCTAAAAGTATATGACCTGCCGTATGCGTTGACCAAAGGCGGGCCCGGCTTTTCTAATTACACGGTAACGCAGGTGATTATCCAAAGGGGAATTTCGGAAAAACAATATGGGGCATCTACGGCTCTGGCAACTATATTCATTATTCTTGTTATGATTATTTCCTGCGTCCAGTTTATGACTATGAGGAAGAGGGAGGAGGATATATCATGAAAAAGCAGAAAGAACAGAAGTTTTTCTTATCGGATTTTATACTGATTCCGATATGCGTTATATTCCTGTATCCCTTTTATTATCTGGTAATTAATACTTTTAAGCCCATGCAGGAAATGAGCTTTAACCCGGTAGCTTTCCCCACTCAGCTTTTTCTGGAAAACTACAAAGACATCTTTGCACAGGGGCAGATTTACAGGGCATTTGGAAATACGTTGATTATTACCGTCTGCTCCGTCCTCCTTATCGTGCTCATTGGGGAAATGGCGGCTTATCCTATTGTTTTCAATGCCAATAAGTTGAATAATGCTTTTATGGTGTATCTGATGGTAGGTTTTCTCGTGCCCTTTCAGGCAATCCTGCTTTCCCTGTTTGAGGTAATGCAGGCATTGCATTTGATAGACACTATTCACGGCATGATTCTGTTTTACTGCAATGGCTCGGCGCTGACAGTATTTCTGGCCGTAGGGTATATGCGTACGATTCCAAGAGAACTGACAGAGGCAGCTATCGTGGACGGCTGCAGCGTGGGAAGGGTATTTTTCAGCATTGTATTCCCGCTGATGAAGCCGATTACGGCCACTTCCATTATTTTTAACACTATGTGGATATGGAATGATTTTATTGCACCCAATATCTTTTTAAATACCCGGATGAAGGGAACTATTGTGTTAGAGGTATTCCGGGCCAAAGGGCAGTTCAGCGTGGATTGGCCCAGGTTTATGACGCTTTCTGTAATATCCATTTTCCCTATTGTTGTTTTCTACCTGTTTATGCAGAAGCATATCATCAAGGGGCTTACGGCGGGGGCTGTGAAAGGATAGGAAAGCAGCGCAGAAATGGAGAAGAATATGATAAAATTATATATAAATACGGAAAGGAATAAAGGAAAGATTCATAAGGAACTTTACGGGCACTTCGCGGAGCATCTGGGGAGGTGCATCTATGAAGGGATTTTCGTAGGGGAGGATTCTCCGATTCCTAATACCAATGGCATGCGGAACGATGTGGTAGAGGCGTTAAAAGAGATAAAAGTTCCGGTTCTGCGCTGGCCGGGCGGTTGTTTTGCGGATGAATACCATTGGAAAGACGGGATTGGAAAAAAAGAGAATAGAAAGAAAATGGTAAATACCAACTGGGGCGGCGTGGTGGAGGATAATAGCTTCGGCACTCACGAATTCATGGAACTGTGCCGCCAGCTGGGATGTGAAAATTATATTAACGGAAACGTGGGAAGCGGAACCGTACAGGAAATGGCAGAGTGGATTGAGTATATGACTTGCGGCGGGGATTCCTCCCTGGCGGCCTTAAGGCGGGAGAACGGGCAGGAAGAACCGTGGAAGGTTCAATACTTCGGCGTAGGGAATGAAAGCTGGGGCTGCGGCGGGAACATGCTCCCGGAATACTATGCCAATGAATACCGCAGATACCAGACGTTTGTAAGGCAGTATCAGAATGAAAAGATTTATAAAATCGCCTGCGGGCCTAATGAGGCGGATTATGAATGGACGGAAAAACTGATGCGGACAGCCGGGAAATTTATGGATGGGCTATCCCTTCATTATTATACCCTTCCTACGGGCAACTGGGATAAAAAGGGAAGCGCAACGGATTTTGATGTGGAAACCTATTATGTGACGCTGAAAAAAGCATTTTTCATGGAAGAATTAATCAGGAAACACAGTGAGATTATGGATAAATATGACCCGGAGAAAAAGGTAGGGTTAATTATTGACGAATGGGGAACCTGGTATGACGTGGAGCCGGGAACAAATCCGGGATTCCTGTATCAACAAAATACTATGAGGGATGCGATGGCGGCGGCGATAAACCTGAATTTATTCAATCAAAACTGCGGCCGTGTCAGAATGGCGAATATTGCGCAAATGGTGAATGTACTGCAGGCAATGGTTTTAACGGAAGGCGAAAGGATAGTGAAGACGCCCTCCTATTATGTGTTCGATTTGTTTAAGCACCATCAGGATGCCGATTTGTTGGAAAGCGTTCTTTTCGGAGCCGGGGAGATTCCCACAAAGGAAGGCGCTATGCCTCGGATTACCCAGTCGGCTTCCATGGGAAAGGATGGAAAAATACATATAACTGTGGCTAACCTGTCAGCCGAAGAGGGATGCACGGTAGAAAGCATCTTAAGCGTATCTCCGCAAAAGTCGGTGAAGAAAGTGGGCGGGGAAATCCTGGGCGGGGAAATCCATGACAAAAATACCTTTGAAGAGCCGGAAAAGGTGAAAAAGGAGAGTTTTGGGGCTATAGAGGCAGATAAAGATACGATACGGTTCGAAATCCCGGCATGCAGCTTGGTTCATCTGGCGGTGGAGGTGGGATGAGAAAGGGCGGTAAAGGGCTTCATGGCATCGGGCTGATGAAAGAGGGGGCTGGCCAGGGAGTTGAATGAGGGCAATGAACCTGTCGAGAATCAAAGTTTTGCGGCAAGCTGGCGAGGCATCAAACTTGCAACGCAGCTAGTACAGCCTTGCTGAAATAACGGTGAATTCAGCACCTGATATCCACCGTTATTTTGGCAAGGCTGTACTAGTTCCATTTCCTTATTCCCCCAAACCTAAATATTTTTTCCGCAGATAAGCTGCCTGCTCTTCGGAAATTTCGTTATCATAAAAAGCTGAATTGATAGAGCCATAAACTTCTCCCCAAAGGCAGTCCAATAAGGTGGATTTTGTCCGGATTCCTTCTTCGAAGGCCTCAATATCATTTTTCAAATATTTTGGTAAAGTGAGTTCAAATAAATTTTTTTCATCATTCAACATTTTTGTGGCCATAATCCTTTCCTTAAGCATAAAACCTTCCCATATAACCCACAGTATCATGCATTTATGTTCAATACAAGTGCAAATAAGTCTAATCTGTGCCGCTTTCTGGCAATTTATCCGTTTTTGCTTGTGTAAGCTATCAGAAAGAGAGTATAATAGAAAAAACATGTCAAAAAGTATATATAAGGGGGAAAAGGATGCAAAAGGATGAGGAACTGCGGATGACATACTCCGGCTTGCTGATGAAGGATGGAGAAAAGATGGTGAGAGTCTGCTTTGAAAGGGGAAAAAGCGCCTATGCGGAAGGCATTGTTCCCAGAGGGGTGATTGAGAAGTCCTCCGGTTTTACTGAGGAAGAAGTCAGGCAGCTGTCCGTTTATCTTCAGGACAATGCCACGGATATTATCAACAGGGCAAAAGGGGTGCATTTCCTGAATGAATGGCTGGGGCGGTAAAAGTCATATATATGTTTTTCCAAAAATAAACTAGGTATAAGAAGACTGGAAAGAGGGATTTGCCATATTAAACGTATTATCTAATATTTCCAATATTATTATACCGGTTGTTATTTTTTATATAGTAGCTTACGGGCTGATTCATCAGAGGAATGTGTACGAGGATTTTATAAAAGGGGCTAAGGACGGTTTTCGCACAGTTATTCAGATTATGCCTACTTTGGTAGGGCTGATGGTTGCGGTAGGGGTATTGCGGGCATCGGGGTTTTTAAATGCGGTAGGGAAGCTGTTTGGAGGGCTGACGGACAGGATAGGGTTTCCGTCGGATTTGGTTCCCCTTGTATTTATCAAGATGTTTTCCTCCTCGGCAGCCACGGGCCTGGTGCTGGACATTTTTAAGACCTATGGCCCGGACTCCTATATCGGGATGATTACTTCCATCATGATGAGCTGCACGGAGACTATTTTTTATACAATGAGCGTTTATTTCCTGGCAGCGAAGGTTACGAAGACAAGATATACCTTGGCAGGCGCGCTGCTGGCAACCATTGCGGGAATCGCGGCCAGTGTGGTTTTGGCGGGGATGGGGTGATTTTAGGAATCCATGGCGGTTTATGCCTTATGCTTTCACCGAACAGGGAATCGCAATGCTTTCCTCTATCTTGAAAAGTGATTTAAGTACATATCAGACCATGAGGAAGATAGCCAAAAGATATTCTTCAATGGGCAGATATTTGATGCTTTCAGCTTGATGGCAGATATAGTGAAGCAGGCCAATAAAACCATTGTGCTGATTGATGGATATGTGGATATTGCAAATTTTAATGAACAGTATCCGAATTTGGTAGTAAAACGTACCACAGCTTTTCATGACAGATTTATGATAATTGATGGAACCACTGCCTATCATATTGGAGCATCCATCAAGGATGCAGGCAAAAAATGCTTTGGGATAAACAAGATAGAGGATATTGGCGTAATCAATGACTTGCTTCAGAGGGCAGTATTAACAAGTTAAGTTACAATTGAAAAATGGAACTCGAATAAGAACGGGGAGGATCAAAATGAAAGCAGACATTAAATGGCTGGACAACCCGGAAGTGTTTCGCGTGAACCAGCTTCCGGCGCACAGCGACCATTGCTATTACCGTAATTTACAGGAGACGGAGGAAGGAAAAAGCTCTTTGGAGCAGTCCTTAAACGGGCCATGGAAATTTCGATATTCCGTAAATGCAAAAGAACGTCCGGAAGAATTTTATAAAGAGGGGTTCGACGATGGGGGATTTGACGAAATAGCGGTGCCCTGCCATATAGAAATGGCAGGATACGATAAAATCCATTATATTAACACTATGTATCCATGGGAGGGGCACTTTTTCAGAAGGCCCGCTTACAGCCTGGATGGAAAAGCAAAATGGGAAGGAATGTTCAGCGAAGCATCCTATAATCCGGTGGGCTCCTATGTGAAGGAATTCGATTTGGAAGAGGGGCTTTTGGGCAAGCGTGTAATCGTCCGCTTTGAAGGGGTGGAGCAGGCCATGTATCTTTGGCTGAACGGCAGTTTTGTAGGATATGCGGAGGACAGTTTTTCCCCTTCGGAATTCGATTTGACCCCTTATATAAAGGAAAAGGGAAACCGTCTGGCGGTGGAAGTACATAAGAGGAGCACGGCCTCCTTTCTGGAAGACCAGGACTTTTTCCGGTTTTTCGGAATTTTCAGAAATGTAACTTTGTATGCAAAGCCCAAAATCCATATGGAAGATATGTGGTTAAAGCCGGAACTGGATGAGGAAGGCAGGGGTAGCCTGGCGGCGAAATGGAAGATTTCCGTCCAGGCGGAAACTGCAGCGGACAGCGGAACGTCCAGGACAGGAAGCCCGGAGGCGGAAGGAAAGGCTTCTGCCCAGAGGAGGGATGCCGGCCATATAGAAGTGACGCTGGAAGACGATAAGAGGAACGTATTGCTGGATTATCGTGCGGAATGGGCGGAGGAAAAAGGGAAGGCGGCCCATGGTTTCCTGCATGGCACAGAGGCTGAAAAAGAAGGAGCGCAGCAGGAACTTTGCCTGGATGAGGAACAGGAGAGCGGGAAAACATATGAGGAAATCCGTGTGGACATGCCCAGACAGGATTTGGGAAAAGTAATCCCCTGGGAAAATGACAGGCCATTTTTATATCGCTTGACAGTAAAAATTTATGATAAAGAGGACAAGCTGGTGGAGGCTGTGCCCTATCCTATAGGTTTCCGGCGAATAGAGATAAAGGATAAAATCATTTATCTGAACGGGAAACGGCTGATTTTAAACGGCGTGAACCGCCATGAATGGAGTGCGGAAAAAGGAAGGGCCATTGGCAGGGAGGAGATGGAGCAGGATATCCGCTGTTTCCTTTCCAATCATATCAATGCGGTGCGGACATGCCATTATCCGAATCAGATTCCCTGGTATTATATGTGCGATGAAAATGGGATATATATGATGGCGGAGGCCAATCTGGAATCCCATGGTTCCTGGCAGAAAATGGGGGTTTGCGAGCCTTCGTGGAATGTGCCCGGTTCACTGCCTCAATGGAAGGAAGCGGTGCTGGACAGGGCGAGGAGCAATTTTGAATTTTTTAAAAATCATGTTTCGGTGCTCTTCTGGTCTTTGGGGAATGAATCCTATGCAGGCGATGGTATCGAAGCGATGAACCGCTATTACAAAGAAAAGCAGGACGGCAGGCTCATCCATTACGAAGGGGTATTTTGGAACCGGAAATACGAAGATAATATATCCGATGTGGAAAGCCGCATGTATGCTGCTCCGGAAGAAGTGAAGGAATATCTGGATAACAATCCGAAAAAGCCTTATCTGCTATGTGAATACATGCATTGCATGGGGAATTCTTTAGGCGGCCTTGACTCTTATATGAAATTGCTGGATGAGTATGAAATGTATCAGGGCGGGTTTATCTGGGATTTTATTGATCAGGCGATTCTCGTGGAGGACGAAGTGAGCGGCAGGAAAGTGCTCCGCTATGGAGGAGATTTCGATGACCGGCCTTCCGATTATGAATTTTCCGGCAACGGCATTGTATTTGCGGACAGGAGAGAAAAACCGGCGATGCAGGAAGTGAGGTATTTTTATGGATTATATAAATAAAAATAAGGCCCAGGCTGCAGATGAGGTGAAAAGC
Source organism: Lachnospiraceae bacterium (assembly GCA_021769135.1). Lineage (GTDB taxonomy): Bacteria > Bacillota > Clostridia > Lachnospirales > Lachnospiraceae > Kineothrix. The sequence goes on along the minus strand of JAETTM010000049.1, from coordinate 993 downwards.
CCGTTACAGCTTATATTCGGGGATGTGACGTTAGGAATCCGCGGAAGGGCGGACAAAGGAAGCCCGGAAGAAGAAGTGCGGAAAGAAGAAACTCGGGAAAAAGTGTCTTTGGAAGAAAGGGGATTTCACTATATTTTTTCCTATGTGACAGGCGGGATGGAATCTTTAACGGTCAATGGGAAGGAATGGCTTTACCGTACGCCGCGCCCTACCTTTTGGCGGGCAACCACGGATAATGACAGGGGAAGCAAATTTCCTATAAAAAGCGGTATGTGGCTGGCGGCGGATATGTTCATCCAATGTACGGGAATAACTGTAGCGGTAGACGGGAAAGAAATCCCGTTTCCCTGTGCGCCGGAGAACAACCGCTATACTGGGGAAGAAAGGGCCAAAAGGGTGAAAATCTCATTCACCTATGAAACTGTTACTGTGCCTGCGGCAAAGGCAATAGTGGCATATGAAGTGGAAGGGAACGGGAACATTCATGTGACGGCCAATTATTACGGAGTGCCGGGTTTGCCGGAACTGCCTGTGTTCGGTATGCGCTTTATTATGCCTACGTGTGCGGAGCAGTTTGTATACAAGGGCTTGTCGGGGGAAACCTATCCTGATAGAAAAGCAGGGGGCATTCCCGGGATATATAAGGTGGAAGGCCTGCCGGTGACTCCCTATCTGGTTCCTCAGGACTGCGGCATACATATGGATACGGAATGGGTGGAAGTTTACAGGGGGAGTGGCCTGGATAATAGAAAGAAGGGCGCAACAGAACTGTCAAAGCTGCATTTTGATTTAGGCAGCCTGGCATTTTCCTGTCTGCCTTATACGGCATCGGAATTGGAGAATGCGCTCCATCAGGAAGAACTTCCTCTGCCCAGGAGGACAGTGCTTTGCATTTATGGCGCAGTCCGGGGGGTGGGCGGTATCGACAGCTGGGGAGCGGATGTGGAACCGGCTTACCATATTTCCGGGGAAAGGGATATGGGGTTCGAGTTT
>JAETTM010000125.1 GCA_021769135.1 Lachnospiraceae bacterium | reverse complement strand
ATTTCAACAATATCAATAGGCTTGGGCGTGGCCACCACACGGCGGAAGCCCTTGCCCGGCTCTTCGATTACATAGTTGCCTTTCTTCAATTCGATTTCCGCATCATCTTTGGACATATAACGGCCGATGATTTTGGCGGGCTCATAAAAAGCTTCATCATAAGGGTTTACCGTTACCTGGGTCAAAATGGTGCTGACCGTTTTGGAGATTCCCCGGTTCAGCAGTTCTGCCCGCAGGGAATTCTGAATATCGTAACCCACGTACCCCTGGCTCATGGCAGAGCAGACACACATAGGCGCTGGCGTGTAGTCGATATAGACGCGGCGCAGTTCTGTCATGGCCTTATGAATCATACTAATCTGAGGGCCGTTGCTGTGGGTGATGGTGAGCTGGTAATCCTCCTCCACCAAATCAGCGAGCGCTTTGGCAGTGATTTGTACCGCATCCCGCTGTTCCAAGGTGGTATAGCCCAAAGCCTGATGGCCAAGGGATACTACAACTTTTTTCTTCATAGATTTATCATAGTCCTTTCTTTTATATAATAAGAAATAATTGCACTAAAATGAATAAGAAAATTATACCAAAAAGCATTGGAAATGTATAGTTCTATTGCTTTATGCTCGCAGAAATAAAGTAACAGTTTAGTTCATGCCCATTCGCAAACCGCACATTTGGTGCTTTTCGTTGCTTCGCAGCTGCTTTTGCTCATAAGCGGACGGACGGCCTACTCTCCGGGAGCATGGGGCGGTTTTTCGGCTAAGGAAGTGCCTGCTTTTTTGCAATAGCTTTAAAACCGAACTGTTGGATTCTTGTAGGCAATGAGCAACAAAAAATTGAAAAATCCGACGAAATGCTTTATATTGAAGATGACTGAAAAAACGGCAGGATGAAAGAAAGGGTATGGTTATTCTTATGGCAATAAAAAGCATGGAATTGGAGAAGAGGCTGCAGGCTGTGATGGAACAGGCAGTGGAAGATTGTGAAGTGGCGGGCATAAATCTTCTGGTGGAAAAGGAAGGGGAAGAGGTCTGCTATTGCCAGGCAGGAATGGCGGACCGGGAAAAGATGCGCCCGATGGACAGGAGCACTATTTTCAGGCTTTATTCCCAAACAAAACCGGTAACGGCGGCGGCCGCGATGATTTTGATGGAAAGGGGGCAGCTGGATTTGTGCCAGCGGGTTTCCGATTTTCTGCCTGCTTTTGCAAACCAGAAGTACTTTGTGGGGGAAGAAGGGATAGGCGAAAAGGCTGCCGGAGGGGCGGAGCGGGAAAAGGACTGGCAGGAAGGGCCTTTATCAAAAAGGGAAAAACCGGTGATGCAGCCGATGCGCGTCTATGACTTGCTGCGGATGACGTCGGGGATGGTTTATCCTGATGAGGCAACGGCATCCGGACGGCAGGCGGCTGCAGTGTTTGAGGAAATGGACAGGCGGCTTTTTTCGGAAAACGCCATGACTACCAGGGAGGTAGCCGATAGGCTGGCCGCATGCACATTGGCCTTTGAACCGGGCAGTTCCTGGCATTATGGAACTTCGGCCGATGTGCTGGGGGCTGTTATCGAGGTCATATCGGGAATGAACTTCGGCGAATTTCTGGAAAAAGAACTGTTCTTGCCATTGGGAATGAAGGATACTGCTTTCTGGGTGCCGGAGGACAAGCAGGAACGGCTGGCGGCGGCTTACGAAGAAGTATTGGAAAAGGGGAGAAAAACGCTGATACGGTATGAAGGGAATCGGCTGGATATTTCCAATCATATGGAGAAACCGCCGGCTTTTGAGTCAGGCGGAGCAGGGCTGGCTTCCACATTGGATGATTATATGCGCTTTGCACGGATGCTTTTAGGGGAAGGGGAATGGGATGGGGTACGCATCCTTAAGCCTTCTACGGTGCGCTATATGACCGGCGCGGAATTAATGGGAGCCCAGCAGTCCGCTTTTGACCGATGGCTTGGGCTGGAAGGCTTTAGCTACGGGAATCTTATGAGAGTATGCAAAAAGCCTGCTTATGCCTGCGGCCTGGCCAGGGAAGGGGAATATGGATGGGATGGCTGGCTGGGCGTTTATTTTGCCAATTTCCCAAAGGAGAAAATGACCCTTTTAATCGGAACCCAAAAAAAAGATGCGGGCACTTTTGCCCTTACGAGAAAGCTGCGGAATGTGGTGTTGGCGGAATTGTGATGATGGCTGTAATGGCAGCGGAATGATGATAAAAAGAGAGAGGCTTGAAAACAGGAGAAGCTTCTCTCTTTATCAATTTCTTGACAGAAATTGGTGACATATGGTCAAGGAATTGCGCTGAAGCGCAAGCAGGTCATCAATTTCTTGACAGAAATTGGTGACATATGCTATACTCCTTTCAAAGCAAATGATTTCTTTAAGTGAAAACTTATCACACAGTATATCTGTCAGGACATTCTGTTCTCATATTCTTGAAATCCTGCTTTTGAAAACCCAAAAATAAAAATTGATAAGGCAGGAAAGCGGT
>JAETTM010000003.1 GCA_021769135.1 Lachnospiraceae bacterium | reverse complement strand
CCATTTGGACAACGAGATTATGGGAAAGGTGAACGAGGGGCTGCTCATCAGTCTGGAACTGGGAGTGTTTTGCCATAGTACATAAGATAGCGGACCCTATAAGTCAGAAGCCGTTCAGCCCAGGGCGGTGCGGCGGCCCGCAGGCCTATGGGCTGCCATAGGGCTCTGCGGCGAACTATGATTCCGAACTCATGACTTGACTACCAGAACGTTAAATGGTATAGTTTAGTGTGATTGTTTGGGTCTTTATTTATTTTCAGAACAGAATTAAATTTGGTACAAAAGGAGATGGGATTATGGACGATGGCGGGCCTACTGCCAGTATAATTTTATTTATTGCGCTCATTTTAACCGATATGTTTTTTTACGGGTTCGGTTCGGCAATCAATAACCTAAATACGAAAGACATTGAAAAAAAAGCTGAAGAGGAAAACGATAAAAAATCTAGTAGGCTGGCGGCGATTATCGAGCATCCGGCCAGATATGTAAATATGGTGCAGCTCATTGTCACATTAATTAATATTGTGATGGGAAGCTTTTATTTGGGCATCTGGCTTAGGGGGATGCGGCGTTTCGTAGCGGCTTATATTAAACCGGCGCCTTCCGGCGCGGCGGCGCTGGGGGCAGGGATGACCGGGGCGGTGACGATGGTGCTGGCGGTATCGGTGCTTACATACATACTTTTGACATTCGGCGTTTTGCTGCCAAAGAGGCTGGCGGCGCGGTATCCGGAAAAGTGGGCATATATGTGCATAAATCCTGTTTACTATGTGATGAAAGTGCTGGCCCCTTTTACCTGGCTGGTTACCGTAAGCGCAAACGGCATCCTGCGCCTGTTCGGGGTGAAGGTGGAGGATGACCTGGCGGATGTGACGGAAGAAGAAATTATCTCCATGGTGAACGAGGGGCACGAGCAGGGAGTCCTGTTAGCTACCGAAGCGGAGATGATAACCAATATTTTTGAATTCGGCGATAAGGAAGCCCATGATATCATGACCCACCGAAACCATATAGTGGCGGTGGAAGGGGATATGCCTTTAAAGGAGGCCATGGCGTTCATGCTGGATGCCAATAACAGCAGATTCCCGGTTTATGATGAAAATATCGACCATATCATAGGCATATTGCATTTGCGCGATGCTATGAAGCTCCATGCTTCGCAGGAAGACCTGAACCTTCCTGTAAAGGATATCGAAGGGCTTTTGCGGGAGGCAGTGTTCATTCCGGAGACGAAAAATATTGACAGGCTGTTCCAAATGATGCAGTCCTCCAAAACCCAGATGGTGATTGTAGTGGATGAGTATGGGCAAACTTCGGGGCTGATTGCCATGGAAGATATTTTGGAAGAGATTGTAGGGAATATTCTGGATGAGTATGACGAGGATGAAGATTATATCGAGGCTACCGACAATGCGGACGAATATATAATAGAAGGGAAAACACCGTTGGAAGATCTGGAAGAGCGTTTTCACATTTCCTTTGAAGAAGAAGAATTTGAAACTTTGAATGGTTTCATGATTTCCAAGTTGGATAAGATTCCTGAAGAAAACGAAGATTTTGATATCAATGTGGGAGATTATAACTTCAAGATATTGTCCGTGGAAAATAAAATGATACAAAGCGTATTGGTAACTAAAATCAAGCAGCCGGAATCGGAAGAGGAGACGGCGGAAGACGAAAACGGGAAGAAGGAGAATTAGATTATGTCAGGACATTCAAAATTTGCAAACATAAAGCATAAGAAGGAAAAAAACGATGCGGCGAAGGGGAAGGTTTTTACAATTATCGGCAGGGAAATTGCGGTTGCGGTAAAAGAAGGGGGGCCGGATCCGGCCAATAATTTTAAGCTGGCCCAAGTGATTGCCAAGGCGAAGGCGAACAATATGCCCAACGATACAATCGAAAGAGGGATTAAGAAGGCGGCAGGCGATGTGGGGAACGTGAATTACAAGTATGTGACCTATGAAGGCTATGGACCTGGCGGAATCGCTATTATCGTGGATGCCCTGACCGACAACCAGAACCGTACGGCGGCCAATATAAGGAATGCTTTTACCAAGGGCCAAGGCAGCATCGGCACGCCGGGCTGCGTGTCCTTTATGTTCGATAAGAAGGGGCAGATTATCATCGACAAGGAAGAATGTTCCATGGAGGCGGATGACTTGATGATGGTAGCCCTGGATGCGGGAGCGGAAGATTTTGCGGAGGAAGAGGACAGCTTTGAGATTATGACGGATCCGGACAGTTTTGACGCGGTGAATAAGGCGTTGAAGGAAGCGGGCATTGCCATGGCGTCTGCGGAAGTGACCATGATTCCCCAGAACTATGTGGAAGTGACGGATGAAACTGCGATAAAGAATTTGCAGAAAACATTGGATTTGCTTGATGACGATGACGATGTACAGGCGGTATACCACAATTGGGATGAGTAAAAACAGGCGCGAAAGCCGTTGAGGAAACCGGGGAAAGATAAAGGCGGAAAACCGGATATAGAATGACATCGCGACGCCATAGAAACGGAGGGCAAGGAATGGGCAGAGAGTACGGAAAGGAAACAATATGCATCCAATCGGGATGGAAGCCAAAAAATGGGGAACCCAGGGTGCTTCCCATTTATCAGAGCACCACATTTAAGTATGAAACTTCGGAACAGATGGGGCGGTTATTTGATTTGGAGGAAAGTGGATTCTTTTATACCAGGCTGCAAAACCCTACCAATGAATTCGTGGCCCAGAAAATATGTGAACTGGAAGGCGGAGTGGCGGCTATGCTGACTTCCTCAGGGCAGGCGGCCAATTATTATGCGGTATTTAATATTTGTGAAGCGGGAGGGCATGTGGTGATGTCTTCCACCGTTTATGGGGGAACCTTTAACCTTCTGACAGTGACTATGAAGAAGATGGGGATAGAATGTACGGTGGTGGATCCGGACGCTTCAGAAGAGGAACTGAACGGGGCATTCCGTGAAAATACCAAATGTGTGCTGGCGGAAACCATTGCCAATCCGGCATTGGTAGTGCTGGATATTGAGAAATTCGCCAGGGCGGCCCATAGCCATCAAGTACCCTTGATTGTGGACAATACTTTTGCGACGCCTATTAATTGCAGACCTTTTGAATGGGGGGCGGATATCGTGACCCATTCCACTACCAAATACATGGACGGCCATGGAATATGCGTAGGCGGTGCCATTGTAGATTCCGGCAACTTCGACTGGGGGAAATACCCGGACAAGTATCCGGGGCTGTGTGCGCCGGATGAATCCTATCATGGGATTACCTATACGGAAAGGTTTGGAAAAATGGCCTATATCACCAAAGCGACTTCCCAGCTTATGCGGGATTTGGGATCTATTCAGTCTCCCCAGAACGCATTTTTGCTCAACCTTGGGCTGGAAACATTGCATCTGCGGGTTCCCAGGCATTGTGAGAACGCATTAAAGGTGGCGGCTTATTTGGAAAAGAACGATAAAGTCGCCTGGGTAAACTATCCTGGCCTTGAGGGGAATAAATATTATGAATTGGCGAGAAAGTATATGCCGGAAGGAACATGCGGCGTAATTTCTTTCGGGCTTAAAGGCGGCAGGGCAGCTGCATCCAAAATGATGGACCATTTGCAGCTGGCGGCTATCGTCACCCATGTGGCGGATGCCAGGACTTGCGTACTGCATCCGGCCAGCCATACTCACCGGCAGATGAGCGACGAGCAGCTGGTGGAAGCAGGGGTAGCCCCGGATTTGATTCGCCTTTCGGTAGGGATTGAGAATGCGGATGACATTATAGCGGATTTGGAGCAGGCGTTGGAAGCGGTGGACGGATGAAAACGAAAAAAATATGGTTGAGCTATCCCCTATGGCTGAGTTTTACGGCATTGTCAGGAACGATGCTGGCGGTTTATTTTTCCGCCATAGGGAATCGCTTATGGGAAACGGGCAAATATGCCGCCCCTTTGTTTATCTGCCTGGCGTTTGCCGCAGTAGGGGGGATATGGTTTTTGGGATATAAAACGGCCGGAACGCTGCATGGCCGGTTTTTGCAGGATGGGCATTCAAGAAAAATGGCAGAATGCTTTTTTGTGATGAGTTTGGCTGCACTTGCCCTCCTTTATAGGATACGTTTGTTAAAATCCTGGGATATTCTGCAGGATATGTCCTATTATAATATGGCTTTGATTAAAAATTCAGGGGGAGTGCCGGAGATTGCTCATGGCGCTTCTTATGTATATACATGGATTTTATCGGTATTGTTGTCATTTGCCGGGAATAGGGAGATTGCAGGAATTGCTTTACAGGTGGCGATTCAGCTGTTGTCCCTGCTTTTCCTTTACTTTGGCGTCAAGCTGCTGGCCGGAAGGGTGGAAGCCTTATGGGCTATGGCGATTATGGCTTTTCTGCCGGCATATGCCGGGCAGATTTACTGCCTTACGCCGGAGGCTTTTTCTTTCTTCCTTTTTGCAGCAGGCATTTTGGGGGCAGGGCTGTGCGTACGGACAATAGGAGGCCGGAAGAAAACGGCATATGGGGCGTTCCTTTTGATGGGGCTGTATACAGGGCTGGCAGGCTATCTGGATGGCGCGGGGCTGCTGCTTCTTTTCTTTGCAGGAGGCCTGGCCGTCAAAGAGGGGATGCAGGGAAAGGCCGGCTATCTGGCCGGACGAAAAAAGCTCCTTTTGCTTCTTTTTGGTACGGCGGCGGCTATGCTGGGCCTGATGGCTTTGGATGCGGGGCTATCGGGCAGCAGCCTGGAAAGCATTTGGAACACATGGCTTTCCGCCTTTTCAGGGAATGGAAGCCTTGCGTTTCCCGCAGGGCCAGACAGCGATTTAGGTGCGGGGGCGTTGCTTTGCTTTTGCGCCGCTCTTGGAGTGGTAGGGTTCTGGTTCCATGGAAAGCAGAAACAGGATGCATGGATTTGTTATCTGCTGGCAATGACGCTTATGGATATGGTATCCGCTGGAACGTTGGGATACGAGATTTTTATTGCTTTTGGATGGAGCGTTTTGGCAGGCATCGGCGTTGCTTCCATGGGAATTTACGGGGAAGAGGAGAATAAGGTGAAAATAGCGGATATGCCGGAGCTGATTCTGGAAGATATGGATGAAATGGATGAAAAAGTAGAGACCGAAGGCCTGGAGAAAGAGGAAGCTAAGGTAAAACTGATTGAAAATCCCCTGCCGCTTCCGAAAAAACATGTGAGGCGGGAAATGGATTTTGACAGGATTGTGGAATGGGATAAAATGAAATTTGATGTGCCGGTGGACGAAGGGGATGATTTTGACATTTAAAAAGCGAAATGTCCGCATGCCTGTGATAATTAGGAATAAAAATTATATAACCATGCAAACTAAGAAGATGGAAGAGTGAGAAGGGATTTTAAAGCTTGGGGCAAAAGTCGTCTGTGAAAAGGTTCCAAGCCTCACACTGACTTGTTTGAAAAGAAATTTTAGGCATGGAGGAATTGCATGGGAAATCAGAAATCAAAAACGGCAAAGAATACCGATACAAAAGGGAAAGACGAGGATAAAAAGGCGGAGGGGGAAAAGCATAGGGAGGAAAGGATTGAAAAGACCGGCCAAGTGACATTGGACAAAAATGAAAAGAAGCATAAGCTGCATTTGCTGACTATCATCGGAGAAGTAGAAGGCCATGATAATTTGAACGGCACTTCTAAAACAACAAAGTATGAGCATATTCTGCCGGAACTTGCGGCAATTGAGGACAGCTGCGAAGTGGATGGGCTGTTAATACTTTTGAACACCATGGGGGGAGATGTGGAAGCAGGGCTGGCAATTGCGGAAATGATTGCTTCGCTGAGCAAACCTACGGTTTCTCTCGTACTGGGAGGGAGTCATTCCATCGGCGTGCCTATTGCAGCCAGCACGGATTATTCCTTTATCGTTCCCACGGGCACGATGGTGATTCATCCGGTACGGATGAACGGCATGGTAATCGGCGTACCCCAGACGTTTGACTATTTTAAACAGATACAGAACAGGATTACCGGTTTTGTATGCAGCCATTGCAAAATCAGCAAGGCAAGGCTGGAAGAACTGATGATGGAGACCGGGGTTTTGACCAAGGATGTGGGTACTATCTTAGTGGGGCAGGAAGCCGTAAACGAAGGAATTATCAATGAAGTGGGCGGAATCAGGGAAGCCATGAAGCATCTGCATGAAATGATTGATGACAAGTAGCCTTTTAAATGCTATACTATATGAGTTGAGAAAATTATCCGTTTTGGACTAAAAGGCCGCAATGCGGCAGGGAGCGGATTATTACAATTTGGGAGGATGAGTGGGTATGGCATCTGGACAGGGAAAGAGAAGCGGTGCGAAACGGGGTGCATCGGGGAAGTCCTCTTCCCGCACTTCGGCATCGAAAAGAAAACAATCGGGCAGCAGGGCATATAGGGCGGCGGAACCTATGGACAGCGCAATAAAAAACGAAGTGATACTGATTGGCGTGTTCGCGCTGGCAGTTTTTTTATTCTTATGCAACTTTGGCATTGTAGGAGTAGTGGGGGATACCGTCAGCGATGTGATGTTCGGGCTGCTGGGAATACCGGCTTATATTGCCCCTGTAATGCTTTTTTTAGCTGTGGCTTTTGGAATCTCCAACAGGGGAAACCGTATTGCCACACGGAAGCTGGCGGCGGCGTTTATTCTGTTTGTGCTGATAGGTATGACATGTGATTTGACGACGGGGGCCTGGAAAGAAGACTCCCTTTATAATGTACGCCAAATTTACGAAAGGTGCAGTGAAAACCATAGCGGGGGAGGAATCCTGGCAGGCACGCTGGCTTTTTTAAGCTTTCGTTCCCTTTCCATGGTAGGAACGATATTGCTGCTGATTGTCCTGGCAGTTATCTGTTTAATTATATTGACGGAGAAGTCGATTGTAAAAGGGGTTAAGAACGGCGGGCAGAAGGTGTACGAAAGGACCAGGGAGGAAACCTATGTCCGCAGGGAGAGGGCGCAGCAGCGAAGGAAGGAACAGGAAGAACTGCGCAGAAAGCGGGAAGAAGAGCGGCGTATCCGGGAAGAAGAAGTGGAAAATGAGAAAATTCTCCGGATGGACAAGAAGGTTTCAGGGGTGATGCTGGATACGGCCATTACGGCCAAGGGGGAAAAGAAAGCGAAAAAGGAAACAGCGCCCGAAACAGCCGCTGTGCGGAACGGAACAGAGGCGGCGGAGGCTATATCCGGCGAAGGAGCGGGAAAAGAAGCTTTGGCGGGAGGGATAGCAGCAGGAAGCGCCCTGGCCCAAACTGCCGCATTGAACGGAACGTTAAAAACAGCGACAAATATGGACGTCGTTGTTCCTGAGATAAGGGACGATATCCATGAGATTATATTAAACGATTTGGAGGAAGAATCCATTGAGGCAATGGAGGTTACGGTTGAAAGGAGCGTAGGGGAATTCCATTCCTCCGACTATGATAAAATACATATCACTTCCGACGGGCGAACGGAAGGGGCGGACAATGGCTATGAAGAAAATAAGCTTGAGGGGAATACTTCAGACGCGCAAAGGAAAGAAGACGGGCCGGTAAGAGAGAGGCCTGCAGCCAGGCTGTCAGAGGACAGAAAGAAGGCGGAGGAAAGCGGTATTTCTCCTGAAATTGCAAAGGATATCAAGAAAGCCGACGAAAACCAGCCCAAGCAGTACCGTTTCCCTTCTCTTAACCTGTTAAAGAAAGGGGCGAACAAAGGAAATGCCGCATCTTCCCAGCAGTTGAAGGAAACGGCGATTAATCTTCAAAATACGTTGGCTACCTTTGGCGTAAAAGTGACTATTACGGATATCAGTCAGGGCCCTACGGTTACCCGCTATGAGCTGCAGCCGGAGAAGGGCGTAAAAGTAAGCAAGATTGTAGGGCTGGCGGACGATATCAAGCTGAACCTGGCGGCCACGGATATCAGAATTGAGGCTCCTATACCGGGTAAGGCGGCCGTGGGGATAGAGGTGCCCAATAAGGAGAATTCCGCAGTTCCGCTCAGGGATTTGCTGGAATCCAAAGAATTCCAGGAATTCCCTTCCAAACTGGCTTTTGCCGTGGGCAAGGATATCGGGGGGAAAACGGTAGTGGCGGATATTGCCAAGATGCCCCATATGCTGATTGCGGGTTCTACGGGTTCCGGTAAATCGGTATGCATCAATACATTGATTATGAGTATTTTATATAAGGCCCATCCGGACGATGTGAAGCTGATTATGGTGGATCCTAAGGTGGTGGAATTAAGCGTATATAACGGGATCCCCCATCTGCTGATTCCGGTTGTGACGGATCCGAAAAAGGCTGCTGCCGCCCTGCATTGGGGCGTGGCGGAAATGACCGACAGATATAAGAAATTTGCGGATTTTAACGTGAGGGATTTGAAAGGCTATAACAAGGCCGTGGAGGCTATGAAGGAAAGAGGGGAAGACGCCCCGGCTAAAATGCCTCAGATTGTGATTATTGTGGATGAGCTGGCGGATTTAATGATGGTGGCACCGGGGGAAGTGGAAGAATCCATCTGCCGTCTGGCCCAGCTTGCCAGAGCGGCGGGGATTCATTTGATTATTGCGACCCAAAGGCCTTCCGTAGACGTTATCACAGGGCTAATCAAAGCCAATATGCCAAGCCGGGTTGCTTTTGCGGTATCCAGCGGCGTGGATTCACGTACTATTTTGGATATGAACGGGGCGGAGAAGCTGTTGGGGAAAGGGGATATGCTCTTTTATCCCCAGGGATATCCCAAACCTGCCAGGGTGCAGGGCTCTTTTGTTTCCGATTCGGAAGTGTCCGATGTGGTGGACTTTTTAAAGAACCAGGCGATTGGAAATGTGTACAGCGAGGATGTGCAGGAAAAGATTCAGACGATAGGTACGGGCGCGGCGCCTGCTTCCGGGGGAGGAAGCGAGGAAAGCAGCAAAGACCAATATTTTGCGGAAGCCGGGAAATTTATTATTGAAAAGGATAAGGCATCCATCGGCATGCTGCAAAGAGTATTTAAGATAGGGTTTAACCGTGCCGCCCGCATCATGGATCAGCTATGCGAGGCCGGCGTTGTGGGGGAAGAAGAGGGAACAAAGCCGAGAAAAGTGCTGATGAGCATGGAAGAATTCGAGAGGATGCTGGAGGAAGAAGTGTAAGGGAATATTTTGGGAAAGATGTTGGTGGAAGGATTATCCGATAAGGAACGGAGTGGGAAAGGAGTTTGGGCATGAAGACGGATATTCAGATTGCGCAGGAAGCGGTTATGGAGCCGATTCTGGGTATAGCGGAAGGGCTTCATATGGAAGCGGATGACTTGGAGCTATATGGGAAATACAAAGCAAAGATTTCGGATAAATATTTGGAGAGAATAAAAGATAATCCAGAGGGAAAGCTGATTTTGGTGACGGCTATTAACCCCACCCCGGCCGGGGAGGGGAAAACGACCACCAGCGTGGGCCTTGGCCAGGCTTTTGGGAAGCTGGGGAAATGCGCGGTGATTGCTTTAAGGGAGCCTTCCCTGGGCCCGTGCTTTGGCGTGAAAGGCGGGGCTGCAGGGGGCGGCTATGCCCAGGCAGTGCCTATGGAGGACTTGAATCTGCATTTTACCGGAGACTTCCATGCCATAACCTCTGCCAACAATTTGCTTGCGGCGATGCTGGATAACCATATCCAGCAGGGGAATGCCCTGGGAATCGATACCCGGCAGATTATATGGAAAAGGTGCCTGGACATGAATGACAGGGTACTGAGGAATATCGTGGTAGGATTGGGGAGCAAGACGGACGGAACGGTCAGGGAAGACCATTTCGTAATTACGGTGGCTTCGGAAATTATGGCAGTGCTCTGCCTTTCGGAAAATATGGAGGATATGAAGGAGAGGCTGGGCCGGATGGTGGTTGCCTATAACTATGACGGAAAGCCGGTGACCGCGGCGGATTTGCAGGCGGTAGGCGCGATGGCGGCACTGTTAAAGGATGCTTTGAAGCCTAATTTGATACAGACGCTGGAGCATACGCCGGTTCTGGTGCACGGAGGGCCTTTTGCAAATATCGCCCATGGGTGCAATTCCATCCGTGCTACGAAGGCAGCCCTTAAGATGGCGGATTATGTCATTACGGAAGCAGGCTTCGGCGCCGATTTGGGGGCGGAAAAATTCTTTGATATAAAGTGCCGGATTGGGGGATTGAAGCCGGATGCGGCAGTCCTTGTTGCGACGGTGCGGGCTTTGAAGTATAATGGCGGAGTAGCAAAGGCGGATTTGGGCCGGGAAAATATGGAAGCGCTGAAAAAAGGGATTTCCAACTTGGAAAAGCACATGGAGAATCTGCAAAAGTACGGTGTTCCTGTGGTCGTGACTTTGAACTCCTTCCTGACGGATACGGAAGAAGAGGTGTCCTTTATCAAGGAATTCTGCGAAAGGCGGGGGTGCGAATTCGCCTTATCCCGGGTCTGGGAAAAAGGCGGGGAAGGCGGCGTCGATCTGGCAAAAAAAGTGCTGGAAACTTTGGAGAAAAAGGAAAGCCATTTCCATGTTTTATATGAGGACTCCCTTGCCTTAAAGGAGAAAATAGAAACGGTGGCAAGGGAAATATATGGCGCTGTGGGTGTGAGCTATTCCTCGGCGGCCCAAAAGCAGATGAAACAGCTGGAAAGCCTTGGATTCGGGTCATTACCGGTATGTATGGCCAAAACCCAGTATTCCTTGTCGGACAATCCGGAACTTTTAGGCAGGCCGGAAGGGTTTACGATGAATGTAAGGGAAATGTACGTGTCGGCGGGGGCAGGCTTTGTGGTGGTGCTTACCGGGGCGGTGATGACAATGCCGGGGCTGCCGAAGGAACCGGCTGCCCTGCGCATCGACGTGAACCCGGATGGCGTAATTACCGGATTGTTTTAGGAGCATGCATTGACTGCCTCGCGTAAAGGGCTTGTCGGATGTTTTACGAAGCGGATGGAACAGGCGCAGGGGCGATTTCGGGAGGCCGCAAAGAAAGGAGTATGGTTATAGCAATGGCGAAGATAATAGATGGGAAAGCGATATCCGCCCAGATAAAGGAAGAATTGAAGGAAAAAGTAGCAGCAATGAAGGCGGATGGAATAGAGGTTACCCTTGCTGTGATTCAGGTAGGGAAGGATGCCGCTTCCAGCGTATATGTGGGGAATAAGAAAAAGGCATGCGCTTATATTGGCATCCGGTCTTTGGCTTATGAACTGGAAGAGGATACCAGCCAGGAAGAATTGCTGGCTTTGATAGAAGATTTGAACGGCAGGAATGATGTGAACGGCATTTTGGTGCAGCTTCCTCTGCCGGGGCATATCGACGAGGATAAGGTGGTTCGGGCCATTTCCCCCAGGAAGGATGTGGACGGATTCCACCCTCAAAGCGTGGGCGCCTTATGCATTGGGCAGAAGGGCTTCGTATCCTGTACCCCTGCGGGGATTATACAGCTGCTTAAACGTTCGGGAATCGGAATAGAAGGAAAAGAATGTGTGGTAATCGGCCGTAGCAATATTGTGGGGAAACCGATGGCGCTCCTGCTGCTGCGCGAGAACGGAACGGTGACGGTAGCCCATTCCAGGACAAAAGATTTAAAGGAAGTGACGAAGAGGGCGGATATTTTAATTGTAGCGGTAGGAAAACCCAAAATGATAACCAGGGATTATATAAAAGAAGGAGCGGTTGTTATCGATGTAGGAATTCACCGGAATGAAGGAAATAAGCTGTGCGGCGATGTGGATTATGAAGACGTGCTTCCGGTATGCAGCGCGATTACGCCAGTGCCGGGAGGCGTAGGCCCGATGACGATAGCGATGCTGATGAACAATTGTGTGGAATCCGCAGGATGCTGACCCCGTTGACATTAATGAAGCGCCGAAGTTTTTAGGAAGAGCCGAAATAGAAAGGGATTCTATTATGAAATGTCCAAAATGCGGGTATGAGTGGCAGGAAGGTCATTTATATTGTGACAATTGCGGCGAGGAATTCCGGATTGTGCCGGATTTTGAACCTGAAATTGAAGAAGAGATGAACGAGACGTTATCCACCCTTTTTGTGGAGCTGGCACAGGAAGAAATGCCGGAAGTGGATGGGAAGGAAAAGCTTCCGGAGAAAAGTGCCAAGGGAATCAAAGGAAAGACGAAGGAGCGGCTCAGGGGGAAATGGAACAAAGGATGGTTGATGGGGGCGACTTTTTTTTGCATCGTGGCAGCAGTCTTTTGCATCGCGGGGATTTACTGGTACAGAAATTATTCCGTGTCATATCAGATTGGAAGGGCAAAGGAATGCGCGATGCAGGAAGCCTATGGGCAGGCGATTATATATTTGGAAAGGGCCCATGAGCTGGATAAAGGAAACGGGGAGATATTATTCTTGATGGCGGACTATTATTATATTCAGGAAAAATATGAACCGGCAGTTTATACATTGATGGAAATCGTGGAGAAAAAAAGCGAGTATTCCAGTGTGGATTTGGAGAATGCATATGATAAAATAATCTCTATTTATAATCAGATGGGAGATTACACGTCGATTAACGAGCTGCTGTTAAAGTGCGATGATGAGAATATCGTATCCCTATTTCAGCAGTATATGGCAAAACCGCCGGAATTCAGCTATGTGGAAGGAAGCTATGAGGAAGTGCTTCCGCTGAAGTTAAGCGCCAATACTTCCGGAACGATTTATTATACGCTTGATGGAAGCGAGCCGGATAAAAAGAGCCAGGTATATACGGCCCCTATTTTTCTGGAAACGGGGATTTATACGGTAAAGGCCTGTTTTGTCAATGATTACGGGATAAAAAGCGATGTCGTTTCGAATACTTACAGGATTGATGTGCTTGTTCCTGCCCCGCCGGAGGTATCCGTATACAGCGGGGATTATTACGAGCCATACTCCATCGAGGCCCAGGCGGCGGAAGACTGCAGGATTTACTATACTACAGACGGCACCGTACCTACGGAGGACAGCACTCTATATACGTCGGCCATTCCCATGCCATTGGGCGAATCTGTCTATAAGTTTGTGGCCATTAGCGAAGAAGGGGTGGCCAGCGATGTGATTGCCCGCACTTATAGGCTGTCGTTGAATACGGAAATCACTGTGGATGTGGCAATTTCCAATGTGGTATATGCCTTGATTAATGCGGATGTGCTGTTGGATGTGGAAGGAAACATGCGCGGTATGAGCGGGCATAATGTCTACAAATTCAATTCGGTGATACGGATTGGAGAGTATGGGGATTATTATGTGATTTATGAATATTATGAGGATGCTACCGGGATACAGACGAGGACTGAGCGCATCTATGGCGTCAATGTCCAGGACGGCACGGCCTGCCGCATTACATACGATGAACAGGGGCAGATTGTGCTTGTGGATATTTAGTAAAAGTCCAGTCCAGGGCTGTGCCGCCTGAATTATTTTTATAAATAAGTTGCGCTTTTCGCCGTTTTCCAGTATGATATTAGGGATAGTTTGTATAGTGGCAAAAGTGCGTAACTTTAACTAGGAGGTACAAAATGTATAAAATTTTAGAGGCAAGAGAACTTGCGGCGAATATTTACCTCATGGAGGTGGAAGCGCAGCGTATAGCGAAGCGCTGCCAACCAGGGCAGTTTATTATTGTCAGGACGGACGAAGAGGGGGAGAGGATTCCGCTGACGATTTGCGACTATGACAGGGAAAAAGGAACGGTTACTATTGTATTCCAGATAGTAGGGGCTGGAACAAAGAAAATGGCGAAGCTGCAAGCCGGGGATTATTTCCACGATTTTGTAGGGCCTTTGGGCTGTGCGTCGGAGCTTGTGAATGAGCCGGAAGAAGAATTGAAGAAGAAAAGTATTTTATTTGTTGCAGGCGGCGTGGGTACGGCCCCCGTATATCCGCAAGTAAAATGGTTGAAAGGAAAAGGCGTGGCTGCGGACGTCATAGTGGGGGCAAAAACGAAAGATTTGTTGATTTTAGAAAAGGAAATGGAAGCGGTAGCTGGAAACCTTTACGTGACTACTGATGACGGTTCCTACGGAAGGAGCGGCATGGTGACACAGACGGTGAAGGACTTGGTGGAGGAAGGGAAGCATTACGATGTGTGTATAGCTATCGGCCCTATGATTATGATGAAATTTGTCTGCAAGCTGACAAAGGAACTGGGTATTCCTACGGTAGTGAGCTTAAATCCTATTATGGTGGACGGAACGGGGATGTGCGGCGCCTGCCGTGTGACAGTGGATGGGGAAGTGAAGTTTGCATGTGTGGACGGGCCTGAATTCGACGGCCATAAAGTGGATTTCGACCAGGCCATGAAGCGCCAGCAGATGTATAAAACGGCGGAAGGAAGGGCGGCCCTGAAGGAAGAGGAAGGGGATACCCATCACGGCGGATGCGGGAACTGCGGCTGATATCGGATTCTGTAGCGGTTTTATGCACGTGTGGCTGGATGAACTGCTAACTGTTGCCCCATATTACATATAAGGAATTGGATAGAACGGAGGATATGATGGACGTATTGAAGAAGGTGCCTGTACGTGAACAGGATGCGAAGGTGCGCGCGGCTAATTTTGAGGAAGTGTGCCTTGGATATAATAAAGAAGAAGCGATGGAAGAAGCGAGCCGATGCATTAACTGCAAGAATGCCCAATGTATTAAGGGCTGCCCGGTAGCGATTAATATCCCGGGTTTTATTGAGAAAGTAAAGGAAGGGGATGTGGAAGCCGCTTATCAGGTGATTAGCGAAGCCAGCGCCCTCCCCGCAGTCTGCGGGCGGGTATGTCCCCAGGAAAGCCAGTGCGAGGGGAAATGTATCCGGGGGATTAAAGGTGAGCCGGTTTCCATCGGCAAACTGGAACGCTTCGTGGCGGACTGGGCCAGGGAAAATGGGATAAAACCGGCCGGTGCAAAAGAGAAAAACGGCAAAAAGGTGGCTGTCATCGGTTCCGGTCCGGCAGGCCTTACCTGTGCGGGCGACTTGGCGAAGATGGGGTATGAGGTAACTATTTTTGAAGCTCTTCATGAACCCGGCGGCGTGCTTGTATATGGTATTCCGGAATTCCGTCTGCCTAAGGAAGACGTTGTTGCCAAGGAAATCGAAAATGTGAAATCTTTAGGGGTAAAGATAGAAACCAACGTGGTGGTAGGCAAGTCGGTAACTATTGATGAGCTTTTGGAAGAGGAAGGATTTGATGCGGTATTCATTGGTTCAGGTGCAGGATTGCCCAAATTTATGGGGATACCTGGAGAACAGGCCAATGGAGTATTTTCCGCTAACGAGTATCTGACCAGGAGCAACCTGATGAAAGCCTTCAATGAGGAATCCCCCACGCCCATTATGAGAGGGAAAAAGGTAGCGGTAGTAGGCGGCGGCAATGTGGCAATGGATGCGGCGAGGACGGCGCTGCGTCTGGGGGCGGAAGTTCATATTGTTTACAGGAGGAGCGAAGAAGAACTTCCGGCCAGGGTGGAAGAAGTGCACCATGCCAAGGAAGAAGGGATTATCTTTGATCTGCTGACCAATCCGGTGGAAATCCTTGCCGATGAAAGCGGCTGGGTCTGCGGGATGAAATGCGTGAGGATGGAATTAGGGGAGCCGGACGAATCGGGAAGGAGAAGGCCGGTGGTGAAGCCGGGTTCCGAATTTGTCATCGAGGTGGATACGGTCATCATGTCCCTGGGTACTTCCCCCAACCCGTTGATTTCCTCTACAACGAGCGGCTTGGAAACGAACAAATGGAAATGTATCGTGGCGGATGAGGAATTCGGAAAGACGACGAAGGAAGGCGTTTATGCCGGCGGCGATGCCGTTACCGGCGCGGCTACGGTGATTCTGGCTATGGGGGCGGGAAAAGCCGGGGCGAGAGGAATCGATGAATATTTGAAGAATAAGCAGTAGCTTTTTGAAGATAATGCTTGAATCTGATAATGAAAAGCCAGCCTGAAGCAATGGCGGAATGGGGAAATAACCTGTTCGCTAAGGTTTCAGGTATGGCTTTGTTTTATGGGCAGGCAATTTGCTTTCTGGAAGGCCTTAAGGAATAATTAATAAAATTTATACCTTTAAATTAAACGTGGGCATGCTATAATAGATTACACGTCAGGGAAGAAAACGTCAGGAAAGAAATAAAAGTCTCCGGACTTTGAAAGGAGAAGGGTCATATTTATGGAGGGAAACAACAATAAAGCGAAATTATTGACTTTAGGGATTGCGGTTGTGCTGATTCTTATTATTTGCGGAATCAGCATGATAATTTATGCCTTGAACAAGCGCAGCGACAGGGAGACGAACCAGGCATTGCAGGATGATATTATGAATTATGCCAGTACTTCCCAGGAGCAAAGCGTAACGGCCCAAGAGATTATGAAAGAAAATGAGCCGGAAGAAAGTGCAGAGCAGCCGGAAGAACCGGAACAGCCGGAACAGCTTGAACAGGCGGAAGAACCTGTCTTGCCCGAAGCAGGGGAGGAACAGGCTATGGTGGTAAAGGAAGAAGAAAATGCGCAGACGACTACCATTATGGAAGAAGAGGCTGTGAAGCAGGAAGAATCCGGCATACAGAAGACGACAGCAAAATGGCAGAAGGAAGCGGGGGAAGACCTTTCCGCAGTGGAAATCAATTTGTCGAGGCAAATGTCCGAAATGAAGGGCTATTGGGAAGCGAGGAATATGGAAGCGGTGGAAGATTTGGCATATTTGCCCAGATACCGCGCGGCTTCCGAAAAACTGAGCGGAACTACGAAATATTATTATTTTGGAGATACGGACGGAAATAAACGCCCCAATGGAAAAGGGCTTGCAATGTATGCGGATAACCAGTATTATTATGGTGAGTGGAAAAACGGAGCCAGAAGCGGAAACGGAATGTGGATTAAATATTATGTGTATGACCAGAATGCCAAAGCGAAAGACAGCATTTATCTGCAGCATAGTTATTCCGGCTCCTGGGCCAACGATTTGCCCAACGGGGATGGGGCGGAGCATTATGACTTTATTGATGAAAACCTGGAAGCGGAAGCCGCATATAACCGCAATTTTATCGGGAACTTTAAGGATGGCCTGTATCATGGGGAGATATATATTACCAATTACACCAAAGACGGCAATACGAAGGAATGGAGCGGAACCGCCAAAAACGGTGTATGGCAGCCTTTAGGGAAATCGGATGCCAACGGGCAGTACCCGGTAATTGTGGATTTGTTCAACGAAGATAATTATCAATGGATGAATGAAAAGGAGAATAAGAACCAGGGAGTAAAAGGATTGATATCCGCAGCCAAGGCAGGCATGTGAAGATACGGCCTGGTTAAGCGGTTACAAAGGAATGGAGAAAGGAGCATGACAGGATATGCCGTGGTGTCCGAAATGCAGAAATGAATACATAGAGGGTGTGAAGGTCTGTGCCGACTGCGGCATGGAGTTGGTGGAAACCTTGGAAGAAGGGGTTTTTGAACTGTCCGCAAGCGATGAAGAAAGGCAAAAAGCTTCTTTGGCGGTAAAAGTTTTCCTCCAGCAGGAAGCGGCTGAAAAAAGAGGGGGCGGATCGGCTGCAGGGGAAAGCGAATCGGATGATGATGGGATACCCATGGAGGCGGATGCTGATGCGAAGGATGGGATGGACGGCACAGGGCAGTGGGAAGACGCCGGCGGGAAGAAAAGGAGCGCGGGGGAATACAGGGGGGTTTACCAAAACAGCGCCCAGAAAGCCGAAGAAAACCGTTCTTCCGGATATCTTTTAACGTCCGTGGGAGGCCTTGGGCTGGTGGCGACAGCTTTGGTATTTTTCGATGTGGTGAGCCTTCCGGCGGCTATGGCGAACAAGTTTATGGTATGCGCGGTTATGGGCGCATTGTTCGCCCTGTTTTTTGTTATGGGAATTTTATCGATTAAGTCCTATAAGGAGCTTTCTCAAAAAGCGGAAGAAGAAAACAGTCTGTTCAGCGAGATAAAGAAATGGTGCGTGGAAAATATGGACGCGGAAAAAATAGACGAAGGGCTGTTCGCAGACGAAGAATGCGGGGAAGAATTGAAATATTTCAGGCGGGCCGAGAAGATGAAGGGGATGATATGCCATCAGTTCATGAACCTGGACGATGGATTTTTGGATTCTTTCATAGACGATTATTACCCGTCTGTCTTTGAACAGGAATCGGGAAAAGCATGAGGATAACAATAATAGCGGTAGGAAAAGTGAAGGAGAAGTTTTATAGGGATGCCCTATCGGAATATGGCAAACGCCTTGGAAAATATTGCCGCCTGGAAGTGATAGAAGTAGAGGACGAAAAGACACCTGATAAAGCGGGTGAGGCTTTGGAACTGCAGATTAAAGAAAAGGAAGGGCTGCGTATTTTAAAACATGTAAAAGAGGACGCTTATCTGATAACGTTGGAAATAGGGGGACGGAAAATGGATTCCGTCTCCTTTGCGCGGAAGCTGGAAAAGCTGGCTACTTACGGAACGAGCCATATCCAGTTTGTCATCGGAGGCTCCCTGGGGCTGCATGATATGGTTTCCGGGCGGGCGGATGAGAAAATCAGCTTTTCGGATATGACTTTCCCCCATCAGCTGGTGCGCGTCCTGCTGGAGGAACAGATATATCGGGGCTACCGTATCATCTGTGGGGAGCCATACCATAAATAATACGGTAAAAGTAGTATTCTTTGCAAGGATGAAACATATATTATTCCATGATGAGAAACAGGAAATTAACCGGAAAACAAAAACTGGAGAGAAAAAAAGAAATTATCGTGGAATCTTTAAAGCTCCCGAAGGATTCTGTGCTGGGGGCTTCTATTGTTACTGTGACGGGGAACCAGGACGTTTTTGTGGAAAACTATAAAGGAATCCTGGAATATTCCCAGGAGGCCATCGTACTGCAGGGAAAGACCTGTCAGATCAGCATTATAGGAAAGCGGATGTCCATTGACTACTATACCAATGAGGACATGAAGATTACGGGCTGTATCGAGTGTGTCCGCTATCATTAATGAAGGGATAAACGCGGATGCCCGTGAAAGCGGTTCATGCAAAGCCGGGCCTGCCCCCAGGCGCGAGCGGGGATGGTAAAAGAATTGGACGATGAAAAGTGGAAATGGGGTGAAGCATGCTTCAGTTTATACAATATTTAAAAGGCTATGTCTGTATCCGGGTATGGGGATATTCCCCGGAACGGTTTATGAATTTGTGCAGCAACCATGATATCCTGCTTTGGAATATTGAAAATCATGGGGAATACAATACGATGTGCATTACGGTCAAAGGATTTAAGCAGCTGAAAGGAATTGTGAGGAAAACGGGAACGAAGGTAGCCATACAAAAGCGTTGTGGACTGCCTTTTTTTACGCCCAGGATGAAGCGGAGGAAAATTTTTCTGCTGGGGCTTATAGGAAGCCTGTTTTTTTGGGTATGGATGTCAACCTTTATCTGGGCGGTGGACATTTCCGGCAACTATTCCATTTCTGAAGATGTTTTCATGGATTTTTTAAAAGAAAACAATGTATATGTGGGGATGAAAAGAAAAGAAGTGAATATTGAGGAACTGGAGAAAAAGATAAGGCAGGATTTTGGGATTGTCACATGGACATCCGCTAAAATCGACGGAACAAGGCTGGAAATACAAATTCGGGAAAACGAAGTGGATATAGGCGAGGATGGCGGGGGGAGCCGGAGCGGCGGGGAGACGGCCGGCAGCCAGATTGGAGGGAGCGAATTCGGTTCGAATCTGATTGCCCAGGAGGACGGCATCATCGTCAGCATGGTAACGAGAAAAGGCGTTCCCCTTGTGAATGTGGGGATGGAAGTAAAAAAGGGGGATGTGCTTGTATCGGGAAGCGTACCCGTATATAATGAGGATACGACGATAAGAAATTACCAGTACTATGATGCGGATGCGGATGTATATATACGCAGGCAGCTGAAACAGAAGGAAGAGCTGCCGCTCACATATGAAAAGAAGGAGTATACGGGGGAAGAAAAGAAGGAAGTGCTGGTATCCCTTATGGATAAAGAACTGGTTTTGCGTATGGGAAAAATAAAGTACGAAAACTTCGATAAGGTTACGGATAAGAAACAGATAAAGCTGCTGGAGAATTTTTATTTGCCTCTTTATTTTGGCAGCAGCGTGAACAGGGAATATGTGGTGACTGACAATATCTATACTAAAGAAGAGGTAAAATCAATTTTTTCTGAAAAATTAATAAAATATATGGAAAGTTTGGAGGAAAAAGGGGTACAAATAATTCAAAAAAATGTTACAATAAGTAAGAATAAGAAAAATTGGCAGATGAATATGGATTTCCAGATTGTGGAAAAGACCGGGCAGAATATCCCGATTGTTCCACAGGCAACAGAGCGGCAGCCGGATGGCAATAGATAATACAGGTAAGGGTTTGCAGGAAATGGAAGAGACGGTAAGACGGGTGGATGTGCCGGCGGAGCATATGCGGAATATTTTCGGGCATTATGACCACCACATCCGAAAAGTGGAAGGGGATTTCAATGTAACGATTGTGGATAGGGATGGCTCCGTAAAAATAACGGGGGAAGAGCTGGCGGTACGCCGGGCGGAAAATATTGTCCGGCAACTGGCGGAATTATCGAAGAGAGGAAATATAATCCAGGAGCAGAATGTGGATTATGCGATTATGATGGAAATGGAAAATAAGGAAGACGTACTTGTTGAAATAGATAAGGACTGCATATGCCATACGGTGATGGGGAAACCGGTCAAGCCGAAAACGTTAGGGCAAAAGCAGTATGTGGATGCCATCCGGGATAATATGATTGTTTTCGGGCTGGGGCCCGCAGGAACGGGGAAGACTTACCTGGCTATGGCCATGGCGATAACGGCTTTTAAGAAAGAAGAGGTAAGCCGGATTATATTGACAAGGCCGGCTATCGAAGCAGGGGAGAAGCTTGGTTTTCTGCCCGGCGATTTGCAGAGTAAGGTAGACCCTTATTTAAGGCCTTTGTATGACGCGCTGCACCAGATTATGGGCGCTGAGACTTTTATGAAAAATATGGAGAAGGGGTTAATCGAGGTGGCCCCTTTGGCATATATGAGGGGCAGGACGTTGGACAATGCATTTATTATTTTGGACGAGGCCCAGAACACTACGCCGGCCCAGATGAAGATGTTTTTAACCCGTATAGGCTTTGGCTCAAAAGTCATCATAACCGGGGACCGTTCCCAGAAGGATTTGGCGACGGGTGTAAAATCGGGGCTGGATGTGGCGGTGAGGGTGCTTGGAAGAATAGACGGCATAGCGTTCTGCAATCTGACAAGCAAAGATGTGGTCAGGCATCCTTTGGTGCAGAAAATAGTGATGGCTTATGAAGAGTATGAAAAAGCTTCGGAAAAAAGCCGGATGCCGGAAAGGGGAAGACGAAGGAAAAATGACGGTTTATATAGAAAATGAAACGGATATATCCTTTCCTTTCGATGAGGAAGAATTGGTGAGGCGGATTATGGAAGCGGTTCTTGAGACGGAAGGCTGCCCTTATGAGGCAACCGTGAACGTCCTGCTTACGGGGGATGAGGAAATCCGCGCCTATAACAGGCAGTACCGTGGGATGGACCGGGCAACGGATGTGCTGTCTTTCCCAAATATCGAATATGGCAGGCCGGCGGATTTCTCCCAAGCGGAAGAAGCGGAAGCGGATTGTTTCGACCCGGACAGCGGGGAACTGGTGCTGGGGGATATTATCCTTTCTGTGGACAAGATAAGGGAGCAGGCGGAAAGCTATGGCCATAGCAGAAAAAGGGAATACGCTTTTTTGGTGGCCCACAGTATGCTCCATTTGTGCGGCTATGACCATATGGAAGAGGCGGAAGCCCAAATCATGGAAGAAAAGCAGAGGAAGGTTTTAGAGGATTTAGGGATTACCAGAGAGGATATAGAAATCGAGGAACGGTAAAATATGAAACAGAAGACAAAATGGAAAAGTACAGGCAGGGGAAAAAGAAAGGAATGGATGCTGGGGGCCGGCTTAATCGCTTATCTGATTGGCCTTATCATCCGCATTCCCCTTGTCCGCATTATAGGGGATAAAGGGCTCGGTTTTTTTGCGGCGGGAATGGAATTGCTGGTTTTGTTCAGCGCAATATTCTGCTACGGGGTTTCAAAGACGGTGATGGTGTTGGTAAAATACCGGGCGAAACGGGATATGTTCAGGAGCGCTAAAAAAGTATACCGCAGCGCCCTGTTGTTTACCCTTGTGTTCAGTGTTCTGGCAGCGGTCTTTGTGTTTTTCTTTGCGGAATTTATCGCCCAGACTTTGATTTTGGAGTATATGGGGTATCTGGCGGTGCTGGCAATAGCGCCGGCCATTATCCTTTCAGGGCTGCTGGGGGTCATCCGGGGATATCTGCAGGGAATGGGGGCGATGACGCCTACGGTACATTCCAGGCTGCTGGAAAAAGTCATTATGCTGTTTGCAAGCCTTATGCTGGGGGCAGCATTGCACACCTATGGGCTGAAAGTAGCGGCGCTTTTGCGGAATGACGACTATGCGGCGGCTTATGGCGCTATGGGGGCGGCTATTGGCGTTTCCATTGCGGGAGGGGTGGCTGTTCTTCATATGGTTTTTATAAAGCTGGCTTATACGGGAACTTTTAAGCAGCAGCTTGCAAAGGACACGTCTAAATATGTGGAATCCAACGGACAGATGATATCCATGTTTTTCTCGGTGGCGCTGCCTTATGTGCTATGCGCTCTGCTCTATAATATGAATTATCTGGTCGATCAGAGAATCTTTAACTATGCCATGAACAGGCAGGAAAGAGGGAGCATCAGGGTGGCCCATTGGGGGATTTATTACGGGAAATACAGTGTGATAATCGGGATTTTTGGGGTGGCCTGCGTTCTGGCGGTATCTTCCGGCATACCGAAGATTGTCCAAATGTATGAAAAGCAGGAATACGGGGAGGCGAAGTACCGGATAGAAAGCAAAGTGCACTGTTTGGCTGTTTTGACGATTCCCTGTGCATTATGGGCAGCGGCATTGGCGGAACCTATGATAGGAATGCTGTTTACCGGGGAGATGGATATGGCTGTAAATTTGGTCAGGGCTGGTTCAGGGGTGATTATTGCGTTTGCTTTCTCCTATTTTTTCATGTCCATCTTACAGAGGATAAGGAAAATAAGGACAGTGATTTTAGGCGGATTGGCGGCATTCGTGCTTCATCTAATCTTCCTTCTGGTGCTGATCGGCAGTACCAGGCTGGGGATTATAGCCGTGGCTTTGGGCTTGCTGATATTTTGGCTGGTGGTCTGTATTGCCGGATTTGCGGGGGTGATGCAGTCTATCCGTTTTTCCGTAGACTGGATACGCACATTCGGGGTGACTACGCTTGCGGCAGCAGGATCCGGGCTGATAGGATGGTTTTTAAGCAAATTGCTACTTACATTGATAGGAAGCGCGGCAACATTTATCCTTTGTTTCATATTGTGCATAATCGTGTATCTGGCAGCATTGATTTTGTTAAAAGGGGTGCGGGAAGATGAATTGGAAGATATACCGGGAGGCAGCGTGATTGTTGTCTTGGCGGAGAGAATGCATCTGATGTAAAGGATGTTTTCTACGGAAAAGGAGAATAAACCGACAAGATTTGGCTGATACTGTTTACAAAGGAGAGGTTGCCATGAAATTTGTAAAACGTATCAGTCTTTTTTTTATTTTACCTATGGGGATGTACACATTGGGGTTCTATTCCCATATGAAGCTGCAGGAAGAATTTTATCCGGGGAAATTCAGGACGGTAGAGATAGAGGAAAGGAGCAGCGGGGTGAGCGAGGAGCCTCAAATCATTCCTACCGCCAGGGAAGAAGAACAGGTTATCGGTGCGGACACCCAATATATTATCGAGGAAGTGGATTTGAAGAAGAATACTTCCGTGGAAACGAAATGGAAAGTGCCGGATAAGTATATAGGGATGGACAGGCAGCAGTTTGTGAAGGAAATGGATCTGTATCAGCAGTCCCCTTCCCTGAAGGATCAGGAGTTAGGATTTGTCAGCGTGGAAGTGGCCTCTTTTTCCAAAGAAAGGGTAGTGGTGCGCAAGAGTTATATTTTCAAGGAGGTGAGCACTAGCTTTTATCTGGTGAATGAAAAAAATTATGTGGTCGTATACTGCGATGATTTAAAAACGGTATATATGAATACGAACATTACGCTGGATTCCCTGCCGGATGGGTTGAAACAGGAGATTATACAGAATAAATATGTGGCTACGGAGGAAGAGCTTTATAATTTCCTGGAGTCTTATTCCAGTTAAGCTTCGGAGGATAACAGTTCAGCCCAGGGCGGTACGGCGGAGCAGATTTCACTAATGAAATGGATAAAGGAAGTCTTGCGGAAAGTCTGGGGGAATTGATATAATGGGATGGAAAGCAGGAAAGCGAAAGGTAAGCGGGATGGACAGGAAAGAAAATGCAGTGAAGAAAGTTGCGGTAATCGGCGGGGGCGCGGCGGGGATGATGGCGGCGATAACGGCCGGAAGATGCGGCGCACTGGTGACGGTCTATGAAAGGAATGACAGGGTCGGAAAAAAGATTCTGGCCACAGGCAATGGAAAATGTAATTTTTCAAACAGGAATCTGGGCCGGGAAAATTATCATGGGGGAGTGCAAAAGCTGGAGGAATGTTTTTCCAGATTTTCGCCGGAGGATGCGGTGGATTTTTTCACCGATGCGGGAATGCTGGTGAAGGAAAAGCACGGGTATTTGTATCCTTGGTCGGAACAGGCTTCTACAGTGTTGGACGTATTACGGCTGGAGATGGAACGTGCAGGAATAACAGTCAGGCTGTCCGAGCAGGTGGACGGGATTGTCAGGGATAGGCGGGCAGGAACGTTTGCCGTCAATACTTTATTGGGGAAAGGGAAAGAAAGCTATGACACAGTCATACTTGCCTGCGGGGGGTGCGCGGCGCCTAAGACGGGGTCGGATGGCAGCGGATTGGCATTGGCAAAAAAATTAGGGCATCATGTGGTTCCGGTTGTTCCGGCATTGGTCCAGTTAAGATGCAAGGACGGCTTTTTTAAGATGATAGCGGGCGTCAGATGCGAGGCAAGGCTTAGGCTGTACAGCGAAGAGGACGGAAAAAACCCGATAGCGGAAGAGATAGGGGAATTGCAGTTTACAAATTACGGTATTTCCGGCATCCCCGTGTTCCAGTTAAGCCGCGATGCCGCTTATTTGCTTGAAGCGGGAAAAAGGGCGGAAGTGCGGATAGATTTGCTGCCTCAAATGGGGGAAACGGATTTTGAAAGGATGTGCATGCTGAGGATAAAAAAAGCCGGCGAAAAGACATTGGAGGAATTTCTGTTAGGCATGGCCAATAAAAAGGTTAATCTGATGATGATAAAGGAAGCGGGATATAAACCGGGAGATAGGGCGGCCCGATTGGGGAATGAGCGGCTGCAGAAGCTTTTGGGCTCTTATAAGAGGATGAAGGTACATATATTGGCGGCGAATTCCTTTGAAAACGCGCAGGTTACAGCGGGCGGCATAGATATGGAGGAAGTGACGGGAAACCTGGAATCCGTTAAAATTCCGGGGTTATATTTTGCTGGGGAGATGCTGGATGTGGATGGAAGATGCGGCGGCTACAATCTGCAATGGGCATGGACCAGCGGTTTTATTGCAGGGATGAGCGCGGCAAATCAGCATGGGCTGCACTGATTAGGGGATAAAAGCCGTGCAAAAATGGAGGCAAATATGATTCGAATCAACCAGATAAAGTTAAAAGCCGGACCGGAAACGGCCGAAAGGGAAGGGGATCTTTTAAAAAATAAAATTCGAAGGCTGTTAAAGCTGAAAGAAAAGCAGGAGTTCACTTATCAAATCGTTAAGCGCTCTTTGGATGCGAGAAAGAAGCCGGATATTTTTTATTCTTATACTGTGGATGTAAAAGGGCTGAAAGAAAGCGAAGAGAAAAAATGGTCAGACGGCAATCAAATGAGCGTTCTGGAATCTGTGGGATATGTTTTCCCTTCTCCCGGCAGGGAAAAAATGACGCACAGGGCGGTTATTATAGGGACCGGTCCGGCGGGGCTGTTTTGCGGATATATGCTGGCCCTCCATGGATATCGGCCCATTTTGCTGGAACGGGGGATGGATGTGGAGCACAGATATGAGAAGGTGGAAGAGTTTTGGAAGACGGGCAGGTTGGACAGGGAATGCAATATACAGTTTGGGGAAGGGGGAGCCGGAACGTTTTCCGACGGAAAGCTGAATACGTTAGTGAAGGACAAGGATGGGCGGAGCCGGGAAGTATTATCTATCTTTGCGGCAGCAGGAGCGCCTGAAAATATTTTATATGATGGGAAACCGCATATTGGAACGGATATTTTGATGGATGTGGTAAGGAATATGCGCAAGACCATTATTTCCCATGGGGGGGAAGTGCATTTTAATACGAAAGTAACGGATTTATATATAGAGGATGGCAGAATAAAAGCTTTGGAAGTTGAAAAAAGGGAAGATGAGGGAAAAGGAACAAAGATAGATACAGATGTGGTGGTACTGGCTATCGGGCACAGCGCCAGGGATACTTTTGAAATGCTGTATCAAAGGAAAGTTCCTATGGAAGCGAAATCTTTTGCGGTAGGGCTTAGGGCGGAACATCCACAAAAATTAGTGGATTTGGCCCAATATGGAATGGAACGGCCCGAATACCTTCCTCCGGCTTCTTATAAAGTGACGGCTCAGGCGAAGGATGGAAGGGGCGTGTATTCCTTTTGCATGTGTCCGGGCGGTTATGTGGTAAATGCCTCTTCCGAGGAAGGGCGGCTGGCTGTAAATGGAATGAGCTACAGCAGGAGGGATGGGCGAAATGCCAATAGCGCGATTATTGTATCGGTGACGCCAAAGGATTATGGAACTTCCCATCCGCTAGGCGGGATAGAATTTCAGCGCAGGCTGGAAGAACGGGCATATGAAATTGGAAACGGGAAGGTGCCCGTGGAATATTACGGGGATTTTAAAAGGGCTGTATGGGGAGAAATGAGGGAGTATGACAGTACATATGGGCAATGCATTCCGCAAATCAAAGGGGGATGGAAGTTTGGGGAAGTGCATAACATTATGCCGGACGCATTAAACCGGGCATTCGTGGAAGGGATGGAGGAGTTTGGCCGGAGGATTCCGGGATTTGGGTCGGACGGCGTAGTCCTATCGGGAATAGAGAGCAGGACCTCATCCCCGGTGAGAATCCGCCGGAGGGAAAACGGGCAGTCGGAAATCTGCGGGCTTTTTCCCTGCGGGGAAGGCGCCGGCTACGCAGGCGGGATTATGTCGGCGGCGATGGACGGCATCCGGACGGCAGAGCAGATTGCCAGGGAATATCAGCCGTTTAAGGGATAGAAGTGCAGGGCGAAAACAGATTTTATGCAAAAACAAATGAAAAAACGAAGGAGCAGGGCTGACTGTGATGAAGAAAAATGGAAATCATGAAGAGTATAGGAAACGATTGAAGGATAAAAAGAGGATTGTAGTGAAAATTGGTTCCTCTTCGCTGCAGCACCCGGAAACCGGGGATTTGGATTACACGAAACTGGATGTCCTGGTACGGGAACTTTGCGATATGAGAAACCGGGGAAAGGATGTCGTGCTGGTGACTTCCGGGGCAATTGCGGTGGGAAAGAAAGCGGTCCATCTTAGGGAATTCGGGCAGGCAGGCGAAAGGGCAATTGCAGAAAAGCAGGCATGCGCGGCAGTAGGACAGGCCAGGCTTATGATGACTTACCAGAAAATCTTTGCGGAATACAATCAGGTAGCGGCCCAGATATTGATGACAAAGAATACAATTGTGGACAATCTGAACCGTTATAATGCCCATAATACCTTCTCGGAGCTGTTTAAACTGGGCGTTATCCCCATTGTGAACGAAAACGATACGGTAGCTACTTATGAGATAGAATTTGGCGATAATGACAGCCTTTCAGCCATTGTAGCAGCGCTGGTGGAGGCGGATCTGCTCATACTGCTTTCGGATATCGATGGGCTGTACACCGACGATCCGAGAAAAAATAAAGATGCGCGGTTTATTCGGATAGTGGAAGAATTAAGCGAGGAATTGATGGAGATGGGCAAGCCTTCTACGGGAAGCGATGTGGGGACCGGAGGGATGAACACGAAGCTGATAGCGGCCAAGATAGCTACAAGCTCCCATATCGATATGGTAATTGCCAATAGCAAAGATATTAAGGTACTGCACCGCATATTGGACGGGCAGGATATCGGCACCTTGTTCGTAGGAAGCCGGGATGCATACTTTGATTTGCCGGGGTTTGTGGAACAGATGCATTCCTAAGGACGGGCCGACAGCAGGAATATGGATTGGAATGCGGAAGTAAAGCATGGGGAAAGGAACAAGGATAGAATTTCTTCGCAAAGATAGGGCAGGAGGAAATTCTGGGAAGGAAGAGAGGAAAACGGACAATGGACAGTATGGAAAAGAAGATAGCACGGATTAATGAGCTTTACCATAAATCTAAGGCGGAAGGGCTGACGGAAGAAGAAAAGAAAGAGCAGGCAGCCCTGCGGAGCGAATATATCGCCAGTATACGCGCCAATCTTAGAGGGCAGCTGAATAATATCGATATTCAGGAAAAGGATGGCTCCGTTACGAATCTGGGGGAAAGGTATGGAAACAAAGGCACGCATTAGAAGGGAAATTCTGGCCTTGCGGGATGCGATGACAGGCAAGGAGCGATATAGGAAAAGCAAGGAAATTATGGCACGTGCGATGGACACGTTATGGTATAAGGAAGCGGATATAGTCCTGGCCTATATATCCTACAGGAGCGAGGTGGAGACGGAAAGCCTTATACAGGATGCTCTTTCCCAAGGGAAAAAGGTATACTGCCCGAAGGTGGAAGGCGATGAGATGAATTTCTATGAAATTTTTTCCATGCAGGACGTGGAGGAAGGGTATTGCGGAATCAGGGAGCCTCAAGGGAAAAAGGAAAGGAAGTTCGTACCAGGGTTGGCCAGGGGCGGGAAGTGCCTGATGATTCTGCCGGGAAGTGCATTTGATGAAGAAAGAAACCGGATGGGCTATGGAAAAGGCTATTATGACAGATATTTGGAAAGAAACGGGGATGGATGTGGGGAAATAAAATTAATAGGGGTATGTTTTTCATGCCAGCTGCAGAAAAGAATTCCTGCGGACAGCTATGATAAAAAGGCGGATATGGTAATAACGGAAAGGGATATCATATAGTAAAGGGTGAATTCAATATCAAGGTTTTGAAAGGAGTATGGTTAAAAACATGGATTTAATTAGAATGGGACAAAAGGCGGCAGCCGCAAAATATGAACTGCAGAGGCTGACCTCGGAGAAGAAAAGCCATGCGCTTAGGGCGGCGGCAAAGGAATTGATTGCCGATAGTTCAATCATTTTAGAAGAGAATGCAAAAGACATAAAACAAGGGGAAGAAAATGGGATGCCTCCGGGTATGCTGGACAGGCTCCGGCTAAATAAAGAGCGGATAGCGGCCATGGCGGAAGGGCTGGAGCAGGTAGCGGAGCTGGCTGACCCGGTAGGAGAAGTCATGGAAGAATTCATGCGCCCTAACGGGCTGAAAATCAGAAAAGTAAGGGTACCTTTCGGTGTTATCGGCATTATCTACGAATCGCGTCCGAATGTAACGGCGGATGCCTTCGGGCTTTGTTTTAAAGCGGGGAATGCGGTTATACTTAAGGGCGGCAGCGATGCCTTGAAATCCAACGCGGCGATTACTGCCTCCATCAGGAACGCCTTGAGGAAGAACGGCATTTGCCAGGATGCCCTCCAGCTGATTGAAAGCGCAGACAGGGAGGTGACCTCCCGTTTTATGAAATTGAACCAATATGTGGATGTGCTGATTCCCAGGGGAGGATCCGGGCTGATTCGCAGCGTGGTGGAAAACAGCACAATTCCGGTTATTGAAACTGGAACAGGAAATTGCCATATCTACGTGGATGAATACGCGGATTTTAATAAAGCGCTGCCCATTATCATAAATGCGAAAACGCAGCGCATCGGCGTCTGCAATGCCTGTGAGTCCTTAGTCGTCCATCGCGCCATAGCGGACAGCTTCCTGCCTGAGTTGGCGCAGGCCCTGCAATCGAGGAATGTGGAGATGCGGGGGGATGAAATAGCATGCGGATTGATAGGGGATGCCAGGGAAGCAACGGAAGAGGATTATGGGAAGGAATACCTGGATTATATTATCTCCATCAAAACAGTGGAAACGATGGAAGAGGCAATTGCCCACATCAATAAATACAATACGAAGCATTCCGAAGCCATTATAACGGAAAATAAGAAAAATGCCGAGACGTTTCTGAACGAAATCGATGCGGCCTGTGTATATGTCAATGCGTCCACCCGCTTTACCGATGGGTTTGAATTTGGATTTGGCGCGGAGATTGGAATCAGTACCCAGAAAATGCACGCCAGGGGACCTATGGGGGTGAAGGAATTGACTTCTTATAAGTATTTGATTGAGGGGGAGGGGCAGATAAGGTAGAGGCCGGAAGAGGGGGCATTCCCATCCGTTTCTGCTGCCGGGTTTTCTGCAGGGGTTTGCTAAGCAGAATGGGAAGATTGTGGCGGCCGTCCGGGCCGTCTGTAAGCGGCTTCCGTGCCGCATACAGACTAGCCGTGCCGTCCGTGGCACGGCTTCCCTGGGTTTTTGGTCATTCTGCTAAGCAAAACCGCTGCAGAAAACAAGGCAGCAGAAACGGATGGGAATGCCCTCTCTTCCTACGCTTTTCAGGAGGGAAAGCTAGGAAGAGAGGGCATTGGTTATTCGGATTTTACTTCTTTCCAGAGGTCGTTGTATATTCTGTCGGCTTCTTCCCCAAGATATTGGAAGGTTTCCAGATTATCGTATTGGGATAAATCGGGAAAGGCGATGGGGGAGTTCCGGATGTCTTCATCTTCGATTAACTCTCTGGCCGCATCGTTGGGGGTGGAGTAGGTGATGAAGTTGAAGTTCATCAGGGCGATTTCCGGGCGGCACATGAAGTCGATGAATTTTTCACCGTTTTCTTTATTGGGCGCATTCTTTGAGATGACCCAGGAGTCAATCCATACGTTGGTGCCTTCTTTTGGGATGACGTATTCTAAATCAGGGTTTTCCCTTTGGGTGTAGATGGCTTCCCCGGAATAGATGACGCCGATGGCGGCTTCGTTGCCTATCATTTTATCCCTGACCTGGTCTACCACATAGGCCTGAACGAAAGGCTTTTGCTGGATGAGGGAATTCTTTGCGGTTTCCAATTCCTCAGTATTTGTGGAGTTCATGGAATAGCCGTTCAGTTTCAGGCCGACCATGAAAGCGTCACGCACAGAGTCCTGCATCAGGATATTGTCCTTATATTTTTCGTTCCAGAGGATGTTCCAGCTGTCCACGGCATCATCTACCATGGTTTTATTGTACAAAATTCCTACAGTGCCCCAGCAATAGGGAACGGAATATTTGTTTTCCGGGTCGAATTCTTTGGATTGTTCCCAGTATTGTGCGCCGATATTGGCTTTTGCATTGGGGAGGTTATCGAAATTAAGTTCCGCCAAAAGGTCGTTTTCCAGCATTTTCTGTATCATATAATCGGAAGGGCAGATGACATCATATTCCGATGCCCCGGCTTCCACCTTGGGGTACATAATTTCGTTGGTTTCAAATTCATCATAGATTACTTTGATGCCGGTTTCTTCTTCAAATAATTCAATGGTTTCCGGGTCTAAATATTCCCCCCAGTTATAAACGATTACTTCCCCGTTTTCCCCGGAAGGGGAGCCGTCGCAGCCCATGAAGGAGAAGACGGCCGCCAGGCATATGGCTAAGACAGATATTTTTTTCATAAATAAATCCTCCTGCTAATCCAATTTTTCTTTTGGCGCTTTATTGATGAGGAATAAAAGCAGCAGCACAGTGACGAAAATGATGGTCGATAAGGCGTACATTTCCGGCTTTATTCCTTTTTTTACTTCCGTGTAAATCTTGGTGGACAAAGTGTCCACACCGGCCCCCTTAGTAAAGTGGGTAATGATGAAATCGTCTAGGGACATGGTAAAAGCCATTAAAAATCCAGACAATACGCCGGGCAGGATGTCCGGGAAAACCACTTTAAAAAAAGCATAGGCGGGGGAAGCGCCCAAATCCAGGGCGGCTTCGAAGGTGCTGGGGTTCAGCTGCTTCATCCGGGGCATGACGCATAGGATTACATAAGGAATATTGAAAGTGATATGGGCCAAAAGGATAGTGCCCATCCCCAATTTTATCCCCAGGCTGATGAAAAGAAGCATCAGCGAAATCCCCGTTACGATGTCGGCGTTCAGCATGGGGATGTTTGTTATGCCCATTACGATAGCCCTCTTATGTTTTCCCATATAGTTGATGGCAATACACGCCACCGTACCGATGACAACGGCGATAAATGAGGATATAAAAGCGATAAAAAGGGTATTCCACAACGCCTGCAAGATTTCCCTGTTATCGAAAAGGGAAATATACCAATGCAACGTTACTCCCCCCCATTTTGCCCTGGTACGGCTGGCATTGAAGGAAAGGATCATCAATGTGGCAATGGGGGCATAAAGGAAAATAAAAATCAGTATGATATATATTTTTCTCGCTACGGTCCTTATCATAAAAAACTTCCCTCCCCGTCCTTATCGAATATGGCGGACACCACCATGTTGACGATAATAAAAATCATAAGCACGATGGATAGGCCGCTTCCTAAATGCCAGTTGCCCGCCTGGGTGAATTCCTCTTCAATGACATTTCCGATAAGAAGTATTTTGCTGCCTCCCAATAACTTGCTGATGACGAAAGTGGTCAAAGCGGGGATAAATACCATGGTAATCCCGCTGATAATGCCGGGCACGGACAGGGGCAGCGTGATTTTAAAAAAGGTCTGTATCCCGTTTGCCCCAAGGTCTTTTGCCGCGTTGACCACATTGGGGTCGATTTTCACTAGGGAATTGTAGATGGGCAGTACCATAAAGGGCAAAAAATTATATACCATACCGAGAACGATGGCATAAGGGGTATTGATAATATTCAAGGCAGGAAGATGAAGGAAAGAGAGCACGTTGTTGATAACGCCCGTTTTTTCCAACAAAGTCTGCCATGCCAACGTGCGCAGGAGGAAATTCATCCACATGGGAAGGATGAAAATGAGCACGATAAAACTGTGCTGGCTTACATTCATGTTGGCAAGTATCATGGCCAGCGGGTATGCCAGGAAGAAGCAGATAACCGTACTTATTAAGGATAAGCCAAGGGAAATCCACAATGCTTTGGCATGCTCCGCGCTCATGATAGCGGCTATGTTTTCTAAAGTAAAAGCCCCTGTTTTATCTGTCAGGCCGTAATAAAACACCATTCCCAAAGGAACGATAATGAAGATTGCAGCCCAGACAATATAGGGGGCAGAAAGTAGTTTTCTTGCAATTCCGTTATTCTTCAATTGCTGCCGCCTCCTCGTCTTCCGATGCCGGTTTGTTCATAATCTGGATATTGAAAGGATCCACCTTTATTCCCACTTCGGCGCCTACCGGGAACATGCCCGTGGAATGTACCAGCCATTCGAACCCGTTGGCCGTAACTTCCATTTCATAGTGGACGCCTTTAAAAATCAAGTGGGTGACTGTTCCTTGGATGATGCCCGTTTCCGGCGCCACCAATTCCACATCCTCCGGGCGGATGACCACATCCACCGGCTTGTTCCGTCCAAAGCCGGTGTCTACGCACCGGAACTTAGTGCCAAGAATGGAAACAAGCTTATCCTCCAGCATGACGGCATCGATAATATTGCTGTCGCCGATGAAGTCGGCGACAAAAGCATTTTCCGGTTCGTTGTAAATGGTTTCCGGCGTACCGATTTGCTGGATATAGCCCTGGTTCATGACCACGATGGTATCGGACATGGTAAGGGCCTCTTCCTGGTCATGGGTCACATAGATAAAAGTAATGCCCAGTTCATTTTTCAGGCGGATCAATTCATACTGCATATCCTGCCTTAGTTTTAAATCAAGGGCTCCCAGAGGCTCATCCAAAAGAAGGACCTTCGGCTCGTTGACAATGGCCCTTGCAATGGCTATGCGCTGCTGCTGGCCGCCGCTTAGGGAATCGGGCATGCGTTTTTCGAATCCTTCCAGATTGACCAGCTTCAAAGCATATTTTATTTTGTCATCAATATAAGATTTCGGCTTGTTTTTTATTTTCAGCCCAAAGGCTATATTTTCCGCAATATTCATATGGGAAAAAAGCGCGTATTTTTGAAATACGGTGTTGAGCTGGCGCTTGTTGGGAGGTAAATTGGTGATATCCTTGCCGTCAAACACTACCCGCCCTTTATCGGGGGAGACGAAGCCGCCCAGAATCCTTAAGGTAGTGGTTTTCCCGCAGCCGCTTGGGCCCAGAAGGGTAAGAAACTCATTTTCATGAATATTTAAATTCAATTCGTCCAGAACCATTTCACCGTCAAAGGATTTGGATATATCCACCAAATTAATCAATTCTTTATTCATCTCAAATACCTCCGGTATATAAGTAATCTTACGTAAATCAATTCCTGCGGCCTTTTGCGGCAGGAAAAGCAGACGGCGCGTTGTCATCTTCGCCTTAGCGCACCGCATCAGAAGCTGGGGGGGGAACTGACCCATAATAAGGAAGCGCCTGTTTTGGCACCGGCAATTATGTAATGGGTCGTATTGGGGATGAAGTAAAAGGACTCCCCCTTTTTCGCCCGTATTTTTTTCTTGCCCATGACAATGGTGATACTGCCTGACAATACGTAGCCGAATTCCTCCCCTTCGTGGGGATTGTCGGGATAAGTGGAACCGCCTGGTTTTAATGTGAGCCGTATCGGCTCCATAATATTCTTCTGGGCATTTGGAATTATCCATTCTATCGTATTGCCCAGCTCATCGTCCACCTTTTCAAAATAATCGGCATCATGGAAAACAATTTGCTCATCCTTAGGGCTTTCGGAAAAAAATTCCTGGATATCCGTACCAAGGCATTGGAGGATATCCACCAGTGTGGCGATGGAGGGGGAAGTCAAATCCCTTTCCAGCTGGGAGATAAATCCTTTGGACAATTCGCAGCGTCCGGCCAGCTCTTCCTGGGTAAGCCCTTTTTGTATTCTCAATTCTTTTAATCTGTTTCCTATTTTCATCGTGCCCGCTTCTCTGAAATTAAATGATAATAAACATAAAGTTTACTGTTACTAAACAAACGCTGATATCCATTATACTAGGTGTGATACAGATGTCAATAGGGAATGACAAAAAAAAATAATTGTGTTACAATACCTATAAATACAATACTGTTTATGGAGGAGGGCGGTTCCATGGAAAAGGAAAAATATATAGCATATGTTTCAACATATACGATGGGAAAGGGAGATAAGCACGGAATAAAGATTTATGATGTAGATATGGAAAATGGGAGATTATATGCAAAAGACCAGGTAGAAATTACCAATTCTTCCTATGTGACAATATCCCATGACAAGAAACGCCTTTATTCTATTACGGACTTCGGCGTGGAATCTTTCCGGATACAGCCGGACGGCGGGCTGGAGCTGATTGACCATGCGTCCATCAATGGGATGAGGGGCTGTTATCTGTCCACGGATTACGAAGATAAATTTCTTTTTGTTGCCGGGTATCATGATGGCAAGATTACAGTGTTAAGGCTTAAGGAAGACGGCGGGGTAGGGGAGATAACCGACGAAATTTTCCATAAAGGCCTGGGAAGCGTTGCGGAGAGGAATTTCAGGCCCCATGTGAATTGCGTAAAGATGACCAGGGATAATAAGTATCTATGCGCGGCGGATTTGGGGATGGACCATGTGAAAGTATATCGGTTGGACAAGGAAAAGGGAACTTTGTCTTTGGCGGATGTTATCCGCAGCGAACAGGAATCGGCACCCAGGCATCTGAAGTTTTCCCCGGACGGCAGCCTGCTGTATATTGTGCATGAACTGAAAAATTATATCGATGTATACGGCTACCGGGAAGTCAACGATAATCCGGAATTCGAAAAGCTGCAGACCATTTCCACGCTGAACGACTATCATGCCACCGGCTCTGCGGCCAGCGCACTGAACTTTTCTACGGACTACCATTATATGGTAAGCTCCAATGCGGGGGACAACAGCGTGGTAGTATACCGTATCAACCATGAAAGCGGGCTGCTGGAGAAGCTGTTCTGCCTGCCCATCAGCGGCGACTATCCGAAGGATGCCGCACTTTTCCCGGATAACAGGCATCTGGTATCGTTAAACCATGAATCGGATACGCTTACTTTCTTTAATGTGGATTTGGAAAAAGGCCTTCTGGTAATGAATGGTCCGGAACTCCCCGTGGCGAAGCCTAACTGCATTATTTTCCATAAACTTGGAGCGGAGAAGGACACCAAGGAACTGCACATAGTGGCGGAAGCGAAGAAAGGGATGAAAGAGCGGTATAAACCCAGGTATGTGGATTTATAGGATGCTGTATCCGTCTTCCGCAGCCAATTCTTTTTTAAGCTAATTTCTATGGGTATAAAAGCCTTTTAAATAAGAAATCCGGGAACACATATTCGCCATCATAGCATCCGCCAGGGTAAGGGCAGCCATGGATTCCACCACCACTACGGCCCGGGGTACGATGACGGGGTCATGCCTGCCTTTGATGCAAATCCGTATATTTTCCCCATCCTTGTTCACCGTTTCCTGCTCCTGGAAAATGGAAGGCGTAGGCTTTACATAGGCCCTGAAAATTATCTCGCCTCCGTCGCTGATGCCGCCTAAAATACCGCCCGCATGGTTGGTCTTTTTGGAAATGGTTCCCTTTTCGGAAACGAAGCTATCGTTGTTGGAAGAGCCGTGGGCAGCGCTTACCCGGCAGCCATCGCCGATTTCAAAAGCTTTTACCGCGCCGATGGACATAATGGCTTTTGCCAGATTGGCATCCAGCTTTTCAAAGACCGGTTCCCCGATTCCGGCAGGAACGCCTTGGATACGGCATTCGATAATGCCGCCGGCGGAATCCTTTTCGGCCATACAGGAAGCCAGATATTCCACAGCTTTTTGGTCCGCATTATAGTCCGGCATACAGGTGGAGGTTTGCCGGATGGCCCCTTTGTCAAAAGCGCTTTCGTTGATTTCCACCGGGCCGATGGATTTCGTATAGGCCAGCAATTCGATGCCCAGTTCTTTTAAAATTTTGGCGGCCACTGCCCCGGCGGCTACCCTGCCGATAGTTTCTCGGCCGGAGGAGCGGCCGCCGCCCCTGTAATCCCGG
This sequence comes from Lachnospiraceae bacterium, assembly GCA_021769135.1. Taxonomy (GTDB): domain Bacteria; phylum Bacillota; class Clostridia; order Lachnospirales; family Lachnospiraceae; genus Kineothrix. Next base: position 99,813 of record JAETTM010000003.1, on the reverse strand, counting down.
AAACCGTATTTTTGGTCGAAAGTATAATCGGCGTGGCCGGGGCGGTAATAGGATGCGATTTCGCTGTAATCCCGGGATTTCTGGGAAGTATTCCTTACAATAAGGGAGATGGGCGTACCGGTGGTAAGGCCCTCAAAAGTGCCGGAAAGGATTTCCACAAGGTCATCCTCCCTGCGGGGGGTGGAAATTTTGGTTTGGCCGGGTTTGCGCCGGTTTAAATATTCCTGGATGTCATCTTCGATAAGGGGCAGGCCGGCAGGGCAGCCGTCGATAACTACGCCGAGGGCTTTGCCATGGGATTCCCCCCAAGTGGATATTTTAAAAAATGTACCGAATGTAGAACCAGACATATGATCGACTCCTTTTTAAACTTTCGATGGAAAGGCATATGCGGGATTCCAGGCTATGTATATTCCGCAGGCCATTAATTGAGCAATTACTTAGTCATTATAAAGGAAAAAATAAAGAGAAGCAATATCGTCTTTAAAAGGCACCGTGGGAATAAAAATGCAGCCTTGTCCATATAATATAGTAATTCTGCTTTAAATTAGCAAAAATAAAAAAGCGCGGCAGAGCGTGGAAATGGAGGAGATTATGGCAAGAGGAGTTAGGAAATCCATAGAGGAGAAAATTGCGGATAAGCAGGAAGTAATCGATGCTTTGGAAGTCAGGATACAGAAAGAAAGGGAAGAACTGCAGGCTCTTATCAATGAACAAAGGATAGCCAGGCTGGAAAGCCTTGAAGAACTGATTGACAGTTCCAACTTAAGCCTTGAGGAAGTGACGGAAATATTGCGCCGGCATGTGGATAACGCAGGGGAAGGGGTGGCATAAAAGGAGGTGAGGCTTCAAAAGGGCGGCCGCATATGCTGAGGCGAAAATTTAACATTTTGTATGGTTTGCGATATTTTTCAAAACAAGCTGTACTATGCATTCTGAGCAAAAATGGTTATAATGCTAGTAAAATGACCAACATTTATTTATTGAAAGGATCTTTGAAAGGAGAGTAAAGACGAGGATGCATATTACATATCAGCAGGAGAAAAAAATATTTCATTTGTATAATGATTCCATCAGCTATATTATGGCGGTTCTGCCCAACGGGCACTTAGGACAGCTGTATTTCGGGAAAAGGGTACATGAGGGCAAGGATTATTCCTACCTTCTGGAAATGGTGCCCAGGCCGATGGCCGCATGTGTTTTCGAAGACAGTAAACTATTTTCCCTGGAACATATCAAACAGGAATATGGGGTATATGGAACTACGGATTTCCGGCAGCCTGCGGTGGAGATACTGCAGGAAAACGGCAGCAGGATTTCGGATTTCCGTTTTAAGGATTATTCCATTTCCCAGGGCAAGCCCGGACTGGAAGGGCTGCCGGCAACCTATACGGAATCACAGGATGAAGCGATGACGCTGACGGTCTATCTGGAAGACGAAGTGACCGGCGTCGGCCTGGAACTTTTATATACCATTTTCGAATTGGGGGCCGTTGCCAGAAGCGCACGGATTATTAACAGAGGGGAAAGGACGGTGCATTTATTGACGGCCATGAGCCTTTGCCTGGATTTGCCGGACTGCAATTATGATTGGGTACAGCTTTCCGGGGCATGGGCGCGGGAGCGGCATGTGAAAGTGCGGAAGCTGGAACATGGGATTACGTCGGTGGGCAGCATGCGGGGACATTCTTCCCATGAGCACAATCCTTTCATTGTGCTGAAGCGTCCTGCAGCCGATGAATTTCAGGGTGAGGCTATGGGGTTTAGCCTGGTATATAGCGGCAACTTTCTGGCCCAGGCGGAAGTGGATACCCATGATTCGACCAGGGTTTTAATGGGGATCCATCCCTCCGGCTTCGACTGGAAGCTGGAAAGCGGGGAAAGCTTCCAGACGCCGGAGGCGGTAGCGGTTTACTCGGCGGAAGGATTAAACGGAATGAGCCGGACGTTCCACAGGCTGTATCAAAAACGGCTGGCGAGGGGTTATTGGAGGGATAGGGTCCGTCCGATTCTGAACAATAACTGGGAAGCGACTTATTTTGATTTTACCCAGGAGCGGCTGATGGAGATTGCAAGGAAAGCGAAGGAATGCGGCGTGGAGTTGTTCGTTCTGGATGACGGCTGGTTCGGGCAGAGAAGCCATGAACGCGCGGGCCTGGGGGACTGGGTGGCCAATCCGGAGCGGCTGGCGGACGGCATTGAAGGGCTGGCGGAGAAAATTGAAAACCTGGGCATGAAATTCGGCCTATGGTTCGAACCGGAAATGGTGAATAAGGATTCGGAACTTTACCGTGCCCACCCGGACTGGATTCTCCAGACGCCGGAACGCCACAGTTCCCATGGAAGATTTCAATATGTGTTGGATTTTTCCCGAAAGGAAGTGGTGGATGCCATTTATGGGATGATGGAGAAAATATTGGGCGGGGCTAAGGTATCCTATGTGAAATGGGATATGAACCGAAGCATTACGGAATGCTATTCCAAAGGGCTTCCGGCTGACCGTCAGGGGGAAGTGTTCCATAGGTATATCCTGGGGGTTTATGATTTGTATGACAGGCTGGTGACAAAGTTTCCTAAGGTGTTGTTTGAGTCCTGCGCCAGCGGCGGGGCCAGGTTCGATCCGGGAATTTTGTACTATGCGCCTCAGGGATGGGCAAGCGATGATTCGGATGCGGTGGAAAGGCTGAAAATCCAGTATGGAACCACTTTCTGCTATCCGGTGAGCAGTATCGGGAGCCATGTATCCGTAGTGCCCAATCATCAGGTATTCCGCAATACGCCGCTGCATACGAGGGCCAATGTGGCATATTTTGGGACCTTTGGTTACGAGCTGGATTTGAACAAGCTTTCGGAGGAGGAAATCGTCCAGGTAAAGGAACAGATCGGATTCATGAAAAAGTATAGGGAAGTGCTGCAGTTCGGTACATTCTACCGCCTGTGCAGCCCTTTTGAAGGCAATATTACGGCATGGATGTCGGTGAATGAAGAACGGACGCTGGCGGTAGTGGGCTGGTATCGGGTGCTGAACAGGGTGAATGCCCCTTATGCAAGGATGCGCCTTCAAGGGCTGAAGGAAGACTTTTGCTATAAAATTTCAGGCCGGGAAGGCAGCTATTTCGGCGATGAACTGATGAATATCGGAATGCTTATGTCGGACTATTCCGCCGGAGAGGAAAATGAATGGGATGGGTACAGGGGAGACTTTGACTCTAAAATTTTTGTGATTTCCTCAGTGGAATGACTGGTTTAGCAGCGGCGGATTCTGCCGTCCGGCTGCTAGTGGCCCTACAGGGGCGGATGGAAAACGGATACGCATATACACATGAAATTTTTTGGACAATAGAAAGGGTATGTTATTCATATGAAACCATATATTCACAAAGTACAATATTATGAAACGGATAAAATGGGCATTACCCATCATTCCAATTATATCCGCTGGATGGAGGAAGCGCGGATTGATTTTATGGAACAGATTGGGTGGGGATATGAAAAGATGGAAAACCGGGGGATTATTTCCCCGGTAATGGGTATCCAATGCGATTACAAAAAAACGACCACCTTTAATGACCGTATCCGGATAGAGATGGAAGTGGAGGGATACGACGGCATTAAGCTGACGTTAAAGTACATCATGAAGGATATTTATACGGAAAACGTTGTGGCGGTAGGGGAATCGAAGCATTGTTTCTTAAGCGAGGACGGAAGCCCGGTCGCTCTGCGCAAGCAGCTTCCCGAATTGGATAATGTCCTGAAAATCGGCTGGAAGAATGAAGAGGAAAATAAAGAGGAAAAATAAGCAATGCCGATTAAATAAAGAAAATATGGGCAGACTGTATATAGGCTTCGGAGGGGCCGCATGCCGGTTTTACGGTATGCGGCATTTTCCGTATAAACTCAAAATGGCCGCCGGATTAAAAAGGGCGGCAGTCTATACAGGAGGTTCAGAATGGGAGTGGATTTTAAAAACAGCGAAACAAAGGATAACCTGATGCGGGCCTTTGCCGGGGAGAGCCAGGCGAGGAACCGGTATACTTTTGCGGCAGAACAGGCGAAAAAGGACAATCTGTTCGTGGTCAGCGCCGTTTTCCGCTATACGGCGGAGCAGGAGAAGGAGCATGCCCAGGTTTTTTATAACCATTTGAAGGAACTGGCCGGGGAAACCATACATGTGGACGGAGGGTATCCGGTGGATTTTTCCGGGGATATGGCAAAGCTTCTCCGCATGGCACAGCACAATGAATATGAAGAGCACGACCCGGTTTATAAGGCTTTTGGGGATAGGGCAAAGGAAGAGGGATTTCTGAATGTGGCTTCCTCCTTTCACAAGATTGCGGAGATAGAGAAAATCCATGGGGACCGTTTTGGACGGCTGGCCGCGCTGCTGGAGGAAGGGAAACTATTCGTATCCGATGTGAAGATGGCATGGATGTGCTTAAACTGCGGCTATGTATTGGAAGGGGAAAAGGCGCCGGAGAAATGTCCGGTTTGCGACCATGATAAGGGGTATTTTATCCGGTTTGAACTGTCCCCTTATGAAAGCGGGCAGAACTGTTACAAAGGCCCGGATCCTTTGCCAAATTTTATATGGTAATTCCCGGAAGAATCATTTATAATAGAATATAATGCAGCGGGCAGCAAAGGATGGCATGGCGGAAAGAGGACAGAGGATGAAGGAAAACAAAAGGGAAAATCGAAATATAAATGTAAATATAGATAAAAATAGAAATAAAAACAGAAAGAAAAGAGGGGCGGCCGCCATATTGGGAGCGGCCCTTGCCGGGCTGGTGCTGGCCGGATGCGGGGGAAGCAGGACTCCGTCCGTGGATGAAGGGATGGCGGCCGTGGAGGCGCTGGATTACAATACGGCTTTGCAGTGCTTTGACAAGGCGATGGAGGACGGGGAGGATTTGCGGCTTTTATATAGGGGACAGGGCCTGGCCTATATGGGGCTGACCCAGTACGAGGATGCGGTCACGGCATTTGAAAAGGCTTTAAGCAGCAGCAACGGGCGTGTGGATGAAATAGATTATGACATCAATTATTATTTGGCCGCCGCTTATTATAAGCTGGGGGATTATAATAGCAGCATCGATGCTTACAGCGCGATTATCGCCATGAACCCCAGGGACAGGATGGCGTACCGTCTAAGAGGGAGCGTGCGGATAGCAAACGATTATGACAGGGCGAAGGCGGATTTCGACCAGGCGATTTCGTTGGGGAAGGAAGATTATGACCAGCTGATAGATATTTATCTTGTGCTGGAGCGCTATGGATATAAAGAAGTGGGGCAGGAATATTTTCAGACCGCCCTGGGGAGCGACACAAAGTCGATGACGGACTATCAGAGGGGAAGGATTTACTATTATCTGGGCGATTATGACAGCGCCAGGAATTATTTGGAGAAGGCCAGAAAGACGGAAGGGTATGAAGCGGTCATGCTGCTGGGGCAGACATATGAGGAACTGGGCGATTACAATTATGCGATTAGCGTATATAGCAGCTTTATCGAAGGGGATCAGAGCAATGCCGGCATATACAACCGCCTTGGGCTGTGCAGGATGGAACTGGGCGCTTATAACGAAGCGCTGGCGGCTTTTCAGGCAGGGATGAATGTGGAGAACTGCAATATTATGCAGACGCTTAAATTCAATGAAATCATTACCTATGAAAGGCTGGGGGAATACCAGACAGCGGCAACCTTGATGAGCAGCTATCTTTCCACTTATTCCGATGACGAGGCGGCGAAAAGGGAGTATACTTTTTTAAAGACAAGGTAGCCTATGCCGTTTCCCGGGAATGGCACAAGATATTGTATTTACTTAAAAACGTCAACATGATATCTAGTATGTTTTGTTGACTTTTTAACTCTGTGATGATACAATGCCAATATGCGGCGTTGACAGGATGTTGCGAGGGGTTTTTTAGAGAGGGCTGTTCGGGATATAAATCAGGCTATGGGCCGTCATGGAGGTAAAGATGTTTCAGGTAATTAAACGGGATGGGGAAATTGCAGATTTCACGTTGGTGAAGATTAACGATGCTATAATGAAGGCATTTAACGCGACGGATATACAGTACAATAACGATATCATAGATTTGCTGGCGCTGCGCGTAACGGCGGAATTCCAAAGCAAAGTAAAGGACGGGAAAGTCCATGTGGAGGATATCCAGGACAGCGTGGAGAAGGTGCTGGAACAGGCAGGATATGCGGAACCGGCCAAGGCGTTTATTTTGTACCGTAAGCAGCGGGAAAAAATGCGAAATATGAAGTCTACTATCCTGGATTATAAGGATGTGGTAAACAGTTATGTGAAAATAGAAGACTGGCGGGTGAAGGAAAATTCTACCGTGACATATTCGGTAGGCGGGCTGATTTTAAGCAATTCCGGTGCGGTTACGGCGAATTACTGGCTGTCGGAAATCTATGATTCCGAGATTGCGGATGCCCATAGGAATGCGGATATCCATATTCATGATTTGTCCATGCTGACAGGGTATTGCGCAGGGTGGTCTTTAAAGCAGCTGATTAAGGAAGGGCTTGGGGGGATTACGGGCAAGATTACATCTGCGCCGGCCGCGCACCTTTCCGTTTTATGCAACCAGATGGTTAATTTCCTGGGGATTATGCAGAACGAATGGGCGGGCGCACAGGCTTTTTCGTCCTTCGATACATACCTTGCCCCCTTTGTGAAGGCGGATCGTTTGAGCTACCCTGAGGTGAAAAAGTGCATCGAGGCATTTATTTACGGCGTGAATACGCCCAGCCGCTGGGGAACCCAGGCGCCTTTTTCCAATATTACTTTGGACTGGACGATACCGGATGATTTGGCAGAGCTTCCGGCTATTGTTGGCGGCAAGGAGATGGATTTCAAATATAAAGACTGCAAAACGGAAATGGATATGGTAAATAAAGCCTTCATCGAGACGATGATTGAAGGGGATGCCAACGGCAGGGGATTCCAGTATCCGATTCCTACTTATTCCATTACCAGGGATTTTGACTGGTCGGATAATGAAAACAACAGGCTGCTGTTTGAAATGACGGCGAAGTACGGAACCCCTTATTTTTCCAATTATATTAATTCGGATATGGAGCCCGGGGATGTGCGCAGCATGTGCTGCAGGCTGCGCCTGGACTTGCGGGAACTTAGAAAAAAGACCGGCGGTTTTTTCGGTTCGGGGGAAAGCACGGGGAGCGTGGGCGTAGTTACGATAAATATGCCCAGGATTGCCTATTTATCCGCCAACAAGGATGATTTTTACCGGAGGCTGAACCGGATGATGGATATTGCGGCCCGTTCCCTGAAAATTAAAAGGGGAGTGATTTCCAAGCTTTTGGAGGAAGGGCTTTATCCTTATACAAAACGGTATCTGGGGAACTTTGACAATCATTTTTCCACCATAGGGCTTATCGGAATGAATGAGGTGGGGCTGAATGCCAATTGGTTAAGGGCGGATTTAAGCAGCAAAAAGACGCAGGAATTCACAAAAGAAGTGCTGAACCATATGAGGAACCGCCTCTCCGATTACCAGGAGATGTATGGGGATTTGTACAATCTGGAGGCGACGCCTGCGGAAAGCACGACTTACCGTCTGGCAAAGCACGATAAAGAGAAGTGGCCTGCAATCAAAACGGCGGGCAACCAGGGGGATACGCCTTATTATACCAATTCTTCCCATTTGCCCGTAGATTATACGGTGGATATTTTCGATGCGCTGGATATTCAAGACGAATTGCAGACGCTTTATACGTCGGGAACGGTATTCCATGCGTTTTTAGGCGAAAAGCTGCCCGACTGGAAAGCGGCGGCCAATCTGGTGCGGACGATTGCGGAAAATTACAGGCTGCCTTATTATACTTTATCCCCCACATATTCTATTTGTAAGGAGCATGGGTATCTGGCCGGGGAGAAGAAGATATGCCCCCATTGCGGCAAGGCAACGGAGGTTTACAGCAGGATTACCGGATATTACAGGCCGGTTCAGAATTGGAATGACGGGAAGCTGCAGGAATATGCCAACAGGACGGAATATGATGTGCAAAGTTCCAGCCTGAAGCGGCCGATGATTAGTATGGTGACATTATCGGGGCAGGACAAGGACGGAAGGATAAGGGTGGAAAAGCCGGAAACGGTGAGTTACCTTTTTACTACAAAGACATGTCCGAACTGCAGGTTGGCAAGGGAATATTTGAAGGGAGAGCAATACATAGCGATCGATGCGGAGGAAAATATGGAATTGGCGGGGAAATATGGCGTTATGCAGGCGCCTACGCTGGTGGTTGTGAATGGTGAATCCGTGAAAAAGTATGTAAATGCTTCTAATATACGCAAATATGCGGATGGGCATATGAAATCAGGCGCTGTTTACGCTGTCGCAGGAAACGTTTGAAAGATATCAAGTACTCTGCATCCGGATATTTGCTCGAGGAATTCCGATGGGAGTACTAACAGGGAAAAGGGGTAAGAGTTCAAAATGGGAGATGTTTATCTGAGGGTAAAGGGGATTATCGAGAAGGACGGAAAATACCTTTTGGTTAAAAGGTGGATGGATGACAGGATTCCGGATCCTTTCGTATGGGAATTCGTGGATGCGGAAGTGAATTTCGGCGAGTCGCCGGATGAAGCGATGCTGCGGGCGATGGAAGAAATCCTTTCCGTGGAAGGCGAGATAGAGCGTATCGTTTATACATGGTCCAGCTTGCTTGGGGATTCCCAGTGCGTTGGCATCGCTTATATATGTTCTATTGAGAATGAGGGGAATATTGTATTAGGGGAAGAATATGACGGATGGGAATGGGTGGAAAAGGAGAAGTTCCCGGATTATATTGAAAACAGATATATATTGAAAGATCTGGAAAGGGCAGGACTTTAGGCCGCGGCCCATATGATGCCGGGCTGCCTATGGAAACCTAGCCGGAAATGAGGAAAAATGATTCATAAATTAATAGAAAAAATAAAAAAAACGCAGGCCCCTATTGTTGTGGGCTTGGATCCTATGTTAAAATATATTCCTAGCCATATTGTAGAGAAAGCATATGGGGAATTCGGCGAAACCCTGGAAGGGGCAGCGGAGGCAATATGGCAGTTCAACAAAGGGATTATCGATAATACCTTTGATTTAATACCTGCCGTAAAGCCTCAGATTGCCATGTATGAGCAGTTTGGGCTGGAAGGGCTGAAAGTATTTAAGAGAACGCTGGACTATTGTAAAGAGAAGGATTTGATAGTCATCGGCGATGTGAAGCGGGGAGATATCGGCTCTACTTCCGAAGCATATGCCGTTGGGCATCTGGGAAGGGTGGAAGTCGGAAGCCGGTCATATGCCGGATTCGATGAGGATTTCGCTACGGTGAACCCCTATTTAGGAAGCGATGGGGTGAAGCCCTTTATCGATGTATGCAGGCAGGAAAAGAAAGGGATTTTTGTTTTGGTAAAAACATCCAACCCCAGCAGCGGGGAATTTCAGGATCGGCTAGTGGATGGGCGCCCGTTGTATGAAATTGTAGGGGAAAAAGTAGCCCAGTGGGGGGAAACCTTTATGGGGGATTCATATAGTTATGTAGGCGCTGTTGTAGGGGCCACCTATCCCGAAATGGGAAAAATCCTTCGAAAAATCATGCCGAAAGCATATATCCTTGTTCCGGGCTATGGGGCACAGGGAGGAAAAGGGGCGGATCTCGTCAACTTTTTCAATGAAGACGGGCTGGGGGCGATTGTAAACTCTTCAAGGGGAATCATCGCGGCATACCAGCAGGAAAAATATTCGAAGTTCGGGGAAAAATGCTTTGGGGAGGCAGCCCGTGCGGCGGTAGAGGATATGAGGGATGATATTGTATCGGCTTTAAAAGGGAAAAATAAATAACCCAAACAGGAGCATGGATATGGAAAACGAAAAGATACTGATTGTTGATGATAGTGCATTGCAGGCGGCTCAGTTAAAAGCCATCCTGGATGACGATTACGAGATTACTGTTGCCCAAACGGCGGAGGATGGGCTCCGTTATGCCAGCGCCGGGAATTTTTCACTGATTTTGCTGGATGTAATTATGCCTGGAATGGATGGCTTTACGCTGTTGAAAAAATTGCAGGAGGAGATTATCACCCAAAGCGTTCCTGTAATTTTGATTACAAGCCTTTCGGACATACAGGACGAACAGCGGGGCCTTACATTAGGGGCGGTGGATTATATTACAAAACCGTTCCATCCTTTAATTGTAAAAGCAAGGGTCAATACGCACATTAAACTGTATAGATACCGCAAGCAGGTGGAACAGCAATCCATGACCGACCAGCTGACAGGAATTGCAAACAGACGGCGGTATGAACGTTACAGTATTATAAAATGGCAGGAAGCAACCCGTTTGCAGATTCCATTTTCCATTTGTATGTTTGATATCGACCATTTCAAGGTATACAATGACACTTTCGGCCATCCGGCGGGAGATAAGGTAATAGCAGCGATTGCGAAAACCCTTACGCTCCGCTTAAGGCGTACGACGGATTTTGTTGCCCGCTATGGAGGGGAAGAATTCGTGGCTATTATTTTGGGGGGCGGTTCCCAGTCTACCTTCAGCCATATTAAAAAGGTGAGGCAGGAAATAGAAAAACTCCATATTCCCCATGCCAAGGATGTGGGCGAATGGGTTACGGTGAGCGTGGGCGGAGTTACCGTGATTCCTAAACGGAATGACGATTATAGTGCCTTTTTAAAAATCGCGGACAGCATGCTGTATGACGCCAAGCGTTTTGGAAGGAACCAGGTGGTGTGGTGCGATAATAAGATGCGGCTGTGGCAGGAAAAGCCCAGCAATGGGAATACTCAACCGGGAACAAAGCAATAGGAACGGACGGCATCGGGCAGGGAAGGGGTAGGCATATGGAAGATTATAAGAAACAATTTATAGAGTTTATGATAGACAGCCAGGTGTTAAAGTTCGGGGAATTTATTTTAAAAAGCGGCAGGAAATCCCCTTTCTTTATGAATGCAGGAGGTTACGTAACGGGCGCGCAGCTGCGGAAGCTGGGAGAATTTTATGCTAAAGCGATTTATGACAGCTATGGGCTGGATTTCGATGTATTATTCGGCCCTGCCTATAAAGGAATCCCCTTAAGCGTGGCGACTACTATGGCGCTTAGCGAACTTTATGGGAAGGAAGTGCGTTACTGCTCTAACCGGAAAGAGGAAAAAGACCATGGGGATACGGGAATCCTGCTGGGCAGCAGGCTAAAAGACGGGGATAGGGTAATTATCATTGAGGATGTGACGACTTCCGGTAAATCTATTGAAGAGACGTTCCCCATATTGAAGGCACAGGCGGATGTGGATATCAAAGGGCTTATGGTATCTTTAAACCGGATGGAAAAGGGCCGGGGGGAAAAAAGCGCATTGAGCGAAATAAAGGAAAACTATGGGTTTGACGCGAATGCGATTGTGACAATGGAAGAAGTTGTGGAATATTTGTATAATAAACCGTATCGTGGTAAAATTTATATTGATGATGCATGTAAATCTGCAATTGACGCATATTATGAACAGTATGGGGCAAAGAGCATGTAAAGGATGCAACATAAAACGGCAGGCTGCGGAAAGGGCATGGGTATTTGTATGGAAGAGAAAATATATAAAACGATGAGCGGTTCAGGGGCTTTAAACATTGTGGTCGGAGTGGTCACGCTGGTAGCAGGGATTACAGGAGGGGTTCTGCTTATTATAAGCGGGGCAAAGCTGCTATCCAGCAAATCAAAGATATTGTTTTAAGGAGAGTGGGCATTCCTTGCTGAGGAATGCCCATTCAGAGGTTAGAGCGTGTTTTACCGAAAATTCGGAGGTATGAAATGTTCCATAAAGAAAACCATAAGGGCGGAAGAAAAGGCGGCTATATATTCACGGTGAGAAAACATCCGGAGAAGGGGATTATGTCAGCGATACTGGGAATGCTTTCGCTTGTTTCCATAGGCGCGGCAGTCTATTTGACTTACAGGCAGGGGGGGGATGCCAAGCCTCAGTATGGGGCGGCTGTATTTCTCGTTACCCTTTTTTCTTTGGCAGGGCTGATACTCGGCATATTGTCAAGAATAGAAAAAGATAATTATTATTTGTTTCCTCATCTCGGGATTGGGCTGAATGTGCTTAGCCTTGGGGCGGTCAGCTTTATATTGTATGCGGGGATTGGGTGATGTGGGTGGCAATTGCGAAGGGATTGGGCTGTGAGAATATTCTGTCAATATATTCCGCGCAAATCCCATTGTGCCGGACGCTGCATCAAGCCCAGTAAAGCGAAATCATGTCGGCGATAGCGCCTCCATGATTTATGGTCTTGATTCCGCGGCACAAAAGGGCTTTGCACAGAATATATTGCCAGAATATTCAGCAAGGTTATCGGCTTCGCAAATGGCTAACGGAGAGAGATAGGAAGAGTGCGTTATGTACGGATTATGGTTATAAAAATGGAAAAGGAAATAGAGCGTATGGAAAGTGTGGATGAAAACGTAAAAGAGAGGTATGGGCTGGCGAAGGGGCGGATTTTGGAGATTGGGGAAGAGAGTGGGTTGATGGCGCCTTATGATGGCTATTTTAGAAAGACGGCATCTTTTGTCAGTTTGGTGGTAAAAACTTATGAGTGGGCGAAAGGCGGGGAAATGTATGAGGCTTCCTTGGAGGAACTGCAGGGGAGGAACAGGGAGCTGTATGCGGATATTTTTCCGGAAAATTATGGAACGAGCTATGGGAACCCTGCTTATGCGGTGAAGATGTTAGGGGAAGGCTTTGGACAGCTGTTGTCCTTTTTATATGCGGAATTGAGGGCGATGATTGCGCCCGCTTTTGAAAAGGACTGTGAGCAGCTGGTTATCCGGATGGAGCTTTTCCTGGAAATATACAACTCGTTTGCATGCGCCCTGGAAGAGGGGAAGGGAAAACCGGAATATGAAGAATTGAGGCAGATTATTTATTGGTTTGTCAGCGATTATTCGGAGAATGCTTCGGAAAAAAGGCTGAGGGAGATGCTTTGCCCGGAAGAGGATTTTGCATTGAGGATTATTATGGGCAGCGATTTGGACGATTTGAGGTACCTGTATTATTTCGGGGAATATATTTCGGAAAGCGAGCTGAAAACGGCCAGTTACTTAAGTGGGATGACGGAAGAGGAAGTCAGGCGGATAGCGGATACGTATACGGAAGGCTACCGCATCGGCTTTGAAGTGTGCAATAAGGATATTTCGAAGAAAAAGACGGTGAATATCCAGTACCGTCTGGGCTTTGAACGGATGATAAGAGCTTCGGTGGATAATTTTGCCAGGATAGGTATGAGGCCTACCATATATAGGGCAGCAAGCAGTGTGCTGCAGGGGAAAAGTATCCGTAAGAGGGGCTTTTACGGGGCGGATGCCAATAAGCAATATGAATATGACCATAAAGAGGACGAGGCTCTTTATCTGGATAAACAATATGTGAACCGTAAGCTGGAGGTCATGGGGGAAGCCTATGAGAGTTTGAAAACGGAGGCGTCTTTGTTTGGGGGGCCGGCGGTAGCGGAAACGTTTGGGGAGGAGCCCTTTGTTCCGGAGACGAAGGAAGAAACGCTCAAGCTATCGGAAAAGCAGCAGAAGCTGGAAGTGGGATACAGGTCGGCGGCAGGGGATTTGCAGAATGAATATATTAAGGGCGAGGAACGGAGCTTTACCATTATCGCTTTTCCAGTGCCGGATATCGGCGAAAAGTATGAGGAGATTTTCCGTGAGACGGTGAAGATTAATACTCTGGATTACAAGCTGTACCAAAGCATCCAGCAAAGGCTTATAGATGCCTTGGATTTGGCGGATTATGTGGAGATAAAGGGGATGGGGGCCAATCGGACCGATTTGAAGGTGAAGCTTCACGAACTGAAGGAGCCGGATAAAGAGACTAATTTCGAAAACTGCGTTGCCGATGTGAATATTCCGGTAGGGGAAGTTTTCACTTCTCCCCTGTTAAAAGGAACAAATGGGGTGCTGCATGTGAGCCGCGTTTTCCTGAACGGGCTGGAGTATAAAGATTTGGAATTAACTTTTGCGGACGGGATGATAGCGGACTACCGGTGCGGGAATTTTCCTTCAAAGGAAGAAAACAGGAAATATATAAAAGACAATGTGATGTTTTGCCATGATACGCTGCCCATGGGGGAATTCGCTATCGGAACGAATACTGTGGCTTATATGATGGCGAAACGCTATGGAATCGGGGATAAACTGCCGATACTTATTGCGGAGAAGATGGGGCCCCATTTTGCAGTAGGGGATACCTGCTATTCCCATGAAGAAGATATGCAGTCCTTTAATCCTGACGGCAAGGCGATTATTGCCAGGGATAACGAGGTATCGGCTCTGCGCCGTGTGGACAGGGAGAAAGCTTACTTTAACTGCCATACGGATATTACTATTCCTTACGATGAGCTGGGAGGACTGTCGGCGGTAATGAAGGACGGGGAAAGGAAGGATATCATCCGGGAAGGGCGGTTTGTCCTGGAAGGATGCGAAGGCTTGAATGCCGCATTTTCGTGCAAGCACGATTTGCCGAACAAATGAGGTCTGGCTGAATTGTTATAAGAATATAGAAAGATACTTGCGTATTGAAATTTTTTTTAGTAAACTAAAATGAGATAACAAGTACAAAAGGAGAATGGCGATAATGGCACAAGTAGGAATTGTAATGGGGAGCGACTCTGATATGCCAGTTATGGCAAAAGCCGCGGCTATTTTGGAGGAATTGGGGATTTCTTATGAGATGAGGATTATTTCGGCGCACAGGGAGCCGGATGTATTTTATGAATATGCGAAAACAGCGGAAGAAAAGGGATTTAAGGTAATCATTGCCGGTGCGGGTATGGCGGCCCATTTGCCGGGCATGTGTGCGGCGATTTTTCCAATGCCGGTAATCGGCATACCTATGCATACCACTTCCTTAGGGGGAAGGGATTCCCTCTATTCTATCGTCCAGATGCCGTCGGGTATACCGGTAGCTACGGTAGCTATTAACGGGGGTGCAAATGCGGGGATTCTGGCGGCCAAGATTCTCGCCGTATCCGACGGGGAGCTGTTAAAGCGCCTGAAGGATTATACCAATTCTTTGAAGGAAAGCGTACAGGCAAAGGATGAAAGGCTGCAGAATGTGGGCTACAAAAATTATTGATGGAGCCGTCTATAGGGAAAGGAGTATGGTTCAAAATGGATTATAAAAAAGCGGGCGTGGATATTGAAGCGGGATATAAATCGGTAGAATTGATGAAAAAATATGTGAAGGAAACGATGAGGCCGGAAGTATTGGGGGGCCTGGGCGGATTTTCCGGGGCATTTTCCCTTTCGGCGATAAAAAATATGGAGAACCCTACTCTTGTATCGGGAACGGATGGCGTGGGAACGAAGCTGAAGCTGGCATTTTTGCTGGATAAGCATGATACGGTAGGCATTGACTGTGTGGCCATGTGCGTGAACGATATTGCCTGTGCAGGAGGCGAACCATTATTTTTCCTGGATTACATAGCCTGCGGCAAGAATTATCCGGAAAAGATAGCCACTATAGTAAAAGGGGTGGCGGAGGGATGCAAGCAGTCCAACGCCGCGTTGATTGGCGGCGAGACGGCGGAAATGCCCGGTTTTTATCC
The DNA here is from genome assembly GCA_021769135.1 of Lachnospiraceae bacterium. Lineage (GTDB taxonomy): Bacteria > Bacillota > Clostridia > Lachnospirales > Lachnospiraceae > Kineothrix. Next base: position 84,170 of record JAETTM010000003.1, on the reverse strand, counting down.
GGAGGACGAATATGATTTGGCCGGATTTGCGGTAGGCGTCGTGGACGAAAAGGACTTGATAACAGGAAAGGATATAAAGCCGGGCGATGTTTTGGTAGGAATCGCATCCTCCGGCATACATAGCAATGGTTTCTCCCTGGTGAGAAAAGTATTCGACATGACGAAGGAAGGATTGGATACATATTATGGGGAGCTGGGCAAGACCTTAGGGGAAGCGCTTATTGCCCCGACAAAAATATATGTAAAAGCGCTAAAAGCGGTAAAAGATGCCGGGATTACAGTGAAAGGCTGCAGCCATATTACGGGGGGAGGTTTCTACGAAAATATCCCCAGGATGCTTCCTGAGGGTGTGTGCGCCGTGATAAAAAAGGACAGCTATGAAGTGCCGGCTATATTTAGGCTATTGCAGGAAAAAGGCGGCTTGGAAGAGAAGATGATGTACAATACGTACAACATGGGGCTGGGCATGGTGCTGGCTTTGGACGAAGGGGATGCGAAAAAGGCCATGGAATCCATACGCGCTGCCGGTGAGACCCCTTATTTGGCAGGTTATGTAGAGGCAGGGGAAAAGGGAGTTGCAATATGTTAAAAGTATTGGTTTGCGTTTCCGGAGGGGGAACGAATCTGCAGGCAATCATCGACAGCATAAAGGACGGACGCATCAGAAACGCGGAGATTGTCCGTGTTATCAGCAACAATAAAAACGCTTATGCATTGGAACGGGCCAAAGAAAACGGGATAGCGGGCACATGTATTTGCCCGAAGGATTATGGGAGCAGGGATGAGTTTCACAGGGCATTTTTGGATGCTTTAAGGGAAGCGGCCCCGGATTTAATCGTATTGGCTGGGTTCCTGGTGGTCCTCCCCGAGGAAATGATAAAGGAATATAAGAACCGGATTATCAATATTCATCCGTCCTTAATCCCCTCTTTTTGCGGAACAGGGTTTTATGGCCTAAAGGTACATGAAAAGGCGCTGGAGCGGGGAGTAAAAATTACGGGGGCAACGGTACATTTTGTGGACGAGGGAACGGATACAGGACCGATTATCGCACAGAAGCCGGTGCAGGTAAAGGAGGACGATACGCCGGAGACGCTGCAAAAGCGGGTGATGGAAGAAGCGGAATGGATAATATTGCCCCAGGCCATCGATTGGATTGCCAATGGGATGATAGAAGTGAAAGAAGGCAGATGCAGGTTTTTATCATAAATGTTATAAGGAAAACATTTATGGCATTTTCTATAGCGGATAGAAAGGACAGGGATATTTCATGAAGGTATTAATTGTAGGAAGCGGCGGAAGAGAACATGCAATAGCCGCCAGTGTTGCCAAGAGCAGTATAGTGGATGAGATTTATTGTGCGCCGGGCAATGCAGGTATCGGTGCGATAGCCCAGTGTGTGCCCATAGGGGCTATGGAATTCGAAAAAATCGTTGCTTTTGCAAAGGAAAAGAAGATTGATTTGACAATTGTAGGGATGGACGATCCGTTGGTGGGCGGACTTGTGGATGAACTGGAAGCGGCAGGGCTGAGGGCATTTGGACCAAGGAAGAATGCGGCTATTTTGGAGGGGAGCAAGGCCTTTTCCAAGGATTTGATGAAAAAATATAAGATTCCTACAGCCGCCTACGAAAATTTTGATAATCCGCAGGATGCGGAAGCTTATCTGGAGAAGGCCCAGTTTCCCATTGTGCTGAAAGCGGATGGGCTTGCCTTGGGTAAAGGCGTGCTTATCTGCAAAAATCTGGAAGAGGCAAAAGAAGGGGTAAAGTCCATTATGCTGGATAAGAAATTCGGTGAAGCCGGCAATCAGATGGTAATTGAGGAATTTATGACAGGAAGGGAAGTGTCAGTGCTTTCTTTTGTGGACGGGAAAACCATTAAGACTATGACTTCGGCCCAGGATCATAAGCGGGCGATGGACGGGGATCAGGGATTGAATACGGGAGGGATGGGGACTTTTTCCCCAAGCCCATTTTATACTAAAGAGGTGGATGAATTCTGCCAGAAATATATTTACCAGCCTACGGTGGATGCGATGGCGGCGGAAGGAAGGGAGTTTAAAGGGATTATATTCTTCGGCCTAATGCTGACGGAAAAGGGGCCTAAGGTATTGGAGTATAATGCCAGGTTTGGCGACCCGGAGGCACAGGTGGTACTGCCCAGGATGAAAAATGATATTGTGGAGGTGGCGCAGGCCTGTATTGACGGAAAGCTGGATGAAATCGAGCTGCAGTTTGAAGACAATGCGGCGGTTTGTGTAGTTCTTGCATCGAAAGGGTATCCGGTGAAGTATGAAAAAGGTTACGTGATACACGGATTGGAGGAATTTGAAGGGAAAGAAGGCTATTATTGCTTCCATGCAGGTACGAAGAAAACGGAAGAAGGTATCGTAACAAACGGGGGAAGGGTTTTGGGTATCACTGCGAAAGGAAAGGATTTGAGAGAAGCCAGGGCTAATGCGTATAAAGCGGTCGAATGGGCCACATTTGAAAATAAGTATATGCGCAGCGATATAGGAAAGGCAATCGAGGAGGTATAGAAGCATGGATACTACAGGAAAGGATACACTGAAAATGGATGCGTTTGGCGTTGTCAGCTACAACAGGCCGTATGTTTGCAAGAAATGCGGCGGTGTTATGGTGTTTAAGGGATGCGGGGAATATGCCTGTGAGGACTGCCGTACAAAGGACTATGACGATTATGGAAAAGTAAGGAATTATATCGAGCAGAACCAGGGGGCAAATGCAGCGGAAATCGAATCCAAGACGGGGGTAAGCCAGAAGGCAATCAGGCAGATGCTAAAGGAGTCAAGGCTGGAGATTACGGCGGATTCGGTGGCATTTATGAGGTGTGAGCTCTGTGGAGCGGAAATCCGCAGCGGCAGGTTCTGCCCGGCCTGCGAGGTAACTTACCATAGGAAGAAAGAAAGCCAGATGAGGGAAAACATGAAAGGGTTCGGCCTGGAAAGCGAAGAAGAAAGAAGGAACCGCAACAATAAGGGAGAAAAGCGATTCCTTCGCGGAGAATAAAAGATTTAAATACAATTGGAGAGGAAATACGGATGAGGACACTATTGGAAAGAAAATGGATGATTATTATGTCAGGTATCGTTTTTGCGGTTGTTCTTTTTATAGGAACACCGGCGGTAGGCATGGCATATCAGTCCGCTACGGGAATTGTTTCTACCGCTGCAGCCAAAGTAAGAAAAGAGCCGAGCACAAGCAGCGACGTGGTGGGAAGCGTATTAAAGGGCAGCAGCGTCCTTATTACGGATGAGGTAACGGACAGTTCGGGCTCTAAATGGTATAAAGTAAGCTTTGAAAACAGCACAGGGTATATCCGGTCCGATTTGCTTATTAAAGGGGCGGTTACAACTGCTACGACCCAGACGGTGACGGCACAGACAACCTCTAGTAAACCGGCGGCTACCTCTGTGACACAGATTGCGGAAACAAAGGCATATGTAAACTATAAAAGCGTAGTAGTGCGTCAGGGCGCTTCCACGGACCATGAGATACTTGGCTCGGTGGTGGAAAATACCCCTGTGATTATTACCGGCGAAGCGAATGCGAGCAATGGGAGAAAATGGTATCAAATCAGATATACGAACCAGTCGGGGAGAGAAGTGGTGGGCTTTGTCCGCGGGGATTTGCTCACAGTAGGAGAGCCTCCGGCAGCGGCGGCAGCGGAAGAGACCCCGGCAGAAGGGGGAGAAGAGACCCTTGAAGAGGGGGGCGAGGCGGCAGAAAACGGCGAGGTTCCAGCAGAAGGAGGGGAAGAGGTCCCGGTAGAGGCTCCGGCAGAAGTTCCGGTTCCGGAAGAACCCCAGGTGAAGCCCGATTATGAAATGGTGTTTACCCAGAATGACGAGGGCGTGGAAGAATGGTTTTTGTATGACAATATTAATGGAACGAGGCAGGCCCTGTCCAATCTTTATGCTGCAGCGGAAGCAGGCGCCAGCAGAGCGGCGGAGGATAACGAGGGGGAACTTACCACTCAGAAAATTATCATTATTGCCTTAGGGGTATTGGCAGCTATTCTGGCCGTAACGGTGGTCATACTGCTGTTTAAAATAAAGGATGCTTACAGCGATGATGAATACGATGATGATGACGATGAAGATGATGATGAAGAAGATGACGATGAGGACGAAGACGAGGATGATGAGGAAGAGGAAGAAGTAAGGCCGAGGAAAAAATCAATGTCCGATAACCTGAAAGCGGTGAGCAATGCCGGTTCGGTGAAGGTGGCCAGGGAAAAAGAAAGAAGCTCCATTACGATGAAAAATGTGGAATACATTCCGGAGGAGGAGCCTTTCGAACCGGGGAAATCCGTGGTGTCAAAACCTCAGCCTAAGAGGAAGGCGAAGAACTTCCTGATTGATGATGACGAATTTGAATTTGAATTTTTAAATATGGACGACAGGTAATAGCGGGGAACAGTAATAAGAAGCCAGGGGGAAATATTGTAACAGTCCACCCTGGCTTTATATTGTCCGCTGCACTGCCGTTTTAACAATTCCATAGATATTTCTTCATATCCACATGGACATCATCTTTGAATCCCACGCCCTCTTCCAGCAAAAGGTTCTTTTGCTCATAAAAATGGGGCGCTAGTCTTCCGGCATGGTTTACCACCCGATGGCATGGATATTCCCCGTAATATTCGGCCATGCTCAAGACTCTGCCTACCAGCCGGGAATTTTTATCCCTGCCCACCAGCCGGGCAATCTGGCCATAGGAGGCCACTTTCCCTTCGGGTATTTCCTCTACTACGGAAAGTATTTCATAAATAAAATCTTCAGTAAGAACCGCGGGCATCGGAATTCTCCTTCCCAATCTGATATTTTCCCGAATTTTCACCTGTATTGGAACAAAACAGTAAATAATATTTATATTTATACTGGGATTTTTCGGATTTGTCAAGTTCCCTGTGCATAATAATTATGGTATAATGAATTGCGCTGATGCGCAAGCAGGTCATCAATTTCCTGTGGAAATTGGTGACATATGGTATAATGAATTGCGCAAGGACACTGTTACTTAGTGATTGATGTGTTACATTTTGCAGGAAAGGGATGGAATTTATGGGAATCTATGTAAACCCTGGGAATACCGCATTCAAGGAAGCTTTGAATTCTATGATTTATGTAGATAAAAGCGGACTTATTGCCTATACTAACGGAGTTTTGAATACAAAACAGAAAAATTTGTGTGTTAGCCGTCCGCGAAGGTTTGGAAAATCTATGGCGGCAGACATGCTTGTGGCATATTACAGCAAGGGATGTGATTCCAGTAAACTTTTTGCAGGGCTGGAAGCGGAAAAAGAAATAACTTATAATCTTCATTTGAACAAACATTATGTGATTCGTATAGATGTTCAGCGTTTTTTGGAAACAAGGAAGGATTTGGAAACTTTTATTGACAAAATGGAGAGCAGGGTTGTTGCCGAATTAAGAGAAGAATTTCCGCAATGCGGCGGTATGGGAACCAATGACAGGCTGAAAGATGTTTTGGACAGGATATTTATACAGACAAGAAAAGGATTTATTTTTATTATTGATGAGTGGGATTGTGTTTTTCGAATGGCGAAAGAAAAAGAAGATATACAAAAGAACTATCTGGATTTTCTGCGGGGGCTTTTTAAGGGCGCAGAATATGTGGAGTTGGCTTATATGACAGGAATTCTCCCTATAAAAAAATATGGGGAGCATTCAGCTATTAACATGTTTGACGAGTATTCTATGGTTGACCCAAAAAGCCTGGGGAAATATTTTGGTTTTACAAAAGAAGAAGTGTATGAGCAATGCAGGAAATATGGAGTGGATGATGCCGAGATGGAAACTTGGTATGATGGATATTGTTTGGGTACATTTCATATTTATAACCCTAAATCGGTAGTCGATGCTTTGATTTGGAAGGAATTTCAAAATTATTGGACAGGAACAGAAACCTATGAAGCTTTGAAAGTGTATATTGATATGAATTTCGACGGGCTTAAGGAGGCGGTAATTGAAATGCTGGGAGGAGGCCGCTGTAAAATTAATATCCGGCAATTTCAAAATGATATGACTACTTTTAAAACAAAAGATGATGTGCTAACCCTTTTGATACATTTGGGGTATTTGACTTATGATAAAAGAGAAGGCGTAACATTTGTTCCTAATAAGGAAATATCGCTGGAGTTTCTGAATGCAGTGGGAGGCCCTTCCGGTTGGAGCGGACTTGCACAAGCATTGAACCGTTCTGAGCAGTTGCTAAGATATACTTGGGCATTGGATGGAAATGCAGTTGCAGAGGGATTAGCGGCTATTCATAATGAGACAGCATCCATATTAAAGTATAATAATGAGAATTCGCTTACATGTACAATTTTAATGGCATATTACAGCGCTAAAACTTATTATATGAACCCAATGATGGAAATGCCTTCTGGGAAAGGGTTTGCTGATGTAGTGTATTTACCGCGAAGAAATGTAGACAGGCCGGCATTGGTCATAGAATTGAAATGGAATAAGTCAGCACAAGGCGCCATTGACCAGATAAAGGAACGCCGGTATGCGTCCTGGGTTGAAGAATATACAGGAAAAATACTTTTAGTAGCGATTAACTATGATGAAAAGAAAGGACATACATGCATAATTGAAGAGTATGCAAAAGCAAACATCTGACAAACCCCAAAACGCCCACATCCCAAACGTTGACAGAATGCTTTCGTTGTTATAATATGTGTATAACAATAATTGGGGAATGAGGAAAACGAACTTTTGGCCTGACAGAAAGAAAGTAGAGTTTATGTATGATAATAGAAATTGATTTCAACAGCGATGAAGCGCTGTATTTACAGCTTAGGAACCAAATAATCCTTGGCATAGCCACTTCCAGGATAAGAGAAGGGGATGAACTGCCTTCGGTAAGGCAGCTGGCCGGGGATATCGGCATTAACATGCATACGGTGAATAAAGCATATGCTGTTCTTAAGCAGGAAGGTTTTGTAAAGGTGGATCGGCGCAAAGGCGCCATTATTTCCATCGATGTGGACCGGATGAAGACGATAAGGGAACTTCGCAAGGAATTACAGATGATTATTGCAAAGGTAAGCTGTAAGAATATTTCCAGGGAAGAAGTGCATGCTCTTATTGATGAAATATATGAAGATTATGGAGGAATCGACTGATGCAGCAACAGTTTACAGAAAAAGCAAGGACAGCGCTGCTGCTGGCGGAAAAAACAGCTTCCGCGTTAAAGCAGGGGTATATAGGGACGGAGCATATTTTGGCAGGTTTGCTGCGGGAGAGGACTGGGGTTGCCGCCAGAGTGCTCGCAGAAAACGGTTTGGAGGAAACCCGGCTTTTGGAAATGATTAAAGATTTGATTACGCCGGAAACAGGGGTTTTGGCTAAGGACAGGGACGGCTATTCGCCCAGGGCGATGAAAGTCTTGGCGGAGGCCCACCGTCAGGCGGAGCGTTTCGAGTCGGGAAAGACGGGTACGGAACACATCCTTTTGGCACTGATTAAGGAAGGGGAAAATGTGGCGGTCAGACTGCTGAACACATTAGAGATATCTTTGCAAAAAATCTATGTGGATACTTTGATTGCTATGGGCCAGGACGGGGCGTTGTATAAAGAGGATTTGGCAAAAAAACAGGGAGGAAGGAAAAGGGGCGGTGCTTCCGTATTGGATCAGTATAGCCGCGACTTGACGGCCCTTGCAAAGAAAGGGGAGCTAGATCCGGTCATTGGAAGGGAAGATGAAATCGGACGCGTTATCCAGATATTGAGCAGGCGGACAAAGAATAACCCTTGCCTGATTGGAGAACCGGGAGTAGGGAAAACTGCGGTGGTGGAAGGGCTCGCTTTGCGGATTGTCAATGGAGATGTGCCTTTTACGGTACAGGATAAGCGGGTGCTGACGCTGGACTTGTCCGAAATGGTGGCGGGAAGCAAATATCGGGGGGAATTTGAAGAAAGGATTAAGAAGGTCATTAAAGAAGTAATCACCGATGGCAATGTAATCTTGTTTGTGGATGAAATGCATACGATTATCGGGGCCGGAGGGGCAGAAGGGGCGATTGACGCATCCAATATTTTAAAGCCTTCCCTGGCAAGGGGGGAAATCCAGCTGATTGGAGCCACGACAATTGCCGAATACCACAAGTATGTGGAGAAGGATGCCGCTTTGGAACGGCGTTTTCAGCCGGTGAATGTGGAGGAACCGTCCGAGGAAGAGGCAATCCGCATTTTAAAGGGGATTGCGGGGAGATATGAAGAGCATCATCATGTGCTGATTACGGAAGAAGCCATCGAGGCGGCGGTAAAGCTTTCCGCCCGGTATATCAATGACAGGAACCTGCCGGATAAGGCGATTGATTTAATCGATGAAGCATCGGCGGCCCTGCGGCTGAAAACGATGCATATGCCCGATAAAATGAAGGAGGCGGCTGAGCAGATTGCAAAAATCGATGTGCAGATTGAGCGTTCCATCCGTATGGAGGCGTTCAGCCAGGCCGGGGAGTTGAAGCGCAATCAGGATGCGCTCATAAAGAAATACGATAAAATGAAGCGGCAGTTCGATAAAAACCAAAGGGAACGCAAATATGTGGTAGGGGAAAATGAAATAGCGGAAGTAGTGGCGATGTGGACGAAGATACCGGTTAAGAAGCTGGCGGAAAAGGAGAGCGAGCGCCTGTTAAAACTGGAGTCCATCCTGCATAAACGGGTCATCGGGCAGGAAGAAGCGGTATCCGCTGTAGCCAGGGCGATGCGCAGAGGCCGCGTGGGGCTGCAGGATCCGAACAGGCCCATCGGCTCCTTCCTTTTCTTAGGCCCTACCGGAGTTGGAAAAACGGAGCTTAGCAAAGCGCTTGCAGAAGCCATGTTCGGTTCGGAAAATGCCCTAATCCGCGTGGATATGTCGGAATATATGGAAGGGCATTCCGTATCCAAGATGATAGGCTCCCCTCCAGGATATATAGGGTTCGACGAAGGAGGGCAGCTGAGCGAGAAAGTAAGGCGCAATCCCTATTCCGTTGTGCTCTTTGATGAAATTGAAAAAGCCCACCCTGATGTATTCAATATCCTTCTCCAGGTATTGGATGACGGCCATATTACGGATTCCAAGGGACGGAAGGTGAATTTCAAAAACACGATTTTAATCATGACTTCCAATGCGGGCGCGCAGAGAATTGTGGATCCCAAAAACCTGGGGTTTGCGGTTCAGGCGGATGAACAGAAGGATTATGATAAGATGAAATCCGGGGTAATGGAAGAGGTAAAACGGCTGTTCAAGCCGGAATTCATTAATCGTATTGACGAAATCATGGTATTCCATCCTTTGAATAAGGAGGATATGAAGCAGATTGTTGCATTGCTTGCAAAGAACTTAACGAGACGGTGCAAGGAGCAGATGGATATTAGCCTTACGCTGACCTCATCCTTGAAAGAATTCCTAGTAGAAGAGCATGCGGATCATAAGATGGGGGCGCGGCCCTTAAAGAGGGCGATACAGACGGTAGTGGAGGACGCTCTGGCGGAGGAAATACTTGCGGGGCGGATAAAACCGGGCGATCAGGTAAGCGTAGGGGTTCGGGATAAAAAAGTGGTTTTCCACAATAAAAAACTAGTGGATTAAATAGGAAAAATATATTATACTGTATTAGTATAAATACTTCGCGGCAGCCGTAAATACAAGAATAGGGCAAAGCCGTAAACGATGGGGATACCCCCATAAAAGTGGCAGGAGGATATAAAAAATGGCAGTGGTGGAAGAATTACTCCGTGGAGAAGATGGAGGGGCAATCAGTTTTGGCAACCACAAACTGGAAACGAAGGCGAAACTGGTGGACTTTGAGTTTGGCGGGGATTTATGGAAGGTGAAGACTTATAAGACGATGACAAAGCTGGAGAAGAACGGCATGTTTGTTTATGAGTCGGTACCGGGAACCAGTGTGAATCATTTTACGGAAACGCAGGACGGCATCAGTTTTACGGTAGAGGGAAGCGAGGATGCGCAGATTACCGTAGGGCTGCAGGACGAAACAGAATATGAAGTGTTTATTAATAGCGAAAGCATCGGAAAGATGCGCACGAATCTGGGAGGAAAGCTGAATTTAAGCGTGGAGCTTGCCGAGGCCGGAGGAGTGGACGTCAAAATAGTAAAATAGGAAGACGAAAACGGAACAATCATCTATATGAAAGTTCCGTTTTTTACCGTATAGGAGAGTATTAGTTAGAAAATAAACGTGAGGAATATAAAGTGGCAAAAGGAAAGAGCATGACCGCGTTTTTTTGTCAGGAATGCGGGTATGAATCGGCAAAATGGATGGGGCAGTGCCCTGGATGTAAGGCGTGGAATTCGATGGTGGAGGAGCGGGCAGTTACCGGGGGCAAAAAGATGGGCCTGCCGTCCAGGCCGGGGCAGGCCGGGGAAAAGAGGGAGCCGTCCAGGCTTTCCCAGGTATCTATGGAGAAAGAAGAGAGAATCGGCACGGGCATAGAAGAACTGGACAGGGTATTGGGAGGCGGCATTGTTCCCGGTTCGCTCACACTGGTAGGGGGAGACCCGGGAATCGGTAAGTCCACGCTTCTGCTGCAGGTGTGCCAGAAGTTAGCTGGCAGCGGCCATAAGGTATTGTATATTTCGGGTGAGGAATCTTTAAGGCAGATAAAAATCCGGGCGGACCGGATTGGCGAATTCAGCGATTACTTACTGCTGCTTTGCGAGACGAATCTGGATATGATAAAGGATGCGATAGAGCGGATTAGGCCACAGGCCGTAGTAATCGATTCCATCCAGACCATGTATAGCGAGGAAGTGGCTTCCGCCCCGGGGAGCGTATCCCAGGTGAGGGAATCTACCGGTATCTTTTTGCAGATTGCGAAAGGGCTGGACATTTCTATTTTTATCGTAGGGCATGTAACGAAGGAAGGCACGGTAGCGGGCCCCAGGGTGCTGGAGCATATGGTGGATACGGTGCTTTATTTTGAAGGTGACAGGCATGCTTCCTACCGTATTCTCCGGGGGGTAAAGAACAGATTCGGCTCGACAAACGAAATAGGCGTATTTGAAATGCGGGAAGAGGGCCTGCGGGAGGTGAAGAACCCGTCGGAATATATGCTGGACGGGAAGCCGGAGAATGCCAGCGGCTCGGTGGTGGCCTGTTCCATGGAGGGAACCCGTCCTATCCTCGTGGAAATCCAGTCCCTTGTCTGCAGCAGCAGTTTCGGGATTCCCAGGAGACAGGCTATCGGCACGGATTTAAACCGGGTCAATCTGCTGATGGCGGTATTGGAAAAAAGGATAGGGCTCCCGTTATCGGGCTGCGATGCCTATGTGAACCTGGCGGGAGGGATGAAGATTACGGAGCCGGCCATTGACCTGGGGGTTGTAATGGCCATTGTGTCCAGCTTCAAGAACCGTATTGTGGACGATAAGATGATTATTTTCGGGGAAGTGGGCCTTAGCGGCGAAGTGCGGGCGGTGAGCATGGCAGGACAGCGGCTGCAGGAAGCGAAAAAGCTGGGCTTTACTTCCTGTATGATGCCGTCGGTGTGCAGGAAGGGGCTAAACCCTATAGACGGGATTCGGATTATCGGCGTAAATTCGGTACAGGACGCTATCGGGCTGCTTTAGTGCAACGATTCATAATGTACAGGAAAGAAATTGTGTAATAGTTCAGTCCGGAACTTTGCACTTGCTGCAAAGCCGAAGGATGAGTTGTGATGAAATTGCGGGATGTGAGGAAAACGGGATGAGGAATTTATTGGTATATTTGAAAGATTATAAAAAGGAAACGGTTCTTGCCCCTCTTTTTAAAATGCTGGAGGCTTCCTTTGAACTGTTGGTTCCCCTTGTAATGGCATGGATGATTGACCAGGGCATCAGCGGGAAAGACAGGGGCATTATCTTTCAGGTAGGGCTCATACTAATATCTTTAGGGGTTATAGGGCTTGTCTGTTCGATTACCGCCCAGTTTTTTGCGGCAAAAGCAGCGGTAGGGTTCGCGGCTAAGTTAAAACACGCCCTTTTTGCCCATATCCAATCGCTGTCCTTTTCGGAAATGGATACCATAGGAACATCCACGTTGATTACCCGGATGACCAGCGATGTAAACCAGGTGCAGTCGGGGGTGAACCTGGTGCTGCGCCTGTTTCTGCGCTCCCCCTTTATTGTTTTCGGGGCGATGATAATGGCGTTTACCATTGATGGGAAGGCGGCCATGATTTTCGTAGTGACCATCCCCCTCCTTTGCCTTGTGGTATTTGGCATTATGCTGATTAGCATGCCCTTGTATAAAAAAGTACAGGCCGGGCTGGACAGGATATTGGGAATTACCAGGGAAAACCTGACCGGGGCCAGGGTGGTGCGGGCATTCAATAAAGAAGAGACGGAAATTCTTCGTTTTAAAGAAGGCAACGAAGCTTTGACCGGGATGCAGATGTTTGTGGGAAAAATTTCCGCGCTGATGAACCCGGTGACATATATTATCATCAACGGGGCGGTGATTGCCCTAATCTGGACAGGGGCGGTCCGTGTGGAAAATGGGTATATCACCCAGGGGGAAGTGGTGGCTTTAGTCAATTACATGTCTCAGATATTGGTGGAGCTGATTAAGCTGGCAAACCTGATAATCACAGTGACGAAGGCTTTTGCCTGTGCGAACCGTATCGAAGGGGTATTTCAGACCAGGCCGGGGCTTGTTTCCCTAGCGGAGCCAGGGGAACCCTTCCATGAAGGGGAAAAAGGAGAAGAAGCGGTCAGCTTCCAGCATGTCTGCCTGACCTACAAAAATGCGGGGGCGGAGTCTTTGACCGATATTCATTTTACTGTAAAAAAGGGCCAGACAATCGGTATCATCGGCGGAACGGGCTCTGGGAAATCCTCCATTGTCAATTTAATCCCGAGGTTTTATGATGCCACGAAGGGAAGTGTGAAGGTAAACGGCATAGACGTAAAAGAATATCCCCTGGAAGAACTGCGCTCAAAAATCGGCATGGTGATGCAGAAAGCTGTTTTATTTAAAGGAACAGTGAGGGAAAACCTGTTATGGGGAAAAGAGGATGCCACCGAAGAAGAGATGTGGCGGGCGTTGGAGATTTCCCAGGCAAAGGAATTTGTGGAAGGGAAAAAGGATGGCCTGGAGACGCTCGTTGCCCAGGGTGGGAAGAACCTTTCCGGCGGGCAGAAACAACGGCTTACCATTGCCCGGGCATTAATCCGCAAGCCCGAAATATTGATTCTGGATGACAGCGCCTCCGCCCTGGATTTTGCTACGGATGCCAGGCTGAGGAAAGCCATCAGGGAAATGGAGGAAGGGCTGACAGTGTTTATCGTATCCCAGAGGGCTTCCTCCATACAGTATGCGGACTCCATTATCGTGATGGATGACGGGGAAATTGCAGGCATTGGAACGCATGAAGAACTGCTGGAAACTTGCGGGGTTTACAGGGAAATTTACGATTCCCAGTTTAAAAAGGAGGGCAGGGTATCATGAGCGGCAAAGGCAGGCAAAAAGAAATTCTTTTCAAAGTGCTGGGATATATAAGGAAATATTGGATTTATTTAGGGATATCCATATTGATGGCGGCATTTACCGTGGCCCTTACCCTTTATGTGCCGATTTTGACCGGGGATGCCATCGACCTGATTATCGATAAGGGCCTTGTGGATTTTCAGGGGATTGGGGATATTCTTGTAAAAATAGCTGTGGCGATAGGGCTTACTGCGGCGGCCCAATGGCTGATGAACGTATGCAATAATAAAATGACTTACGGCATTGTGCGGGATATCCGCGACGAAGCTTTCCGCAAGGTGGAGATTCTGCCGCTAAAATACATTGATTCCCATTCCTACGGGGAAGTGGTCAGCCGCGTGATTGCCGATGTGGACCAGTTTGCCGACGGGCTTTTGATGGGATTTACCCAGCTGTTTACCGGCATTGTAACTATTTTCGGCACATTGGCTATTATGCTGACCATAAATGTAGGGATTACGGCGGTGGTAGTATGCATTACGCCGGTTTCATTCCTTGTGGCCAATTTTATAGCTAAGAAAACATACCATATGTTTAAGATGCAATCGGAGACAAGGGGGGAACAGACAGCCCTTATCGATGAGATGGTAGGAAACCAGCGGGTGGTGCAGGCTTTCGGATATGAGGACAATGCCATGGAGCGCTTCGATGAAATCAACGGGAGGCTGCAGGAGTGTTCGCTAAAAGCGATTTTTTTCTCATCCATTACCAATCCGGCCACCCGGTTTGTCAACAGCCTTGTTTATGCAGGGGTAGGGATTACCGGCGCATTCCTGGCCATCCGGGGAGGCATCAGCGTGGGGAAGCTGTCCTGCCTTTTAACCTATGCAAACCAGTATACCAAGCCTTTCAATGAAATATCGGGAGTAATCACGGAATTGCAGAATGCCCTTGCCTGTGCGGGAAGGATACTGGAACTGATAGAAGAAGAGCCCCAGATACCGGATAAGGAAAACGCGGTCATACTTAAAAACGTGAAGGGGAATGTGGCCCTTCGGGATGTTTCTTTTTCGTATGTGCCGGATAAAAAGCTGATTCAGGGATTTAATTTACAGGTGAAACCGGGCCAGAGAGTGGCCATCGTAGGGCCTACCGGGTGCGGCAAGACTACAATTATCAATTTGCTGATGAGGTTTTATGATGTGGATGGGGGATGCATCTTGGTGGAAAATAGGGATATCCGGGAAGTGACGAGGAAAAGCCTGCGCACTTCTTATGGCATGGTTTTGCAGGAAACATGGCTGAAAATGGGAACCATACGGGAAAATATCGTGATGGGCAAGCCGGATGCCACAGAAGAGGAAATGATTGCGGCCGCAAAGGCAGCCCATGCCCATAGCTTTATCAAACGTCTGCCGGAAGGGTACGATACGGTGATTGCGGAGGACGGGGGAAACCTTTCCCAGGGCCAGAAGCAGCTGTTATGCATTACCAGGGTGATGCTCTGCCAGCCGGATATGTTGATATTGGATGAAGCCACGTCCTCCATCGATACGAGGACAGAGCTGAAAATACAAAACGCTTTTGCAAAACTGATGGAAGGGCGCACCAGCTTTATTGTGGCCCACCGGCTTTCCACGATTCAGGAGGCGGATATTATCCTTGTGATGAAAGACGGGAACATCATTGAGCAGGGAAACCATCAATCGCTCCTTGCCCAGGGTGGGTTTTATGCGGAATTGTATAACAGCCAGTTTGCGGTGTGAATGCCTAAACTAAGAAATTATTTTGTCCTGAAAGTAAACAGGAAATCCAGTTCTTCATCTTTATAGTAAAAGAAACACAGGAAAGCGAAAAATGCCATCCCAATACAAACATAGCAGTCCGCAATATTGAATTTCGGGAAATCAATGGGTACGAAGTATATAAAATCGACTACGTATCCATTGCAAAGCCTGTCGATGAGGTTCCCGATGCCCCCGCTGATAATAAGGATAAGGGCAGATTTCATGGGGAAATAACGGCAGGTTTCCCGTTTGGGAATCTGAATATATTTTATAATAAGAAATAACATGGCACAAACAGTCAATGTAATGAGAAAACCTTGTTTACCCATAAAAGAACTGAAAGCGGCCCCTGTATTTTCCAGATAGGAGAATTCCAGGATGCCCGCAAGGAGAGGGTAGTCGGGCCTGCCTTTTAAATGGCTGACCGCAAGGGATTTGACGGCCTGGTCGATGAAAATAAGCAGTATAGCTATGGCAAAAGGGATTATTTTTTTTCCTGTATTTTTCATGGGTTGTTCTCCTTTACAAATAGATAAAAAAGGCACTGACAAAATCAATTTATCAGTGCCTTGTCATAAAACAGGGGCAGTAGGAATCGAACCCACATCGATGGTTTTGGAGACCACTGTTCTACCTTTGAACTATGCCCCTAACTAAGAAGATTCTGCTTGCAAATTTTACAAACGAAATTTGTTTGCAGTTCTTAACCGCCGAAAATTATTATAGCATAATGCGGGGAGGATGGCAAGTATTAAAAAAAATTTTATCTGCTTTACCTCCCCCTATGATTGGAAAGAGGGCGGAATATGGTCATTCTTCCTGTCCATCCCACGATTCGCACAAGGACAATCCCGATGAAAATCCCAATGCTGTCAATGGCCACATCCCTTTTGGAAGGCCCCCTGCCCCTTACGAAGGATTGATGGTATTCATCAAAAGCGGCGAAACCTACGCAGAACAAGCCGGCCACCAGCATAAGGGGAATGCCCCTAAGCCCGTAGACGTAGAGGGGGAATGCAATGGATACCGCTAAAATAAAGTATTCCGTAATATGGCCCAATTTTCGGACATAATAGTGAATCCGGTTCACATAGTGTTTAATCTGTTCGTCTGAAAGGTCTTTCTCCAGGATTTTGTCCGCAGTCACAACTATTTTCTGGCTGACCTTGAGGCTGAGCTGGCTGCTGGTTACGCCGTCCTGGGCGGAAAGCCGAAAAATCATGTACATGACCAAAATGGCAGGAAGGAAAGAAAGCGGTTTGAGGACAAACCGCAATGTTTTTTTGATGAATAATAGTATATATTTCATAGTGATAACCATACCTTTCTCATTGTCTGCAAATTTACAAAAATATACTCCATAATAAACCGTAGGTTTTTATAAGCAACAAGTTATTGCATTAGCCGCAAGTTATTATGGAGTATACGCTTTTTACGTTGCCATGAAAATAGTATTTGCTGAAAAATAAGCATTTCTTAAACAAAATTAATTTTTTCTTTATAAATGCATCCTTGTTAAGCAGACGAAGATTCAGGCAAAAATGAAGCCGTGCAATTACAATTGCCGTACTAGCTTTCCAGGAATTTTTTCTGGGCGAGCAATTCGTCGGGGAGGGAAATGCCTCCTTTTTCCAACTTTTGGCATAAAGTGTCCATGTGATGGAGCTTCTGGGAAGTCTTTAACTCGTATTTTTCCAGAATTTCCTTGTACATCGGGTTGCTGCCCAGCCGAGTCCGGATTTCCTTGGCGAATGGACAATATGTGGAAATGATGGCCCTGGCTATTTTATTCAGGCGGGGGGAGCCGGCTCCCTCATATAGTATCCATGTAATGTAGTCGCCGATAAACATTTCCTTATAGCTGTTTTTGGCTTTTTGCATGGCGGACTTGATTTTTTCCTTGGCGTCTGCTGTAAGGTCATGATTCTTTTTGTAAAATTGGATATAATCGAAATATTCGCTTGTAAGGGAGGGCTCAGAAGAAACATTCCATCTGGGGCCTTGTATTCTGCGGCACATTTCCCAGCGGAATTCGCCGGTGAGCCGGGTGATGATTGCATTTAAGTCCTCTGTGAGGAAAATGGAAACCATCATGCGGGACGGTGTGGTACGGCGTCTTCCTTCGATTTCCTGCCACATAACGCCGCGGTTCCCCATGTTGGGCATGAGGATGATGTCGGGAAGCACCTCTACATTTAAATATTCCCGTTGGATGCCTATGTCAGGGTTGGTATAGAGGGTTTCCCGGTAAAATGCCCCGAAGTCTACCGCACGTATTCCGTCCAAAGCTTCCGTGATTTTCTGGGCTGTCACAAGGCTCTTTCCCAAATCCTTCAATATATTGTGCTCAGAGAAGACAGGGCAAAAAGCGGAAATGCGGCCAAAGGTCATTTTATTGACCAGAGGGAACATGTTGTTCAGTTCAAACAACAATTTTTCCCTGTTGTCGTCCGCCATTTCCTTTTCCATTTGAGCAGTGATTTTGCCGGAGGTTTTCAGCTCGTGGACATAAGCGGGGAAATCGGCATCGAATTCATTCCTGCTGGGTTCCTTTTCCCCGTTGTAGATGGCTTTCATCCATTCGTAAACCGTGTATACATGCTGCTCGGGGGAAGAGGGGAAATTTCCTGCAAGCGTGCTGAGGTAGGAAGCATTTTCCATTCCGGCCAATTCTTCATCCACATAGCCGAACAGGAAAAACATCTTTAAAATAATGGGTATATTGTCATCCTGAAGGCTTCTTTCAAAAGCGGCTGCGTAAATCTTATAAAATAATTTGCTTATGCTAAGGCGGAGCTTGCGGCTATGGTCATCAGTTCCGCTTTTATCCGGCTGGGCTTTCCATTCCTCGATATATTGGCGGAAGTCATTGCAAATGTCCTTCTCGCATCCCGAATAATCCAGAATCGTATGTATGGAACCCCGGAGCTGTTCTGCTTCCAGCATAGCAGCAGAGGATTCCGACAAGGCATCCAGCCCCTTTTCTTCAATAATGGCCAGCTTATTTTTATATTCCTGCACCCTGCTTCCATAAAGCTCCTGGTCAATAGAGCGGATATCTTCCAGATGGATCATCATCCGGCTGATGGCCGCAGTGACAGCGGTAAAGTCATCTTCTTCCGGTTGCAGGCGGAAGAGCAGGGAAGTGTACAAATCAAATAAATCCAGACGGTCTTTGTTCATTATTATCTGGGCGATGTCCGCTTTGTACTGGTTCATGGAATGGCAGAGGGAAATGACGCTGGAAATATCCTGGCACGTTTTCATCAGAAGGCCGTTGATAAAATTATGGAAAGATATGGTACAGCCAGGAAGCACCTGTTTGAGGACGGCAACCATATTTTCATAATAACTGCCCAGCCACTGGGGGATATCTTCTTCGCACTCCAAAGGCTTAAGCGTTTCCAGCTGCTCCAGCTGTCGGGGGACAATATTATGGCGATTGCATAAGCTGCAATAGTCGTCATGGCAGTCCTCGACATATTGATAAAGGACGCTGCAGTCGTATTTGATAAGTTCATAGATTTCCAAAAGGCTTTTCAGCTGTTTAAAGCAGGATTTTGCCGCATACTGGGCAAATTCCGGTTTCCTGTCAAACAAAGCGGTCAGGGAATCTATTTGATAAGGGAAAGAAGCAATGGTAACATCGTCCAATGCAGTGTAAGAAAAATGATATTTTTCACGGTAAACTTCGCATAGGCCGATAATATCGCCCTTTTCCAGAAAGAATTCCCCCGATGAATAGGTGACGCGGACTGTTCCGCTCATAATTAAGTAAATGGAATCGGCCGTTTGCCCGTTTTGGCATATAACCGTTCCGGCTTCTATTTCTTTTGCCATCATATCCTCCTAAAATGGTAAAATTATAATATACGGCACCTGTTATTGGGTAAACCGAATTAAGTTTATTATAAAGCCATTCTAAAAGCTTTTTCAAGTGTTGCTGTACATTTTTTCATTTTATGCTATACTTTATGTATTGGTTCTGGCGGTTTGTGCCTGCGCGCTGTCCGGCACAAAGTTGTTTATATGTTTTACATGTATTGTCCGGTAAATTCGGACGGTTTCGATAAAATTGGGCAATTCCGGCAAACCGGGGTTGGAAAAGCAGCGCAGAAATGAGGAATTTATGGAAAAAGATATGCTTTATATGCAGGAGGTTGCAAATGGTTACCGGCCCGACGTGGAACGGCTGATACGTTATATCCCTTGGCTGGAGTCGAAGGCGGGAGGGGATGTTTCAAAGTTTTATCAGGAGAATGGGATTAAAGACCATTCTATATCTTTCCCCGTATATGACAGCACATTGATGAGCCTGGTGCAGGATGTAAAGCGGACGCAGCTGCTGGACAGGAATTATGTGTATATATACACGAGGAAAAGAATACGGACCGTGGAAGACGAGCATAAGCTGATTGAGCAGGCCACCTTGCAGGAATGGGATATCCTAAAAGGGATTTTGTCAAAATATATTTTGGGGGGGATGACAAAAGGGAAAATCTGGTCGGAGGGCGTGAGCAACGGATCCATATTGAAAGTGATTCTTAAGATGAAAGAGATACTGGAGTATTGGGATAAGCCTATGCATGCGACTGCGGCGGGTAAAATGTGGTTTCAAAGATGAGTTTGGCCGGATATGGGGTTAAGAGCAAGGGGTTACATAGATGGGTGAGAAGTCGGCGCAAAAGAGAAAATATATTGTAGAAACAGCAAGAGGGGTATTTGTGCAAAAAGGATACAAGGACGTGACGATGAAAGATATCGTGGATGCATGCGGAATAAGCAGGGGCGGCCTGTATTTATATTTTTCCAGTACGGAAGAGTTGTTTATGGACGTGTTGAAGATGGAGGCGGAGGAAGCGGATGACGTGTTTGCGGGGAAGGTTAGGGAGGACGCTTCGCCTTCCGATATTCTCGCCCTCTTTTTGAAAGAACAGAAAAGGGAAATGCTGTTGAAGAAGAACAGCTTAACGAAAGCTGTCTACGAATATTATTTTGAGAAGGAAGTTCCCAAAAAGGAAAATCCGTTAAAGCAGCAGTTCGATGCCGCCGTAAAAATTATTGAGAAGCTGATAGAGGCGGGCATCGAAGTGGGGGAATTTTATTGTGAAGATGCAAAGGGCGCGGCACGGAATATTATGTATGTGCTGGAGGGGCTGAAAATCGCTTCTCAGACGAGGGGTATTACGGAAGAAATGGTAGACCGGGAAGTGCTGTATATTATGCAGGGGCTTGTAATTGAGGAAGAGTAGGGGCGTTGGGATTCGAATGCCAAGCGCCTCCATGGCCAAGGCTTTTAACATCCGAATCAGCATGGAAAAGTACGCGTTGACATGAGGAGGAAACGGTTATGGTGAAAACTGTATTTTCTATAGGCTTGTCCACAGGGGAAAATTTAGTAATTAAAAAGAACCGGCTGGAAGGTACAGGGGGCCATGGAAAGGGGAAAAAGGTCGCTATTGTAACGGGAATCCACGGGGATGAACTGGAAGGGCAGTATGTCTGCTACGAGATGGTAAGGCGGATAAAAGAAAGGCCGGAGCTCCTGAATGGAGTGGTGGATGTATATCCGGCATTGAACCCGGTGGGGATAACGGTAGCGAACCGTATGATACCCAAATTGGATATGGATATGAATCGTATGTTTCCGGGAGACGAAAATGGAACCTCTTTTGAAAGGGTGGCTGCCGCTATTGTCCAGGATTTGGCAGGGGCCGACTTGTGCATTGATGTCCATGCCAGCAACCGGTTTGTAAAAGAAATACCCCAGGTACGGCTCTGTGAAGAATTTTCCGAAAAGCTGATTTCTTATGCCAGGCATATGAATGTGGATATGATATGGACCAATGCCACAGAAACCGTGCATGAGGCCACATTGGCCCATGCCATGAATTCCATGGGGGTACCTACGCTGGTAGTGGAGATGGGGCTTGGCATGCGGGTAAACCGCAGCTACGGCAGGCAGGTGGCGGAAGGGATTTTTAATCTCCTGTATGAATTGGGCATCTGGAAAGAAAGGCCGAAGCATATTCAGTATCCGGTGCTTTCCACAGATGGAGAGGTGGAGTTTATACGGGCGGATTGCAGCGGGGTGTTCATTCCTGCCATTGAGCATAGCCATTTTGTGAAAAAAGGGGATAAAATCGGGGAAATTATAACACCTGTGGAAGGAAAGGTGGAAAGGGAAATTGTTGCCAAGAAGGACGGGCTCGTATTTACGTTAAGAGAGTATCCCATGGTGAGCAAAGGAGCGCTGTTAGCCAGGATATTGACGGACATAAAGACAAAGGAGGGGGAGTAAATGTTCGCGGAGGATATTTATACGCTTTCCACACCGTATAGGGAAGACATGTCGGTGAAAGGATATCATTTCGGCAAAGGGGAGCAGTCTGCATGTATCATAGGGCCCATGCGGGGAAAAGGCGTACAGCAGATGTATATTTGTTCTCAGCTGGTAAAGACGCTAAAGGAGCTGGAATCCAACGGATGCATCTGTTCGGGCAGGGAAGTGATGGTAATCCCGGTGGTCAACAGCTATTCCATGAATATTGGAACTAATTTCTTTGGGGTGGAAGGGGAAGACATCAACAGCCAGTTCCCTGGGAGAACCTATGGCGATACGGCGGAACAAATAGCCGCCGCAGTTTTTAACCGTATCAAGGATTACAGCTTTGGGATACAGCTGACCGCTTTCCACATGACGGGGGAATCGGTACCCCATATCCGCATGGTGGAGAACGGCTATCAGAATTCTTCCCTGGCGAATTTATTTGGGCTTCCGTTTGTAGTGGTAAAAAAAGCAAAGCCTATCGATACGAAAACCTTGAATTATAATTGGCAAAGCATGCAGACGGCGGCTTTTTCCCTATATACCGACAGCAATGAAAAAGTGTCGGTAAAAAGCGCGAAGCAGGCGTTGGCAGCTATCCTGAGATTCCTGACGAGAATGGGGATTATCCGTTATGAAAGCCATAGCGGCTATATCAGCCACGTGCTGAAGGAAAAAGATTTAACTGCGGTGCATACCATGTGCGGGGGTATTTTCCGGAGAAAAGCAAAGGTGGGTCAGGATATCAGATACGGGGATGCCATGGCGGAGATTATCGACCCTTATCGGGGGAATACAAAGGAAACGATTCTGGCCCCTACGGATGGTATTGTGTTTTTTGCCCATTCGGAATCGTTGATTGCGGAGGGGGATTTGGCATATTATCTGGTGCATCGGCTGCATGAGTAGGGGATGGGGAGAAGCTGCGCCCGCGGCAGTCATACTATGGGGTGTGGCTGCATTGTTTTGGAGGGGATTTTCTAAACAGAAGGTGTAGGCTTTGACACCGACCGGGCCGGAAGCAATGGGCATCCGTGCCCATGCTTCCTAAAGCAGCCGTCCGTGGCTGCTTTTCCCTGGGTTATTGAGGCTTCTGTTAAGAAAATCTACCCTCCAAAACAGAGCAGCCACACCCCATAGTATGACTGCCGCGGGCTTACACCTTTCCAGGCGGAAAGTAGGGGGGATTGTGCTGGCGGTTTGTTGTGGGTGTGCGATTGGGTGATAGGATGGTGTTTTATTGTGTGCGGAGAAGGCGATATGCGGTGGGCAGTGTGTCATCCCCCCCTTTTTGGTATAGCCAATACCCAGCGGGGAGGAAGGTACATATCTTAAGGAGCCCCTTAAAAAGCGTCGGCACTTAGCGAGGTTATGAGTTGCAAAGCAACTCACGAGCTTAGTGTCCGCTACGCTTTTTGTGGAGCGGGAGTGCGGCGACGAAGATATGAACCTTCCTCCCCGCGTCCGCCTTGGAATACCCAACAATATTCCCTATTTAGAAAAAAACTACCCATTCCCCATTGAAAAATGCGGCAGATTCGTTATAATAGTTATGTCATATGCTTAAAAAACATATATTTGCCAGGGTAGTGTAAGAAGCTATCCGTATAAAAAAACGGAGGATAATAAATTCATCATGGGAAATGTGAAACGCATTTATGTAGAAAAGAAAGAGCCGTTTGCGGTAAAAGCGAGGGAACTGAAGGAAGAAATCCAAAGCTATCTTGATATTCCAGGCGTGAAGGATGTGAGGGTGTTTATTCGTTATGATGTGGAGAACCTTTCGGAGGAGACTTTTGAAGTGGCCTGCCGGATTGTGTTTTCGGAGCCGCCGGTGGATATCCTTTACAGGGAGTCTTTTGATGTGCCGGCGGACGGGAGGGTGTTCAGCGTGGAATTTCTCCCGGGGCAGTTCGACCAGAGGGCGGACTCGGCAGTGCAATGCGTGAAGTTCCTGAAAGAGGATGAGCAACCGATGATTCGGACGGCGGTGACTTATCTTGTAACAGGGGATATTTCCGATGATGAATTCGATAAGATAAAAGGGTACTGCATCAATCCGGTAGATTCCAGGGAAACGGGCATGGAGAAGCCGGATACCCTTGCCGCTGAATTTAAAGAGCCGGAGGATGTGGCCGTAATAGACGGTTTTAAGGATATGCCGGAAAAGGATTTGAGGAAGCTGTACGAATCGCTGGGGCTGGCGATGACGTTTAAGGACTTTTGCCATATCCAGAATTACTTTAAAGGGGAAGAGGACAGAGACCCCACGATGACGGAAATCCGGGTTTTGGATACATACTGGTCGGACCACTGCCGCCATACTACGTTTTCCACGGAACTGAAAAAGGTGGAATTCGGCGAGGGGTATTATAAATCTCCCATTGAAACTACCTATCAGAGTTATCTGGATACGAGGGAAGAGCTGTTTCAAGGCCGGGAGGACAAGTTTGTCTGCCTGATGGATTTGGCGCTGATGGCGATGCGTAAATTGAAAAAAGACGGCAAGCTGGAAGATATGGAGGAATCGGATGAAATTAACGCATGTTCCGTTATCGTTCCGGTAGAAATAGATTACGGGGAAGGGCCGGTTACGGAGGAATGGCTTGTATTCTTTAAAAATGAAACCCATAACCATCCTACGGAAATAGAGCCTTTCGGGGGCGCGGCCACCTGCCTTGGCGGCGCAATCAGAGACCCCCTTTCCGGGCGGGGCTATGTATATCAGGCTATGAGGGTGACAGGGGCTGCGGACCCTACGGTGCCGGTGGCGGATACACTGAAGGGCAAATTGTCCCAGAAAAAGCTTGTGCGCGGTGCGGCCAGCGGATATTCTTCCTATGGAAACCAGATCGGCCTGGCCACAGGCTATGTGAAAGAAATTTACCACCCCAATTATGTGGCGAAGAGAATGGAAATCGGCGCGGTAATGGGGGCGGCGCCCAGAAGCAACGTTATCCGTGAAAATTCCGACCCGGGAGATATTATTATCCTGTTAGGCGGCAGGACAGGAAGGGATGGCTGCGGCGGAGCAACCGGCTCGTCCAAGGTACATACGGAGAGCTCCATTGAGACTTGCGGAGCAGAGGTGCAGAAAGGGAATGCCCCTACGGAACGCAAGATACAGAGGCTTTTCAGACGGGAAGAAGTGAGCCGTCTGATAAAGAAGTGCAATGATTTCGGCGCTGGCGGCGTTTCCGTTGCCATTGGGGAACTGGCGGACGGGCTGGTAGTGGATTTGGATAAGGTTCCGAAAAAGTATGCAGGGCTGGACGGTACGGAACTGGCCATTTCGGAGTCCCAGGAGAGAATGGCGGTAGTGGTTTCGCCGGCCGATGTGGATGCCTTTTTAGATTATGCTGCGGAGGAAAACTTAGAGGCAGTGCCTGTGGCGGAAGTGACTAAGGAACCCAGGCTTGTGCTGAAATGGCGGGAAAAGGAAATTGTCAATATTAAGCGGTCATTCTTAGATACAAACGGGGCCCATCAGGAAACCAATGTGAAGGTGGATATCCCGGAGAAAGAAGATAATTATTTCCAGAAAATAGCAACGCCGGCAGTGGAAGAGCTATTGAAAAAGGACGATATTAAGGGAGCCTGGCTGGCCGGGCTGAACGATTTGAACGTATGCTCCCAAAAGGGGCTGGTGGAAATGTTCGATTCGTCCATTGGTGCGGCCACAGTGCTGATGCCCTATGGCGGCAAATATCAGCTGACGGAGACGCAGGCTATGGTGGCGAAGCTTCCGGTATTAAAGGGAAAGACGGAAACCGTTACTATGATGAGCTATGGTTTTGACCCCTATTTATCTTCCTGGAGCCCTTATCATGGGGCAATCTATGCGGTGACCGAGTCCATGGCAAAAATCGTGGCAAGCGGCGGCGACTGCAGGAATATCCGCTTTACGTTCCAGGAATATTTCCGCAGGATGACTTCGGAAGCGGAAAGGTGGAGCCAGCCTTTCGCGGCCCTTTTAGGGGCATATGACGCGCAGATTGGGTACGGGCTGCCCTCTATCGGTGGCAAAGACAGTATGTCAGGCACATTTAACGATATCGATGTGCCCCCCACGTTGGTATCATTTGCCGTAGATGTGGCAAAAGAAGGGAATATTGTGACGCCGGAGCTGAAAAAGGCGGGCAATAAGCTGGTAAGATTCCCAATAGAGAAGGATGAATATGACATTCCGGTTTATGAGGATGTTTTAGCCTTGTACCATCAGATTACCGCATTGATAGACGGGGGCGTGATTGTCTCCGCTTATGCGGTGGACGCCAAAGGCATTGCGGCGGCGTTGAGCAAGATGGCTTTCGGAAACAAGATGGGCGTAAAGCTTTCGGAAGAACTCCCGGCAAAGGAGCTGTTTGAAAACGGTTTGGGAGATATCATTGCGGAAGTGGCGGAAGACAAAACGGAAAGGCTGGAGGAAATCGAAAACTGCCAGATGATAGGCGAAGTGACGGAAAAAGCGGAATTCGTCTATAAAGAGGTCTCTATTCCGATGGAGGAGGCTCTGCAGGCATGGACTTCCAAACTGGAGAAGGTATTCCCCACCAGGGCGGAAAAGGACATATCGGCGGTGGATTCCCCTCTGTATAAGGCGGATAAGGTTTATGTATGTAAAGAGAAAATTGCCAGACCTACTGTGTTCATCCCGGTATTCCCCGGCACAAACTGTGAATATGACAGCGGGATGGCGTTTGAACGCGCCGGTGCGAAAGTGATTACCAAGGTGTTTAAAAACCGGACGGCGGAGGATATCAGGGAATCGGTGGATGAGTTTGAAAAGGCGATTGACAGGGCGCAGATTATTATGTTCCCCGGCGGTTTTTCCGCAGGCGATGAGCCGGACGGCAGCGCCAAGTTTTTCGCTACCGCTTTTCAGAATGAGAAGATAAAAGAAGCGGTAATGCGCCTGCTGTCCGAAAGAGACGGACTGGCTTTGGGAATCTGCAACGGATTTCAGGCTTTGATTAAGCTGGGATTGGTGCCTTTCGGAGAAATCGTAGGGCAGGATGAGAGCTCTCCTACCCTGACTTTCAATACGATTAACCGCCATATATCCAAAATGGTTTATACAAAAGTAGTGTCCAACAAATCACCCTGGCTGCAGGAAGCGGAACTGGGAAAGACTTATGTGGTTCCTGCATCCCACGGGGAAGGGCGTTTCGTGGCGCCGAAGGAATGGATCGATAAACTGTTTGCCAACGGCCAGGTGGCCACCCAGTATGCCGACATAGACGGAAATGTATCCATGGATGAGGAATGGAATATTAACGGCTCCTATAAAGCGATAGAAGGCATTACTTCCATGGACGGGAGATGCTTTGGCAAAATGGCCCATGCGGAACGCCGGGGGGAAGCTGTGGCGATGAATATTTATGGGGAACAGGATATGAAGATTTTTGAATCCGGTGTCCACTATTTTCTGTAACTAAGCAACTATAAGAAGGATGAGCAAAGCCGCTTCATAAGCTGGCCGGAAGAACGCCGGCCGCTTGGGAGCGGTATTTCATGGTTCGTAAGAAAGAAAAAGAGAAAAGCTGTTTGACGTTATGTTATATGTGCGCATGCAGGCTTGCAGATTATGGAAAGGGTTTGATTGTATATATGGATTTGGGAAAGTTAAAAGCATTGTTTGACCGCTATCTGGTGAACTTCGCAGTGCTTGTTCTGGCGTGGGGAGGCATGTTAAGACGCTCTTTTAACTGCGATACCCTGACTCATATGTGGTTTGCATGGGATGATATCAGTTCCATGATGCAGCATGGGCGTTATTTGTCAGCTTTTCAGGATTGGGTTCTCTATCAGCTGGGGCTGTCTACAGCGACCCATACGGGAATAACGGCATTGGCGGAAATCATTTTGCTGGCATTTTCAGTATGCATTGTACAAATATGCTTTGAAGAAAAAATTGGGAAGCCTGCGGGAATCGGCGGCCAATTAGCTTGGATTTCCCTGACCGGCCTGCTGTTTTCTAACGTATTGTTTGCGGAATCTTTTATGTTCGGGGAATGCGCCCTGATGTTCGGGATGGCATATTTTCTGGCAACTGTAGGGATATGGCTCTTTACGAAAAAGAAATATTTATGGGCGCTGCTTTTATTTTTTCTTTCCACGGCGGAATATCAGGCTGCGGTTATTTATGCGGCCATCGTTCTTTCCGCATGGATATTTATTGAAAATGAATGTGTGATTACGGTAAAAACAGTGATTCAGGAGTTGTTATGCGGGTGTGTTACGGTAGGGTCCGGTGTGCTGAACATCCTTAGCTTAAGCCTGGTCTCGAAGGTGGGGCTGGTGGAAGGGGCAGGGCGGACCATGGGTCAAGTTGATTTGCTGGGAAATGCAAGGAAATGCCTGCAGGATTTCGGAAACATATTGCTGAACAGCAAAGGACTCCTTCCCAAAGTAGGGCTGCCCTTGATTATTCTATGCATTGCGGTGGGGATTACCCTTTGGATACTGGGGAAGGAAAGGAAATGGAAACAGATTGTTTATTACCTTTTACTTGTGATTGCCCTTCTCATGATGGTATACATTCTTTCGATAGTACAGTATGCCCAGACATATCCCCGGTTTGTATGGACTTTTTACGCGGCGCAGTCCATGCTGCTGCTGATCGCCTTCTGGCGTATGCCGGGGAAGGGGAAGGAAGCGCTATGCTATTTGAGCTGCGGTTATTTGCTGATTCATATCTTGTTTTGCAATATCATTGTTTCCAACCATATGACCAGCAACACGCTGGACAAGACTTATGCGATGATGGTTTATGAGAAAATCCTGGAATACGAGGAAGAGACGGGAAAACGGGTGGAAAAGCTGGCCGTGGCAAAAGATTTGAACTGCCCGTTTACTTATGACAATGTATACTATAAAACGGATCAGATTAACGAACGCGCCCTCGGTTTGGTTACAAATACTTTGGTGAATATTGTGACGGAAAGGGAGTTTAAAAAAGCGCCGATGGATGAAGATGTATTCCGGACGTACTTTGAAGGAAAGGACTGGAATTACTTCGATGCATCCGAGCAGCTGATAATCATTGAAGATACGGCGTATTGGGTAATTTTTTGAAAAACGTTGAAGTGTATAAATGGTTTGTGCTACAATGAATTGCGCTGAAGCGCAGGCAGGTCATCAATTTCTGGGGGGAATTGGTGACATATGCTATAATAGAACAATTTGTTGAGACAAGATGCGCCGTAAGCCTGGCGCAGGAAGGGAGAGAAAATGCGGGCATTTCTAATTTTGGAAGACGGCACGGTTTTTGAGGGGATGAGCATCGGCACCAGGAAGGAAGTTATCAGTGAAATTGTTTTTAACACCTCCATGGCAGGGTATCCCGAAGTGCTTACCGACCCGTCCTATGCCGGACAGGCTGTTTGTATGACCTACCCCCTGATTGGCAATTATGGGATTTGCAGAGAAGACATGGAGTCCAAAAGGCCGTGGACGGACGGGCTGATTGTCAGGGAATTATCCAGGATGGGAAGCAATTTCCGCATGGACTTGACCTTGGGACAGTTCCTGGAAGAATATGAGGTGCCGGGAATTGCGGGAATCGACACGAGGGCTTTGACGAAGATATTGAGGGAAAAGGGAACGATGAACGGCATGATAACCACAAACGAGGGTTATTGCCTGGAAGAAATCATCCCCCGTTTAAAGGCATATGTTACAGGAAAAGTGGTGGAAAAGGTTACCTGCAGGGAGAAATATGTGCTGAAAGGTTCCAGGACATTGGAGGAAAACGGGCCTTTATCCGGCAGCGCAAGGTTTTGCAGGGAAGATTACGAAGCCGGAATACATGAAAGGAAGCCAAGCATGGTGCGCCGGTTAAGGGGGATTGGAAAGAAAGTGGCCCTTCTGGATTTGGGGGCGAAGGATAATATTGCGGACTGCCTGGTGAAGCGGGGATGCGATGTGACAGTATACCCGGCATTGACCAAAGCGGAAGAAATCATTTCGGAAAAACCGGACGGCATTATGCTGAGCAATGGCCCCGGAGACCCGAAGGAATGCGCCTCCATTATAAAAGAAATCAGAAAATTATACGAAACGGATATTCCCATCTTTGCCATTTGTCTGGGGCATCAGCTGATGGCGCTGGCCACCGGGGCTGATACTTATAAGATGAAATACGGGCACCGGGGAGGAAATCATCCGGTGAAGGATCTGCGGACGGGGAAGGTGTATATTTCTTCCCAAAACCACGGCTATGTGGTGGATACGGATAAATTGGATGAAAAAATTGCCGTTCCTGCATTCATCAATGTAAATGACGGAACCAATGAAGGTCTGGCCTACACGGGAAAAAACATTTTTACGGTGCAGTTCCATCCGGAAGCCTGCCCGGGGCCGCAGGATTCAGGGTATCTGTTTGATAAGTTCCTGGAAATGCTGGAAAGGGGGCGGGGATAAATGCCTAAAAATCCAAATGTAAAAAAAGTGCTTGTTATCGGCTCCGGGCCGATAGTCATCGGGCAGGCGGCGGAGTTTGATTACGCGGGAACCCAGGCCTGCCGTTCCCTGAAAGAGGAAGGGATAGAGGTGGTGCTGGTAAACTCCAATCCTGCCACCATTATGACGGACAGGGATATTGCGGATAAAGTTTATATCGAGCCTTTGACGGTGAAGGTTCTAGAGCAGATTATAGAAAAGGAAAAGCCGGACAGCGTGCTGCCTACCCTGGGAGGGCAGGCCGGGCTGAACCTTGGGATGGAACTGGACGAATCCGGCTTTTTGGCCAAACATCATGTAACCCTTTTGGGTACTACGGCCAAGACGATAAAAAAGGCGGAAGACCGGCTGGAATTCAAAGAGACGATGGAAAAAATAGGCGAGCCCTGCGCAGCTTCCCTGGTGGTGGAAAATGTGGAGGACGGCGTTGCATTTGCCGGGGAAATAGGATATCCAGTAGTTTTGCGCCCGGCTTATACATTAGGGGGCTCGGGCGGGGGCATTGCCCATAACCGGATGGAACTGGAAGAAATACTGGAAAACGGGCTGCGGCTTTCCCGGGTAGGGCAGGTATTGGTGGAACGGTGCATTGCCGGCTGGAAAGAAATCGAATATGAAGTAATGAGGGACAGCGCCGGAAACTGCATTACGGTCTGCAATATGGAGAATATCGACCCGGTAGGCGTGCACACTGGCGACAGCATCGTAGTGGCCCCTTCCCAGACGCTGATGGACAAGGAATACCAGATGCTGCGCAGTTCGGCATTGAATATTATCAATGAACTGGAAATCACAGGGGGCTGCAACGTACAGTTTGCCCTGCACCCTACCAGCTTTGAATATTGCGTTATAGAAGTAAACCCGCGGGTAAGCCGTTCTTCGGCGCTGGCCAGCAAGGCTACAGGATACCCCATTGCCAAAGTGGCGGCTAAGATTGCGCTGGGCTATACCCTGGATGAAATTAAAAATGCCATTACGGGAAAAACCTATGCCAGCTTCGAACCGGCTCTTGACTATTGCGTGGTCAAAATCCCCAGGCTGCCTTTTGATAAGTTCATAACGGCGAAACGGACGCTGACCACCCAGATGAAGGCCACCGGCGAAGTGATGAGCATATGCACCAGCTTCGAAGGGGCGCTGATGAAGGCAATCCGCTCCCTGGAGCAGCATGTGGACTGCCTGCTTAGCTATGACTTTTCTTCCCTTTCCCAGGAGGAACTGCTGGAGAGGATGAAGCGGGTGGATGACCAGAGGATTTATGTCATTGCGGAGGCGTTGAGAAAAGGGATAGATTATGACAGGATTTACGAAATGACTATGATAGACCGTTGGTTTATCGATAAAATAGCCATTCTTGTGGAGATGGAGAACGCTTTGAAAGAGGGGCCGTTAACGCTGGAGCTGTTAAAAGAGGCAAAACGGCTGGAATTCCCGGACAGCGTTATCGGAAGGCTGGCCGGCCTGCCGGAAGAGGCGGTGAAAAAGATGCGCTATGAGAACGGCATTACGGCTGCCTTTAAGATGGTGGATACCTGTGCGGCAGAATTCCAGGCGGCTACTCCGTATTATTATTCCTGTTTCGGCAGCGAAAACGAGGCGGTGCAGACCCATCCTTTAAAAAAGGTGCTTGTTTTGGGCTCCGGCCCTATCCGCATCGGGCAGGGGATTGAATTCGACTACTGCTCCGTGCATGCCACATGGGCTTTTGCCAGGGCGGGATATGAGACAATTATCATTAACAATAACCCGGAAACGGTGAGCACGGATTTCGATATCGCGGACAAGCTTTATTTCGAACCGCTGACTCCCGAGGACGTGGAGAACATCGTTAATATAGAAAAGCCGGACGGGGCGGTGGTGCAGTTTGGCGGTCAGACGGCCATTAAACTGACGGAAAGCCTGATGAAGATGGGCGTTCCTATCCTGGGAACAAGTGCGGAAAATGTGGATGCGGCGGAGGACAGGGAACTGTTTGATGCTATTTTGGAGGAATGCAAAATCCCCAGGCCCTCCGGGGGAACCGTCTATACTGCCGAGGAGGCGAAAAGGGTGGCAGGCAGGCTGGGATATCCGGTTTTGGTGCGCCCCTCCTATGTCCTTGGCGGCCAGGGGATGCAGATTGCCATTTCCGACGAGGAAGTGGAAGAATTTATGGAAATCATTAACCGGATAGCCCAGGACCATCCCATTTTGGTGGATAAATATTTACAGGGGAAAGAAATCGAGGTGGATGCGGTCTGCGACGGCACGGATATTTTAATTCCGGGCATTATGGAGCATATCGAACGGGCAGGCGTCCATTCCGGCGACAGTATATCGGTATACCCGGCCCAGAGCATCAGTGAAAATGTGAAGGCTACGATTGCGGAATATACGAGAAGGCTGGCGAAAGCCCTGCATGTAATCGGGCTGATTAATATCCAGTTTATCGCGGTAGGGGAAGAAGTTTATGTCATCGAGGTAAATCCCCGTTCCTCCCGAACGGTGCCCTATATCAGCAAAGTGACGGGAATCCCGATTGTGGACTTGGCAACGGAAGTGATAATCGGCAAGACCATCAAAGAACTGGGGTATGAGCCGGGATTGCAGAAGGAAGCGGAATATGTGGCCATTAAAATGCCGGTATTTTCTTTTGAAAAAATCCGCGGGGCGGAAATCAGCCTGGGGCCGGAAATGAAGTCCACCGGGGAATGCCTTGGGATTTCCAGAACCTTCCACGAAGCCCTTTATAAGGCATTTCTCGGCGCCGGGGTGCATTTGCCCAGATTCCGCAGGATGATAATAACCGTAAAGGATGCGGACAAAGGGGAAGCTATTGAAATCGGCAGACGGTTTGAAGCCCTGGGCTACAAAATCTATGCCACCCGAAGCACGTCGAACGCTTTGCAGGAGGCGGGAGTAAAAGCGCGTAAAGTAAATAAAATACAGCAGGAATCCCCTACGGTGATGGACCTTATTTTGGGGCATGAAATCGATTTGGTCATCGATACCCCTACCCAGGGGAGGGATAAATCCAGGGATGGCTTCTTAATCCGCCGGACGGCCATAGAGACAGGCGTCAACTGCCTGACTTCGCTGGATACGGCAAGGGCATTGGTGACCAGTTTGGAGCATATCGGAGAGGAAGAGAAGCTGACTTTGGTGGATATTGCGTCGATGTAGCGGCATGCCATCGGGGCTGCTGCGTTGTTTGTGTGGGATTTCCAGGCCGCTGCCATCGCTGCGTTAGCGGAATCTGCTTTGCAGGCCGGCTATGGGAGGATGCCATTGGGTGGAGAAACAGCGGTGGGCAGTCTATGGAGTGTGGGAAAAAGAAATGTGTAGAAACAGGAATTATGCGAAGGAATTGGATAAACTAATCGAGGGGTGGAGACTAGCTGGGGATTGGGAGGGAAAAGCCAGGAAAATCCCAGGCCCAAAGCTGCTCCTTCATAGCTGTTGTGCGCCATGCAGCAGCTATGTCCTGGAATATTTGAGGGAATATTTTTATATTACTGTATTTTATTATAATCCCAATATTACTGAAGACAAAGAATATAGAAAACGGGTGGAAGAGCAGAAACGGCTGATAGGGGAATATAACCGCCAGGTGGAGGAAGCCGATTTTAAGAATATGCATTCTACCGCAAATGCGAAGCGGATTGAAGTGATAGAAGGGGATTATGAGCCGGATTGCTTTTACAAGCTGACAAAAGGGCTGGAAAAATGCCCGGAAGGCGGGGAACGCTGTTTCAAATGCTATGCGCTGCGGTTAGAGAAAACGGCCAAACTTGCGGCGGAGCAGGGTTTTGACTGTTTCACCACCACTTTGAGCATAAGCCCGCTAAAAAACGCCCATAAGCTAAATGAAATCGGCGAAGAGCTGGGAGAAAAATATGGCGTTTTTTTCCTCCCTTCGGATTTTAAGAAAAAAGACGGGTACAAGCGTTCTATCGAATTGTCGAAACAGTTTGACCTGTACCGGCAGAACTATTGCGGATGCATATATTCCCGCGGGCAGCGGGCCGAATGATAGATTGCGGCGGGAGTGTTGACTCGAAAGCGGGCGAAGAACTGGTTAAGTGAAGAAAAAGGTTTATTTTGGAAAGGAAAGTGTCTATGAAAAAAATTCTGGAAGTAATATCGGAAGAAATGAAGAAAGCGTTCCAGTCGGCGGGATATGACGGGGAACTGGGTAAGGTGACTGCATCCAACCGTCCGGATTTGTGCGAATATCAGTGCAACGGAGCGATGGCGGGGGCGAAGCGCTATAAGAAAGCCCCTATGATGATAGCGCAGGATGTGGCGAAGGAACTGGAAGGCAGTGGAGTGTTCGAAGAAGTGGGCGCGGTGCCCCCGGGTTTTTTGAATTTGAAAATAAGCCCTGAGTTTTTGAAGGAATATTTGGACGGCATGTCCAAGAGCGATAAATTCGGGCTGGAAATGCCCGAAAAGGCAAAGAGAATCATGCTCGATTACGGCGGGCCGAATGTGGCTAAGCCCCTCCATGTAGGGCACCTTAGGTCGGCCATTATCGGTGAAAGCGTGAAGAGAATCGCCAGGTATGCGGGCCATGAAGTAATCGGGGATATCCATCTGGGTGACTGGGGGCTGCAGATGGGGCTTATTATCACGGAATTGCAGGAGAGGAAACCGGAGCTGGTATATTTTGATGACAGCTTTACCGGGGAATATCCTGAGGAAGCGCCTTTTACCATTGCCGAACTGGAAGAAATCTATCCCACGGCCAGCGGGAAGTCCAAAGAAGACAGCGCGTATAAGGAAAAGGCCATGGATGCCACCTTTAAGCTGCAAAACGGCGTAAGGGGGTACCGCGCCCTTTGGAACCACATTATCCGGGTGTCGGTGGCGGATCTTAAGAAAAACTATGATAAACTGAATGTGGAGTTCGATTTATGGAAAGGGGAATCCGATGTCCACGATTTAATCCCCCAGATGGTGGAAGAGATGAAAGCGGGCGGGCATACCTATATCAGCGAGGGCGCTTTAGTGGTGGACGTGAAAGAGGAGACGGATACGAAAGAAATCCCCCCGTGCATGATATTGAAATCTGACGGGGCATCCTTGTACAATACTACGGATTTGGCAACGATTAAGGAACGGATGGAAAAGTATCATCCGGATGAAATAATTTATGTGGTGGACAAGCGCCAGGAACTGTATTTCGAGCAGGTCTTCCGCTGTGCGCGCAAGACAGGGCTTGTGTCTCCAGAGACAAAATTGAAATTCCTTGGCTTCGGAACGATGAACGGCAAGGACGGCAAGCCCTTTAAGACGCGGGAAGGCGGGGTTATGCGCCTGGAATACCTGATAAATGAAATTAATGAAGTGATGTATGGGAAAATCATACAGAACCGCTCCGTACCGGAGGAAGAGGCGAGGCAGACGGCCCAGGTGGTGGCGCTTTCAGCGGTGAAATATGGGGATTTGTCCAACCAGGCTTCCAAAGATTACATTTTCGATATTGAGCGCTTCACCTCTTCGGAAGGGGATACCGGCCCATATATCCTGTATACCCTTGTGCGCATCAAATCCATTCTGTCCAAATATAAAGAAGCGGGCGGGCGGCTGGAAGCTGCAGCCCTGCGGCCGGCCTGCAGCGAGCCGGAAAAAGCGTTAATGCTGGAACTGGCCGGATTTATCGGAATGATAGAAAATGCTTATGAAGAAATCGCCCCCCATAAGGTATGCGCTTACATCTATGATATCGCCAATGCCTTTAACCGCTTCTACCATGAGACGAAGATACTGGCGGAAGAAGACGAGGCAAAGAAAGAAGGCTGGATTGCCTTGCTTTTGCTGGCGAAGGATATTCTGGAGACCTGCATTGATTTGCTGGGATTTTCGGCGCCGGAGAGGATGTAGGAACAGGAAAGCGGTAAAAATGATTCCTGCCGGTTTTTCTCCGGCAGGAGAGGCTCAATCGTTATTGAACAGGCCAAGCTGCCCGGCGTTTCCTGGCTCAAAATCGGGGGATGGGGAGCCGTCAGACAGATTGGATTCTCTGGATTCGGGTCGGGAATCCTCTATATAGTTTGGTTGTGACGGCTTTTTGTTATAGAGATACCCCATCCGTAACTGATTCCGCATTTTCTTGTTATAATGGATGAGCAGTGTTTCGGCATATCCGAGGGAGCCTTCCCGCCTTTCTCTTGCGGTGCGGGTAATCTCTTTCATGGATACTTTTCCAAGTTTCTCCTTGAACATATCATCCTTAACATTATCGCCATATACATATAGAATTCTTGCAACTGCTTTGAGCATGTTGCCGCTTAAAGAGGATGGGGAACCTTCCCAAGTACCGATACAGAGCGTAAGCACATGGTCGAGCATCCGGAATCCGTATTTATCATAAATATATTCCAGCGTCGATACGGCACAGATTCCGCCCGGTCCGGAAGAAGCGGCAATCTCCAAACCAAAGGATTCCACGAGGTCATTGATAAGTATGTGCTTATCGCTC
This sequence comes from Lachnospiraceae bacterium, assembly GCA_021769135.1. Taxonomy (GTDB): domain Bacteria; phylum Bacillota; class Clostridia; order Lachnospirales; family Lachnospiraceae; genus Kineothrix. The sequence continues at coordinate 47,653 of JAETTM010000003.1, read as the reverse complement.
CCGGCTTCAATATTGGCCATGAAAGTTTCATAAGGAAGCAGCGGCTTTACATATTTCATCTGGTTTGCAAAAATGTCGGCTTCATGCTGATATTCGAGGTCATCATAAATCATGCACCAGACCGGAGTTTCACGTGAGCCTGAGACAGTGGCAATAATCTCAATGGTATGCTGGCCATTAAATACATAGTTTTTCCCATCTCTTCGGCTGACTTTTATAGGGTTAATCTGGTAGAGATCGAAGTTCTCTGCCGCTTTTTGGACGTGCTTGATTGACAGGTTACGTTGGTATTCTTGGTTGGATGTAAGGTTTTTGATTGGTATCTGCTCAAAGTGTACATTTGGAACATATTGCAGTAATAAATCATCCATGCTGCGATGGAATGTAGCATTCTGTTGCCCGATAGAGTTTGCTTCATAACCGATAGTTCTTTGTCGGAAAGCGGCTGCATCAGACATAGAAATTCCTCATCAAATTTTAAAGTTGGTCCATAATGCAATTCCATATTACATCCCTCCGTTCAATGTGGCATATTCCACGGGAACAGCCTCATCCATAGGAAACCAACACGCAATGCCTGGGGCAGCGTATTCTGTTTGGTTTCCATACTCCGGTTCCTCTCTTTCTTTGGTTTTTGGTGTTTTGGCAGGTTTTTCCTGCATGCTGAACACGGTATATTCATTAAAGATATCTATCCGCAATGATTTTTGATGTTCGTCTGAGGGGATACCAAATTGGTACTTCCATTCTGCGGGATAGGATGGAGTCCGGGATGATTGCGGCTTTTTCCCATCTTTTATGGTACGGACAAATATTTCCGGGGCATCAAGGTCAAATACAAAGAGAAACTTATCATTAGATTGGATTAGCTTTCCAACGAGGCGGTAACGGTAATCCGGATTCCATCCCATCAGGCTTATTACTTTGGCAAAGAATACAGGGCATGTAATTTACTTTGGGGAGCGTTTTGTGGTTGCACTGCACCAGCGGACAGAATCCTTGTCCTCTTCCAGGCATGGACGTACAGCCAGCTTTTTCTTTGTGGGATTTACCAGGATTTGTATGTAATCAGTATCTGGAAGCTTTTTTACGCAAGCGGTATTAACGTATACTTTGTAGTTGTTGAAGGTAATGCAGGGTTCGTAAACATGGGAGAAAAACTCTCCACGGACTACTTGGAATCCGTCACAGCCGAAAGAATTATCCTGTATAATCTCCATTTCCCTTTTCATAAGGGTGTTTTGTACTGTTTTATTTTCCTGTGCTTCAGATAGTGAGTTCATTTTTGTCTTCAACCCTCATAGAGTTTATAAGTTCCGCACTGTGCTGGAGCGCCTCGTCCGGAGGCGTGGCATTCAGATGCTCTGTATGGAAGGTGATGCCTTCCGATTGAATAATCCATTCCCCGGTGCGGGTAAATGCGGCAAGTTCTTCCGCCTGTGCCTGATAATAATAACCGTTTCCAAAAGTATGGCACCATGGTGCGGGATATCCCATAATGTCTGATTTTGTTGCTCCAAAATATGGAGCGGGAGAGTTGCCAGGAGTGTCTATATCCTGTCCGGAGTCGGATTTTGGAATAAAAATTTCCGTTTCCGATAGATTGAAAAGCAGTACATTTTCGTTATCTTTATGCCGGGAAACTCCGATACACCGATATTTATAATGCAGATTCCAACCGCACAATTCATAAAAGGTGGGGATGAACGCGGCAGAAGCAATCTCCCGTGGAACTAACCTGCCATTCTTCATTTGCGCCCATGGAACAGAATTTGCGGAATCTGCCGGTCGGGAGCGGACTGCAAGCGTTTGGCTGACAGTATTTATGAGCAGTTCCACATACTGGGTATTAGGTATCCTTGACAAGCTGTTCATATTAAATTTGAGCATCTTTGGCGTGATGAGGATATAAGGCTTTTCCTTTGGGTTCATAAATTGAGATCTTGTGACTTCAAAACCTCTAAGGTCAAATTCGCCGGCCTGCGCATTAACTTCGCTGGAATCATTTTGAAGGGCAGGAGGTTGGAGACTCTGGCAGGCGGAAATGTAGTCATATGCTTTAAATCCTGCCCATCTTGTGTTTATGGAGGTATAGCCTCTTAATGCTCCATCTGTGATGACTTTCAATTCCGGCAGGATGCCTTTCCCGCCATACCGGGCATTCCGGATTAGCCTTTGTACGGCAATAAAATCATCTTTGGAAATAATCGCTTCATGATGTCCGTATTTTCTGTACTGGTTCCGGTTCTGCTTATTCTTTTTGGATTTATGGTTTAGGTAGTTAGGAGTCCAGGTTTTCCGTGACAGGACATCCCCGCAGTGCCGTTCATTTTGAAGAATACGTAAAATACTTCCGGCCGACCATGTAATGTTGCCCTTTTTGGTTGGGCGTTTTAATTCGGTCAGGGTATCTGCAATGTCCTGACACGTACTGCCAGACAGATACATATAAAAAATCAGGCGGACAGTTTTTGCTTCGTCTGCGTTGATTACAAGCTCGCCTTTTTCATTGAGGTCATAACCAAGAAGCGGTGGGGTAAGGAAAATACCCCTACGGAAGCGCATCTCAATAGAGGCATTCATAATCTCGCTTTTATTGTGGCTTTCTTCCTGTGCCATTGCAGCCATAAAAGAAAGGGTCATTTCACTGTTGGGATTGAAAGTGTGTATATTTTCCGCTTCGAAGAATATCCCAACGGGAGGCGTCATCGCCTGCAGTTCCCTGGCATATCCAATGCAGTCAATGATATTGCGGGCAAACCGGGAGACGCTTTTGGTAATAATCAAATCGATTTTTCCTTTTTCGCAATCTTCAATCATGCGTTTAAATGCGTCACGGTGCATGAGGGAAGTACCTGATATTCCCTCATCTGCATAGATTTCAACCAGTTTCCAATTTGGATTTCGGCTTATTACGTCCAAATAGTGGTTTTTTTGTAATTCGTATGAGGAAGTCTGACGGGGGTCATCGGTGGACACTCTCGCATATACGGCAACATGAAGTTCGCGTTTGCTTTTAAATACGTCTTCCGCTTCTTTTGCAGGAACGCATTCCAGTTCGCTTGTATCAATGCCTTTATATCTCTCCCGAATCTTTGCTTTCTGCTCTTGAACAGTTTTTGCGTGTTCCGATTCAATCATTTGAATACCGCCTTTCGCTTTGATATAGAAATTATATATTTTCTGGAAAAAATGAAAATAGAGCAGCAGTCAAGAGATTAACCGCCAGTCATATTTGGAAATCAATTAGAAGTATTTTTTTGGATTTCTTTAAGTTTATCATGTTCTATCAGAACCCATTCGTTCTCCCGGAGAATCTGCTTTGCCCTTAAAATAAGTTCATAAATAAAACGTTTCTCACGGGAGGTACAATCTGCCATAAGCAGATCGATATCCGTCTGATAATCTGTTGGGTTGTGGAGCTGGTTGCCGCATAGCAATTCGTCTACTGTCAAGCCCAGGGTATTTGATATTTGGATTAATGATGTGAGGCTTGGCTGTTTTTTCGCAGCTTCTATGTAACTTATGTAAGAAGTTGAAAGTTCAGTTAGTTCTGCAGGCGCTGCCTGCGATAATCCATGCTGGGTGCGGGTTTCTTGAATCCGTTTCCCGATTAATTTGAAGTTTATGTCCATGTTCCTCTCCTAAATTAAAATAAAGTGTACGGGTATCATAATTAGAGTAATGTAAAACAGTGGAGTTAAATAAAGTAATTTGCAAAACAAAAGTCCAGCCAGCCAGAATTTTTTTAAAATTTAAAAAAAGTTGTTGACAAGTCTTGGAATATAATTGTATAATAGCAGAGCGGGTTGCGGAAAGCAGCCCACTCATATGGGATCTTAGCTCAGCTGGGAGAGCATCTGCCTTACAAGCAGAGGGTCATAGGTTCGAGCCCTATAGGTCCCATCTCTTACCGGATATCCGGTGGGAGATTATATGGCGAGATAGCTCAGCTGGCTAGAGCATACGGTTCATACCCGTAGTGTCGAGGGTTCAAGTCCCCCTCTCGCTATGATAGAGAATGCCTGAAAACACGATGTTTCAGGCTTTTTTTGTTTATGCGCAGGCCCGCATAAGGAAGTTTGCTGCCAAGACAGGATTCAGGTTATTTTTTTGACTATTAATATTTCATTTAACGGACACAATCTATCTTGATAATTGAATAGACTTTGCATCTAAGTTGTGATATACTTATATTGTAACAATACAAGCCACAACAATATAGAAAGTAGGTGATTGTATGGGCATGAGTGATGAACAATTTGAAGTATATAACGCTTTAATAAACTTTGTAGATGAATTAATAGATAAAGAAAAGGATGAGAAAGAGAAAGAGAAACTCAAAATGCGTAAAAAAAACATTCTTGCAAACAACAAAGAAGTAAATTAGTCACATAACCGGGTGTAAAGTCTATTGAATTATTAAGGCTTTACACCTTTTTAATGATTTTATAGACGGAAATCGTCTTATAACTTCTTACAAGCCCACTTTTGGAGCAAAGGCGGCAAAATAGCGACTTGCCATCGATATCCGTTGTTTTTTATAAGCATAAAATATAACAGCCATTGAAATCCGAATCACATCTGCAGAGACGGGTATCAATGGCTGTTTTTTGCTTTTGGCGGGCCCAACGAGCAAACGTATCAGGAATGGGGTATGGGAGACCGATAAGTAAATAACACAAAACAGATAAGAAGAACGCCCACCGCACAGTACAGCCAAAGGGCATAGGGCTGCAGGCGGCAGGACAGAGTAAGCTTATAAGCGATAAAGAATGCGGCGGCAGTGCTTAGGGCAAAGGTTCCAATATCAAGAATAAGGATATTTTTGCCGAGGAGATAAGTATAAAGGTAAAAAAGAAGAGGAATCAGCCATGTGCCGACCAAGATGCCAAAGCATAAAGAAGAAGCTACGCACGGGTAATCGCCCTTTAACTTTATGACGGCAAAGAGCGAATAGAAAAGCATGGGAAAAAATACCAGTTTCATATGTTCCCAGACGGATTCGCTGACCGGGGCAAAGAATCCGATAATAAAGTTATTTCCGGTCCAGCCATAGAGAAAATGGGAAAGCGTTCCGGCTGTCAAAACAAAAATGATGCCGGCTATGATATAAGATTTCAGTTTTTTCATTGGAAAACCTCCATTCGACGGTAATAGGATATTGTTATATACATAGATAGTATATGGAATTGAAAGCACGATATGTACTATGCACTGTTGGCCGCCCACAGATTCTTTACACCTGATTACCCTTTTGGTATAATAGCACTGTTGAAAAAGAAGGTTATAAAATACATAACATAATAACTACTCAATTTGTCAGGAGAACAGAGGAAAGAAAATGTATCGATTGTTAAAACAGGAAGGAAGAGCTAAAAGAGGGGAATTTCATACGGTGCACGGAATTATCCAGACGCCGGTGTTCATGAACGTGGGAACGGCGGCAGCGATTAAAGGGGCGGTTTCCACAGAGGATTTGGAAGGGATAAAAACTCAGGTGGAGCTGTCCAACACATACCATCTCCATGTGAGGCCGGGGGATGAAATTGTGAAGGCAATGGGCGGGCTCCACAAGTTTATGTCATGGGATAAACCTATTTTAACGGATTCCGGCGGATTTCAGGTTTTTTCCCTTGCTTCCTTACGGAAAATAAAGGAGGAAGGGGTTTATTTCAATTCCCATGTGGATGGGAGGAAAATTTTCATGGGACCGGAGGAAAGCATGGGGATTCAATCCAATCTGGCTTCCACCATAGCTATGGCCTTTGACGAATGTCCTTCCAGCCGTGCCGACAGGGCATATGTGCAGGCTTCCGTAGACCGGACGACCCGTTGGCTTATGCGGTGTAAAGAAGAGATGAAACGGTTGAACGGGCTGGAAGATACGATTAATAAGAACCAAATGCTTTTTGCCATTAACCAGGGGGCGGTGTTTGCGGATATCCGTGTGGAACATGCCAAACGGATATCGGAAATGGAGTTGGACGGTTATGCCATCGGCGGGCTGGCCGTAGGGGAGAGCCACGAGGAAATGTATTATATTCTGGAAGAAACGGTTCCCCATCTTCCCGTGGACAAGCCCACGTACCTCATGGGGGTAGGAACCCCTGCCAATATTCTGGAAGGGGTGGAGCGGGGCGTGGACTTCTTTGACTGTGTTTATCCCAGCCGCAACGGGCGCCATGGGCATTTATATACCAACCACGGAAAAATCAATCTTTTCAACGCCAAATATGAGACCGATGGCCGCCCTATTGAAGAAGGCTGCGGCTGCCCTGCCTGCAGGCGCTATTCCAGAGCCTATATCCGCCATCTGCTGAAGGCGAAGGAAATGCTGGGCATGAGGCTTTGTGTGCTTCATAATCTTTATTTTTATAACACTATGATGGAAGAAATCAGGGAGGCGCTGGACGAAGGGCGTTTTGGGGAATATAAAAGAAGGAAACTGGCAGGGATGGATAACGGTTAGGACAGGTATGCAGATGCGGCAAAGAATCCGAAAGGCTGAACTGATACCAGTGTTTATGAAATTCTCAACAAAGTACTTGTTTTATGCCTCAATTTTGTGTATGATATGTATTAGGCTATTTTTCAGGGCCGGAGTGAAGATAAATTTTTAGGAGGAATTACAAATGGGTATACTTTTGGCAGAAGGTGCGGCAGCAGGCGGCGAAGGAATGGGCGCAATCATGATTATAGAAATAATCCTGATTATCGGTGTATTTTACTTCCTGATGATTCGTCCGCAGAAAAAGGAACAGAAAAAGATGACGGCGATGTTGTCTGCACTTGAAATAGGCGATTATGTCCTTACGAGCAGCGGAATGTATGGGGTTATCATTGATATTACCGACGACACTGTTATTGTAGAGTTTGGAAATAACAAAAACTGCAGGATTCCGATGAGAAAAGCGGCCATAGCGGAAGTGGAAAAACCGGACGCGGAAACAAAATAAGATTTTTTTGGCCAATCATAGTAAATAGTAAACATACCAATGCCTGGGCTGCCTGGGCATTGATTTTTATTTTGGGCTGAACTGTTGCCATTCACCTTCATTTTTCGTCCAATCCCCTTGAATTTTCCCCTATTATACGATATTATGTTGAAAGTAGTCTTTGATACTTTACTATGCTAAACAGAAGGAGTGAAGCATTATGGAATTAAATATTACCTGTATTCCGGGCGACGGCATTGGGCCGGAAATCGTAAGGGAGGCGAAAAAAGTACTGGACAAAGTAGCCCAGCTTTACGGACATGAAATAAAATATAAGGATATTCTTATGGGCGGCGCGTCCATCGATGTGCACGGGGTTCCTCTGACAGAGGAAGCGGTGGCGGACGCAAAGGCAGCGGATGCGGTGCTGATGGGTTCCATCGGCGGCGACACTACCACATCCCCATGGTATCAATTGCCGCCGAATTTAAGGCCGGAAGCAGGGCTTCTTGGCATTCGCAAGGCGTTGAACCTTTTTGCCAATTTGCGCCCGGCGGTATTGTATGAAGAACTGGCAGGGGCCTGCCCGTTAAAAGAGGAAATCAGCTCAAGGGGCTTTGATATGCTGATTATGAGGGAACTGACCGGCGGGCTTTATTTTGGAGAAAGGAAGACGGTGGAGGAAAACGGGGTAAGAAAGGCGATAGATACCCTGACTTATGACGAAAATGAAATCCGCCGTATCGCCGTTAAAGGCTTTGACATTGCAAGGAAGAGAAGGAAAAAGGTAACCAGCGTGGACAAAGCCAATGTGCTGGATTCGTCAAGGCTTTGGAGGGCGGTAGTGGAAGAAGTGGCGAAGGATTATCCTGATGTGACGCTGGAACATATGCTGGTGGACAATTGTGCCATGCAGCTTGTGAAAGACCCGGCCCAGTTCGATGTGATTTTGACGGAAAATATGTTCGGGGATATTCTTTCCGATGAGGCGAGCATGGTAACCGGCTCAATCGGGATGCTCTCTTCCGCATCTTTGAACGATACAAAGTTTGGCCTGTATGAGCCCAGCCATGGTTCGGCACCGGATATTGCGGGGAAGAATATTGCAAACCCGATAGCCACAATCCTTTCGGCGGCGATGATGTTAAGATATTCCTTTGATTTGGATAAAGAGGCGGATGCGGTGGAAGCAGCCGTGAAAAAAGTACTGAAAGAAGGCTACAGGACGGTGGACATTATGTCGGAAGGCTGTGAGAAGGTGTCCTGTTCGAAGATGGGTGATTTGCTTGTGGAAAAACTTCATAAATAGGAAATTTATAAAAGATAGGGAAAACGGGCTGTTTGTCCTGTGGCTTTTATGGATGGCGGTTTATTACGGCTTCCGGCTGTTCGCCCTGACCCCCTGGTATGATGAACTGTATACATACTATTATTTTATCAGCAGGGGTCCGGTATATGCCGCTATCCATTGGCCTTTGCCCAACAATCATGTGGGCTATTCCGTTCTTTCCGGCTTCCTGAATCTGTTTGGCAATCCTCTCATCGGCCTGCGGGGGATGTCCTATCTGGCGGCTTTGTTGAATCTGGTTTTGCTTTACAGGATATGCAGGAAATGTTTTTCCTGGGGATGGTCCTTTTGCTGCGTGCTTCTATATTCCTGCATGAATCTGGTGAATCAGCTGGCGGTGCAGGGGCGGGGCTATACGCTGGCGGTATCCTGTTTCCTGATGGCCGTTTGTATGCTGCAGGAAATCGGCTGGAAGGAAGGGGCGGAGACGAAAAGGGATTTCATATACTATGGGGCTTTTTCCGTTTCCCTGACTTTAGGGTTGTATATCCTGCCCAGCAGCGTTTACTGGGTGGTTCCGGTTTGCGTTGCGGGAGGGCTTTTCCTGCTCTCCCTGCATAAAATGAAGCCGTTGGTGCATCTTATCATAAGCAGCCTGGCGGCAGCCCTAAATACATTGCTGCTGTATGGGGTGATTTGGCTGGCAATCGGTTCGAATCTGTTAAGCAAGGCGGAAGGGGGAGCGTTCTACGGACAGGGGCATATCGGCATTATTCGCTCGGCGCCTGTTCTGTCGCTGCGCACGGGGATGGATTATATGCTGGCCACGCCCTATATTCAAAGCGTGGAGCGTCAGGGGTATCTGGCCAGGCTGTCGGAATGGCTCCGGTCGCTGTTCGACCTATATTATCCCCGGATTGGCGGCTTTCTGCTGATTATTACAGCGGCAGGCATTGTTTTTGTCCTTCTGTGGGGATGGAGGAAATATAAGGCGGAAGATAAGGAGCATTATTTCCTCCCGCTGCTGATTGCGGCTGTTCTTCTCCTTATGCCGATATTTTTAATAATTCAATGCGCTTTGCCCTATTTCAGGGTTTATTCATATATAGGGATACCAGTGGCTATGCTCTTATGCTGTCTGGGGCAGATGCTGGAAAAATTCTGCCGGGAAAGAAAAGCGGTCAAAAATATTGCGGTTACGGCATGTGCCCTGATATCGATTGCTCTGTTGATGTCAAAGGGGTATAATGGGGAATACGGCATGTCGGAATATTACGCGAAGGATGCTTTGGAAAAAGCGGGGATTCAGGAAGGGGAAAACCTTTGCGTTACCGATTGTTACCAGCAATATCTGCTAAAATTTTATTATGGTATAGAGTGTGAAAGCCAGGAGATAGAGGGGGCGGATACGGTATTGCTCCATAAAGAAATGACAATACCGGAAACGGGGAATTTCCGCTGGGAATTCTACCGGACTTATGAAACGGTTCCATGGGAATGGCTGGAAGGCGAAATGAATCCGGTTTATGAGAATGAAGAATATATTGTATATAAAAAGAAGTGAAAGGTAACAGTTCAGCCCAGGACTTTGCACTTGCTGCAAAGTCCGTAAGAGCTCGTAAATTTAGCGAAAAAGAATCTGCCCCTCGCCGAAGGCGACTTGGAATGGGCAGATTCCGTAACAGGAAGCCGGAAGGCTGAAATGTTACAGTGAAAGCGCAGACGGCTTCACATATGCATTGACTGCCTTATGGCTTGAATCCGTCATTCCAAGTTTGTGCCTGCGCGGTGTCCACAAACTTGATGAGGCATATAATTCCGGAAAAGCCGGGCAATACCAATTAGAAAAATATAAAAGCCGCGCAGAAATGAGGTAAACATGAGAAGCGATTCCGTAAAAACAGGCACCCAACAGGCGCCGCACAGAAGTTTGTTCAACGCCTTGGGGTATACCGAGGAAGAAAGAAAACGCCCCATGATAGGCATTGTAAGCTCCTACAATGAGATAGTGCCGGGCCATATGAACCTGGATAAAATTGTGGAAGCAGTTAAGATGGGAGTAGCTATGGCAGGGGGGATGCCGGTGGTGTTTCCGGCCATCGCGGTGTGCGATGGGATTGCCATGGGGCATATCGGAATGAAATATTCCCTGGTTACAAGAGATTTGATTGCTGACAGCACGGAGTGCATGGCACTTGCCCACGGCTTCGACGGCCTGGTAATGGTGCCCAACTGCGACAAAAATGTGCCGGGGCTTTTGATGGCGGCGGCCAGACTGAACATCCCGACTATATTCTGTTCCGGCGGCCCTATGCTGGCGGGGCATGTGAAAGGGGAGAAGAGAAGCCTTTCCTCCATGTTTGAAGCGGTAGGAAGCGTGGCGGCGGGAACTATGTCCATGGAGGAACTTTGCGAATTTGAAGAGAAGGTATGCCCTACCTGCGGTTCCTGTTCCGGTATGTATACGGCCAATTCCATGAACTGCCTGACGGAAGCGCTGGGAATGGGATTGAAAGGGAACGGAACGGTTCCGGCAGTATACTCCGAAAGAATCCGCCTGGCAAAGCATGCGGGCATGAAAATCATGGAGCTGGTGGAAAAGGATATCAAGCCTCGTGATATCATGACCGAGAAAGCTTTCTTAAATGCCCTTCGAATGGATATGGCCCTGGGATGTTCCACCAATTCCATGCTGCACCTTCCGGCCATCGCTCATGAAGCGGGAGTGGAACTGGATTTGGAAGTGGCTAACCGGCTTTCGGCGGAAACGCCCAACCTTTGCCACCTGGCACCGGCCGGCCCTACCTATATGGAGGACTTAAACGAAGCGGGCGGCATTTATGCGGTTATGAATGAGTTGAATAAAAAGGGCCTGCTGTATACGGATTTGATGACGGTGACGGGAAAGACCGTAGGGGAAAATATTAAGGGCTGTACGAACAAGAACCCGGAAGTAATCCGCCCATTGGAAAACCCTTACAGCCAGACAGGCGGCATTGCCGTGTTAAAAGGGAACCTGGCGCCGGATTCGTGCGTGGTGAAACGTTCGGCGGTTGTGCCTGAAATGATGGTGCATGAAGGCCCTGCGAGGGTTTTCGACTGCGAAGAAGATGCGATAGATGCCATTAAAGGCGGGAAAATCGTGGCCGGGGATGTGGTGGTTATCCGTTATGAAGGGCCTAAAGGAGGGCCGGGAATGAGGGAAATGCTGAACCCCACATCGGCCATCGCCGGAATGGGGCTGGGGGCCAGCGTGGCATTGATCACGGACGGGCGTTTTTCCGGGGCATCCCGGGGGGCATCCATCGGGCATGTATCTCCGGAAGCGGCTGTAGGAGGCCCCATTGCCTTGGTAGAGGAAGGGGATATTATCAGCATCAATATCCCGGAGAATACCATTAATATGAAAGTATCGGAAGAGGAACTGGAAAAGAGAAGGGAAAAATGGCAGCCCAGGGAACCGAAAGTGACTGCCGGTTATCTGTCGCGTTACAGAGAACTGGTGACCAGCGGCAATAAGGGCGCAATTTTGGAAGTGCCCCGCAGGTAAATATAATAGATGCAAGATAGAGTCCACCGCTGGCACCATCGGAACTGGACGGCGGATATAGGACTGGAATGGAGGATATAACAATGCAGCTTACAGGCGCGGAAATAGTAGTGGAGTGCTTAAAGGAACAGGGTGTGGATACCGTTTTCGGCTACCCGGGAGGAACTATATTAAACGTATACGATGCGTTATATAAGCATAGCGGTGAAATCAACCATATTTTAACCTCCCATGAACAGGGGGCGGCCCATGCGGCGGATGGTTATGCAAGGGCGACGGGGAAAGTAGGGGTATGTCTCGCCACCAGCGGTCCGGGGGCCACGAACCTGGTGACGGGGATTGCAACGGCCTATATGGACTCCGTGCCTATGGTGGCCATTACCTGCAATGTGAACCTCCCCCTCTTGGGAAAGGATTCCTTCCAGGAAGTGGATATTGCGGGCGTTACCATGCCGATTACCAAGCATGGCTATATTGTAAAGGATGTGAATATATTGGCGGATACCCTGCGGAAAGCTTTTAAAATAGCAGGGAGCGGACGCCCCGGCCCGGTGCTGGTGGATATTACGAAAGATGTGACGGCGAACCTTTGCGAATATGAGCCTGGAACGGCGGATTCCCTTGCAAGGGATAATTCTAAGGATAAACAATATACAGGGCAAGATATAGAGAAAGTGCTGGAACTGATGCAGAAGGCCCAAAAACCTTATGTTTATGTGGGCGGCGGCGCCGTAATCTCGGAAGCGGCCAAAGAAGTGACGGAGTTTGCCAAAAAGCTGGATGCTCCAGTGTGCGACACTTTGATGGGGAAAGGGGCTTTCGACGGCCACGACGCCCTATATACGGGGATGATTGGCATGCATGGAACGAAGACTTCCAATCTGGGAGTCAGCGAATGCGACCTTTTAGTAGCGTTGGGCGCCAGGTTCTCCGACCGGGTGGTGGGAAACGCAGCCAGCTTTGCCAGCCATGCCAAAGTGGTTCAAATCGATATCGATGCGGCGGAAATCAACAAAAATATCCATACGGAGGCATCGGTGGTAGGCGATTTAAAGGAAGTTCTCACGGAGATTAACCGCCTCCTGCCCCAGATGGAGCATAAGGAATGGGTAGAGCATATTCAGGAGATGAAAGAGAAATATCCGCTGAATTATAATAAAAACCAATTGTCCTGCCCATATATCATAGAAGAGCTGGACCGGATAACGGGCGGGGAAGCGATTGTGACGACCGATGTAGGGCAGCATCAGATGTGGGCGGCCCAATATTATAAATACTCAAAACCGCGTACGTTTATTAGTTCCGGCGGTTTGGGAACGATGGGCTACGGCCTGGGCGCATGTATTGGCGCAAAGATGGGTAGGCCGGAGAAGATATGCGTGAATATTGCCGGGGATGGCTGCTTCCGGATGAATATGAACGAATTGGCCACGGCCAGCCGTTATAATATACCGATTATTCAGATCGTCATCAACAACCATGTGCTGGGAATGGTGCGCCAATGGCAGACTTTGTTCTACGGGCAAAGATATTCCCAGACGGTGTTAAACGATAAAGTGGACTTCTGCATGGTGGCGCAGGGCCTGGGGTGCGGGGCAATCAAGGTGACAAAGAAGGAAGAAGTGGGGCCGGCCATAGAAAAGGCCATTGCTATGAAAGCGCCCGTGCTTATCGAATGCGTGATACCGGAGGATGATAAGGTTTTCCCTATGGTGCCGGCGGGGGAGGCAATCAGCGAAGCGTTTGACGAAACAGACTTGGCAAAAAAATGAGAAAGAAAACAGTTAGAAAAATCTGCTTTATTCTGCTGGCAGCGGCTTCCCTTCTTTTAGTATCCTATATGGAACTGGCGGAATATTATAAAAACAGGTTCAGCTATGGAACATGGATCAACGGCATCTACTGTACGGGGAAAACGGTGGAGGAAGCGAATGAAGAACTGGCGGGATACTGTTCTTATTCAGGCCTGACAATATATGACGGGGAAGGGAACGCTTTCAACATAAGTGCGGAGGACGTGGAATATGCCTTTGATTATAAGGAAGCCCTTCAGGCTTGTTTGGCCGGGCAAAATGCTTATCTTTGGTTTAACAATCTATTTATGGCCAGAGAGGAAATATTGCCGCCGGTAATTTCTTATGATGAGGATCGGCTTCAGGAAGCCCTGGAGTCGGCGCCTGCTTTTGGAGGGAAGGGGCCGGATGAGAGGACGGTATCTATCCAAAAGGATGCAGGCGGGTATCGGCTGGTGGATGAAAGAAAGCATGTCCTTAACGTGGAAAGGGCAAAAGAAGCGGTGGAACGGGGATTGCTTTACGGCGAAACTGTGTTGGATTTGGAGGAAAGCGGCTGTTATGAAGACCTTCCCTATACGGAAGCTATGGAAGCGGAGCTGGATAGGTGGGAGAAAATCAGCCGGTTTCAGGATTGCCGCATTGTGTATAAATTCGGGAAAGAATTGGTTCCCATTGACGCTTCTGTCGCCTGCGACTGGATGGCGGTGGACGAAAACGGGGAATTCCTTTATGATGAAGCCGGCAATATAAAGCCGGACAATGGGAAAATAGAAGCGTTCATCGATGAATTGGCTGCAGAATACGATACGGTAGGCACCATCCGTTATTTTAACGCTACCAGGGGAGAGACGGTGGCAATCGAAGGGGGTACTTACGGGAATAGGATGGACGTGAAAGCGGAAAAGGAGTATTTGAAACAGGCTTTTGCCGGGAAGGCGGAGGAAGTCCATACGCCGCAGTACATCCAGCAAGGATGGCAGCAGGGAAAGGATGATATCGGCAGCACTTATATTGAAGTGGATATGGACCGGCAGATGATGTATTATTATCTGAACGGGAAACTGGAACTGGAAACCCCCATCGTGACCGGGAATACGGGGCGCAGATGGGGAACGCCGGAAGGCGTGAATTATATTTACGGCAAGGCGCGAAACAGGATTTTGCATGGCCAGGGATATGAATCCCATGTGAATTTTTGGATGCCGGTGAAAGGGAATATCGGAATCCATGATGCGGCCTGGCGCAGCGAGTACGGCGGGGAAATATATAAGACAGGCGGCTCCCACGGATGCATTAATACGCCTTATGAAGCTATGAGCAAGCTGTACGATATGGCGGAAATCGGAACCCCGGTGGTAATGTTTTACTGATGGACAATGGGGAGGGCGCAGGGAGGAAATTAACAGTTGACGGAAAAACGGGATAAATGTAAAATGAAATATTGTTATAGCAACGGAAAGGGAAGAGGAGGAGAGAAAAGTGTCCAGAGTATATAATTTTTCGGCAGGCCCGGCGGTGCTGCCAGAGGAAGTGTTAAAAGAAGCGGCGGATGAAATGTTGGATTACAGGGGAACGGGCATGTCCGTTATGGAGATGAGCCACCGATCCAAAGCATATGACGCCATTATCAAGGAAGCGGAGGCGGATTTAAGGGAGCTTATGGGGATTCCCGATAATTATAAAGTGCTGTTTCTACAGGGCGGCGCAAGCCAGCAGTTCGCCATGATACCGATGAATTTGATGAAAAATAAGAAGGCCGCTTATATCGTAACCGGGCAGTGGGCAAAGAAAGCTTACCAGGAAGCGAAAATTTACGGAGAGGCGGTAGAGGTAGCTTCTTCGGCGGATAAAACTTTTTCGTATATTCCGGACTGCTCCGATTTGGATATTCCGGAAGAGGCCGATTATATTTATATTTGTGAAAACAATACGATTTACGGAACAAAATTCAAGACGCTGCCCAATACAAAGGGCCATACATTGGTGGCGGATGTTTCCTCCTGCTTTTTATCCGAGCCGGTGGATGTGGAGAAATACGGGGTGATTTATGGCGGCGTACAGAAAAATATAGGCCCGGCCGGCGTTGTCATCGTTATTATCCGGGAAGACCTGATTACCGAGGACGTGCTTCCGGGAACGCCGACCATGTTAAAGTATAAAACCCATGCGGATGCGGACTCCCTCTATAATACGCCTCCGGCTTACGGAATTTATATTTGCGGCAAAGTATTTAAATGGTTGAAAAAAATGGGCGGCCTTGGCGCAATGAAGGAGTATAATGAACAAAAGGCCAAAATTTTATATGATTTCCTGGACAGGAGCAAGCTTTTCCGGGGAACGGTGAGAAAGGAAGACCGTTCCTTGATGAATGTTCCTTTTGTAACGGGGAATGAGGAACTGGATGCCAAATTTGTAAAAGAAGCGAAAGAGGCGGGCTTTGAAAACCTGAAAGGGCACAGGAGCGTAGGAGGTATGCGCGCCAGTATTTACAATGCCATGCCCATAGAAGGCGTGGAAAAGCTGGTGGAATTTATGGAAAAATTTGAAGCGGAAAATGTTTGACGGAGGATGGAAATGTTTAAGTATCATTGCCTAAATCCGATTGCCGGGGTCGGATTGGAAAAATTTACCGGAGACTATGAGAAGACGGAAGATGTGAACCAGGCGGATGGGATACTGGTCCGCAGCGCGGCTATGCACGATATGGAACTGCCGGAAAAACTTCTTGCTGTGGCCAGGGCCGGGGCAGGGGTCAACAATATTCCGTTGGATAAATGCGCGGAAAAAGGAATCGTCGTATTCAATACGCCGGGGGCCAATGCCAACGGGGTAAAAGAACTGGTGATTGCCGGCATGCTGCTGGCATGCCGGGATATCGTGGGAGGCATCAATTGGGTGGCCGACCATAAGGACGACGAAAATATCGCCAAAGCGGCGGAGAAGGAGAAGAAGAAATTCGCGGGAACGGAAGTGCAGGATAAGCGGCTGGGCATTATCGGTTTGGGCGCTATCGGCGTTAAAGTGGCAAACGTGGCGAAGCATATGGGGATGGAAGTATATGGATATGACCCTTATGTATCGGTGGATGCCGCATGGAATCTGAGCCGGGATGTGAAGCATGCGCTGAGTGTGGATGAAATTTATGAAAGCTGCGATATCATTACGGTGCATGTTCCCCTTTTGGACAGCACAAGGGGCATGGTGGACGAAGCGGCTATCAGCAAGATGAAGGAGGGCGTGATTCTCCTTAATTTCGCCAGGGATTTGCTGGTGGATGAGAAAGCTGTGCTGGATGGGATTGAGAAAGGGAAAATAAGGAAATATGTTACCGATTTCCCCAATACGACCACCGCGGGAAAAGACGGCTGTATCGTAATTCCCCATTTAGGGGCTTCCACCGAGGAGTCGGAAGACAACTGCGCGAAGATGGCAGTAAAAGAATTGATGGATTATCTGGAAAACGGCAATATCATTAACAGCGTGAATTATCCGAAATGCGATATGGGAATCTGTACGCAGGCGGGGAGGATTGCTATTTTCCATAGGAACAAGGCGAATATGATTACCAAGTTTACGGCCTGCTTTGGCGATGAAGGCGTAAATATTACCGATATGATGAATAAGTCCAAAGGCGAAGTGGCCTATACCATGATGGATTTGGAGAGTCCGGCTACCGATGAAATGATTAGCAGGCTGCAGGCGATTGCCGGAGTATTCCGCGTAAGGGTAGTGAAATAACGCCCATACGCTTAACGTGGACCCAAAATGGGAAGAAATGGGGAAAAGATGAGGAGAAAGCTAGTTATTCCGAGTATAGTGGGATGCCTGCTTCTGTGCATGGGATTGACCGGATGCGGCCTGATGGGGCAGACCCGGCGGGCCGCGATGGCATCCAGGGAAGAAGGGGCAGGAGAAGCTTCGAATTGGGAAGGGCATCAGGGGGAAGGACAACAGGAAGACGGATATCAAGAGAACGAAAATCAGGATGAGGACAAACGGGTAAAAAAGGAAAGTGCGGATTCCCAGCCGGTACTGGGTGGGGAAAGGGTGGAGGGTTATCAGGGATTTGAACACCTCTTCGAGACAGAGCTTACTGCTTATATGGATGAAGATGTGAAAAGCGGAAGAATAAAGCGTAAAAACGTTATCGTATACGTTCCCATGGGGAATGACATCCGTATCAGCGGAGACTTTCCCGGCACCGTCAATTCCGATACCCAGGGGATTTCTTTTTATGCGGATGTGAACCCCGGCATAACATTTCCAAGGGAAGATATGTCCGCAGGAGAGAAATTGGAAAGCTATATCGAGCATATTTATGGCAGCCGGAATGAAGTGGAGGTTTCGGGTATACATAAGATTGGAAAGGATGCTGCGGTTACAACAGTGGTGCAGTATTGGCGTCCGGATGAAGCGGAAGATTACCGGATATCTTATATAACCTACTATATGAAAGAACTGGAGCCGGACTTGCTGTTTTTCATGGAGGTAGAAATAGACGGCAGCGAGGCAACGGAAGAGACGCCGGAAATACTGGCGGAGCTGGAGGCCTTTTACGAGGTGGATATTCCCTGGGATAGCGACGAGGCGGAAAAAAAGCTGGAAAATTATACGGCGGGGAAGGCGGATGAGGCGGTCATATTGCCAGGGGTGGATTTTAGTTTCCCGGAAGGATGGGAAAGGGATAAAAGATATTCCGATGGGGAAATCGTCATTTATGCGCCGGGCGGAGACTGCGACGGGGCCGGATGCGGTATTGCAGTCGCGTCCTATAGGGAAGAAGAAAGTACGGATGATATCTGGAACTGGCTGATGGACGATGAATATTTTGAAGAGATGCTAATGGAGAGCCTGGAAGAAGTAGAAGGGCTGGAAATCGGATATTACGGGGAAACATGCATCGGCGAGACTACTTTGGCCAAATTTTCCTGTCTTTCGGACGGTGAAAGGACAGACTGCCAGTTTTATTTGGGGGAGAAGGCGGGGAATATATATTTCATCGTAGGGATGCAGTACCAATGGCTGGAAATGGACACTTTCGAGTTGGTAAAAGAACTGCTGGAAAGCGGGGATACGATAGAAGAATAGTTATTGAAAAATAGGAAAGCTGCCTGAGCAACATTTTCTGTACAGGCAGCTTTCCTTCTTTGATGTCCAATCCTTATAGAGAATTTGCCTGGCGGGAAAACCCCTGCCCTTCTTCCCCCAAATCCGCCTGGAATTTCGCTTCGGCTTCCACGGCGGCTTCGCTGGCAAGATCCATATAAAGGATGAAAACATCTTCCAGGCTCATCCCTTTTTCGCTGGCGATTTCTTCCATCACAGGTCTTAGGGCATCCAGCTGTACGGATACCTGCGTTTTCTGCGGGTCGATATCCTTCAGGACCTCTTCCGCATAAGCGCTGATTCTCTCCCATATTTTTCTATTTTCATTTGTCATATAGAATTCCTCCTGACGGTTTTTAATGGTATTGCTGGCTGGACTGTTACTCAACATAGGATATTTTACCACTTGGCGCTTGTGCTGTATAGTTTAATTTGTTAGAATATAGATAGAAAAATAATTTTGGAAGGATAAAATTTATGGCGGACATAAAACCATTCAGGGCAATCCGTCCGGGAAAAGGATTGGAGCAGAGGATAGCGGCGCTTCCATACGATGTGTACAGCAGGGAAGAGGCAAGGCGGGAGGTGGAAAGGGAGCCGCTGTCTTTTCTCAGGATTGACAGGGCGGAAACACAGCTTTCCGATGATGTGGATATTTACGCGGACGAAGTTTATGAAAAAGCCCATGATTTGCTTTGGGAAATGGTGGAGAAAGGGGATTTGGCCAGGGAACGGACGGAATGCTATTACGTGTATGAACTGGTTATGAACGGAAGGCCGCAGACCGGGATTGCGGCTTGCGCTGCGGTGGATGATTATTTACATCAAGTGATAAAGAAGCACGAAAATACAAGGGAGGATAAGGAACTGGACCGTATCCGCCATGTGGATTGCTGCCGGGCGCAGACCGGCCCTATTTTTCTGGCATACCGGGCGCATCCGGTCATAAGCGAAGAGACTGAAAAAGCGATGGAAAAAGAGGCCCTTTATGATTTCAGGGCTGACGACGGGGTCATCCACAGAGTATGGAGAATAGAAGAAGCGGGGGCGATAGAAAGGATCAGGAAAGCTTTTCATGAAATTGGGGATATATATATTGCCGACGGCCATCACAGATGCGCTTCCGCGGTTAAGGTATCCCTAAAGCGGAGGGAAGCCAATCCGGGCTATACCGGAAAAGAGGAATTCAATTATTTTCTGTCAGTGCTGTTTCCGGACGACCAGCTTTTGATTATGGACTATAACCGGGTGGTTAAAGATTTGAACGGGATGGGCAGGGAGGAATTCCTGGAACGGATTTCCCATAGCTTTCGGGTTGAAAAGATGGGGAAGGAGCCGTACCGGCCGGACAGGAAGGGGCGCTTTGGGATGTGCCTTGAGGATGGCTGGTATCGTTTAGAAGCGATAGGAGAGGAAGACATGGGCCGGGATGGGGAAGAATGCCGGGGAAATGCCGGGCAGGATGCGGAAGGGCGGTGCGCCGCATACCCGGAAAAGGAGCTGGACGTGTCGGTACTGCAGGATAGGCTGTTTGCTCCGGTGCTTGGGATTCAGGATCCGAAGACGGATAAAAGGATTGATTTTGTAGGAGGAATCCGCGGGCTTAAGGAACTGGAACGGAGAGTACATACGGATGCTGCCGCAGCATTTTCCATGTTCCCCACTTCGATTGAAGAGCTGTTCGCCGTGGCGGATGCGGGAAGGCTGATGCCGCCTAAATCCACCTGGTTTGAGCCGAAGTTAAGAAGCGGGCTGTTTATCCACGAAATATAATAAAGGATTGGAAAAATAAAAAGAAAGGGATTGATGATATATGAACAACAAACTGTATAAGTTAATGAAGTGGCCGGAAATTGAAGAAATTATTTATTCGGAATCGGAGAATCCCCACAGCATACTGGGGGCACATACGGCAGGGAATAACACCCTTGTACAGGCATACCTGCCGGGGGCCAAAAGCGTTATTTTGCAGAACAAGAAGGACAAGAAAAGCTATGAGATGGAAATGGCGGATGAAGAGGGGTTTTTCGCCGTGCTCGTTCCGGGGAAAACTCCTTTTACCTATGAGTACATTGCGGAATATGAGGATGGCAGTTTAAAAAAAGTGAAGGATGCTTATAATTTCCCGCCCCAAATAGATGAAAACGATATGGACAAGTTTGCGGCGGGGATCCATTATACCATTTATGAGAAGCTGGGGGCACACCCGATGACAATTGATGGGGTGAAAGGCGTGTATTTTGCAGTATGGGCGCCGAATGCGATGCGGGTCAGCACAGTGGGGGATTTTAACGAATGGGATGGGCGCGTCCATCAAATGCGCAAGCTGGGCAGCTCCGGTATTTTTGAAATTTTTGTACCTGGGGCAAAGGCAGGGCAGAATTATAAATACGAAATAAAGGTCAAAGGCGGACTGACTTACCTGAAAGCCGACCCATATGCTTTCGGCCAGCAGCTTCGGCCGGATACGGCTTCCGTAATAAGGGAAGGGACGGGCAAGATAAAATGGGAAGACAAGGCGTGGATGGATGGCCGGAAAGAGAGGCAGGGAAGCGATAAGCCGATTAGCGTCTATGAGCTGTATCTGGGCTCTTTTAAAAGGGCGGAAGACGGCAGCTATTTAAATTACAGGGAATTGGCGCCGCTGGTGATTGAATATGTAAAGGAAATGGGATATACCCATATTGAATTGATGCCGGTGATGGAGCATCCTTTCGATGGCTCCTGGGGGTATCAGGTCATCGGGTACTATGCGCCTACGGCAAGATATGGCACCAATGAGGATTTCAAATTCTTTATGAATGAAATGCATAAGGCGGGGATAGGGGTGATTTTGGATTGGGTTCCCGCACATTTCCCCAGAGACACCTATGGATTATCCAATTTTGACGGTACGTGCCTCTATGAGCATCAGGATCCAAGGAAGGGGAGCCATCCCCATTGGGGAACCTTGATTTATAACTATGGACGGCCCCAGGTCTCCAATTATCTCATCGCCAATGCACTATACTGGATTGAGCAGTATCATGCGGACGGCATCAGGATGGATGCGGTAGCTTCCATGCTCTATTTGGATTATGGGAAAAATGACGGGGAATGGGTGGCAAATATTTACGGGGGCCGGGAAAACCTGGAAGCCGTAGAATTCTTAAAGCATCTGAATTCCATTGTGAAAAGGCGCGATGACGGCGTTTTGATGATTGCGGAGGAATCTACCGCATGGCCGAAGGTAACGGGGGATGTGGAAGATAATGGGCTTGGATTCAATATCAAATGGAATATGGGGTGGATGAACGATTTCCTTGGATATATTTCCTGTGACCCATATTTCCGTGCCCATCACCATAACGAGCTCACTTTCAGCATGATATACGCTTACAGCGAACAGTTTATGCTGGTGTTCTCCCATGACGAAGTGGTTCACGGGAAAGGAACTTTAATCGGCAAAATGCCGGGGGAAATAAAGGACAAATTTGCTAATCTAAGGCTGACATATGCTTATATGATGACCCATCCCGGAAAGAAGCTGCTATTTATGGGGCAGGATATAGGGGAATTCGATGAGTGGAACGAAGAACGGGAAGTGGAATGGGGGCTTACGGCCTATGACAGCCATAAAGGGGTACAAAATCTGGTAAAGGTCCTGAACCGGGTTTATACTTCTTCGCCAGCATTGTATCAATATGATACTTCATGGGAAGGATTTGAATGGATTAACTGTATTTCGTCCAACGACTGTATGCTTGCTTATATGCGCAAAGCGGATAAAGAAGAGGAAACCCTTGTGATAGTGGCCAATTTCGCCAATGTGCGCCGGGAGTTTGCTATAGGTGTTCCTTATGCGGGCAAATATAAGGAAGTTTTGAATACGGATGGGAAAGAATTTGGCGGAGAGGGCGACGTGAACGAAAAAGAGATTTGTTCCGAAGAGGAAGCCTATGACGGCAGGGAGAACTCCATCCGCATGGTCAGCGCACCGTTATCCTTAAGCATTTTCGGCTATACCCCATATACGGAAGGGGAGAAAAAGGAAATCGCCAGAAAGAAAGCGGAGAAGGCAAGGAGGGAGCGGGAAGAGGCTTTGGAGAGGGAGCGTCTGGAAAAAATAGAAAAGCTGGAAAAGGAGCGCCTCGCTAAACAGGCCGAAGCGGAACGTGCCCTTCTGGAAGCGGAAGAGGCGAAAAAGCGGGCGGAACAGATGATGAAAGAAGCGGAACAGGCGAAGCTGGAAGAAGAAAAAGCGATAGAGGAACAGAAGCTGGCGGAGGAGAAAAAGGCAAAAGGAAAGAAAGCGGCTCAGGGGAAAGGAAAGAAGGCGGCTCAAGAAAAGAAAAAATCATAGAAGCAGGTAAAGTCAATAACCCCACTGCAAGCAGCGGAGTATTGACCCTCGCGGCATTCGCCAAGATGCTCAACCCAACCAAAGGTTGGGTTTAAGCACGGCACTTGGCTCATTGCTCGCGGGAATAAGGCTGGGATGCTTATGGCGGGAAAAACGGCAGGGAAATGGGGAAATATATGAATGATTGGAAGATGCTGGCAGCGCTTTTGCCGGAAGAGGAAATTGACAGGGGGATGATAGAAAAATTCCTCCAGGAATTGCCGGAAAAGGCATGGAATTTGGGGATGCGGATTGTTTTGTCCGCCCTGGTGTTGTTTGCAGGGGTTCAGCTGATTAAAGTCATTCGCGGATTGGTGAAAAAATCCTTGGCGAGAGGGAATGCGGATAAAGGGGTGATTCAGTTTATCGATTCCTTTTTAAAGGCTTCTCTTTATGTTGTGCTTCTCATTACGATAGCCTCAGGCTTTGGGCTGGATGCAGCCAGCATTCTGGCGCTGTTGGGCTCGGCCGGTGTGGCTATCGGCCTGGCCATTCAGGGAAGCCTGTCCAATTTTGTGGGCGGGGTACTGATTCTGCTGCTAAAACCCTTTAAAGTGGGGGATTATATCAAAGAAGATACTAACGGCAATGAAGGAACGGTGGCTTCCATCGAATTGTTCTATACTAAGCTGACAACCCCCGACAACCGGGTGATCGTGCTTCCTAACGGCGCCTTGGCCAATTCCAGCCTGACCAACGTAACGGCTTGCGACAGAAGGCGGTTGGACATCAAAGTAGGGATAGCATATGATGCGGATATCCGTTTGGCTAAAAAAGTTCTCCAAACAGTGCTGGAGGAAGAGGAAGCCGTTTTGAAGGAAGAAGAGCATTTTATCTATGTGGATGAACTGGGGGAAAGTTCTGTGAACCTGGGAATCCGCTGCTGGCTTATGTCGGAGGAGTATTGGGCGGGCAAATGGCGATTGACGGAGAACGTGAAGTATGCCCTGGATGAAGCCGGCATTGTCATACCTTATCCTCAGATGGATGTCCATTTGATGGAAACGGAAAATAAAAAAGAAAATAAAAATTTATAAAATTTGAAAATTTGTCTTGCAAAAAAAGGAAATAGCCTTTATAATAACTTTTGTTGAGTGCTTCCATGGCTCAGTTGGTAGAGCGACGCATTCGTAATGCGTAGGTCAAGGGTTCGAGTCCCTTTGGGAGCTGATAAAAAAGGATGTTTTCCATTAGGTGGAAACATCCTTTTTTACGCGCCCCGCGCGGCGAGTAGGGGAGAAGGACATCCCCCTACTCGATTTTTCCTTCCAGAGGCCCGGATACGCAAAGCAGTTATACGAATTTAACCGCTGTGCCATAGGCCATGACTTCTGCAGCACCTTGCATAACGGCGGCGGAAGCATAGCGGATATTGACAATAGCATCGGCCCCTAAGGCTTCCGCTTCACCCACCATTCTTTTGGTAGCCAGGGCCCTGGCATCGTTCATCATTTCCGTGTAGGCACCCAACTCGCCGCCTACAAGGGTCTTGAAACTTTGGGTAATATCCCTCCCAATATTTTTGGACTGTATGGTGCTGCCTTTGACAAGCCCAAGCATTTCCAGATTTTTGCCTGAAATGTAATCAGTATTTACTAAGATCATCTTCCTCACCACTCCTTATCTCTTTAATCCTTTCCACAAGGACATAAATGCTCACCCCTGCAAGCAGGAGGGGCACAAGCCCCAGCAGAAGCTTCAATGCAGGAGGTATCGGGATGCAGATACAGAGAATGAAGAAACCTATATAATAAAGGACTAAAAGTATGGCGATAATAACAGGTGCAATCATTTTCTTCGTATGGCTATCCATAAAACCAACCTCCTTATTGTATTAGTAAAATAATACAGCATTTATTATAAACTATAAGGCGAAGAAAGTCAATTATATTTTGGATTTTACAAGGATTGCAGGAAATGCCCGGTCGAAGAGGGCGCGTCAGATACGTTACAGGGCATTGCTTGTATAAGCTTTGTCCACCTGGATAACCGCAAAATAAGTATTGTCGATGCGGTGGATTTCCTTTTGTAAAAAGTCGGTGACTGTCTCATCGCTTGCCTTATAGCCGAAAGGAACTACGATATCGAAAATAATATTCGTATGGGTAGGCCCTTTTACCATGCGGAAATCGTGGAAGCGGATTTCCGGGTAATTGTTATGAAGCAAATTTGCCAGCTGCCCTTTCAACTGGTTCGTCTGCGCATCATCGGTGATGATGGGGTCCATATGTATGACGGCTTCGCAATGCAGTTCGTTATGGAGCCTGTGCTCAATATTGTCGATCATATCATGGAGCACCAGGAGGTTGCCGTCTGCAGGAACTTCCGCGTGCAGGGAAATCATGACCCGGCCGGGGCCATAGTCATGGACAACCATGTCATGGATGCCTTGTACATGTTCGTAGCTCATAACGATAGTTTCCACGCTTTTTACGAAGTCGGGCTGGGGAGGCTGGCCCAGCAAAGGGCTGATGGTATCTTTGGCGGCGGAGTATCCGGCATAGAAAATGAACAGCCCGACCAGGATGCCGCAATAGCCGTCGATTTTAAGCCCGGTAAAATGGGCGGTCAGGGAAGCGGCCAGCACCACGGTAGTGGCAAGAGTGTCGCTTAAGCTGTCCGTGGCCGTGGCTTTCATGGCCGCGCTGTCGATTTTTTTGCCTATACTTTTATTGTAAAAAGCCATATAAAACTTGACGGCAATGGAAACAAGAAGGATAACGATAGTAAGCCAGTTGAATATGACGGGCTGGGGATGAAGGATTTTGTCCACGGAGGATTGAATGAGCTCAAAGGCCATAATGAGGATGGCCACGGATACAAACAACCCGGACAAATATTCAATACGTCCATGGCCGAAGGGATGATGGGGATCCGGTTTCTGCCCGGCCATCTGGAATCCCACTAAGGTAATGAGGGATGAGCCGGCATCGGACAGGTTGTTGAAAGCGTCTGCCGTTATGGCAATGGAATTGCTGAGGAAGCCGGCAAGGAATTTCCCGGCAAAGAGCAGTATGTTCAAGGCGATTCCCGCGCCGCCGCAAAGTACCCCGTAAGCCTTGCGCACTTCAGGATTTGAAGTGTTTTCTCTGTCTGCAATAAATAATCTGGAAAGCAACGATATCATAATAAAATCTCCTGATAAATTATCTGAATGTATATATGTCTATGGGAATAATATGCCTATTTTATCTCTTTTTGGGAAAAAATACAACTATTACTTTTTGCCATCGCGGAAATCTCCTTTACAAGAGAAGGAAAAATGGGTATAATTACTAGCGGATTCCAATATTTTTATCCATGCATTTTTGAAAGCATTTTCATATTATGTTCAGATAGTAAATTTATGGAAAAGGAGAAGAAAGAAATGAGCAAAAAACCAACGGTATTAATGATTCTTGACGGCTATGGCCTGAATGAAAGAAAGGACGGCAATGCGGTGGCGGAAGCCGCAACGCCGGTCATGGACAGCTTGATGAAGGAATATCCTTTTGTAAAGGGAAATGCCAGCGGTATGGCTGTAGGGCTTCCGGAAGGCCAGATGGGGAATTCCGAAGTAGGGCATCTGAATATGGGGGCCGGGCGCATTGTTTATCAGGAGCTGACAAGGATTACCAAAGAGATTCAGGATGGAACCTTTTTCGAAAATCCCGCCTTAATGGATGCGGTGAATAACTGCAAAGCCAATAACTCCGCCCTCCATATGTTCGGGCTGGTGTCCGATGGAGGCGTGCACAGCCACAATACGCATATTTACGGCATTCTGGAACTGGCTAAGCGGAATGGCCTGTCCAAGGTGTATGCCCACTGCTTCCTTGACGGAAGGGACACCCCTCCGGAAAGCGGAAAGGGCTTTGTGGAAGAGCTGGAAGCGAAAATGAAAGAAATCGGCGTAGGCGAAGTGGCGTCCGTTATGGGCCGCTACTATGCGATGGACAGGGATAACAATTATGACAGGGTTAAACTGGCTTATGATGCCCTGACGAAAGGGGAAGGGCTGACTGCGGCAGGAGGGCCGGCCGCTATCGCGGAGTCCTATGAAAGAGGGGAAACGGATGAGTTTGTAAAGCCTACGGTAGTAGTGAGGGATGGCGCACCGGTAGCGACAATCCAGGATAAGGATTCGGTCATCTTCTTCAATTTCAGGCCGGACAGGGCGAGGGAAATTACAAGATGCTTCTGCAACGATGAATTTACCGCTTTTGACAGGGGAAAAAGGCTGGATTTGACTTATGTCTGCTTTTCCGACTATGACCCCACTATTCCCAATAAGGAAGTGGCTTTCCACAAAATAACCGTAGAAAATACTTTTGGAGAATGGCTGGCAGCGAACCATATGACCCAGGCCAGGATTGCGGAGACGGAAAAATATGCCCATGTTACGTTTTTCTTTAACGGCGGGGTGGAGAAGCCTAATGAAGGGGAGGACAGAATCTTGGTAAATTCCCCGAAGGATGTGGCGACTTATGATTTGAAGCCCCAGATGAGCGCCTACGAAGTATGCGATAAGCTGGTGGAGGCAATTAAATCCGGCAAATATGACGTAATAATCATTAATTTTGCAAACCCGGATATGGTTGGCCATACTGGCGTGGAGGCGGCGGCGATTAAAGCTGTGGAAGCCGTAGACGAATGCGTAGGCAAGGCTGTGGAGGCGATTAAAGAAGTGGATGGAACAATGTTTATCTGCGCCGATCACGGAAATGCGGAGCAGCTGGTGGATTATGAAACGGGAGAGCCGTTCACCGCACATACCACTAATCCGGTGCCGTTTATCCTTGTAAAC
Organism: Lachnospiraceae bacterium; assembly: GCA_021769135.1. Lineage (GTDB taxonomy): Bacteria > Bacillota > Clostridia > Lachnospirales > Lachnospiraceae > Kineothrix. Next base: position 19,808 of record JAETTM010000003.1, on the reverse strand, counting down.
TATGACCAGGGCTATACTTTGAGGGAAGGCGGCTGCCTGGCGGATATTATACCTACAATGATTGAGATAATGGGTATGGAACAGCCGAAAGAGATGACAGGAAAGTCTTTGCTGATAAAGAAATAATTTTTAACTCCTTGCGACGGAGGTTTTTCCGCACGCAAGGAGTTTTTTCTTATAGGATTCGGGCATCAAAAGCCCTGCCTGCGGAAGGCTGCCGGAAACTGCCGTTACAGACTCTCGCACAATTAGTTTTGTATCAATCCGCATTTTCCTTGACCGTGTTTCGTTTGCCGTCCTGCTTTGGCTTTCTATAAGGCGCATCAGTTACTATTTGCCGATATTCCGGCAATTAGTTCAGAAAAATTTTCACTATGGAACAATCGAAAATGCGAGGGCCTATGTCCTTGTGTTTTTTTGATTAACATAAGGATGGCTGGCAAAGCCTGGCATCCGTTGTTTACTTTGGGGCGTTTCAAGCTTGATGAGAAAATAGCAGTTGACAGGCGGGTATATAAGATGTATATTATGTGTATTAGTTGTGATAGTACAGTATATACTATAAAAAGGAAAGGAGTGCCTATGATAATTCTTGACTATAAAGATACCAGGCCGATTTATGAGCAGGTAGTGGAAAAATTCAAGCTGCTCATATTGAAAGGCGTCATACAAAAGGATGAGCAGATGCCGTCAGTGCGAAGCCTGGCGGTGGAGCTTTCCATCAATCCGAATACAATTCAAAAGGCGTATGCGGAACTGGAACGGCAAGGATATATTTATACAGTGAAAGGCAGGGGGAATTTTATTTCAGATAGCAAAAATCTTTTGGACGAGAGGAAAGAAGAACTGAAAAACAGGATGGTTTTGCTCTATAAAGAAGGTAAAGAGCTGGGAATGACAAAGGCGGATTTTATAGGGCGCTTGCAGGAAATGGAGGAATAGCCCTGAAAAAGGGAAAGGCAGGATGGAGAGGGCATATGGGATAGGGAGGCTGCAGGGAGGACGGTCAGGCAGCAACGGAAAAAAGGAAGCAGAAAGGGAGGGATGAAAGGATGATTGAAATAAAAAATATAAGCAAATCCTTTGCGGACATATTGGCAGTGGACCGGGTAAGCGTAGACATGAAAGAAAACACGGTGTTCGGCCTTATCGGAACAAACGGGGCAGGAAAAAGCACGGTTCTGCGTATGGTAGCAGGGGTTTTGAAGGCGGATGAGGGAAGCATAACGGTGGATGGGATTCCGGTATTCGACAATGTGGAGGCGAAGAAGAAAATATTTTTCATAGCGGATGAGCCTTATTTCTTTGCCAATGCCAATGCAGCGGAGATGGAAAAGTATTTTTCTACAGTATATGAAGAATTCAGGAAGGAAGATTTTTACCGTTACCTGGACAGTTTTGGCCTGGATAAAAAGAGGAAAATCAACACATTTTCCAAAGGCATGAAAAAACAGCTGGCTCTTTTGTGCGGCATTTGTTCGGGAACGAGATACCTTTTGTGCGATGAAACTTTTGACGGTTTGGACCCGGTAATGCGCCAGGGAATCAAAAGTATTTTTGCAAAAGAAATGGGGAGCCGGGGGCTTACACCCATTATTGCTTCCCACAATTTAAGGGAACTGGAAGACATTTGCGACCATGTAGGGCTTTTGCATAAAGGGGGCGTGCTTCTTTCCAGGGAATTGGAAGATATGAAATGCAATATCCAGAAGGTGCAGTGCGTCTTTTCCACCCAGGAGGATAAGCAGAAAGGCATGGAAGGGATTGAAATAATCAAAAAGGAAGAGAGAGGGTCTTTATATACTCTGACGGTAAGGGGAACAAGGGAAGAAATCGTAGGGCATTTCGCTACGGTGGATACGGTATTTTTTGAGGCCCTGCCCCTTTCCTTGGAAGAAATATTTATCAGTGAAACGGAGGTGGCCGGTTATGACATCAAAAAACTCATTTTGGGCTAGTTTGAGGGAGAACAATAAACGAAGGATATGGATTTGGATTGTCTCGGGGTTGCTTTGGTTCGTATACTTCCCGGTGGGCATGGCCATGCTGATGGGGCGGAAAATGGAGCATAACCGTATGGATAACCTGGTGGGCGAAGCGGCCAGGCTCAGGCTTGTGGAAGCATGCAGAGGGTGGCTGGAGGCAGGCAATGCCGTAACCGCAGCCATAGTGGTATGCGCCGCTATTATCTGCGCGATTCAGGGATTTTCCTATTTGTACAGCAGGAAGAAAGTGGATATGTACCACAGCGTTCCGGTAAAAAAATCCCGCAGATTCGCTGTCATCTTTATCAATGGAGTGATGATTTATTTCATTCCTTATCTGGTAAATCTGCTATTGGCAGTGCTTGTGGCAGGGGTGAGCGGAGGCATGACCGGAGCTATCTTTCAGCAGGCGGCCATCGCCCTATTGATGCATCTCATATTGTATATAGGCATCTTTGCGCTGACTGCGGTAGCGGTAATGATGACCGGGAATATTATTATAACTATCTTTGCCGCGATGATTTTTCTGGGGTATGAATTGGTCATAAGGGCATTGCTGGAAACCTTGGAAAGCAGATGTTTTTCCTATTACTGCAATTATTCCAGTAAAAATGCCGTTTATTCATCGCCTATCTATTGGTATGGCAAAGCCGTGGGCAGGCTGAATGATGCAGGGGCGGGGATGGGAACCGGCTTTTTGGGCGCACTTCCTTATGTGATGGCGGGTATGCTGCTGGCGGCAATTTTTTCCGGAATCGCCTATTATTGCTATAGCAAAAGGCCGGCGGAAGCGGCAGGGAAAGCGATGGCTTTTGAAAAGACAAAGGCCGTTGTCAAACTGCTTCTTACGGTGCCTTTATCTTTAGTGGTGGCGGTAGCCGTGGATAATATCGTAATGGCCGGCGCAGTCTTTGTTATTTTCGGCGCAGCGCTTGCGCTGATATTGGGCAATTGCGTGATTGAAGTCATATATGAAGCGGACATTAAGGCGGCTTTCAGGAAAAAATATCAGATATTGATTTCCGGGGCATGCACGGCGGCCATTGCATGTATTTTTGTTTTTGACTTGATAGGTTATGATGCATGGGAACCTTCGCCGGAAAAACTGCAGGATGCCGTATTTTTATTCCCCGATTCCTGGGGGCAGGCCTATATGGACGAGAATCTGCATTATATCAGCGTGGAAGATTATGCCCTGTCCAAGCCGGGGGTGACGGATATCGAAGCCATATGCGAGCTGTCCGCACGGAAGGCGGCAGAAGAGGAAGAAGGGGATTCCCCGTATTTTTGGCTGGATGTGGCATATCGGATGAAAAGCGGGAAAGTGGTATGGAGAAACTTTCCGGTAAGCGCTATGGAGGATGAATTGCTGGACAGGATAACCGGAAGCGAAGAATATAAGAAGATGGTATATCAGGCTTATGACGATGCGGATTATGGACGGATGGAGAAGCAGGAAGTGGAAGAGGTGGTCTTCAACAACGGCTTGCGGATAGTCAATCTGTCTCCTGGGGATGTATCCACTATCCGGGAAATGTGGAAAAAGGATATGGAAAACTTGTCCTATACCAATTTCAGGGATGAGTTCAAATGCGGGGTGATAGAAATAGAAAAGAAAACAAGTTGGAGGAACAATTCCTATTATACCGACAGTTTATCGTTTGATGTGTATCCCTCCTGTACGAACCTTCGCAAGTATCTGGAAGAAAAAGGGATTAGCACAGAGAATTATCTGGATGTAGAGCAAATCGCCAGCATTAAAGTGACTAACCTCCATACGGAAGAGGAAAGAAAGCTGTATGAGGAAAGAAGGAATGAGATGGAGGATGCGGAAGCGCAATTGTCCGTGGGCAGGGAGGATTTGTCGGTGACAAAGGTGTTTACGGAGGAAGAAGAGATAAAGGAATTGGCGGAAGCGTTGTATCCATCGAATTTAAGCAGGCGGTGGAAGCTGCCGGGGGCGCTTTCCAGCGAGTACGATGTGGAGATTCAGTATAAAAGCGGGGAAATAGACAGTTCGGTTTACCGCGGTTCTCCTTACGCTTCGCTGATTGCAGACAGGATACCCGACTGGCTGGATGAGGAAACCGCCTATAAATGAAGAGAAGACGGCACTTTTATCTATTTCACAGGGTGCGGGATTGTGGTGCAGAGAAAGTGGTGAAAGGGAAGGGGTAGGGAAATGAGAATGTGTTAGTATCTAGGCTGTGAGAATATTCTGGCAATATAGTTTGCTCAAATCCCATTGTGCCGGGCATTCCGTCAAGCCCAATAGGGCAAAATCATGTCGGCGATAGCGCCTCCATGATTTATGGTCTTGCCTCCATGGCACAAAAGGGCTTTTCGCAGACTACATTGCCAGAATATTCGGCCAAGGTTATTGGTTTCGCAATTGCCTGAATGAGGGGAGAATTTAAAAGGAATATGGTTTTAAATATGGAAAAAAGCGGTTCGTCGATGGGATGGGCTGCTTTTTTTAACATAAGAATGGCTGGCGAAGCCTGGCATCCGTTGTGATACTAATAGGAAATTGTGCAACAGCGTTGTAAGCTGTCAGGAGTTGGCTGTAGGGCTAACTTTTTTTAAATTATAGGATTAGGTTGTTAAAAGCTTTTCGGGCAAAAGCTGTGCTGCCGATAGAATTTTTATAGAAATATAGAATGAATTGAAAAAATAAGGAGATAAATATAGGTGTAAAAATAGGATTGTTCAGATATGGAGGAATGTCTGAAAGGGTTTTCCAGGTTTGCGCCGCGCTGTACCCGCAGACCCGGAAGTTTGAAGCGTCTGAATGTCAAAAGCGCTTGAAAACCAAAAGTATTTGGTTAATAAAAGTTTTTTGGCACAGTCATAATAAAATAGAAGGCAGCGCAGAAATGAGGAGAAGGATGAATCTATATTTAAAGATTACGGATGTACGCGGCAGAGAAATACTGGATTCCAGAGGGAATCCCACGGTAGAAGCGGAAGTGGTTGTGGAAGGAAGCATCGTAGGGCGCGCGGCGGTTCCATCGGGCGCCAGTACAGGGCGGTTCGAAGCGGTGGAGTTACGGGATGGGGAAACCAGATATTTCGGCCTGGGCGTTAAAAATGCAGTAAAAAATATCAATACCAAGCTGAAGGAGGCTTTGGTAGGGAAAAATGTTCTGGAGCAGGGGCTGATAGACAGGATATTGGTGGAGACGGACGGAACGGACAATAAAGGCAGCTTAGGGGCAAATGCCACCCTGGGCGTATCCATGGCGTGCGCAAGGGCGGCGGCGGAAGCGTTGGAGATGCCGCTGTACCGCTATTTAGGCGGAGTGCATACCAGGCTGCTGCCGGTTCCCATGATGAATATTTTAAATGGGGGCAAGCATGCGGCCAATACGGTGGATTTCCAGGAATTTATGATTATGCCCGTGCAGGCGGAAAGCTTTGCGGACGGATTACGGATTTGCGCGGAAATCTACCACAACCTGAAAAAAATATTGAATGACAGGGGGCTTTCCACCGGCGTGGGGGATGAAGGCGGCTTTGCGCCGGATTTGCCCGATGCGGGGGCGGTGCTTTCCCTGATTGTGGAAGCGATTGAAACGAGCAAATACATTCCGGGGCAGGACATTAAGATTGCTCTGGATGTGGCAAGCAGCGAGCTGTATAACGAAAAGACGGGAATGTACCATTTCCCTGGGGAAAGCAAGCTGACCGGAAGCGAAGTGGTAAGGGATACGGCGGAAATGATTTCCTATTATGAAGAGCTGATTGAAAAGTTCCCGGTGATTTCCATTGAGGACGGCCTGGCAGAGGATGACTGGGATGGCTGGAAGAAGATGACGAAACGGCTGGGGAACAAAATTCAGCTGGTGGGGGACGATTTGTTCGTGACCAATACAAAGCGCCTGGATGCGGGGATTAAGCTGGAAGTTGCCAATGCGATTCTGGTGAAGGTGAACCAGATAGGAACGGTGTCAGAAGCTATGGAAGCCATAGAGATGGCCCATAAGAATGGATACCGTGCGGTGATTTCCCACAGGTCCGGGGAAACGGAGGATACCTTTATCGCGGATTTGGCCGTGGCAGTGAATGCGGGCCAGATAAAAACAGGGGCGCCCTGCCGTTCGGACAGGATTGCCAAGTATAACCAGCTGCTGCGGATTGAGGAGGAGCTAGGAGAAGTGGGGGCTTATAAGGAGCCGTTTAATAAGATATAGGTTTCATCTATTGACGTTAGGAAGATTAAAGTCTATACTGTAGCATATAGAGAAACGCAGCGGATGCACTCCCGGATTTCTTAGATTTGACTTTGTGGGAATCCGGGAGTCTTTTCTATTACAATTACAGCAGGAGACGAAAAGCATGAAAAAAATATTGGCAGTAATCGATATGCAGAATGACTTTATTGACGGGGCGCTGGGAACGGCGGAGGCGGCAGGAATTGTGGAGAAGGTAGTTGATAAGATACGGAGTTATCCGGCAGACTGCATTTATGCCACCAGGGATACCCATGAGGAAGATTACATGGAAACGTCGGAGGGCAGACACCTCCCCGTAAAACATTGCATAAAAGGTACAAAAGGGTGGGAAATCCGGCCGGAAGTGGCCAAGGCTATGCCCCAGGCCGCGATAATCGATAAACCCACCTTCGGCTCAAAAGAGTTGGCGCGAAGGCTGTTTGAAGAAAGCCAAAAGGAAGAGATAGAAATCGAGCTGGCCGGGCTGTGCACGGATATTTGCGTTGTGACCAATGCGCTGCTTTTGAAAACCGAATTGCCGGAAGTGAAAATCAGCGTGGATGCCTCCTGCTGCGCCGGGGTGACGCCGGAAAGCCATGAGGCAGCGCTTGTTACTATGAAAATGTGCCAGATAGAAGTGGTTTAGCGGGGATGGGAAGATGGTAAATTTGTTAATCAAGCCGGCATCCGGGATGTGCAATATGGAATGCGAATATTGTTTCTATTGCGATGAGACGGAGAAGAGGAAACAGGCATCCTATGGCCTGATGTCCATAGAAACGGCCGAAAACGTATTAAGAAAAGGCATCTTATATGCGAAAAAGAGCTGCACGGTAGCATTTCAGGGCGGTGAGCCCACTTTGTGCGGTCTGGATTTTTTTAAGCACATCATCTCTTTTGCAAAGCAGTATAAAAAGCCGGGAGTCCGGCTGGAATTTGCCCTGCAAACCAATGGATATGGGATAGATGAGCAGTGGTGCCGCTTTTTGCATGACAATCATTTTCTCGTGGGCCTTTCTGTGGACGGGCTGGAGGAAATCCATGACGAATACCGCCATAACCACCAGGGGCAGGGAACTTACCGGAGGGTTTTGGAAACTGCGGCCATGTTCGACGAATATCAGGTGGAATACAATATTTTAACGGTGGTACATAAGGATGTGGCGGAGAATATCCGCGAAATATATAAAGATTACCAGAGAAGGGGATGGGGGTATTTGCAGTTTATCACTTGCCTGGACCCTTTGGGGGAAAAGAGGGGGCAGGAAAGGTATTCCCTCTTGCCGGAAACTTATGGCCGGTTTTTGACGGAGCTGTTCCAGCTGTGGTACAAGGATTGGAGGAGGGGCAGGCAGCCTTTTATCCGGCAGTTCGAAAATTATATCGGCATTTTGGCCGGATATCAGCCGGAATCCTGCGAACAGCGGGGGATATGCGGGATTCAGAATGTGGTGGAAGCGGACGGGAGCGTCTATCCTTGCGATTTTTATGTGCTGGATGAATTCTGCCTGGGAAATTTAAATAAGGATTCCATGGCGGATATCCAGAAAAAGAGGGAAGAGATTGGGTTTATCGACAGATCCAGGAATCATTCCGGGGAATGCCGGGAATGTAGGTGGTTTGCCCTTTGCAGGGGCGGATGCTACAGAAGCCGGGAAGGGGAAAAGGATAATTATTTTTGTGCCGGATACCGGTACTTCTTTGAAAATTGCTATCCCCAGCTGGCGGAGATTGCAAAGGAAGTAAAAATGCATTGATAAGGATGATTTCGGAAAAATATGGCATAAAGGAGAAAAAAGTGTTTCGTATAGGAGTGATATCGGATACCCACGGCCTTCTGCGGGAAGAGGTGAAAAATCAGCTGCAAGGCTGCGATGCAATCCTGCACGGAGGGGATATCCACAAAGAATCCGTGATGAAGGAACTGCAAGGGATAGCGCCCTTGTATATTGTGCGTGGGAATGCGGACAAAGAATGGGCGGCGGACTTGCCAGCCATTTTAAATCTGGAGCTTTTTGGCCTGCGCATTGCCATGATTCATAATAAAAAGGAATGGCCGGGGGAATTGCCAGGGGTGGATTTGCTTGTGTTTGGCCATTCCCATAAATATGTAGACCAGATGGAAGGGAGCCTTCGCCTTTTGAATCCGGGAAGCTGCGGGCCGAGAAGGTTTCATCAGCCCATTACTATGGCGGTGATTGAGACGGAGGGGAATGGCAGCTATGAAGTTGAAAGGATTGACATCCCCCATGAAAAACGGGAAGAGCCCGGAAAAGTGCAGGAAAACAGCCTGGATAATAGTTTTGGCAAAAACGCGGATGGGAATTTGGACAGGAATTTGGATAGAAAAAAGCTCGTGGAAACGGTGATGAAGGATGTGGATAAAGGGAAAACGATAGAGCAGATAGCGGACAGCAGCCATATCAGCAAGGAACTGGCGGAGCAGATTTGCCGTATGTACCTAACCCATCCCGGAGTGGATGTGGATGGGATTTTGAATAGGATTACATAATAATTCAGTCCAGGGCTTTGCACTTGCTGCAAAGTCAGTAACAGTGAAGCCGAAGGCTGAATTGTTACAGGATTACTTGAAAATTTCTCCAAAACACTTGAAAACCGTTTGCAACTATGCTAAACTAAAATCTACATGTACTAGGAGGTGTAAAAATGCAGGCTTTGAGGACAGTATTACTGATTGTATTTATCATAATTTGCATAGCGTTAGTTGTATTGGTATTGATGCAGGAAGGGAAATCAGCAGGATTAGGAGCAATCGGCGGTGCGGCGGAGACGTACTGGGGAAAGAACAAAGGCCGTTCCATGGAAGGCGCTTTAGTGAAAATTACCAAGTTCCTGGCGGTTGGTTTCATCGCTTTAGCAGTTGTTTTAAACCTGAATGTTTTTTAAGGAAAGAATACAAAAGCGCTCTTGCAAAAATCAAGGGCGCTTTTTGCGTGTGATAAGGAATATATGGAAGGAAAAGCCTTTCAACGCCTGATGGAACTTTATTCAGGAAATTGAAATTTGGCCTGCATCGCAGCGGGGAATGTTGAGAAATGACATGCGCAAAATGCCGCGCAGAAATGGGGATAAAATGGATAAACAATTACAAGAAAAGCGGAAAAAAATTATATGTGAACTTGTTCAGGATGAAATCTATATTCCGATGAAGGAAAAAGAGATGGCGGCCTTCCTGCAGGTGGCGAAAGAGGACAGGGAGGATTTCCATGAACTGTTAAGCGAACTTTTGCGTGAAGGGAAATTAAATATCACGGAAAGGGGAAAATATGTGAAACCCGGCAAAAACATGCTGAAAGGAGTTTTTATCAGCAACGCCAGAGGTTTTGGCTTTGTGGAAATTGAAGGGATGGAAACCGATTTGTTCATCCCTGAAGAGTATGTGAACGGTGCTTTTCATAACGATACCGTTCAGGTAAGGCTGTTGGAGGAAAAGGGCGGGAAGAGACAGGAAGCGGAAGTAATCCGGATTTTAAGCCGGGGAACAACGCAAGTGGTAGGAACTTTCCAGAAAGGAAAAAACTATGGCTTTGTAGTTCCCGACAATATGAAGCTTGCCACGGATATTTTTATCCCCATCGAATGGTCCAAGGGAGCGATGGACGGCCATAAAGTAGTGGTGGAACTGACGAACTATGGCGATGAGCGGAAAAGCCCGGAAGGGAAAGTGACAGAGATTCTTGGCCATGTGAATGATCCGGGAGTGGACATCCTTTCCATAGTGAAGGGATTTGACATTCCTATGGAATTTGGCGATAAGGTAATGAAACAGGCCAACCGGATTAATCTGGAAGTGTCCGAAGCCGATATGCAGGGCCGCGAGGATTTGCGGGAGCTGATGATGGTGACTATTGACGGGGAAGACGCCAAGGATTTGGACGATGCGGTAAGCCTTTCCATGGAAGGTGAGGATTTCCTTTTGGGGGTCCATATTGCGGATGTGACGAATTATGTACAGGAGAATTCCGCTTTGGACAGGGAAGCCCTGAAACGGGGCACCAGTGTATATTTGGTGGACCGGGTAATACCCATGCTTCCCCACAGGCTGTCCAATGGCATCTGCTCCTTAAACGAAGGGGTGGACAGGCTTGCTTTAAGCTGCCTGATGAAGGTAGGACGCGACGGGGAAGTGAAGGATTACCGGATTGTGGAATCGGTAATCCGCGTGGATAAGAGGATGACCTATACAAGCGTAAAGAAGATTCTGGAAGATAAGGACCAGGAGGAAAGAAAAGAGTATGAAGCCTTTGTGCCCATGTTCGAAGAGATGGAAGTTTTGTCCGGGATTTTGAGGGCAAAAAGGAAAAAAAGGGGCGCGATTGATTTCGATTTTCCGGAAACAAAGATTATACTGGATAAGGAAGGGAAGCCTCTGGATATCAAACCTTATGAGAGGAATACCGCAACTAAAATAATTGAAGATTTTATGCTATTGGCCAACGAGACGGTGGCCCAGCATTTTTATTGGCTGGAAATACCTTTTGTTTACAGGACCCATGATACCCCTGACCCGGATAAGATTAACCAGCTGGGGATATTTATCAGCAATTTTGGCCTGGGCATAAAAACGGCAAAGGAAGAAATACATCCGAAGGAAATACAGAAACTGTTAGGAAAAGTGGAAGGCACGCCGGAAGAGGCGCTCATCAGCCGTCTGGCACTGCGCAGCATGAAACAGGCCAGGTATTCCATAGACTGCACCGGCCATTTCGGTTTGGCCTGCTCATACTATTGCCATTTCACATCCCCTATCCGGCGGTATCCTGATTTGCAGATTCACAGGATTATCAAAGAGCATCTAAGGGAGCGGCTGAAGGAAGAGCGTATCCAGCATTATGCCGCCATCCTGCCCCAGGTGGCGGACCAGTCATCCAAGATGGAGCGGCGCGCGGAAACGGCGGAACGGGAAACGGATAAGCTGAAAAAGACGGAATATATGGAAGAGCATATCGGGGAGCGTTTCGAGGGCGTGATTTCAGGGATTACGGCCTGGGGGATTTATGTGGAGCTGCCCAATACGGTGGAAGGCCTGATTCATGTTTCCGATTTGAACGGCGATTATTTCTATTATGACGAAGCCAACTATGAGATGGTTGGACGGGATACCGGAAAGAAGTATAAACTGGGCCAGAGGATATCCATCCTGGTGGCAAAGACAGACCGGTTTAGCCGGACGGTGGATTTTGTGGAGGATGATGCGGAGGAAGACGGCGATGAGTGGTGAAGCGATGAAATTGGTTGCCAATAACAAGAAAGCATATCATGACTATTTTATAGAGGAAAAACACGAGGCGGGCATTGTGCTGCATGGAACCGAGGTAAAATCCATGCGGATGGGGAAGTGCAGCATTAAAGAAGCCTTTATCCGCATAGAGAACGGGGAAGTTTTCGTTTATGGGATGCATGTGAGCCCTTACGAAAAGGGGAATATTTTTAATAAGGACCCGCTCCGGGTGAAAAAACTCCTTTTGCATAAACAGGAAATCAATAAGTTGACGGGAAAAATTGCAGAGAAAGGATATACTCTTGTCCCCTTGCAGGTTTATTTCAAAGATGGAAAGGCGAAAGTGGAAATAGGCCTGGCAAAGGGAAAGAAAATGTATGACAAGCGCCAGGATATAGCGCGGAAAGACCAAAAAAGGGAGGCGGAGAAGGAACTGAAAATAAAAATGCGGGTGTAAGGGATTTATTTAAAAACTTGATATTTTTTTAAAAATATAATATAATAAGAAAGCAGTAAGGCAAATAACATTTGCTGTCTCATAATGAGGGATAGTAAAGGTTTCGACAGGGGTCTTGCAGCTGGAGAAGCTATCCGCAGGCGATGCGTCAAATCGCGAATCTAAATATAAACGCTGAAGATAATTTAGCATACGCTGCCTAATGGCAGCTGTTCGCCCTGGCGCACCTACACGTGAGGATGCGGGCATCGACTATGTAGGAAACGACATAAGCAAAGCTTTGAGCTTATGGGCGTAATATGAAGCTACTGAATATACCGGGCTGTCAATTTCCCGGTATAGGAGGGAATGAAATATAATTGACTATGATAGTAGAAGGACAGGGAATGGGTCTTTGGACGCGGGTTCGACTCCCGCCTATTCCATAATTAAACAATAAATCCATCCGCGGTTAATTTTAAAGAAATAGCGGATGGATTTATTACGATAAGCTGGCTCGCAGAGCGTGGCGGCGTTCGCTTTACTTCCAGGACATTTGTAATTTCTTTTTCTGCTTTGCGCAATCGGAAAGATATAGGTTGATAAGCGTCTGGTATGGTATGCCTGAATCCTCGCTTTGCATTTTGAAGAAATCAATTGTATCGCGGTCAATATTGATAGTGACTTGTTGCTTTAGCCTTTTGGAATAAGGATTTTTTCTGGGATTCAGTTTTTCAATATCATATTCCTCTTTCATACATTTCACCTCCCGCAAATTGGTTATAAATTTTTGTTTCATTTTTGGTTGCTTTCCTCGCCGAAATGATTCTGATGATATTATCCCCTAAACGGTAGCAATGACTCACAATACATAAATTTTCATTCTTTGAAATACCGAGTATCAAGAACCGCTCTTCCTCCATAGAGTGTTCGGGGTCATCAAAGAGAATTGCATTGTCATCAAAAAAAACAGTTTTCGCTTCCTCAAAATTAATTCCATGCTTTCTTTGGTTAATTTGGTTTTTCTTTTCGTTCCATTCAAAGTTTATATTATCCATAATTATATTATAATTATTTTTTACTTATACGTCAATGTTAAATAGTATGGTTAATTATATTAATATGTCCTGCTGCATCCCGCAGCATTCAAACAACATCCTGCAGCAATTGGGTTACGCCAATGCTTTGGGCAGCCGAAAAAAATATAGAAGGGCGGAACTTTGCGGGCGGCATGTTCGGCAGCAAAACCGGGAGGTGGTTCGGTGATACGCATTGGAGTATGCGATGATGAAAAATATATGTCCGATAGAATCCGGGCAATGTTAACGGGCTTCTTTTGCAGGAAAAATATGGAGGTGGCAATCCTGCAGTTTTCCAGCGGGGAAGAATTATTAAAATATGACAAAACGATAGATGTTTTATTCCTGGATATTCAGATGAAGGGAATGGATGGGATGGAAGCGGCAAGAAAGCTGCGGGAGCGCGGGTTTAAGGGGATTCTGATTTTCATTACGGTTCTTAAAGAAATGGTATTTCAGTCTTTTGAGGTACAGGCTTTTGATTATCTGGTAAAGCCGATAGAAGAAAGGCATTTTGAAAAAACTATGGAGCGCCTTTTTATGTCCATGCAAAATGCCAGTGAAGCGAACTTGCTTGTCCGGAAAGGCTATGAAAGCCGGATTGTTCCATTGGATGAAATTGTGTTTTGCGAAATTATTGACAGGAAAATATATTTGCATTTATCTTCATCGGAGATTATTGATTATTATGCCCGGATTGAAAAACTGGAAACAAAACTGGACGGCAGGTTTTTCCGATGCCACAGAAGCTATCTAATCAATCTCAAATATGTAAAAAGCTATAAAAACGGGATGGCCTATATGGAAGGCGGCATGGAAGTGCCCGTGTCGCGGCTGCGGGGCAAAGAGTTTTCCGGCGCTGTTTTGCAGTATATGAAAACGATGTAAGGGGATGGGAAATGGCTGATTATATGGATTTTTTCAACATATATATTATGGGATGCATCCAAATGATGACAGGATTTCATTTCTTTGCCCGGCTTTTGCATAAGGAAATAAAGTTTTATTGTTATCTTTTGTTTGCGGTATGCAGCATTGCTGTTATACATTATGGCCCGGATGGCAGAATAGCTGAGTTTGCGGCATATGTCCTTATGCTTACGGTAAGCGGAATCTTTATATGCCATAGGGATAGGATGCCTGTTATTTCATCGGGGAAGATGTTTGAGGCCGCGAAGCAATCTTTTTTGTATGCCGCATTGACAGTTGAGATTATGCAGCTTTGCTATGGGATTGTGAATTCCCTGCTGGGCGTTTTATATCCATTGATGTTTTCTTATAATCAGAAAATAATCGGCTTGGCGTTCATGCTGTTGGGAAATATGGTTTCCCTATTGCTGGCCGGGTTTTGTTACCATATGGTATACCGGTATTTTTCTTATTACGAAGCCATAAAAAAACAATATGCGATGATGGTTTTAATCCCGATTTTGATGATGTTTTTTATGGGGGAATATATCAATTCTTCCCTTTACGGTTTCAGCATGACGGATGACAGAAGGGTTATAGTATATGCAAACCATTACCATATGCTGGCGATACAGCTTTTGGGGTTGGCAAGCCTGTTTTGCATCCTGTTTGCCTATAAAAAACTTTTGCAGAGCTTCCGCCTCAGCACGGAACTGTCATTGCTGGAGCAGGAAGAACGCTCCCTGAACCAGTATATGGAGGAAGCAAGGGCTTATTATGGGAAAACAAGGTCATTCCGCCATGATATCAAGAACCACATCGCGGTGGTGAAAGAACTGCTGCAAAAGGGAAAAACAGAGCAAGCGTTAAATTATATTGGGGATATGGGCGGGATGGCGGAGGAATTGTCATTCCCATGCAGCACCAATAACCCGGTGGTTGATATTCTGGCAGGAAAAAAACTGGGAATTGCCGAAAGTATGGGAATTGACGTTAGCTGTTCGCTTTTTCTGCCTTATCCGTGCGGATTGCGGGATATTGTTGTCTGCATCATCCTGTCTAATGCCTTGGATAATGCGATTCATGCATGCAAAAATATGGAGGAAAACGAGAAAAGATATATCCGTGTGGCGGGGCGCATTCAGGGGGATTTTATTTTGATGGAAGTGGAGAATAGTTTTCGGGGAAATTCCATGTTTAAAAAGGGAACGGGCTTGTCAAACATAAAGGCGGTGGCCGAAAAGTATTATGGGGCGATGAGCATAAAAACGGAAGGAAGGGCATTTATTCTTCATGTGCTGCTTATCATCCCACAGCATCCGGAATGCATCTCGCGGCAATTGGATTAAGCCTTTGTTTGCAAAAGCCGGAAAAACAGTGAAGTAAGTAGCTGAAAAAAGCCTGGAAACGTGATATAATAAATTGCGCTGATGGTAAAAAGCTATAAAGATAGCGGAGGAGAAACTGACCCAAACGGGAGCAGAAGAAACATTTTTGAAATCAATAGCCTTTCAGAAGACAGGAAGAAAGAATCGAAGGAGTTCAGCGATTTTTTGAAAAGAGGATGAATATGGAAGAAAAAAATAATAACAGCAATGGGAATATTGTAGGCGGATATTGCTTTGGAACGGCACAGGATGCCGAGATGGCAAGGCAGGAGGAGAAAAAAATTGAATATTTGGAAAGCCACATGGATTATGAAAAGACGGAAAATATGCTGTTAGTCTATAAAAAGGCGATAGAAAGCCGTATTTTCAGTACGCCGATAGGATGGGAATACCTGAAGAGGATTCAAAACGAGCTGAACCGGAGGGATGATTTGAAAGAAGAAGTTCCCCCGATAGGGCTGTATACTGTTTTTGCCCATAGGACAGCTGACGAAATCAAGGTTCCCGCTCCCAGAATCCCTCAAAAGAAAGAAAAACGTGATGTCAGAAGGGGGATGATTGCCTCGGTTATCATAAATGTCATGCTGGCAGCCGCAGTGGCCGCCATGTTTTATATTGCCCTGACCAGCGATAACCCGAATATCCTTAATTATGAAAATAATTTGCAGAATAAATATGCCCAATGGGAGCAGGAATTGACGGAGAGGGAAAATACAGTGCGTGAAAAGGAAAGGAATCTTATGATAGATCGATAAATTTCACAAATTATACATAATTTACGGTTATACTAAAAAACAGTTAGAAAAATATAAAAAAGCAGGAATGAACCATAGCGGGATAATATCGGAGAACCAATAGGGCAAAGGAGCTTGTGGTATTATGGATAGGCTGAAAATTTTAGTTGTCGATGACGAAAGCAGGATGAGGAAGCTGGTAAAGGATTTCCTTGTGAAAAATAACTACGATGTGGTGGAAGCGGAGGATGGGAGCGTGGCTTTGGATATTTTCTTTGAACAGAAAGACATCGCTTTGGTGATCCTGGATGTGATGATGCCGAAGGTAGATGGCTGGGAAGTGTGCAGGGAAATCAGGAGCTATTCCAAGGTGCCGATTATTATGTTGACGGCCAAGGCTGACGAACGGGACGAACTGCAAGGGTTTCAGCTGGGGGTGGATGAATATATTTCCAAACCGTTCAGCCCTAAAATTCTAGTGGCAAGGGTGGAAGCGATTTTGCGCAGGACCGGACAGGTGTCGGCGGACGATGTGCTCGAGGCTGGGGGAATCCAGTTGAATAAGGCGGCCCATATCGTGCTTATTGATGGCAGGCAGATTGATTTAAGCTATAAGGAATTCGAATTGTTAACCTATTTTATGGAAAATAAAGGGTTAGCCCTGTCCCGTGAAAAAATATTGAACAGCGTATGGAACTATGATTATTTCGGGGATGCAAGAACCATAGATACCCATGTGAAGAAGCTGCGCAGCAAAATGGGGGAAAAAGGCAATTTGATCAAAACCATTTGGGGTATGGGATACAAATTCGAAGTGGAATAAGAGATAAGAACGTACGTTCATTGTTTGGGAAGATTGAAATGAAATATTCGATTAAAAAGCAGTTTGCAATGATTTTTATAGGGCTGATGTCTGCGACTATTCTGTTATGCTGGTTTATCAACAGCACTTTTCTGGGAAGGCTGTATATTGAGGATAAAACGAAGGCGTTGAAGAATGCCTATGGTGTGGTTAACCGTGCCTTCGCCGCGGGTAATGTGATGACGGAGGAATTCGATATACAGCTTCAGAAAATTATAGAGACCTACAATATAAGCCTAATCGTGCTGGATACCGACTCCAGGATGCTCATAACCTCCAGGAATGACCAGGAAATTATGAGCAAAAGGTTATGGGATAATTTTTTCAATGAATTTGAAGAAGAGTCGGGGGATGTGATTTTGGAAGAAGGGGAAAATTATACCATACAGCGGATTACCGATACGAGGACGCTGACGGAATATATTGAAATATGGGGGGTTTTTGATAACGGGAATATTTTTCTCTTCCGGACGGCAGTGGAAGGGATTCGTGATAGTGTGACCATCGCCAACCGCTTGTTGGCTTATATTGGAATGGCGGCGGTTTTGATAAGCGGGATAATTATTATGAAGGTTTCCGGCAGGATTACCGAGCCTATTTTGGAATTGACGGAAATATCCGAAAGGATGGCCAGGCTGGATTTCGATGCAAAGTATTGCGGGAACAGCAAGACGGAAATAGCGCTGCTGGGAAATAACATCAACGAACTGTCCTGTGCTTTGGAAAACACCATTTCAGAGCTTAAGACGGCCAATAATGAATTGCAGAAGGATATTGAGAATAAGAATGAAATAGATGAAATGCGCAAAGAATTCCTCTCCAACGTGTCCCATGAACTGAAAACGCCCATTGCGCTGATTCAGGGTTATGCGGAGGGACTGAAGGAAGGGATTAATGACGATGCGGAAAGCAGGGAGTTTTACTGCGACGTCATCATGGATGAAGCTTCTAAAATGAATAATATAGTAAAAAAACTGCTGACATTAAACCAAATGGAATTTGGAAACGATGTAACTTCCATGGAACGGTTCGACATTGTGGCTTTGATTAAAAATTATATCCAGTCGGCGGAAATACTTACGCGGCAGAAAGGGATTCAGGTCAGGTTCGAAGATTTGCCGCCGGTGTATGTATGGGCGGACGAATTCAAAACGGAAGAAGTATTCAGCAATTATTTCAGCAATGCCATTAATCATGCTTTAGGGGACAAAGTAATCGACGTGAGATTGATAAGGATGGAAGATAAGGTGAGGGTTTCCGTTTTTAATACGGGAGAACCCATTCCGGAAGACAGCTTGGAGCATATTTGGGAAAAGTTTTATAAAGTAGACAAAGCCAGGACAAGGGAGTACGGCGGGAGCGGCGTAGGCTTATCCATTGTAAAAGCGATTATGGAATCCATGAACCGGGAATATGGGGTAACCAATTATAATAACGGTGTGGCTTTTTGGTTTGAATTAGGAAGAAATTAGTTATAACAGCATCTTTTCAGAACGAACAATGTAGTGTATAATAATATGGCGTGAGATAAAGTGGGATTAAAAATAAGAAGGCGTGTGTCTGCGGTCGGAAAACTGCGGCTCACAGAAAGGTGCGGGGATATTATGAGGAAGTTTAGGAAACTTG
This sequence comes from Lachnospiraceae bacterium, assembly GCA_021769135.1. Taxonomy (GTDB): domain Bacteria; phylum Bacillota; class Clostridia; order Lachnospirales; family Lachnospiraceae; genus Kineothrix. Next base: position 1,333 of record JAETTM010000003.1, on the reverse strand, counting down.
GAGCGGCGTTAATTGCGGCAGCCGTATTGCCGATGGCGGCATGCGGTTCTTCGATGCCGGAATTGACGGAAGAACAAAACAGGCTGATTGTGGAATACGCGGCGGGGCTGCTTTTAAAATATGACGAAAACTATCATGGCAGGATAGTAGAGATAGAAGAAGAGCCGGCGCCTGTGGAAGAACCGGAAACTGCGGTAGAAGAGCCGGCCGCGGAAGAACCGGAAGAACAGGAGGCTGCGGAAGCGGTTGAAAATCCGCAGGCACCGGATGAAGTTCAGATGGGGGAAGAAATTGCGGAGAAAAGCATTGAGGAATTTTACGGGATAGAAGGAGTGACCATTGCTTATACAGGATATGAGATAAAAGACACTTATCCTGAAGTGACAGAGGATAACTTGTTCTTTGCTATGAATGCATCGGCAGGTGCTAAACTTTTAGTGTTCAGCTTCGATGTGACGAACGTGAGCGGGCAAGATTTGAATCTGGATATGGCAGCTTATGATACAAAATTTAAAATATCCATTAATGGGGAGTCTCCCAAGTATATTTTGACGACGATGCTGTTGGATGATTTGGCATCCTTTACCGGCACAATTCCTGCGGGAGCTTCGGAAAAGCTTGTTTTGGTCAGCGAGATACCGGAGGAAGAGTCCGGTTCCATACAGACGATTTCGCTGCTGATGAAAAACGCGTTGGAAGATGCGCAGCTTACCTTGAACTAGATGATAAGGCGGAAGGCTGCTGGCTCTTAGCTTTTGGAGAAAAGAAATCCTGGAAAACGAAAAGTTTTTTTCATTTTTTTGCAAAACATAAAAAATTGTAAAAAATGTTATTTTTTTGGTTGACAACAGCGTCCAATGATGCTATACTCAATTTCGTTGCCGGCGAGATAAGGAAACGGCAGCGGGGCCCCGCAAAGGGTGCCCAGGATATAACGAACCTTGGCAAATGAACAGCAATGCAACCCTGAAAATCCTTAAAGAAGAAGCCCCAAGCAAGGGGCAGCCTGAAAAGGCAAGAGGGAAATTCAGAAAGAACAAGAACCAAAAACAGTAAAGCCTGCACAAGGGTGCAGGACGGATGGGATCGCAGAGAGCAAGGAGGACTTGCCAGCAGCATCCCTGGCTGGATGGACTTTTAAACATGAGAGTTTGATCCTGGCTCAGGATGAACGCTGGCGGCGTGCCTAACACATGCAAGTCGAACGGGCGCTGCGTGCGGGCATGGCTTCGGCCGTGCCGGCGCCGCGCGAGTGGCGGACGGGTGAGTAACGCGTGGGCAACCTGCCCTGTACTGGGGGATAACACCTGGAAACAGGTGCTAATACCGCATA
>JAETTM010000124.1 GCA_021769135.1 Lachnospiraceae bacterium | reverse complement strand
ATAGACATTTATTTAAACTTTATCGGCGCATTTGAAGTACCCGCCCATATCGTCACCCCGGCAGAGGTGGAGGAACAACGCCGCCAGCAGGAGGAACAGGCGGCAAAGGAAGCCCGTTCAAAGGAGCTTCAAAAGGCGCGGTATGAGAAGCGCAAGGCAGAGAAACGGGAATTTACCGCAAGGAAAAAAGCGGGGCTTCTCACGCCGGAGGAACAGGAAGCCGAGGAAAAACGGCTTGCACATAACCGGGAGTGGCAAAAGGAATGGCGGGAGAAACGCAAAGCCACAGAACCGCCCAAGCCGCCTAAGAAGAAATCCATAAAAGAGCTTATGGAGATTGAAAAGACCGGGGCAGAACTTACGCCGGAGGAAACGGAACGGCTTGCGGAACACCGCCGGAAAAAAGCCGCACAGCATAAGGCGTGGCGCGAAAGGCAGAAAGCAGAACAGCCAAAGACAAGGACACTCAAAGAGCTTGCCGCCGCCCAAAAAGAGGGGGAAGCCTTAACGCCGGAGGAATCGGAACGTCTAGAAGCCCACAGAAGCCGGAAGAAAATCGCAAGGGAAAAGCTGGTACGGCAAGCCGAAACCGACCCGGCAGCGGCGGCAGAACTGGCAAAGCAGAGGGCGTATTCTTCCGAAGCCACCAAGAAATCCCGGCAGAAAATGTATGAGGAAGCTGCCACTGGAAACCCGGAAGCGGTGGAACGCTATGAGAATTATCTTGCCGCAAGGAGGGAAGCATACCACAGGAAAAAACAGGAAACGGAACGAACCGCATAAGGACTGAAAAACAAGGGCGCATTGTGGAAATGTGCATAACTGGCTATGGAATCATGGATAACTCTGTTCACAGCACATGGAAAAGCGAAAGAGCCGCTTTCCCACATTCTGCAAACAGAGTTACCCACAATTCCAAAAGACAGCCAGTTATACACATTACGGCACAATGCCGACTACTACGGAATCTCCCCCCATTCCTTATATCTTTATTATCGTGAACATTGAATTTGTATTTTATAAATGCTATAATACTCCTGTCCAAATTAGATAAAACGAAAGAGGTGAGCTTATGCGTACCGATAAAAAAGGGAAAAATGAAGTACAGCTCCATGCAAAGCCAGTAGAAGCGACGTTTGCATGGAGTAATAACAGTCGCTAATATATTAAATATGCTGGCTTTGCTACTTGACTATCTAATCAAGGAGGAAGCTCGCATGAAATATATAAATGCAAGTTCACTTCTTCCCGATAAATTGGTTAAGGAGTTACAGCGCTACATACAGGGAGGATATATTTATGTTCCAGTAGATGAAAAACAGCGCCGATATTGGGGAGAACTGTCCGGCTATAAAGAAGAATTAAGGAAAAGAAATTCAGAGATTATAATTGAGTATAACAATGGGTTTTCTATCGGACTTCTTGCTGAAAAATACAATCTTTCTGTTTACGCTATCCGAAAAATTATATATCAAAAATAACAAGTGGGAGCCGCTCATAATGCGGCTCCTTTGTTTATACTAAACTATACCGAACTATACAGTGTATTGAAATAAAAAATACAGAAAAGTAGAATGTAAATAAACGATAGAAAGGACAAGGTGATTGATATGGATATTTTAGAAAAGTGCATATACCCCCGTTCTGGGGATAAACAAACCATCTACTTGAAACCTGTTATATCAAATCCCAACATATCCATTGGTGATTTTACAATGTATAACGATTTTGTCAATGACCCACTTCTGTTTGAAAAGAACAATGTTCTTTACCATTATCCGATTAACAAAGATAAATTGATGATTGGAAAATTTTGTTCAATAGCTTGTGGGGCAAAATTTATTTTTAACAGTGCAAACCATACATTAACTTCTTTATCAACATATCCGTTCCCTATATTTTTTGAAGAATGGGAATTAGACCGTAAAGATGTTGCTAATGCATGGGATAATAAAGGTAATATTGTTATCGGCAATGATGTTTGGATTGGATATGAAGCTGTTATATTCGCAGGCGTTACTATAGGTGACGGGGCAATTATTGGCACTCGTGCCGTAGTTACAAAAGATGTTCCACCATACACGATTGTTGGAGGAGTACCAGCTAAACCGATAAGGAAACGATTTCCAGAAAACGTGATAAATACATTATTGGAAATAAAGTGGTGGGAGTGGTCAAGGGAGAAAATAAGCGAAAAAATCAATGCAATACAAACAGGTAAAATTGACCAATTACTATAAAATGTTAATGTTGCTTTGCGGTTTTACTAATTGATAATCAGAGGGGCGATAGTCTAAATGCTATCGTGCCTCTGAATTATAAATGTAACCATTAACTATGCAACACCCCCATGTGGGAGAAAGGGGGAAATTTCTATGGCTTGCACAGAAGCATACAGGGAACACATCATGTATTCTTTCAACGCCCTTTGCAAAGTTGTCATACGCTATGCCGCTATCAACGCATGGCGCGACAGGAACAGGCGGCGGCAAAAAGAAATATCCTTTGAATACCTCACAGAAGAAAAGTTCTACCCTCTAAGC
>JAETTM010000048.1 GCA_021769135.1 Lachnospiraceae bacterium | reverse complement strand
TTAGTAGTCAAATGGTCAACCAAAGCCTTTTCCAGCTTGCCGGAAGAATCCTTCTGCAGCGCATCCATAAATGCGCTGAAATCTTTCCATCCTTCATGCTTGATGTAATTTTCCAGTCTACCATTCATTATAACCTTTTTTGAGCCCATATCAATACCATACCGGCCCTTTAAATAATTCGCAATACGTAAAAATTCCTCGTCCGATATCAAGTTCCTCAACCTCCCGAAGTTGCCGTTTTTTTGTATCCCTTTCCCGGCCTCTATTTTTTTGCTATTTTATAACGCCAGCCGCTCCCTTTCAACAAAGCTGGCGATATATTTTGCAATAAACCCTGAACATATCCGGGTCAAATTTTTTCCCCGAATCCTTTCCCATAACGGCCAGCGCTTCATCCATACTGAGGGCTGGGCGATAAGAACGCTTTTCCGTTAAGGCACAATAGACAATGACCAAGGAAGCAATCCGCGCCGCAATCGGGATATCCTCCCCGCTGCGCCCTTCCGGATAGCCGCTTCCATCCCAGTTTTCATGATGGCAGCCCGCGATATCAATGGCCATCTTCATAAAATCATTATAGTCCTTATCCGTATAAATATCACTCAAAAGTTTTGCTCCCATAAGGGGATGGCGCCTTGCAACCGCCGCCTCTTCTTCCGTCAAATCCGACATTTTCTGAAGGATTTCCCTTGGGATGGCGATATTGCCTATGTCGCACAGGGGCGCCGCAATCGCTATCGTATCCACAAAGCTATCGGAAATCCTGTCCTCAAATAAAGGGGACAGCTGAAGGCTCTGTGCCAGGATACGGCAGTTCTCGCCCACCCTCTTCGTATATTTTACATCGAAGAACGCATTTTCGGCCGCCGCATCGGCCAGGGCATATAGCACGTTCTTCTTCCCTTGCTCAATTTGAGAAAGCTGGGCGTTCACCGATGCCTGCAGGCGTCTGTTCATCTCCCTCAGCTTCCTGTTGCTCTCATACAGATGCAGACGCACGCCCACCCTTGCCTTTACCACTTCCGGGATAAAAGGCTTCGTAATATAGTCTTCCCCCCCTAGGGCAAATCCCTTGACAATATCCGGTGTCTCCGAATAAGCGGAAATAAAAATAACAGGAATATCTTTTGTTTCCACGTTGCTTTTCAGTATCCTGCACAGTTCAAACCCATCCATCCCCGGCATCGAAATATCCGACAATATAAGCTGCGGCATGTATTTCTGTATCAGTTCCAGCGCCTCTTCCCCCGTTTTCGCCAGAATGGGCTGATACCCCATATCTTCAATCATCTGCTCCAGAATAACCCGGTTGGTTTCCATGTCATCTACAATTAATATCCGAACGGCACTCATATCTGTCCTTTCCCCCATACCGGTTTCCTTTCCAGTCAAATAATATCCTTCATCATTCCAAAAGCTGCGCTCGTCTTATCATAGTCCTCTTTTTGGACTGCCATCTTCAGTCTGAGGGCGATGCTTTTCACTTCCTTTGGGGCCTCCTTTGTCAGCTGCCGTACCGTCTCCGCAAACATTTCCGCTTTCTCCCAGTTATCCATTTCCACGCTGAGGATTAGCTTGGATAAGGTTTTCTTCAGCGTCTCCTTGTTGGCGTCGGTTCCGTACTGCCGGGAATCCTCTTCCTTTTCCCCTTCGGCCGGAGGTATCCCCGCCCAATATACCTTTTCCTGTGCAAGCTGCTGCAAGGCTGGTTCCTTACCGCTTTTGGCAGGCGCGCTTTCCCCTTCCGGAACGGATGCCCATATGGAAAATGAAAAGCTGGAGCCCTTCCCCTTTTCGCTTTCCACCGAAATGCTTCCGCCCATCAGTTCAACCAGCTGCCTACAGATATTCAAGCCCAGCCCGGTTCCCCCATATGTCCTGGAAATGGAGGCATCCACCTGGGAAAAGCTACGGAACAGTTTATCCTCGTCTTTCTTGTCGATGCCAATCCCCGTATCCGTTACGATAAAAAACAGCTCCACCCGGTCATTAATTTGCGCGGTCTTGATTACCTCCACGCAAATCTTCCCTGCCGCCGTAAATTTCAACGCATTGGATATCAGATTATTCAGTATCTGCCCAATGCGCAATTCATCCGCTATCACATATTCCGGAATATCGCCGGACAGGGAAACCACAAAATCCAGCCCTTTTTCCGTAATCTTTCTCTCGTGGCTCTCTTTTATAAAATCCATCATATTTTTAAACCGGAATTTTTGCGGGTCAAGGGTAAATTTACCCGCTTCCAGCTTGGAGAAATCCAAAATATTGTTAATCAGTATACCCATGTTTTCGCAGCACCGCTCCATCAGGCGAAGCTTTTTCTTTTTGCGGGTATCCGTTTCCTCTTCCAGCAGCTCCTTCACGTTTCCAAGGATGCCGTTCACCGGCGTACGCAGCTCATGGGTCACATTGGCCACGAATTCGGTCTTGACTTTCACCGCCTGCTTCGCCTCATTCTTTACCTGGGCAATCTCTTTAACCAAAAAATCTTTTTCCAATACGTCATTGGACATACATATATACCGCCCGTCCCCATCCTGCATCAATTTGCTTTCCACCGGAAAACAGGTCTGATTTTTCCTGTATGCGGTAATATTTGTAATACCCGGGCCAAAACTGTGCTCAATGGCAGGGCCATCCTTCGAGCATTCAAAAACAGCCGGAAAAATATCGCCGATATGTACCTGATATATCTCTTCCCCATATCCTAATTTTTCTTTTGCCGTGGCGTTTGCATATAATATTTCCCCTCTTTGGTCAAAAAAGAGAACCATTTCCAGCGCCTGGTCTGCAAAAGAAGAAAAAAGCATATCTTTTTCCATCATCTTATCCCCCGGATTCTTAAAACCTCCTATGTAAAAGAAGAATCATTGATAACTTTCGTTATATTAAAGAAATCCTCTTTCGCCAATGCGAGGCATTCCAGAATATCAGGAGAGAACTGTCCGCATTCCCCGTCCATAATCATGTTAAAAGCCACCTCATTGGCATAGGCGTTTTTATACACCCTATTACTTACCAGCGCATCATAGACGTCCGCAACGGCCACTACCTGGGCGCTGATCGGGATTTCTTCCCCTTCCAGTCTGTCCGGGTAGCCTTTTCCATCCCATCTTTCATGGTGATAACGGCATATATCGTAACAGTATTTGAAAAATTCATCGTTGTCTTCACTATGGCGGAAGCTTTTCAGTATTTCACACCCTATAGTCGTATGTTCCTTCATTATCCCAAACTCTTCTTCTGTCAGACGGCCCGGTTTCAACAATATAGCATCCGAGATACCTATTTTCCCGATATCATGCAATGCAGACGCCCTGGCAATCTCATCCACCCGCTCCGGCGTAAGCCCATATTGGGGGAAATGCTTCACCAAATATTTGAGCAGTATCCTCGTAAAATATTTAATCCTCTTAATATGGTCGCCGGTCTCCAGATTCCTGAACTCGACTACCGTACTTAGCGCATCGATCATAAACTCATTATTTTCCCTGTTGCGCTTTTCCTGGGCGCGAATCTTTTCTTCCTGCTCTTTCAGCTTTTGCTCCATATTTAGCTTATTCTGGTAAAGTTCAATAATATTACTGCTCCTGCGCATAACAATATGGGGATAAAAGGGTTTGTGCATCACATCCGCAACCCCATATTCGTATGCTTTCCCTTCGCTGGAAGCCACCGATTCCCCTGTAATCAATATAACAGGAATCTTATGAATCAGTTCGTGTTCTTTCATATACTCCAATACATCGAACCCGTCCATTACCGGCATAACTACATCCAGGCAAACCAGCACGATATTCTGGTCCTCCTCCAGATGTTTCACCGCCTCTCCTCCGTTGGAAGCTTCTACTATTTCATAATCATCACAAAATATTTCCGCAAGTATCGCTCTGTTAACCTCTTCATCATCCACAATCAATATTTGCTGCCTGACCATAACTTTCCCTCTTTCTAACATATTAAGTGACACTCTTCGCCAACATAATAAGCCTACCATTTTTCAACATAAATGTCAAAGATTTTTGCATGTATTGCGCCGCCCATTTAAAAATGATACAATAAAGCGGCAAAATAGGCCGACAGCCGCCCATATTCGGAAGGCAGAAAACGCAGCGGCTGCCAATTTTTCACAGAAAAGGAATATTTATGAACCGTTTTTTTAAATTTTTTTCCGAAATTCCAGCTGAAAAGAGGCCCTGGAGGGATGCCCTGCTCACCTTGCTGCTCCTTGTCCTCGCCACGGCCCTTTCTTTCCTATATTTTGATATATCGCAAAATTCCGCCAATGTGGCCCTTTTATATATTCTGGCTTTAATTTTGATTGCCCGCGGAACAGACGGCTATTTCTGGGGAATTATCGCTTCGCTTATCGGCGTTATCTGTGTGAATTTCCTTTTCACTTACCCGTATATGGCCCTGAACTTCACGCTGGCCGGTTACCCGGTCACTTTCCTCGGCATGCTGGCCATCTCTTTTATCACCAGCGCCTCCACCACTTACACGAAACGCCAAATGCAAATGCTTGCGGAAAGGGAACGGCTCCTGGTGGAGGCGGAGAAAGAAAAAATGCGCGCCAATCTTTTACGCGCCATTTCCCATGATCTGCGCACCCCTTTAACGAGCATCATCGGCTCCAGCAGCTCCTACCTGGAAAATGGGGCATTTCTCGATGACCGCCAGAAAAATGAGCTGGTACGGCAAATCCATGAAGATTCCAACTGGCTGCTGAACATGGTGGAAAACCTGCTCTCCGTCACCCGAATCCAAGAAGGGGCAACCAGCATGAACAAATCTTATGAATCGGTGGAAGAGGTAGTGGCCGAAGCTGTCCTCCGGCTAAAAAAGCGCCTCCCGGATGCCCGAATCCAGGTACAGGTGCCCGATGAACTGATTATGCTTCCCATGGATGCCATCCTCATAGAACAAGTGCTCATCAATCTGCTGGAAAATGCCGTACTGCATTCCAAAAGCCGGCTTCCTGTTTCCTGCTATGTAGAAAAAGAAAACGGTTCCGTCATTTTCCACGTGCGGGATTACGGTATCGGGATTCCCCCGGAACGGCTCCAGACCATTTTTGACGGAACCCCTTATACCGGAAACAGTTCGGCGGACAGCTCCCGGGGGATGGGTATCGGGCTCTCCATCTGCAAAACGATTATTTCCGCTCATAAAGGCAGGATCGACGTATCCCCCTGTGAACAGGGAACGGATTTTTATTTCTCCCTGCCGGATAGTTCAGAATGAAATAAGGAAGGACATGGCTGTCATATGAATACAAAAACTTATATAGTATTAATTGAAGATGAAAAAAGCATCTGTAATTTTATATCCACCACTCTTACCTCCCAGGGGTATAAGATTTCCACCGCGCCCAATGCAAAAACAGGCATTTCCCTTATTACCTCGGGCTGCCCTGACCTTATCCTTCTGGATTTAGGGCTTCCCGATATGGACGGTATCGATATCATCCGCGAAGTCCGTACATGGGCCAGCATACCTATCATCGTCATATCGGCGCGCACCCAGGAGCAGGAAAAGGTTCTCGCCCTGGATACCGGGGCGGATGATTATATTACCAAGCCGTTCGGCCCTTCCGAACTCATGGCACGCATACGCACCGCCCTTCGGCACAGCTACAGCCTCCATACGGATTCCCTGCTCACCCAAAGGCCTTACCGCGCCAAAGGCCTGGAAATCGACTTTGAAAAAAGGCTGGTTACCTTGGACAAAGTTCCTGTCCATCTGACGCAGATAGAGTTCAAAATCGTTTCCCTGTTGGCGCAGAACTCCGGCAAAGTGATTACCTATGATTCCATTATATCGAATGTATGGGGGCCTTATGCGGATGATAATAACCGCATCTTGCGGGTCAATATGGCGAATATCAGGCGGAAGCTGGAGAAGAACCCTGCGGAACCCCATTATATCTTTACGGAGATAGGGATTGGATACCGTATGGCTGAGGAGGGGTGATGGGGTATGGGAAGCTGCATCCGCAAGGGATGTCAGCGGATTTCCACGACTTCATAGCCGGCGTCTGTTATGGTTTTTGTCAAAAGTTCGTTGGTGATTTCTTTGCTTAAAGAAATGTCGGCTGTTTTTTGTTCCAGGCTCATGGTTACGGCGGTTATGCCATCCAAGGCTTCCAGGGCTTTCTGTACCCTGGCTGTGCAGTGTCCGCAGGACATTCCTTCGATAATAATTGTTTTGGTCATTTGTTTTTCCTCCTTGGGTTTATTTTTAAATTTGCCATTTTGGGCTGCCGCTTTCGGCGTTTCTTTGAAATTGCGGAGCCGCAGGGCATTTGTAACTACGCAAACGCTGCTTAAGCTCATGGCTGCAGCGCCGAACATGGGGTTTAGCTTCAATCCGAATAGCGGGTATAAGACCCCTGCCGCCAGGGGTATGCCGATACTGTTATAAAAGAAAGCCCAGAATAAGTTTTCCTTGATGTTTCGGATAACAGCCTTGCTCAGCCGGATGGCGGTAACCGCATCCCTCAAATCGCTTTTCATCAGAATGATATCGGCGCTTTCCATAGCTACATCGGTGCCCGCTCCGATGGCAATGCCTACGTCCGCGCTGGCCAGCGCGGGGGCATCGTTAATGCCGTCTCCAATCATGGCGACCTTTCTTCCCTGTTCCTTCAATGCCCTGATTTTTTCCTCTTTTTCCCCCGGCAGTACCTCCGCAATCACTTCCTGGATCCCCAGCTTCTTCCTGACAGCTTCCGCCGTCTTCTTATTGTCCCCTGTAAGCATAATGGTTTGGATATGCATTTGCTGCAGCTGCCGGATGGCCTCTGCGGAGGATTCTTTTACGGTGTCCGCTACCGCTATGATAGCCGTCAATAAGCAGCCGGTCTTGCCAAACAGCAGCGGAGTCTTACCTTCCTCCGCCAGCTTCTCTATTCTCTCTTCCTGTTCCGGTGTCAGGAAGACTGATTTTTCCTCCAAAAATTTCCTGTTGCCCGCATAATATTGGACCCCATCTATTTTCCCTTGAATCCCTTTGCCGAATACGGCCTGAAATTCCGTAACTTCCGGCAGTTCCAGTCCTAATTCCCCGGCATATCCCACTACGGCTTCAGATAAAGGATGTTCGCTTGGCTTTTCCAATGCCGCTGCGAGGCAGACCGTTTCTTCCTCTTTCCCACTATAATCAAATACATCCGTAACCCTTGGTTTCCCTTCCGTTACCGTTCCTGTTTTATCCAGAACTACGGTATCTACGTTTTTGGCCTCCTGCAAAGCCTCCCCCGATTTAATCAATACCCCGTATTTTGCGCCAACTCCCGTTCCCACCATAATCGCCACCGGGGTAGCCAGCCCCAGGGCGCAAGGGCACGAAATCACCAGCACCGCAATCCCTACGGACATGGCAAATTCAAATCCTGCCCCGCTTATCAGCCAGATGGCCGTTGCCAATAGGGCGATTCCTATCACTACCGGAACGAAAACCCCCGCGATTTTATCCGCCAGCCTGGCGATGGGCGCTTTAGATGCGCCGGCCTCCTCCACTAAACGGATAATTTGGGATAAAGTAGTGTCTTCCCCCACCTTCTCGGCACGGCATTTTAATGCTCCCGCCTTATTTACTGTAGCGGACACCACTTTATCGCCGGCGCTTTTTTCCACCGGGATGCTCTCCCCCGTAATCGCCGATTCGTCCACGCTGGAATTCCCTTCCAGCACAAGGCCGTCCACAGGCACAAGGCTGCCCGGCCTTACTAGGAACACGTCCCCCCTTTTGACCTCTTCCGTGGGAATCTGCTCTTCGCTGCCGTCTTCCCGAAGCACCACCGCTGTTTTGGGCGATAAATCCATCAGCTTCGTAATCGCTGCGCTTGTTTTGCCTTTCGACTTGGTTTCCAGGTATTTCCCTACCGTAATTAAAGTCAGGATAGTGCCCGCCGATTCAAAATAAATATCCATGGCATACTGTTCCACCAAAGCCATATCCCCATGGCCCAGCCCGTAGCCAATCCTAAAAATAGCAAAACAACCGTATATCACCGCCGCCGATGCCCCGATGGCAATCAAACTGTCCATATTCGGGTTCCCCCGAAACAATGCCCTAAAGCCCGCTTTAAAATATTTTTGGTTTACATATAAAATAGGCAGCAAAAGCAAAAACTGTGCAAACCCAAAGGCCAGGGCATTTTCATTCCCATGGAAAGCCGCCTTGATAAAGGATGGAACAGGCAAGCCGAACCATTCGTAAAACATATGGTGCATGGAAATATACATTAACGGAATTAAGAAACCGATGGAAATCGCCAACCGCCATTTCATCGCCCGTTCCGCCTCTTGCGCGCTTTTTTTCAAAGCGTCTTCTTTGAAGGCAGATGCCCCTCGTTCCCGGCCCGTTTTCCCGCTTTCCTTTTTGCTCGCCCCATATCCGGCCTTTTCCACTGCCAGAATAATTTCCTGTGCCGATGCCGTTCCTTCCACCCCCATAGAATTGGTCAACAGGCTCACCGAACAGGCTGTGACTCCCGGCACTTTTGATACCGCTTTCTCCACATGGGCGCTGCAAGCCGCACAGCTCATACCGGTTACTATATATTGTTCCATATCTAAAACCATGCTCCTTTCAAACGCTTACTCTATTTCATGACTTTTTGCAAAGTTTCTACCAGTTCGTCTATCGTTTCTTCTTTCCCGTCCTTTATATCGTTGACCACGCAGCTTCGGATATGATTGGCAAGAAGCACTTTATTAAAACTGTTCAGCGCGGCGTTCACCGCCGCCACCTGAATAAGGATATCGGTACAGTACCTGTCTTCTTCCACCATCCCCTTGATACCCCTTATCTGTCCTTCTATGCGGTTCAGACGGTGTATCAGGTCTTTATATTCCTTTTCCTGACGAACCTTTGTTTTCATACTATGACAGCAGCCTTTTCCTTCCTGCGTATTCTCTCCCATGCCTAATAACCATTTCCTTTGCCCATATACGATATTATTTTAACCACACCGACAGCGCAGTATTCCATTAGATAACGAACCGCCTTGTTTTATCGGTTCCATTATATACCCCCATGGGGTATATGTCAAGCATCAGTCAACCGTGCGCCAAACTTGCCGTAACAGTTCAGCTTTTCGGCTGCCCTGTTACGGAATGCCTGCAATTTCTATTTCATAGCCCTCATCGCATTAAGGATGGCAATCACCGCCACGCCCACATCGGCGAATACCGCCGCCCACATGGAAGCCATTCCTATTGCCGCCAAAAGCAGCACCAGCACTTTTACCCCGATGGCAAACACGATGTTCTGCTTTACGATTGCCAGGGTCTTTCTGGAAATCTGCATGGCTTTTGCGATTTTAGAGGGTTCGTCCGTCATAATGACCACATCCGCCGCCTCTATAGCGGCATCGGATCCAAGGCCTCCCATGGCGATTCCGATATCAGCCCTGGCCAGGACAGGAGCATCGTTGATGCCGTCTCCTACGAAAATCAGCCTGCCCTTTTCCGATTTTGCCGCCATCATTTCTTCCACCCGGTCCACTTTATCTCCGGGGAGCAGCTCTGCATATACTTCCGGGATTCCCAATTCCCTGGCTATGCTTTCGGCCGTCTTCTTTCGGTCTCCTGTCAGCATAGCGATTCGCTTCATGCCCGCCGCCTTCAATCCAGCCACGGCTTCAGGCGCATCTTCTTTCACTTCATCCGCAATCACGATATAACCCATGTATTCTTTTTCTTTCGCTACATGGACAATAGTTCCTATTTCTTCTGTCTGCGCCGCCTTTATGCCGCGCCCTTCCATTAATCTGATGTTTCCGGCCAGGATACGATGCCCATCCATCACCGCGCATATTCCATGCCCCGCTTCTTCCTCCACATCTTTCAGCCGGGCGCTGTCCACCTCTTTGCCATAGGCCTGCATCAACGACTTGGAAATGGGATGGTTGGAAAAGCTTTCAGCATATGCCGCCGTCTCCAACAGATCCGGTTCCGAAACCCCTTCTGCCGGCACCAGCTTCTTTACCGCGAAAGTACCTTTTGTCAGGGTCCCTGTTTTATCCATAACGATAATTTCCCCATCCGCCAAAGCTTCCAGATAGTTGCTGCCCTTAATCAGAATCCCTTCCCTGCTGGCTCCGCCCAATCCTCCAAAAAAGCTCAAAGGTATACTGATTACAAGGGCGCAAGGGCATGAAATAACAAGAAAGCTGAGAGCCCTGTATATCCAGCCGGGCCAGCCCCCTCCTGTTACAAGGGGCGGAATCAGGGCAAGGAGCAAGGCAAGGCCCACTACTACCGGCGTATAATATCTGGCAAACTTTGTAATGAAATGCTCGGCCTCCGATTTTTTGCTCCCTGCATTTTCCACCAAATCCAGGATCTTCGCAACGGTTGATTCCCCGAAATTCTTCGAAACCTTTACTTCCAACACTCCCGAAAGGTTGACGCAGCCGCTTATGACGTTCTCGCCTTCCGAAACATCCCTGGGCAGGCTTTCCCCGGTGAGGGCCATGGTATCCAGGGAAGAAGCCCCTTTTATCACCATGCCGTCCAACGGGATCCTTTCCCCCGGCTTTATAAGGATTACCTCTCCGATGGCCACTTCTTCCGGCCCCACCTCCACCGTTTCCCCATTCCTGATTACATTGGCATAATCAGGGCGGATATCCATTAAGTCGGCAATGGATTTCCTGGATTTGTTCACCGCGTAGGACTGGAAGCATTCCCCTACCTGGTAAAACAGCATAACCGCCACGGCTTCCGCATATTCGCCTACGATAAATGCTCCTACCGTAGCGACCATCATCAGAAAATTCTCATCGAAAACCTGCCCGTGCCCGATATTTTTTACCGCCTTCCTCACCACATCCCCGCCTATGACAATATAGGCGGCCAGGAAAACGGGCAGGGCTGCGCTGACATCGAAAGGGCCTGCGGGAATTGCCGGGGCAAAACGGGAAAATATCACCGCCGCCAGGTAAATAACAGCCCCCGCCCCTACTCTCCTTATCCTTTTTTTCAATTTCTTACTCATAATCTCCCTCGTTTCCGCACCGTATTCTATACCGCGCTTATATATGTATTTCCATGCTTTACTGCAATATACACTTCCATACGGCATTTCTATAACACGTTTCCATCCCCGGCCTTATTTTTCTATGACCTCCACATCCGGCTCGAACTTTTTTACCACTTTTTTGATTTCCTTCGTTATTTTATCCGCCTTCCCATCGTCCACTTCCACTACCAGCCTGCGGGTCATGAAAGTCACCGTACTGCTATGGACCCCTTCCAGCTTTCCAACTGCAGTTTCGATTTCCGCTGCGCAATGCGCACAATCCAAATCCTCAAGAATATACATTTTTTTCATCTTCTTCTCCATTTCCGTGCTGATTTCTGCACTAAAATCCGTTTAGGTTACCAAAAAGCTTCTATTCCGCCAGTTCTACAATACCCCCGCAGGCCTTAGCCTTCCTCTTCGATATGGTCGAGGCCCTGACTTAAAATGGTTTTAATGTGGCCGTCCGCAAGGGAGTAGAACACGGTCTTCCCTTCTCTCCGGTTCCGCACCAGATCCATCTGTTTCAATGTCCTTAGCTGATGGGAAATAGCCGACTGGGTCATATTTAAAATTTGCGCCAAATCACAAACGCACATTTCGCCGCACATAAGGACATATAGCATTTTGATTCTTGTGGAATCCGCAAATACTTTAAAGAAATCCGCCAAATCATAAAGTTTGTCTTCCTCAGGCATTTGCTCGTTCACCTTTCGGACAATGTCTTCGTGCACATGAATGTATTCGCATTTTTCAATCTGCTCTTCCTTCGGTCTCATAACTGCCTCCTGTTCTCCCTGCTGCCCGCTTTAAAGCATCATCATATGAATAACTGTTCATATGTTCATTTTATCATTGTTTTGGGAAATGTCAAGATATTTTTTTATAGATTAATAATAGAAATAAAGCCAGAAACCTTTTTTTAGATTTCTGGCCCATTGCCATGATTTTCCATGACGTATCCCAACCGCTATTTACCAAAGTTTCTGCGGATACAGTCCGTCTTCTTTCATTTTCCTGATAGCATCTATGACAGTCTGCTTATCTTCCTTATAAGTTACCCCATACCAGCGGTCATAGGATTTCAGTACGGTTACCTGCGCCCTGTCCTCTTCTATCAGCCCGTTCACAACGCTGGGAAGAAAATATTCGCACTTTAGCGGATTTACATTTATGTTTTTTTCCAGGAAAGGAACAAAACCCTTCTCCAATTCCTTCATAAAGCTTTCCGTAAATCCCCAAAGATTCATGGATACAACGCTGCCCTCCGGTATGGTATGCCAGGTTTTCCCTTCATCCTCCGTATAGGCTGTATCTTCCCCCCGCCTTTCGATATGCGTCCTTTCTGTAATCCCTGTCAGATGTCCCGCAGCATCGGTAGTGCATACGCCTCTGGCCACATGGCCGTTTTCCGTCAATGTATTCTCCAGCACATACCCCACCATGGCATAATCCATTTTTTCCCCGTCACTATGAGAGGTCAGATAGTCATAAATCTGGGAAAAGGCGCTCTTCCCATAATAATCGTCCGCGTTAATTACTACAAACGGCCCATCCACCAATTCCCTGCAGCTGCGAACCGCATGTCCTGTTCCCCACGGTTTCTGCCTGCCTTCAGGCACAGCAAAGCCCTCCGGAATATCCGAAATTTCCTGAAATGCATATTCTGTCTGCATTATTCCAGCAATCCTTTGGCCAATCACTTCCTTAAAGTCCGCTTCATTTTCCTTCTTAATTACAAAAATAACTTTTTCAAATCCCGCTTTCACCGCATCGTACAGGGAAAAATCCATAATGATATGCCCCTGCTCATCCACCGGGTCAATCTGCTTTAATCCCCCATATCGGCTCCCCATTCCCGCTGCCATAATCACTAAAACTGGTTTTTTCATTTTAATCCTCATTTCTGCACGATTTTTGCGCTTAAACTTTTTAATTCCGGCTCTTGTCCTATTATAACCAATGCGGGAGGATATGTAAAGCTTCTCCTACATCTGTGAAATATATGCTTTCTTTTCATGCATGTATGATATATACTTCTTATTATATCAATTTGAATGCCTCGCGCAAAATATGTAACATTATACCTTTTCATATAAAATGACATCCGCAGGAGAACATTCCATATGGCCTATGAAGATATTGCTCTGAAAAAGGAACTGGATATTGATAAAATTGCTTTTTTCCGTCACTTTGAGTTATCCAGCCGCATTTCCTTTCAGGAAGAATCCCACAATTGCTGGGAATTTATATATGTGGATAAAGGAACACTGAACGTTATGTCCGGACAGCTTCCCCATACCTTATGTAAAGATGATATTCTTTTCCATCCGCCTGGAGAACTCCATAAGATACAGGCTGGCGGAACGGCCGCGGCAAGTTTTTGCATCATCGGTTTCCAATGCGGCTCCCCCGCCATGGACTTTTTCCGATGCAAAAATCTGAAAGTCGCCCCTCCCGAGCGGGCTCTCATCAGCCATCTTGTAGAAGAAGCCCGATTCGCCTTTTCTGATTCCCAAGCGTATTCCGGCTGCCGAAAGCCGGTTCGCCGTTTTGATGCTGCCGTTCCCTTTGGCTCCGAACAGATGATCCTTCTCTATCTGCAGCAGCTTCTCATACAGTTGATACGCCGCAACAGTGCAGACAGCGGCATATTTGCCTTGGCGCCCGGTTCCAGCGTGGGGCACGGGGATGAAGAACTTTTTTATAAGATTATTTCTTATATGGAAGAACACCTTCGCGGGCATCTTTCCGTTTCCCAGATATGCAAGGACAACCTGATTGGACGTTCCTTTTTGCAGCAGCTTTTTCGGGATTATACGGGCTGCGGAATTATCGACTACTTTTCTTTGATGAAAATCAATGCTGCCAAACAGCTCATCTTGCAAAAGCAGCTGAATTTTTCCCAGATTGCGGATTATCTGGGCTATAATTCCATCCACTATTTTTCCAGGCAGTTCAAAAAACTGGCTGGGATGTCCCCTTCGGAATACGCCGCTTCCATCGCCCCCACCCATAAAGCGGATGGTTAGGAATGGGGGCGGAAACGTTCTACTGCCAGTTCATCCTTCCATACCGCTTCGTTACCGCTAAAATCTCTTCTTTCAGTTCTTCGCTCAGTTCCCCTTTTTTCAGCCTCCAGCGCCAGTTAATCCCCAGAGTGGACGGTTTGTTCATACGGCAGCTGTTGTCATAGCCAAGATAATCCTGTATAGGAATAATACATGTTTTGGCATTGCTGCGCATTACAAGGGAAATAAAAGATTTGTACAGCAATTTTTCCGGCGTATAATGGTCGCATAAATAATTGCGCGCCATCAGGCGTTCCTCTTCCGTAATGCTTTGATACCAGCCTACAATCGTCTCATTGTCATGGGTACCCGTATATGCGATACTGTTTTCCGCATAATTATGCGGGAAATAGTCATTGGCCGAACCGGAATCCCTGGCATCAAAAGCGAACTCAAGCACTTTCATCCCCGGAAAACCGCTGTCACGAACCAGCTGGCGGACAGAATCCGTCACATATCCCAAATCCTCCGCGATTACCTCATGCCAGCCAAGCCGCTGCTCCATACAACGGAACAGCTCCAGGCCGGGACCCTTTTCCCAATGCCCGCTGATTGCAGTCGTTTCCCCATAGGGAATGGAATAATACTCATCAAAGCCGCGGAAATGGTCAATGCGCACCACATCGTAAAGCTGAAAACAATACCACAAACGGGAAATCCACCAGTCATAGCCCGTATTCTTATGATATTCCCACCGGTACAAGGGATTGCCCCAAAGCTGCCCATCCGCCGAAAAGCCATCCGGCGGGCACCCGGCCACCGCCGTAGGAACATTATTTTCATCCAACTGGAACAATTCCGGATGCGCCCATGCATCGGCGCTGTCCATAGCCACATAAATAGGGATATCCCCGATAATCCGGATTCCTTTTCCGTTGGCATAGGCTTTCAATTCCCTCCATTGGCTGAAAAACTTAAACTGCATATATTGCTGGAACTCGATATCGAAATAAAGTTCCCTGCAGTAATAATCCATGGCATTTGACCAGCGCAGGCGGATATCCTCCGCCCATTCCGTCCATGGGATGCCGCCGAAACGGTCCTTCACCGCCATAAATAACGCATAATCCCACAGCCACCATTTATTTTCCTCCACAAAACGCAGAAAATCCGCATTCTCGCTTATATTGCTGCGCTCATAAGCTTTCCTTAGAAGGGGATAGCGCTTCCTATATATTTTTTCATAATTAATGTCATCCGCCTTATTTCCGAAATCCGCCCTGTCGCATTCCTTTTTTGTCAAAACCCCTTCTTCTATCAACGCTTCCAGGCTGATAAAATAAGGATTCCCCGCAAAAGTGGAGAAAGACTGGTAAGGGGAATCCCCGTAACTGGTAGGACCCAGAGGCAAAATCTGCCAATATGTCTGCCCCGCCTCTTTCAGCCAGTCCACAAAATCATACGCGCTTTGGGAAAAACAGCCAATCCCATAGCGTGAAGGCAGGCTCGTGATAGGCATTAAAATCCCGGCTGCTCTATTCATTTTTTTATACCTCCTTTTTTAAAAATCTCCCTGTCAATCCAAATGGAACAGCATCTTCAAATCATGGCATACCGGGCTGTTATCCGGGTTTGTCTCCATAATGTCCGCCATAAAATCCCACCACTTGCGGTTAATCGCCGTGTCCGCCCCCTTATTCCACAGTTCTTCGTCCTCTATCTCAATATATCCGAAAAGAACCAAGGTCTCCGGATCCAGGGCAATGGTATAATTTTTGCCGCCATGTTCATGAATCATGTCGATCATCTCCGGCCAAAGCTGGTTATGCCTCTTCTCGTATTCCGCTTCCATGCCCGGATAAAGCTTCATCTTAAATGTTTTTATCATAAATGGCCGCCTCCATCCTTTCTGATAAATGTTCCGGTTTTTTGTATACAGTTTCCCATACATCATTTCTTTGCACACGAAACTGTCTGGCAATCCGTGCAGTCACGGTCCGCCAGACAGCCAATGTTCCCGGTAAGCTGTTACCACTTATTTTAATATATAGGCTTCCAATCGTCAATATTTTCAAATCACTGAAGCAAACTGAAATTATTTTCTCTTTGAAAGCACCTCTTCCTCATATTCCTTTACATCCTCGAACCAGCTTTCGCCTGCCGGAACACCGTTCATTTCGCAGAACCGGTTCCATACATCGCCGAAAGGATATGTTTTCAGTTCTTCCTGCTGCATCATCAATTCCGTAAATCTGCCTTCGTCCTGCAGAGCTTTCAGCTTCTTATTCGGGGAAAGTAGGGCATAAAGCAGTGCTTTTTGCATATTGCGCATGCCCACTACCCAGGCAGCGATGCGGTTAATGCTTGCATCGAAATAATCCAATGCCAGAAGCACCCTGTCTATGGCATCGTTCCTTACGATTTCCTTGGCTATTTCTTTCGTCTCATCATCGAAAAGCACCACATGGTCGCTGTCCCAGCGCACGCCCCTGGTTACATGGAGGGCAATCTTATCGTTAAATAAAAGCATGGAAGAAATTTTGTCGGACACCACTTCCGTAGGATGGTAATGCCCGTTGTCCAGCAGGCTGATTATGCCGTTCTTTGCCGCATAACTTATAGTAAACTCGCTGGAGCCTACGGTATAGGACTCCATACCGATGCCAAACACTTTGGATTCCAGGCACACAAGGACCTTTTCCTTATCGTAAGGCATTGCCAGGATTTCATCCAGAGACTGTTTGAACCTTGCCCTGGGGCCGAGACGGTCTGCCGGCACATCTTTCATCCCGTCCGGAATCCATATGTTCATGGCGCAGGGGCTTCCCTGTTCCGTTGCCAGATATTCGGAAATCCTAATGCAGGCTTTGCAATGTTCTACCCAAAATCTGCGTACTTTTTCGTCCGGACTGGACAATGTCAGGCTGTCCTCCGCCATGGGATGGGAGAAGCATGTGGGGTTAAAATCGAATGCCACCCCGTTCTTCTTGCCGAATTCCACCCATTTTGCAAAATGTTTTGGTTCCAGCTTATCCCTGTCCACATATTCCCCTTTTTCAAAAATAGCGTAGCAGGCGTGAAGATTCACCTTATGCCTGCCGGGAATCAGGCTGAGCGCTTTCTCAATATCGGCCATCAGCTCTTCCGGCGTCCTCGCCTTGCCCGGATAATTTCCCGTCGTCTGAATCCCCCCGGTCAAAGGCCCGTCATGGTCAAAGCCGATGACATCATCCCCCTGCCAGCAATGCATGGAAATGGGGATGTTTTTCAAAGTCTCCAATGCCGCATCCGTGTCCACACCTAACTTTCCATACTGTTCCTTTGCCGATTCATACCTCTCTTTTACTGTCATTTTGTTTCCTCCTATTCCAGTTCCGCAAAAACCCTACCAATGCCCCCTTATCTCGGAGCAATTTCCGGCCGCTTCGCGCCCTGAAATTCTCCGGGGGCCTTGTCCGGGTTCTTGCTGTTTTTTGTTTTTATTCCAGTTCCGCAAATCCCCTTCCAGTGCCCTTTTTCTCGCGAAGCAATTTCCGGCCGCTTTCTGCGTCCGTAAATTCTCCGGGGCACTTCCCGGGGATTTGCTGTTTTTTATTTTTATTCCAGTTCCGCACTATGGTTGATATTCTTCCACCCCGAAGGAGTGGAAAATGCATTTTCTCGCCTCCTGTAAGCTGTCCAGTGCCCCGGCTTCCATCATTTGTACGGCGATGTTGCCGATGGCTGTGGCCTCTCCCGGACCGGCGTATACGGTGCGGCCGCTTTTGGCTGCCGTCAATTGGTTCAGATATGCCGCATTTGAGCCTCCGCCTACGATGTTGACCGCTTTGTACTTTTTCCCGGTCAGCTTTTCCACATCCGTGAATGTTTCCGCATAGCATTCCGCAAGGCTCTGGTAAATCACGGTTGCCAGCTGGCCCAGCGTACGGGGGATTTTCTGGCCTGTTTTTTCGCAGTATGACTGGATTTCCTCCGTCATATTATCCGGGGCTAAGAAACAATCATCATTCACATCCACCCTGGAAGGGAAGTCCTTCTCTTCTTCCGCCCGCCTGCATATTTCCGCAAAGGAATAAGCATCATCGAATTCATGCCTTACCGACTGAATCATCCAAAGCCCCATAATGTTTTTCAGGTAGCGGAAACGGTATCCATAGCCGCCTTCATTGGTAAAATTTTTCTCCATGCTCTCCTTTGAACAAATCGGCTTCATAATCTCCGTTCCGAGCAATGACCATGTTCCCGAACTGATATACAGGCTCTCTTCCTCCAGGGAGGGCACGGCCAGCACGGCAGATGCCGTATCGTGGGAAGCAATCTGCATCACCTTGCACTGAAAGCCCACTTCTTTTGCAATTTCCTCTTTCAACTCGCCCACTACTGTTCCCGGCATGGAAAGAGGCTTAAAAATATGTTTCGGGAAGCCCAGCATATCCATCAATTCCCAATCCCAGTCATTGGTTTTCACATCCACCAGCTGCCCCGTGGTGGCATTGGTATACTCGCTTTTCTTTTCCCCTGTCAATACGAAATTAAAATAATCCGGTATCATCAGCAGGCTGTCCGCCTGGGCCAAAGTTTCCGGTTCCTGGATTTTCGCCGCCATCAGCTGGTAAACCGTGTTGAATATCAGCTTCTGGATGCCGTTTCTCGCATACAGCTCATCCTGTAGGATAATACGGTACACTTCCTCGTCCATCCCTTTTGTCCTCATATCCCTGTAGCCATAAGTGCTGCCCACTATCTCATCCTCTTTATTTAACAGCACATAATCCACGGCCCAAGTGTCAATCCCCATGGAAACGGGAATTTTCCCCGCTTCCCTGCATTTGGCCATCCCTGCGATAATCTCCTTTTCCAGGTGCCCCACATCCCAGTACAAATGCCCGTTTTTCTTTACCATCCCATTTTCAAAACGGTACACCTCTTCGATTTCCATCTTGCCCCCCTGCATGCTTCCCAAAATATGTCTTCCGCTTGAGGCGCCGATATCCACCGCCAAAAAATAATCCCCCATAATCTCCTCCTTTCCCGTATCGGCCTTGCGATTGCCTAAATAGATATACTGTAATTGTAACTATTTTTCATCCGGATTGTAAGGACGCAGTTTGCATAATTTACCGTCCTTATTTGCATTGCCAGCGGAACAAGGTCTGCATCCCGAAGAAACGCCTGTCCAATAATCGGGTCATATCTGTTCTCTTTGGAAGAGCTTTTTTATTATCTCATATCTCTTTTACCGTTTATCTTCAATCGGTGTAATTGAAAGCGTATATCCTAATGGCGCAAGTATCTTTAATAATGTGTCAATCTGTGGCGTTGATTTCATGCTTTCCAGCCTTGCAATAGCAGGTTGTTTTACTCCGCTTAATTCCGCAAGGTCACGCTGTGAAAGTCCATTCTTTTCTCTTGCTTCAATCATTTTCCCGATTAAATCCACCTGAAAATTAATTTGCTCCCTTTCTTCCGGAGATACAATTTTATCATCATTGAACATTTCGTTAAAGGTTTTATAATTGCTCATATCCACCATTCCTTTCTATCCAGTCTTTAATATTGTTCATTGCTTTCCTAATCTCTTTTTTCGGTGCCTTCTGTGACTTCTTTATATAATAATGCACCAACACAAATTTGTTATCTATTCTTCTAATGCCCTGATGTAAGAAAATATTTTATTCCTATTTATTCGTGCGTTTTTATCTGTTTCCGCTTCTTTCGTTAATTTCATAAAATAATCATGCACTTCGGATACACCATTTTTGTCTTCGTAAAATTCTACTGTATACATATTATTTCCTTTCTCGATTATATGATAACATATGAGTTATCAAGAATCAATCTTTTTTACTTTTACCCATGCTATAAAAAACTTTTCAAGGAATATGGCTAAATACTTTCACTGTTTTTGTGAGACAGGACAGCCGAAAGGCTGAACTGTCACATGCAGTTTGTATCATTTACCGTCTTTATTTGCATCTTATGTTCATTTATGATATATTGGGAAAAAATAAGAAAAAAAGCCATTCTTGGGGAGAGAAAGATTGAAAATTAGAAATTTTCAATCCCAAGTTTGTGTCTGCGCGGCATCCGCAAACTTGACATGCGCAAAAAGCCGCACAGAAATGGGGAAAAACTATGATAGAATCAAGCCTGCTGAATCACCTGAAAGAAATCTCTGAAGAAGAAAAGCTTCTTCTTTCCGGAGAAAAAAACGTCCAAAAAAATTTGTATACCAATGAGCCTGATTTTATTGTGGACAGCCGCAAAATGCTTACCCTGGGGAAACTCATCGATATCCGCCCGCACACCCGCTTCGTCCATTTCCCCGCCCACAAGCATAATTATATAGAAATGATTTATATGTGCAGCGGGGCAACCACCCACATCATCAACGGCTCCGCCGCCCTCACCCTGAATACCGGGGAAATCCTTCTGCTAAACCCTAATACCGTACATGAAATCCTCCCGGCGGGCATGGAGGATATCGCCGTTAATTTTATTATCCTGCCGGAATTCTTCGACCGGGTGCTTGTGATGCTGGAGGAAGAAAACATACTGCGGGATTTTCTTATCGGCACGTTAAAGCCGGATAAAAATGTCACCGAATATTTACATTTCCAGTCCATTGATATCCTTCCTATCAGAAACCTGGTGGAAAACCTCATCTGGTCGCTCTTAAACAGCCAGCCAAACCGCCGCAATATCAATCAGGCTACTATGGGCCTTCTGTTCCTCCATCTCCTCAACCATACGGACCGGATTAATATGAATGACTCTTCCCAATATGGGCAGCATCTTGTTTTTACTGTTTTAAAATATATCGAAACCAATTACCGCACAGCAAAGCTGGAGGAAATTTCCTGCCAGTTGCATATGCCCGCTTATGCTGTCAGCAAAACCGTAAAAAAATATTCCGGCCATACCTTTAAGCAGCTTCTCCAAATAAAACGCCTGAACCAGGCGGCCTTCCTGCTTTCCACCACCGCGCTTCCCGTTGAAGATATCATCGCTTTGGCCGGGTACGACAATACCAGTTATTTTCACCGGATTTTCAAGGATTATTACCACATGACCCCATGCGCCTATCGCAATCGGGCAGGGGAATGACCATCCCCTGCCCGCTGTACATCTTTCGCCCTGCCTTTGGCATAAAAAGGTTCCATGAATCCTATAGAAAATACTTTTCCAACTGCCCCCAGATATCCTCTGCGATTTTCTCCGGCGGCCGGTTCCCATCCACCAGAATAATATTTTCCATATCCTTCTGCTTTTCAAATGCTTCCAGATATTTTTCCCGCACCTGTATGAGCCTGGATTTTTTTTCAAAAAGCTCTTTGTGGAAGCGGTTCTTTGCAATCCTCTCCAACGCCGTATCTGGAGCCACATCAATAAATACTGTAGCGGTAGGCTTTACGATATCGCTGCACTGGCTGTTGGCCGAAATCACCCAATCCATAGGCATATCCACGCTGTGGTACGCATAGGAGGAAAAATAGTACCTATCCGAAATCACCGTAATCCCCTCTTCCAGCATAGGGGCAATCCCGTTCACATCATTGAGCAGATGGTCCAGCCTGTCCGCCACAAACAAAGCGGCAATCACTCTGTTATCCGTCTTTACCCTTCCAGTCATAATCTGGTGTATTAATGAGCCAATAGGGGAATCGGTGGGCTCCATCGTGGTATAATAGCGGATTTGCTTCTCTTTCAGCCTTTCCGCCAGATACTGGATCTGGGTACTCTTCCCGCTTCCGTCTATCCCTTCCAACGCAATGAACTTCCCTTTGCCTGTTTGTACCACATCTTCTGTCGCTGCTTTTTTCATCGCCATATTTTCTCCATTCCTGCACTGCTTTTGCAGCCTGTTTATCCGGCTGTCATCCTACGAAGACCGAATTGTACCTGTCAATACATTTCCCCAAAGTTTCCGAAAAATGCCCTATGGAGCCAAGGGGCGCGCCGGAGCCGCTCAAATCCAGGGGCTGCCCGCTCTCCACCTGCTTTATCATCCATTCCAGGGCCTGAATCAACGCGTTGTACAATCCATCAAAAGGGCTGGAATTGCTGAGCGATTCTTTTACCAACTGGTCATTATCCGCCGTTGCCGCATCATAATCGGCAACCACCTGCACAAGTTCATCGTACAGCTTGCGGATTTCCGTAAGGTCCATCTCGGTAATATTTTCATCCGTAATCCCCTGGCTGTAAATCTCATTTAAAACTTGCTGGCCGATACTAATCCCGCGGCTGGCATTATAACGAATCAGTTCCCCATCCGCTTTCATCTGCTCTTCCTCTGCGGCTGCCCTTTCCGCGCCTACCACGGCAATGGCATCCATAAATTCGTATCCAAGCGGGGCAAATTCCTCCGCCGCACCGTAAATGATTGCATGGTATTCCTTCGCTTCCGCATATTGGTTATCCGCATATGTATAGCTTCCGCTAATATCGGAAAATGTCGTCATTAAATCCCGCAGCGGCTCTTCCATCTCTTTTACAAGGTCATCCATCCCCTCGTAGGCCGGCTCCATATCAGCTAACATCACGCAATCATCAATTAAATCCGTGTTCAGGCTGTATATACTATATCCATAAGTAAGCCCGGTATCCGGCAGCAGTGAGAATTCTTCGGCATAATCCACCACCTGGTAATAACTGTCGATATCGTCAAACACTTCCACGATTTCATTGTTCAAATCCACATAGTAATTATATTTAATCAAATCCATTTGCTCCGGGGTAATGTCCGTTTCCATATCGGCCGATTCGTCCGTTCCACCGGCATCCGCCTCTTCTTCGGCCGTATTCGCATCTTCATCCGAATCATCGGCCGACTTCCTGATACCCTCTTCTTTCATCGTTCCCGATGTTCCTCTTTCTGTCTGGGCGCTTCCTCCGCTTTGCCCGCAGCCTGCCAATACCATCGAAAGGGCCAGAACGGCAGACAGCTTTCCCAACATAGCTTTCTTCATCATTTTCCTTATCCTCCTTAATATCCATTTCTTATATTAATCTATCATAGCACAAATTTTCTATATTTTCTCAAACAATTCCAAAAAGCCAAATGCCTGCAGCCCATTCTATTTCCCCGTCAATTCCGACAGTGGCCTGAAGCTGTATCCCATCCCTTCCCATTTAGTAAGGAGCTCGTCCAGAATCTCCCCGTTGGTGCGGGAAGTGTTGTGCAGCAGTACGATGGCTCCAGGATGCACCCTGGAGGTCAGCTTACTAAAGGCTTCTTCGTGGCTTGGCTGGTTGTCCGTATCCCAGTCCACATAGGCCAGGCTCCAGAAAATCGTGCAATATCCCAGTTCCTGCGCCTTTTCCAGGTTAGCCGTATTGCATTTCCCCTGAGGCGGGCGGTAATAGGGCGAAAGTTCCTTGCCGGTAATCTCCCGGAACAAGTCGGCCACACCATCCATTTCCTTCCGGAAATCCTCCATATCGGATATGGTAGGCATATCCAGATGGCGATAGGTATGGTTTCCCACCGCATGTCCTTCCTCCGCCATACGCTTTACCAAATCCGGGGCCGTTTCCAGGAAATGGCCTACCACGAAAAATGTGCCTTTCGCGTTATGCTTTTTCAGGGCATCCAAAATAGGCTCCGTATTGCCGTTCTCGTAGCCGCAGTCGAAGGTCAGGTAAATTACTTTTTCCTCATCGTTCCCCACAAAATAAGCGTCATACCAGGCCAAATCCTCCGCAGAAGCATTGCCCACCGGCTGTGTGCCCGGCTCGCCGAAGGACAGCCCCCAGTCCTCCGAGGCGAATTCCAGTTCCCAGCCCTCGGGCCTGCTTTTCTTTTCGTCAGCCGCTCCGCCGTCCAGGCCGGCGTCTTCGCTGTCCAGTTCCTTGTCCTGCCCCCCGTCTTCCCCTTGATTTTCTTCCTGCTGCCCTTCCCCGGAATCATTATCCGATGCGGGCAGTTCCTGCCCCTCATCTATGGGCTGCTGCTTGACTCCACTTTGTCCATCCTGCTGCCCTTCCCCGGCCATATTCCCCTGCTCATTTTGATTTTCCATTCCAATGGAATCAGCATTGTTTTCTGCCTGGCCATGATTCTCCGTCCTGGCTTCCGAGCCTTTGCAGCCTGTAAAAAGCAAAAGCATGGCTAACGGCAGCGCTATAACCGCTTTTTTCATTATTTTGTTCATTTTTCTTTCTGTTCTTTTCTGATTCTGACACCTCATAGCAATAATCCATATCCCTTCCATCATCTACAGCTTTTGTATATGCATAACAACGGATGCCAGGCTTCGCCAGCCATCCTTGTGTTAATTATAAACTATGATTGCATCAGAATTGCATCATGGGCCGATGCCTGGCGCGGTAGGCAGTTCCATCCCGGCGCGCTAATCCGAAAACATCACCTTGCAACGCTTCTTAAAGCACGCAATCCCACACTTTAAAATTCTCTCTATCCCCTCATCCCGCAAAGCCTCTTCATAATTTCTCTTCTCTATCTGCTCCAGCGCCTCCTTACATCCTGCTTCCAGATTGCCCTCCTGGGCATACTTTATTTCCAGCACAATTCCCGTCTCCATGTCATCCGTTTCTATCAGAATATCCCTGTATCCTTCCCCTGATTCCCGGTTGGAAGACACTCCCCATCGTTCTTTAAACCCTAAGATACCCAATAGGATGCCATGGTAGAAATTTTCCTTTCGTTCTTTTTTTATATACGTATCCCGGATACTGATAGTTCTTTTCAAATATTCTGTAAAATACTTCTCTACCCCTTCCGCATCTCCATTTTGCAAAGCATTACAGAAGCCTTCCAAGGCCTCCCCGTCTTTCCCCACGGATTCTTTAAGTCAACAACCCCGCTGCAAGCAACGGGGCATCAAATTTGCAGCGCTGCAGAGCAGCGGGGTATTGACCCTCGCGGCATTCGCCAAATAGAAGCCCTCCCACATTTGTCTATCGTTCCGGCAATCTCAACGCCAAAAACCTTGCTACTTGCACACGTCCACCCACCCCACAGGCTTGGAATACTTCTCCATTTCCGGAATTGTCAGTTCAATGGCGCTGTTAGAGCTCCCACAGGCCGGAAATACCGTTTCAAACCGTTTCAGCGATACATCCAGATACACATCCACGCCTTCATTAACAGCAAAAGGGCATACCCCGCCTACCGCATGACCAATCAAAGTTTCCGCTTCCTCCTTGAAAAGCATCTTTGCCTTCGTATGGAACTGCTCCTTATATTTGTGGTTGTCAATCCGGGCATCCCCTGCGGCCACCACCAGTATCCCGTGGCCGTCCACCATAAAAGAAAGCGTCTTCGCTATCCTCTCCGGCTCGCAGTGCAGCGCGGCGGCAGCCAGTTCCACCGTGGCGCTGGATACATCGAATTCCAGTATTCTGCTCTCCATTCCATATTCTTTAAAATATGCCCTTACTCTTTTTATTGACATTTTTCACTCCATTTCCGCGCCGCTTTAGCGCCCAATCAAAACTATAGTAAAACAGTTCCGGCTCTGTCTTCGACGGATTTTTCCGTATCAGAAAAACTACAGATTGCCCATGGTCCCTGTTTATATAGGCATTCATAACCCTTATGTCATCCTTCCTAATGATAACAGCTTTTCCTGCCTCCTGCAATAGCATCTCAATCAGCTGCGCGGAAATCAGTAACAGTTCAGCCTCGCGACTGCCCTGTTGCTGAAATCAGACGCTATAGCCATGTTCCTTCGCTGCACTGCCAGCGGCAAACAGGAGGATAACCATCCCCACCAGCGAAGCTGCCGTTGCCCAAAGCAGCATGGTATCCACACCTTTGGCGTCTATCAGTTTCCCCCCTGCTGCTGCCCCTATAATACAGCCAAGGGAATAAGCCGCCGTCATATAGGCCTGCCCTTTAATGGCATCCCTTTTCTCTATCACTTCATTTACGTAATATACGGACGCTACGGTGAACAGGCCCCACCCCAGAAGCTGTAAAGCCTGAACGCAATAATAAAAGGTCATATTGGTTGCCCAAAAAGTAAGCAATGCCTTCACCATAAAAGCTATGGCCGAAATCCGAACCCATATATCGCACCGGGCAATTTTCAGCATATAAGCAAATACAAAGAGCACCGGCAGCTCCGCCAGGGCTGCTATAGCCATGACAATTCCTGCTTCCTCGCTCCCTCCCCCCTTGCTGACCACAATCTGAAATCCAAAACCGCCCACCATCATGTGGGAACTATACAGCAGGACACAGCCGATTAAAACAACTCCAAACTTTTTATACCTGGAAAAAAATTCCCATGGGGTATTGCGGGCTTTCCGGTCATTCCCGCCCCCGCCTGCCTCTTTTCCTTCGGTTGTCTCTTCCGTTTCCTTCCTCTTTTCAAAGGGGAAACACATCACGCTGATTGCCAATCCGATGAAAATAAGGCATGCGGTTAATGGTTGTATACTGGCCTGGGTCCTTGCCAGAACAATACCCAATATGTAGCATAAAACGGCATATCCTCCGGAACCGATTCCCCTCGCCACACCAAAATTCAGCTGTTTCCCCTGATTGATGCACTCTGTTCCCAATGCATTTATCAACGGGTTCAGCGTATGTATTCCCACAATTAATATACAGTACAAAATCCCCGTTGCCCAAAAGTTCTTCTGGTACAGAACCGTCAAAAAAGGGCTGATTACAATCTGCAGCCCGGTCAGTATAAGGATAATCGTTTTTAGAGACAAGCTCTGGGGCATGTCGGCATAGCTGGCTACTATAGGCTGCAAAATTACAGAAATCCCGCATGCCAAAGCCACAATTATCCCTATCTGGGCATTATTAAAGCCGCATTCAAGCAAAAAAATGCTGACAAACCCTATCACATCGCCCAGTGCCATCCAAAAGAAAATTTCAATTATAGAAAACCTTGTTGTCATTTTTGTCCTCATTTCTGTCATTTGTACCCTCGCTTTACGATATGTTCGTTCCCGTCCGGTTAACATGGCCCAGACTCCAAAAGGGAATCTTCCACTTCATCAAAACTGCCGATCGATGTTGTCCATCTCAAACCACTTTTCCAGGCAAAACCTTTCCCAATACCAGTCCACATTGGATTTCGGCGATGCCGTTGCGATGGCTAACGGGATTCCTTTCCGCTTCAGCCTGTCCAAAAGGCGTATGGTATCTTCGGTGAAACGAACATAGCCTTCCTCCGATATCGTCCTGTGAAAAGACTCTTCCGCATAAGCAAGCCATACCTGCCTTTGCTTCGATGAATCGTCAAACATAGTTCCGTTAAAATCAAAAATCACTCCAGCCATAATATTCTCCTATTGCCGCTTTTCATATTTCATCCCATTTCTGCGCAGTTTTTTGCGCTCAAATTCATTTAAGTTTCAATTCCCTATTATTATATCCATCCCCGCTTTCCGGCAATACCCTATTCCTGTCATTATCTATCACTATTCTGCCATTTTTGACGATATTCCAGAGGGCTGCAGCCCATCTCTTCCCGGAAAAGTTTGGCGAAATAGCTGCTGCTCCCCAGGCAGCACGCCTGGCTGATATAAGTTACCGTTTCTCCGCCCTCTGCCAGCATCTGACGGGCGCACTGAAGCCTGTAGCTCGTAATATATTCTATCGGCGTCATATGAAGGCATTTTTGGAATAACCGATAGCAATCCCTTTCGCTGCAAAACCCTGCCGCCGCCAGCTCCGTAATCCGTATTTTCTCCTTGTAATGTTCATGCACATAAACCATCATGGATTTCATTTTATCGCTTTTCTTGTCCTGCTTTTCTATACGGTCCAATAGCGGCCTGGATATTTCAAAAAGCTGTATCCATATGTCCGACAAAATATTCCTCAGCTGTATTTCGTACCCAAAATCTTCTTCGGGTATCTGAAAGGATTCCGCCAGTTTATCCAAAACCATCCTATGCTCCGGGTTCTCCGGATATAGCGCAATCAACTCCAGGTTCCTCGCCATACTAATGGGAAGCACGTATTTTTGTTCAATCCAGCCGCCCTGTCCTCCAGCTATCAATGCCGCATCGAAAATATGGAGAAGCTGCACATTGCCTGTAGTTTTCCCTGGAAGCCTTGTCATATGCAATATATTGGAATTGACCATTCCACCGGAACCCGCCGGAAAAATATGCTTCCCTTTCGGCGTATGGTATTCCAATGCCCCTTCTGCTATATAAAAAATCTCCACCGATTTATGCCAATGCCATGGCGCAAAATTCCTCGCCCCGCTCTGAAACCGTACCTTATTGGTAATGTACGGAAATCCTGCTATTACCTCCGGCAGTATTTCTTCTTTACTGCCTGTATAGAGCTTTACTTCACTTAATTCTACCAATCCGCTCCCCCCCTTTATACATAGCTTTCCGCATCTACCGCCTTTTCTTCCCTTTACCAGTTCCCTGCAATAGTTCAACACAAACCCATTTATAAACAGCTATCTTTGCATTTTATCATAAATGCATAGAAAAAACCAGACAGCGATGGTATAATAACAGCTAATAATAGCAAAAAATAAGGAGTCAGCCATGAATTATACTTATCGCATCGCCGGCCCGCAGGACCGGGATAACTATATTGACTTTATCAACTATGTGTTCAGTTTCTCACACCGCCCCCATGACTTTAAAGCGCTGTATCCCCGGGAATACCGGGATGGCTTTGAGGGGAAAGCGGTTCATTTTCTTGCGCTGAATGAAGCCGGGCAAATCCGGGCGGTGGTGGCCGTCCTTCCGTTTGAAATGCAGATTGCCGCCCATCGGCTTTCCTGCGGTTTTATAGGCTCTGTTTCCGTACATCCCTATGCCAGGGGGGAAGGGCATATGAAGAAACTGATGGCCATGGCCAATCAATGGATGATGGAACAACACATGGATTTGGCGGTCCTCGACGGGCACAGGCAGCGCTACCAATATTATGGGTATTCCAAAGGCGGGGCGGAGTTCCGCTATGCCGTAATTAAGGATAATATCCGCCATGGGTTAAAGGATGTCAGCACCGCCCCTTACCGGATTGAGCTCGTAAGCAGCCCTGACGATGACGTCCTGGAAAAGATTCATGGACTTCATTCCCGGACGCCGGTTCATGTCATCCGCGATTTATCCCAGATGTATTATACTCTCACCGGCATAAACCATCGGCTGTATGCCGTGTGGAAGGAAGACCGTTTTGCCGGATATTTCTCAGCATCCGGGGAAGATTCCCTTTCCGAACTGCTTCTTTTCGATGCGTCCGACTATGCTCCTGTGATAAAGCTTTGGAGCAATATCTGCCAAAAGGAGAGTTTCGACATCTTTATGCCTGCCTGGAACAGGGAGATTGCGGAGATTTTGGATACTTTTGCGGAAGCCGCTGATATACAGCAGGGCGGAAATATGCGGGTTTTCTGCTGGGAGCATGCCCTCCCTGCCATGCTGGCGTTAAAGCAGATGGCATCGGGGCTTTTGAGCGATGGCTGTCTCCGCCTTCTCATTGACGGCCAGGAAATGAGTTTATGGGTAGAAAAGGGCAGCATCTCCTTTTCCATGGGGCATGCAGACGATTCGGCAGCCGGAAGTTCCGGCTCGAATAGCTGCCATAAAGGCGATTCCCATAGCTGTGCTGCGCTCTCTTCCATGGATTTGCAGGAGAAAATTTTCTCCACCGGCTCATTTCTCCATCCCCGGCCGGTGGGCGGCGAGCCGAAGGATTGGTTCCCCATTCCGTTTTCACTTCCCATGCCGGACCATTTTTAGGAAGGAAACGAAACCGCTTTAAGTATATGACTCCCATATGAGAAACGAGGAATCCCATGAAAATCACAGAACTCCGTATCCGTAATTTTAAGTCCATACACAGCATCGATTTGCAGGACATCGAAAACGCCTTAATTTTAGTGGGCCAAAACAACACCGGGAAAACCACGGTATTGGATGCCGTCCGGGCGGTGGGCGGGGATTATGAAATCAGCCCGGCAGATTTTGCCAAAGACGGCACCAATATAGAGATTGGGGTCACCTTATCCTTTTCCAATGAAGACCTGGCCCTTTTACACCGCAAGGGCATTGTGAGCCAGTACCGGCGGCAGGAAGCCTGGATGCAGGATTTTTGCCGGAAGCTCCCTTCTTTTTCCGAAAACAAGCTCACTTTCACTATGTCCGCCAACCGGGAAGGCCGAATCCGCTATCAGGACGGGATAAATAAAAACAACCCCTATATCCGGGAAGTCTTCCCAAAAATCTACCATGTGGATACCGAGCGGCGTTTAGACCTTCTCCAGCAGGATCTTCTGCTTTTGCAGGAGGATGAAATCCTGCAGCGGATGCGCACCGAATGCTGTATGTTCAATCAGGCGAAAAAATGCAATTACTGTTTCAACTGCATCGGCTTAATCCAGCAGAAAACCCCGGATGAGCTGGATGTATTCGAAACTTCCAAGCTGCTGGATTATAAGCTCTACCAGCTCAACCTGGATGCGTTTGCCAAAAAAGTCAACGAGAGTTTCCATAAAAACGGCGGGCGGGAAAACATCCGCTACACCATGAACCGGGATGTGGAAAAGATTTTACAGGTCACGACGGAAATCTGGCAGCCGGCCCAGGACATGACCAAACCCATTTCCCAGATGGGCAAGGGAATGCGCTCCATTTATCTTCTCTCCCTGCTGGAAGCCTATGCGGAAATAGAGGAAAATCTGCCCAGCGTTATCCTCATCGAAGACCCGGAAATTTTCCTCCATCCCAGCCTCCAGAAAACCTCGGGGAAAATCCTTTACCGGCTTTCCCGAAAGAATCAGGTGATTTTCACCACCCATTCCCCTAACCTGCTGCCCAATTTCAACAGCAGGCAGATACGCCAGGTCATTATCCGGGAAGACGGTTCCTCCGGCATCCGGGAAAAAACCGATATCAGCGCTATATTGGACGACCTGGGCTACACCGCCGGGGATTTGATGAATGTGAACTTCGTCTTTATTGTGGAAGGAAAGCAGGACAAATCCCGCCTGCCCCTTCTGCTGCGCAAATATTACTCCGAAACTTTCGATAATCAGGGCCATTTGTTCCGCATTGCCATCATCACCACGAACAGTTGTACCAATATTAAAACCTATGCCAATTTAAAATATATGAACCAGATTTATTTGCGCGACCAGTTCCTGATGATCCGCGACAGCGACGGCAAAGACCCAGCTGCTTTAGGCAGGCAGCTTTGCCGCTACTATGAGGAACGCAACATGGAGGAAACGGATAAGCTCCCAAGGGTCCGCCCGGAAAATGTGCTGATTTTAAAATATTATTCCTTTGAGAATTACTTTTTAAATCCCCGGATTATGGCCAAACTGCAAGTTGTGGAATCCGAAGAAGCATTCTATGAAACCCTTCTGGAAAAATGGAAAGAATATCTCCACCGCCTCTCCAGCGGGCAGCATTTAAAAGAAGTGCTGGGCAAAGACCTGGAAACGGCGGAGGATATCAAAGAGCATATGGAGGATATCAAAACATATATCCGGGGGCATAATCTATTCGATATTTTTTACGGCAGATATAAAGAAAAGGAAACGGAACTTTTAGAGCGCTACATCGATATTGCCCCCAAGGAAGATTTTCAGGATATCCTGGCAGCGCTGGAAAAATTCCCTTATTTTGAAAGCCGGCGGGTATGAAGCTTTTCCCTGACTCCCGCTTCC
This sequence comes from Lachnospiraceae bacterium, assembly GCA_021769135.1. Taxonomy (GTDB): domain Bacteria; phylum Bacillota; class Clostridia; order Lachnospirales; family Lachnospiraceae; genus Kineothrix. Next base: position 1,637 of record JAETTM010000048.1, on the reverse strand, counting down.
ACCTTTTGTGTCAAATCCAGATAAATTTTCCTCTCCTCCGGGGAAAGGAAAGCAAATTCCGCGTCCATGCAGTCCGCCTGGACGCCTTTCATTTCTTCCAAAATGGACTGCGCCTCCGGTAAAAAAGCAATCTGCAGCGCCTTCCATTTTCCTTTGTCATATCCTTCCTTTTGTGAAACCGCCTTCACCTGTAAGTACTCTTTCCCTTCCAGCCTGCGGAGCTGATGGGAAATATCCTGCACCGATTCCGACAGCAAATCCGCCAGTTCCTGTTTGCTGCACGGCTCTGCCTCTTCCCCCGCTTCCGCCAGATGGTAAAGCAGGCGCACTTCCTTTATGGAAAGCTCATAGCGGATGGCAACCGGCTCCAAATAGCAGTCCAACAGCTTCCTTTGCCGATACTGCTCCGCTATCCTGCCTTTTCCGTTTAAGATGCCGGAAGAAAGGCGGCTGCCATCCTCCCCCAGCTTTTTTGCCCAGAAGGGAACCGCCCCATCGCTTGCAGCATCTATAAGGAACCGGTAAATCCGGGGCCTGAGTTTCTCATATTCCTCTTCGGAAAACACTTTTTTATAAAAATTATTATAGCAGGCAAATACCGCTTTTTTCATCTTTACCGTATTGGAAAAGCTCATCCCCTGGGTGCTTAACGAATTCTTATTTTTCACATAATAATATAAAGGAATCTGTATCGCGCAGAACACTTTTGCATAGCGGAGATATTCCAGATTAAACATAAAGTCCTCGCACCAGCTCACCGCCGGATCCATCCTAAGGCCGAAACGCTCCACGATTTCCCTGCGGTAAAGCTTATTCCATAATACGCCATAGTAAAAATCCGCCGGTTTTTCCATCATATAGGCGGCATAGGTTTCCAGGGAAAAAGGCCCGTCCTCGCCAATGTTTCCTTTATGGGATTTGCGTTTCCCGGCCACACGATAAAAATCGGAAATGACTAAATCGCACCGATAGCGTTCGGCAATCTCCACAAAACGTCCCGTCGCCTCCAATGAAAGCCAGTCATCGCTGTCCACAAACTGCAAATACTCCCCTGACGCTTCCGCCAGAGCCAGGTTCCTGGCATCCGACACCCCGCTGTTTTCTTTATGGATGGCCCGGATACGCGAATCCCCCTTCGCCCATTTATCGCAAATCTCCCCCGTGGAATCGGTACTCCCGTCATTCACAAGAAGCAGCTCAAAATCTCTATATTCCTGGTTGACTATGCTGCTTATACACCTTTCGATTGTTTTTTCCGAATTGTAGACCGGTAAAATAATACTCACCTTTGGTAACATTTTATATCCTTCTCCCACTATAGTTTTATGGTGCAATTCATTATAACATATGTCACCAATTTCCGTCAGGAAATTGATGACCTGCTTGCGCATCAGCGCAATTCATTATAACATGGAATAAGGATAAACGGTATACTTTTTCCCCTTAAAAAACCTCGCTCACGGTCTCCGCTTCACCAGCTATGTTTTCCAAAGCAGATTCCGAAATCCTTCGTGAAGCATCTGTAGTCAACAACCCCGCTGCAAGCAACGGGGCATCAAATTTGCAGCGCTGCAGAGCAGCGGGGTATTGACCCTCGCGGCATTCGCCAAATGCTCGTGCAAGCACGGCACTTGGCT
>JAETTM010000047.1 GCA_021769135.1 Lachnospiraceae bacterium | reverse complement strand
CTTTTTGAGTGCAGCGTCAACATGGACATCCGCATTATCTGGTATTACGAAGGCGACAAAATGATTATCCTGGTGGACGTAGGGCATCACGACATATTAAAGCAGTTTTAAGCAGCAGGGCGGTACGCTATGACAGTGTACCGCCTTTTGCTGCCTTTCTTTTATTGTACCCTGCAATCCTCCTGATATGCCCAATCTCACTACCGGCGATAATTCCCGAATCACTCTCTAAAAGTCACTTTTTTATTTTCCTGTACTTCCAAATCCGCCTTTGCCGCGCTGCTCGCCAAGTTCGGTAACAAAATCCGCGATCACAACCGGTGTAATCACAAGCTGGCCCACGCGGGAGCCTTTGGAAAGCTCCTGTGTCTGATTGCTTCTGCTACATTTTCAAGAGCTTACGTCTAATATAGGCAGAGAAAAATACTGTCAGCTTTTGCGAAAGTATTGTGGATACGAAAGGAATCCCCAAACAGCCCTCAAGCCGCTTTAGGATTCCTTCCCGCACTCTACCATCTTTTTACTATTCTACATTTTCTTAATCCGTTCGATTGCCTCCACCGTGTTCTCGTAGCTGCCGAAGGCCGTGAGCCTGAAATATGTCTCGCCGCTGGGCCCGAAACCGGAGCCCGGTGTTCCTACCACATTAGCGTTCTCCAGCAGATAGTCAAAGAACTCCCAGCTGCTCATGCCGTTAGGAGCTTTCAGCCAGATATAAGGCGCATTTACGCCGCCGGAAACCGTATATCCCGCATCCTTCAAGCCATCCAGAATATACTTCGCATTGTTCATATAGTAAGCCACCTGCTGTTTCAGCTGCGCTTTCCCGGCCTCCGAATAAACCGCTTCCCCAGCCCGCTGTACAATATAAGGCGCACCGTTATACTTCGTGCCATGGCGTCTCGCCCATAGGGAATGAAGGGCCACATCCCCGCACTTCAATTCCTTCGGAATCACCGTAAACCCAAGGCGCACCCCCGTAAAGCCGGCATTTTTAGAGAAAGAATGCAATTCTATGGCGCATGTACGCGCCCCTTCGCACTCATAAATGCTGTGGGGAACATCCTCCTGGGAAATATATGCTTCGTAAGCGGCATCATATATAATCACCGCCCCCACTTTATTGGCATAGTCCACCCATTCCTGAAGCTGCGATTTGGTTATCGCAGAACCGGTAGGGTTATTGGGGAAACACAGGTAAATGATATCCGGCGTTTCCTCTGGCAATTCCGGCGCAAAATTATTTTCTGCCAGGCAAGGCATATAAATCACATCGCTCCATACTTCCTTTGACGCGTCATAGGTTCCGGTTCTCCCTGCCATAACGTTGGTATCCACATAAACCGGATATACCGGGTCGCAGACGGCAATTTTATTATCCACACTGAATATCTCCTGGATATTTCCCGAATCGCATTTCGCCCCATCGGAAACGAAAATTTCATCTGCCGAAATATCGCACCCCCGCGCCTGGTAATCATTCTGCGCGATAGCATTACGCAAAAATTCATACCCCAAATCGGGGGCATATCCGCGGAAAGTTTCCGCCTTTCCCATCTCATCCACCGCGCCATGCAGCGCCTCAATAATAACCGGGGCCAAAGGCTGAGTCACATCGCCAATGCCAAGCCGGATAATTTTTTTCTCCGGGTTCGCCTGCGCATAGGCATTCACTTTCTTTCCAATCATAGAAAAAAGATAACTTCCGGGTAATTTCAAGTAATTGTCATTAATTTTAAACATCGTTCTCCTCATTTCTGCGCAGCTTCTGGCCTCAAAGCTTTCCGGCATGCCGCCCCATTTGCTTTCCGCTCAACAAAACAGCATACTGGACCGCCAAGTTTTTTATCAAGTTTGCGCATGCTGCGCCGCCGCAAACCCGGGGAACCATTTAAAGCGCCAGCTCCATCTCGCCTTCAAAAACAGTTTCCGCAGGGCCCGTCATATAGACCAAATCTTCCTCCCTGTTCCAGCGGATGTTCAGTTCGCCACCTAACAGTTTAACAGTAACTTCCTCTTCCGTCAAACCATTTAAAATACTGGCTACTGCCGTTGCGCATGCGCCGGTTCCGCAAGCCAGGGTTTCCCCTGTTCCCCTCTCCCATACACGCATCTGCACCGTATGCCTGTCAATCACTTTTGCAAACTCAGCATTTACCCGTTTCGGAAACCGCATATGGTTTTCAAAATGAGGGCCCACCTCTTCTATGTCAAAGCTGTCCAAATCCTCCTGTTCCTCCATAAAAACTACCGCATGGGGATTTCCCATGGACACGCACGTCATTTTATACTCTTTCCCCTCCACTTCAATCCGCTCCGCTATGGCCATCTCTTGCCCGGAAATCACCGGGATATCCTCCGCCTTTAACACCGGGGCTCCCATATTTACCTTTACACTCTTCACTTTGCCATCCTGCGCCGCAAGCTCCAATATTTTCACTTTCCCGCAGCTCACAATCCGAAGGGTTTTCTTATCCGTCAGCCCTTTATCATACACATATTTCGCCACACACCGAATACCGTTCCCGCACATTTCAGACCGGGAGCCGTCCGCGTTATACATCTCCATCTCAAAATCCGCCTGCTGCCCCGCAGCGCCCCCGCTCAAAGGATGAATAAAAATAACGCCGTCGCCGCCTATCCCGAAATGCCTGTCGCTCAGCCTGCGCACCGCCTCCGGCTTTTTATCCTCTTCTATCTTTACTTCCGCCCCATTCACATAAATATAATCGTTTCCGCATCCCTGCATCTTGGTAAATGCTATCTTCATATACGGCCTCCTTCCACTGTTGATACAATATATCTATATCTAACAGATACTTCCAGTATACTACATTCCAAAAAAGATGAAAAGAACAAAACTCCGCGGAAGTCAAAATCCATGGGCGGCCTGGCCGTAAAACCGAATCCTGTGCAGGCGGAGCGCTGCCTACAGGCCAGGCCGCCCATGGATTTTGACCTCTATGATATATCTGCCTTTCCTTTTTCTTTTACAAGGCAGCTTCTTCCATTAAAGTAATAAAATCATCAGGAAGTATTGCTTTTACCATTCCATTCTGATAATCTTTTATATTCCTGGTAATGATATAATCCATATCCGCTTTTGCTGCCGTCCTCTCAATAACTGCATCCTCATAGTCATTAACCGCCGAAGCAAGAGCATCTATACATTCATTTCTTGTCACTGCCAGTATTTCCATAAGAGAATACAGTTTTCCCATTACCTGTTTTGCCTGTTCTGTACTATGCAGACATTTTCTCACAAGATAGTAAATATCTGTTGCTGTGCTTGCCGTGATATACACATCTGCAACACAGTTTGCTGCCATAAGGAAAATTTTTTCCGCACTCTCTTTCCATGGCTCTCTGGATGTCAGCGCATCAACAATCACATTTGTATCAATCAAAGCTTTCATCTATTTTGCACCAAGCCTCTCTCCTTTTGCTTCATCCATATCCGCATCTATAGGAAGAATCCCAAATAAAGATTTTGCAGTCTGTACCCTGTCCTGATATGGATTTGTCAGCTTAGCTATAACTTTACCATTTTTTGTAATAAAAATATCCTCCGTTGCAGACAACATCAAATACTTTCCAAGATTGTTTTTCAGTTCCGTTGCTGTAACTGACATAAAACCACTCCTTTCCTCGTACTGTTATTATATCCAAATTGTACGATTTCAGCAACATATTTAGCTAAAATATATGGGAACTTCGTAACAGTTCAGCCCAGGACTTTGCACTTGCTGCAAAGTCCGTACCAATATGCAGATACGGCGATGAATCCGGCCCTTTTGCCTACGGCAAAAGGGCCGGATTCCGTATCCCTCACTCACACTTCCATGTAAGTATTATCTTAAACAAATCCCCATCCACTACTACTTCCATCTTCCCTCCCTGAATCTCCGTAAAGCTTTTCGCTATAGCGAGCCCAAGCCCGCTCCCTTCGGTATTTCGAGAGCTGTCTCCCCGCACGAAGCGTTCCGTCAGCTCCTCCGGGGTAACCTGCAGCTCCGCCGCGGACATATTCCTAAGGCCAATGATAACCATCCCATCCCGCTTCTCCATATCCACATAGACTCTTGTTCCTGTCATGGCATATTTTATGATGTTGGAATAGAGGTTCTCAAAGATGCGGTACGTTTTCTCGCTGTCCAGCTTCAATATCACTTTCTCTTCCGGCATACGGAAGCGGAAAATCAGATTAGCATCCTCCATTTTGTCTTCATATTCCAAATACACCTGCCTCATCAGATTCGCAATATCCACGTCCACCAGATTTACCGTTACATTCCTGCTATTGGCCTTGCTCACCTCGAACAAGTCTTCGATAAGCCGTTTCAGCCGCAGGGATTTCTTTTCCAGCACGGCAATGTATTCCCGCCTCTGCTCTTCCGTAATTCCCTCTTCCTTCAGCAAATCGATATAGGTGGTAATAGCCGTCAGCGGGGTTTTCAAATCATGGGAAACATTTGTAATAAGCTCCGCTTTCATCCTCTGGCTTTTTACCTCTTCGTCCACCGCTTTGCGGAAGCCTTCCTGGATTTTGTAAAGGGCATCTTTGTAGGATTCGAACACTCCAAAATCCTCATCAAACGTTGTATTTAAATTTCCCTCCGCAATAGCCCCGGTTGCATTCAACAGCTTTTTATATTGCTCCTGCAGCTTTTTGATATATTTTTTCAACAGCATATAGAGAACCACGGAATAAATGACCAATGCGAACCATCCGAAGAACCATGCGCTGCATATAATGGCAAGCACGATAAAATTAACCAATATTGTTTTATGAAGAGTATACTTTATGTCCTCCCCCAAATCCACATGAAGCAGCTCATCCTTAAACCCGTGCCACAGCCTTTTTATCCACCGGCAAAGTTTGTAAATTATCCTGACACAAATACTTCTTTCTTTTAAATATCCTTTTATGCCTATGGATGGAAGTTCTCCCAGCGTATTTACTGTATAAACCCATCCCCCGAAAAGGCAAAACAGGCAGATAAAATTCGCAGCCCCTGTCAGGAAGGAAAAGCTCTCCGCCGGGAGGAAAAACAAATAGTCGTTCCATATGTTTTCAAAATATCCCCTGTTCGTCCTAAGCACCAACTCGATAACTGTCTGCTGGAATGCCCCTGCAATGATGAGCGCTAAAAATATGGTAGCCTCCAAAGGAATTTTCATTATTCTCCAATCATGCGCGATATGTCTTTTATTCCACATCAGGAGAAGTGAAACCACCGTCAGGATTGCCAGCATCAGCCAGTAAAAATCCCCTGCTCCGGCGCGGTAATAGGCATACCATTCATTCCAGCCGTAGTCATACTTCATTCCGCTTCCTGCCAGCCCGTTTTCCTGTTCCTGGGTAAGGGCGTAGATAAACGTAGTATTTTTCGGCGCATCGATGGAACAGCTCACTTTGACCGCTTTCCCCGTCATGCCGCTGTAACCGTAGTATTCCTTTTCCCTCCCATAGGCATTGAACCCATTTCCATACTCAAAAACTGATTCCAGCTGCCCATTCCTCATAACGGTCTGCACTTTTTTAAGCAGTTCGTCCGGATTCTTCCCTCTCACGGCCACCCGGTCCGGATTCCCAATGCCGTCATAAGTGACCATTACATAGTAAATATACGGCAATTCCTCCTTTTCGCTCTCCATCCCCTTTTTCCACAGCGCTTCGATTTTTCTGCCCGTATTCTTTATAAACTGTCCGCTTTTTTCATCAATGACGCAGTAATCCATATTTTGGGCAATGTCATCATCCCTAAACCCCTCTTCCCAGACACGGAGGGTACTGGCCATCTGACCGCGTATTTCTTCTGTCAGTCCATCGATATTTTCATACACATTTTCATTGTCATAAAAAAAATCCCTGTCTATATCCGATACGAATTCTTCCTTCATATCCAAATACAAATCTACGTAGCTGTAGTTTCTTCCATCCACTTTTTCCAGAATTTCTTTGTACAGCACATAGTTGCCCCGCTGGAGGCTCCCCAAAAAAGCAACTTCCGACAACCTGTCTTCACAATATTCATCCGCTTTACCCTCAAACATGGGATACAGCGCCATATAGCCCGCACAACACAGCACGATTGCCAGTATTAAAGCAAAGAATCTGAGTTTATTGTTTTTCAATTTTATATCCAACACCCCACACCACCTTTAAGTATTTCGGCTCTTTCGGATTAATTTCTATTTTCTCCCTTATTTTCCGGATATGGACCATGATAGTGTCCGTATTGACCGCCTGCTCATTCCAGACCCTTTCATATATCTCATCCGCGCTGAACACCCGGCCCGGATTCCGCATCAGGAGAAGCAGGATTTTAAATTCCAGCGGGGTCATTTTGACCGGTTTCCCGTCCACGCTGACCTCCACCGTCTCTTCATTCAGTTCCAGGCCTCCGATAACGTGCACCTTATCATTTTCTTTCGGCCCTTCTACCGCCTGGAGATATTTGCCGTATCTGCGCAGATGGGAATTTACCCGTGCCAGCAGTTCCATCGTAGTAAAGGGCTTTGTGACATAATCGTCGGCCCCCATATTCAGCCCCATAATCTTATCCACTTCTTCCGATTTTGCCGACAGCATGATAACCGGGAAATCATACCCCTTTTCCCTCATCTTCATCATCATGGTAATCCCGTCCATCCGGGGCATCATAATGTCCACAATGGCAAGGTGTATCTCTTCCCGCTCCATCACCTTAAGGCCCTCTATCCCATCTGCAGCCTGGGATACGGCATACCCCTGGTTTTTCAGGTAGATTTCAATCCCATCCCTGATGTCCTTATCATCCTCGACAATCAATATATGATATCCTTCCATTGCAACTTGCTCCTTTCCGTTTTCGGATTCTTAAATCATCTGCTGTTGAAAGTATATCACATTTTAAGAAAGTAAAATATCCATTATCTTCCTCCGTTAAACGCCTTATTTCCGATTACATGTCATATTGTAAATGGGAAAACTAAATAAGATGTGCTTTTAAAAACAAAGAAATTCTTAAGAAAGAGGGATGAATTTAGGAAAAGACCAAAATATGAATGAGTTCCGGCGCTTAAACCGCATCCGGAACTCTTTTCACACATCCATATTCTGCTGCAGCATGGCAGCTATCAACAGTTTTCCTGCAGTATGTACTTCTTTAACAGCGAAAGCACTTCATCCAGGTTAATAGGTTTGGCAGTATGGGCATTCATACCGCTGTCCAGGCACTTCTGGATATCTTCCGAAAAGGCATCCGCCGTCATGGCGATAATGGGTATGGTCTGCGCATCAGGATGATCCAATGTACGTATTTCCCTGGTGGCCTCGTATCCGTTCATAATCGGCATACGAACATCCATCAATATGGCTTCATAGTACCCCGGGTTCGATGACTGGAACTTCTCCACACATACTTTGCCGTTTTCTGCCCATTCCAGCTTCATGCCCGCATCGGATAAAAGCTCATCCAATATTTCCCAGTTCAAATCATTGTCTTCCGCAACCAATATATGACGCCCGTACAAATCCATATTCTTGGCCTGTTCGTCTTCATCCTCCTTCACGCCCATATATTTCTTCAGCCCATAAAACAATGTAGACTTAAACAGCGGCTTTGCAATAAATCCATCAATGCCGGCCTCTCTGGCCTCCGCTTCAAACTCGCTCCAGTCATAAGCAGAAATCAGGATAATCGGCATATCATCGCCTATAATCTGACGTATTTGTCTCGCAACGAAAATGCCGTCCATACCGGGAAGCTTCCAATCCAGCAGGACGATTTGATATTCATCCCTCGTTTGGTGATGTTTTGTCACCATTTCAATGGCTTTTTCCCCGCTCAATGTCCAGTCAGCCTGTATCCCGATGGAATTCAGAGCATCCACTGCCGTACGGCATAATACTTCATCATCGTCCACCACAAGCATTTTCCAAGGGGGAAGCACCATATCTATATCCTGTTCCACCGCTTTCTCCATATCCAAAATCAAATGGAATTCCGTTCCTTTATTAGGCTCGCTGTTTACTGTTATCTCTCCCTGCATCACATCCACAATATATTTTGTGATTGCCATGCCCAGCCCGGCCCCTTCCGTTTTCTGGACCCGCTTGCTGTCAGCCCTTGAATAGGAATCAAAAATATGTTCCAGGAAATCCGCACCCATGCCGATTCCATTATCCTTTACTAAAATATGGGTCCTGATAAATGTGCTGCCTTTTTCCGGAGGAGCTTCTTCCTGGAAGAGGGACAACTGTATTGTTCCGCCTTCCTGGGTATACTTCACCGCATTGGACAGCAGATTCAATAACACCTGATTCAGGCGCACGCTGTCGCAATATACATCCTCTATCATAATATTATCAATATGTACGTTAAAGTTCTGCCCTTTTGCCTTCACCTGCGTCTGTACAATGCTGACAATCCCTTCTACCACTTCCCTTAAAGAAATTCTTTCCGCCGTCAGCGTCATTTTTCCGCTTTCGATTTTGGACATATCCAGCACGTCATTTATCAGCCCCAGCAGATGTTTTCCGGACAGGGCAATCTTTTTCAGGCAGTTGCGCACCTGTTCTTTGTCGTCAATATGGGTGGTGGCAATGGCCGTCATCCCTACGATGGCATTCATCGGCGTACGGATATCATGGCTCATATTGGAAAGGAATTCGCTCTTAGCTTTTGTAGCCTGCAGGGCTTCTTGACGGGCTTCCTCCAAATCCGCCAGCTGCTGGCAAGTCATTTTGTAATATACATAAAAAATCAGCAAAAGGGCGATAAAGATGACCGCGCAGACCGACATCGTGGCAATCGTCCTGTCTTCGTTCAGCCCGTCCACCGTTTCGTTCAATATGCCAAAAGGCAGCACCGTAATCAGATGCCATTCCGAATAAGGGAGGCTCGTACAGTATATCTGCTGCCTGCTCCTGCCAAAATCAAGTATTGCCGAATAATTTTCCCCCTTTTCCATTGCCTCGGAAAGCTCCTGGACAAACTCGCCTATTTTTTTCGGGTCATCGTTTTTATACCTCTCATACAAGCTGCTGAAGTAATCTTTATATTCATTGCTCACACTGTTCAGGATGAAGCTGCCGTCTCGCCTGATAATATAGGAATACATCATTGCATTTTCTTCTTCTGTTTCCAGCATTGTGGTAATGTACTCGCTGGGGAGGGCCATCACTATGGCCATGCTCTTTTCGCCGTTTCGCATTTCATATTCCGCACTTATGCCGAACATCACCACTTCATTTCCAGACATATCCCTTCCCACGGCTATTTTCTTTTCCTTTTTCTTCAACGACTGGTAAAAGGGCTCCGGATCGTCCAAGCTAATCTGCTCCCCATAAATCATCTCCAGCTGGCCGCTCTTCGAGCAGAGCGCAAGATAATTAAAATTCCTTACCTGTACCCTGTAAATCAGTTCTTCATATAATTTATCCGTTTCGTCCGGCATACCGTCCGGATTGCCGGAAACCACTTCAACTACCGCTTCCGCCTGTTCCAGCTTCAAATCCATAAGCGTACGGAAATGTGCGGTAATCTGTTCATTCATGCCTGTCATATATAGGTTGCCTACTTTATCAATGGCTTCCTTGCTCACTTGGCTCATATAATATCCCAGGCATAAAAATGCCCCAGCGCTAACAATTAAAAGAAGGGTAAAGCTTCCAATCAAAAAACGTGTTGTATGACTTCTTTTCTTAGCTTTATCATGGATACCCATGTGTATTTTTCCTCCTTAGGTCTTTCGCCTCACGGCCCTTGTCAAATATATAGATATTTTTCTCATCCCAAGCAGCCATTTGCTTAGCTGATGCCCATCGAAATACAGACCGGCCAATGAGCCTTGCCCATAATACACTTCGATATTACAATTATATCAGTTTTTATAATAAAAACAACCATCTTTTCTAACGATATGCAGATACCCCGCCCATAGGTACAGTTTTATGGCCAGCCGGCCTGTTTCGTTTCCCGCCAGCTGCCCTCACATATTGTCAATATATTTATATCCGGCACTTTGCACTTTACTGCATGGCTTCGCCTCCCGAGGATGCCATTGTTTCCGCCGCATCCACCACTTCCGGCGCGCCTCCCGGTGCCTGAGCATTCTCCGCCGCCTCCTGAGGGTCTTCGTACTCCTTCTCTTCCTCTTCCCCCCAAAGCGTATCATATTTTTCCCTCTTTTGACGCTGGACCATAGCGCCTACGCTTTTGGCAGTCTGATACATTTCATTGCTGAATTCCATCAGCTTCTTCTCATCCGAAGCAGGAACAATAGCCCCTTTCATAATGCGCCGTGCCACTTCCATAATTTTCCCCATATCGGCGGCATATTCTTCCATTGCATCCCCCTGCTGCTCGGCTACCGCTGTATTCCAGTATGCGCAATACTTTTCCGACAATTGTTCCAAATATTTCTCATATTCGCTCTGCTTTTCCTCCAGCGAATCCAGCGTCAGTTCCAAAGCCGCCGCCTCCGACTCAAATTGCTCCCTGTTCTCAGGCGATTTTTCCATCCTGGAACGGACATCTTTCAGCCGCTTAGACACTGCCGCCCTCTGCTCCCTGTAGTCGCTCACCTGTTTTCTATAAATATGCTGCGCCTCTCCTATTTTCATCAACCCCGCCCCCTTTTCTTTCCTGCCAAATGAAAATTGTATATCAAAAGCCCTCTATGGCAAAGGTTTTGACATGTGAACCTGGATATATAATTAATATCGTCCATTTTCCATAAAAAATAAATAAACGCGCCTAAAAATCAATCCAATAATTTTCAGGCACGCTTTTCCATTTTATTTAAGCATAGACAGAACCATCTGCGCCATTTCGGCCATTTTCGTTCCGCTGTCCATGCTGCATTTCTGCATATATCTATATGCTTCGTCCTCCGTCATATTATTTCTGTCCATAAGCAAATACTTCGCTTCATGAATCAGCTTGATTTCCTCCCCGCTGCGCTCTTTTGGCGCCTCCCGCATATGCCTTTTGCGCCTTTGGATTGTTTGAAGCAGCATATCCACCGTATTCACCAAATCCAGAACTTTAATCGGCATAGACAGGCAGACGATACCGTTATCCATACATTCGGCAAGTATATGGCGGGATGCCATAAGAAGCATTTCGAATTCCGGCGGAAGGCAAGCGCGAAGTTCCTGATAAATCATATCGGAAAAACGATAGCCGCAAATCACAATGCCTTTACCGTAACTGTCCGCCAGCCCTATAGCCTGTGCCCCCGTCGTGCAGACGGCCGACACGGAAAAACCGTTTCTCACCAGAAGATTTTTTATATTTTTGGCATCCTCCGCTTTCGGAAATGCCACTATAATGCCAGCCATACACTCACCCCCCATTCTTCCGGCAATCGCCCGGCTCCCCTTAGACCGCATATTTCCCAGCCCTGCGTTTTGTCATCCCATTTTCCACCGTCTCCGGGCCACATTTAAAATTTGTTCAAATACGCGCCGATTTCCCACTGGGTTACCTGGGAGCGATACTCCGCCCATTCCGCCTTTTTCGCCTCGATGTACTTATCGCTCACATGCTTTCCAAGAACCGATTGAATGAACCCATCCTTTTCCAGTTCATACACGGCTTCAATCAGCGTTCCGGGAATCGCTTCGATTGACGCTTCTTTCCTTTCTTCCTCTGTCATTGTAAAAATATTGCGGTCAACGCTCTTAGGCGGCTCTATCCGGTTAACAATGCCGTCTAACCCAACCCTTAAGCATACCGCCAAAGCCAGATATGGATTAGCCGACGGATCCGGACACCTCAATTCTATTCTGGTGCCCTCTCCCCTGGAAGCCGGAATCCTTATTAGCGGACTCCGGTTTGTGGCGCTCCATGCAATATAAACCGGGGCCTCATAACCGGGCACCAGCCTTTTATAGGAATTAACTAAAGGATTGGTAACCGCCGCCATCCCTTTCATATGCTTCATAATGCCGCCAATAAAATAATATGCTTCTTTGCTCAACCCCAATTCATCGGACGGATCCGCAAATATATTTTTACCGTCTTTGGATAAAGACATATTGATATGCATCCCCGAACCGTTTACGCCGAATTTCGGTTTGGGCATAAATGTGGCATGAAGGCCATGGCGTTTTGCAATCGTCTTCACCGCCAGTTTAAAAGTCATAATATTGTCTGCGGTAGCAAGAGCCTCATCGTATTTAAAATCAATTTCATGCTGCGCCGGCGCTACTTCATGATGGGACGCTTCGATAATAAATCCCATGTCTTCCAAAGTAAGCACCATATCCCGCCTTGCATTCTCCCCGAAGTCCACCGGCCCCAAATCGAAATATCCCGCCTGTTCATGGGTAATCGTGGTAGGGAGCGCATTTTCATCCGTATGGAATAAGAAGAATTCGCACTCCGGCCCAACCTCAAAATGGTATCCCAAATTTTCCGCTTCCTTTATGGCACATTTCAGTATATATCTGGGATCTCCCTCAAAAGGCTGACCGTTTGGCCGGTAAACGTCGCAGATAAGCCTTGCCACCTTCCCTCTCTGGGGCCTCCACGGGAAAATCTGCAGCGTACTGAAATCCGGATAAAGATACATATCCGATTCCTCTATTCTTACAAACCCTTCTATGGAAGAGCCGTCAAACATGCATTTGTTGTCCAACGCCTTTTCCAGCTGGCTGGATGTAATCGCTACATTTTTCAGGTTTCCGAAAATATCCGTAAACTGCAGCCGGATAAATTCCACATCCTCTTCTCTGACCAAATTCACAATGTCTTCCCTTGTATAATTTTTTTTCATTTTTACCCCATTTCTGCGCGTCTTTTTGCGCCAACATATCAATTTTTTATTATAATCACGTAGGGGAATGCCCTTCTTCCCTGTTCGCCGCGCGGCCCCTACGCTACTTTAGCGGTATATTTCCTCTGATGGGGCTGCACATAAAAAAAGACGTTCCTATCCATAAGAACGCCTTTGTTCTATATTATAATATCAAGGAACAAGGGAATATGTCAATATGATTTCATAAAAATTTATTTCGTTTCCCTGCTATAAACTTTTTTTGCGCCCCCGCGTTCCCATAGTCATAAAACCCCCTATCCTTTAATATGATAGTAAAAAGAAAACAGGCGGGAATATTGCTATGAGTTCCAAAACCAAAATTGTTGTGCTTCACCTAAAAGAATTAATATATACCGGCATCTTTGCCGTTCTTGGGCTCCTCTTTATTATACTTTTAATTATTATGTTCCTCCCCAAGAATAAGGATAAAGACTCCAGTACCATACAGCCGGCGAACTCTTATATGCCCGGCGTCTATACGACTTCTCTCGTGCTGAATGATAATGTAGTGGATATCGAAGTGACGGTGGATGAAGCAAATATAAACAGCATCCGTATTGTAAACTTAGACGAAGCGGTGGCTGCCATGTACCCCCTCATCGAACCGGCCTTTGAAGACCTGGCATCCCAAATATGTGAAAACCAGTCTCTGGACGGCATTACCTATTCGGACGATAACAAATATACTTCCATGGTACTTCTGGATGCCATTAAATCCTCCCTTCAAAAAGCGGAGGCTGCAGCTGCAGCGAATACGACTGCCGGCGAAGGGGAAAAGTAAGAAAAACATATTGTTTCTGACAAATCTTGGAATTTCCCGGGCAATGCTCTACTGCCTTGGGAATTCTTTTTGTCTTTTAAATCCTCTTTTGGTTCATTTCATCATAGACTTGTTATCTGAATTGTCTCCGCTAAATACAGTTCCAAAGGTACCATATAACTCCGACCTATATTCCTCGCTCAATTGATTATATGGGCAGGCCAGAAGAACTGTTTGCCCTTCTTCCTCCGGTTTTATACTCTTTCCTATATGTATATCCCAATTCTCCAATATGTCCATGCCAATTAAAACATTGGACTTTCTATCATAATTTACAAAAATTTCGCTATCCGCAAGGCTCATTCCAGCAATTCCAAAATCAAACATCATATGTTTAAACTTTAAAGCACTGCATTCCATCTTTTCTTCATCCGACTTAGGGCTTTTATGCTTTTCTCCACCCGTCTCAACCCCATAGCTTATTAAATATGGAATCTTCTCCATAATATCTTTTGCCTTCAGATTTGAACATACTCTTTCTTTTATCCCTACCTTAAATAATGGTATTGTACTGACGGAACATCCCGTATCTATCTTTACTATCACTTTCGTAAATGGGGCTTCCAGATTATCCAATCTAAAACTTGCAGTTGTTAAAAACGAACCTCCTATTCCAAATTTGGTAGGCGTCTGCTTTATTCGTATAAATTTATTCGTCATAAACTACCAGGTCCTCCAGTTCCTCCGCATTATTATAGATAGGCGTAATAGGCTTGCTCTGATGCAGCCATTGGTCATAATCGCATCCTGAAACACCATCCGCATATACCAATTTCCCTTCGCAGTTATTATTGGGCAAGTCAACTGCATCCACCAGAATCATATGAACATTATATATATCTTCCAGCTGCGAGCGTTTCACCTTTTTTCCTATCAATGATTTTAAATCACCTACTACATATTTTTTCTCGGTCATTTCCATTTTTTCTCCACTTCTGCGCGTTTTTTTGCGCTCAAACTCATTTGAGTTTATCCCCGAATCCCTCAATCTTCCAGTTTCTCCAGCTCTTCTAACCAAATGCGTCCGCAGGCATCCGACGGCATGCGCAAATCCCCTCTGGGCGATAAGGCGACGCTCCCCACCTTCGGCCCGTCAGGCAGACAGGAGCGTTTGAACTGCTGGGCAAAAAATCTCCGGTAGAAGGTTTTTAACCACTTTAAAATCACTGCCTTCTCATATTGCCCGGCAAAAGACATGCAGGCAATGCGGTATACTTTATCCGGCTCGAACCCGCATCGGAGCATATAATAAAGGAAAAAGTCATGGAGTTCATAAGGCCCTACCAAATCCTCCGTCTTCTGGGCGATGACCCCGTCCACCGGCGGCAACAATTCCGGGCTGACCGGAGTATCCAGCACATCCAGCAGCACCGCTTTTAATTCTTCATTCCCGCAGGTATCCGCATAATATTGCACCAGATGCCTTACCAACGTCTTAGGCACCCCTGCGTTTACCCCGTACATGGACATGTGGTCGCCGTTATAAGTGGCCCATCCCAACGCCAGTTCCGACATATCCCCGGTGCCGATGACCAATGCATTTTCCTGATTGGCCACATCCATCAGAATCTGGGTCCGCTCCCTGGCCTGGCTGTTCTCATAGGTCACATCATGATTATCCATATCCTGCCCTATTTCCTCAAAATGAAGGGCTACCGCTTCTTTAATGGGAATCTCCCGCAAATCCGTTCCCAATACGCGGGCCAGCTTGCAGGCGTTATCATAAGTCCTGTCCGTTGTTCCAAAGCAGGGCATAGTTACCGAGACAATATTTCCCCTTTCAAGGGAAAGCAAATCGAAGGTTCTGGCCGTCACAAGCAGAGCCAGCGTGGAATCCAGCCCACCGGAAATCCCGATTACCGCCTTTTTGCAGCCTGTATGTTCATAACGCTTTTTCAGGCCATAGGACTGGATGGACAAAATCTCGTCGCACCGTTTATTCCTCTTCTCCTTATCCTCCGGCACAAAAGGCAGGCAGTCATATGTCCGGGCAATTTCCGTTTTTTCTTTTTTCATGGGGATTTTTACCACACAGTATGTTCCGTCAGCTTCCTGGCGGTAAGTGCTCATTCTCCGCCTTTCGTGACGGATTCTGCTGATATCGATATCCCCATAGACTGTCTGATTGACAAATCTTTTGGACTGTGAGAGCACCGTACCGTTTTCCGCAATTATATTATGGCCGCCGAATACTAAATCCTGGGAGGATTCCCCCTCCCCGGCGCTGGTATATACATAACCGGCAATATTTCTGGCGCTGGATGACTTCACAAGCATCTCCCTGTATTCGTCCTTCCCCACCGTTTCATCCGATGCGGAAAGGTTTACGATTACCGTCGCCCCCGCCTTGGCATGGGAATTCGCCGGGGAATCCGCCACCCATATATCCTCGCAGATTTCACAGCCCACAATCAAACCTTTAACCGCCTCTATTTCGAACAGCAGATTGGTTCCAAAAGGTATCCTTTGCTCTTCTTCCCCGCATTTCAGCACGTATTCCACCGGCTCGCGGTTCCCTTCCTGAAAATGCCTGCTTTCATAGAATTCCGCATAAGCCGGAATATTGGCCTTTGGAATGAATCCACGGATTTCCCCCCTGTGCAATGCGGCGGCCACATTATACAGCTTATTTTCCCGCACCAACGGCAAGCCTACAAAAACGAGGGCATCTATCTCCTTTGTCCGCCCGGCTATCATAAGCAGACTCTCCTGTGCCTTTTGAAGAAGAAGCCCCTGCAAAAACAAATCCCCGCAAGTGTATCCTGTAATGCATAGTTCCGGGAAAACAATAATTTTCGCCCCGGCTGCCGCCGCCTCTTCTATCCCCAGTATAATCTGTTCCGCATTATACACCGTATCCGCCACTCTTATCCGGGGCGTGGCCGCCGCCGCTTTCACAAATCCATGTTCCATGCCAATATCCATACCTTTCTTATCCTCTGAAATTCATTCTTAAATCGTCACAAAGAATGCCTAATTTCAGATATTTTCAGTGTAAAAATCGTCAATTTATATACGGTTTCTTTTTATATCAGTTTCTTTAACTCTTCCACAGAAAAGATATATTTCTTATTGCAAAAATGGCAGCCCACTTCAATATCCTTCCCTTCAGCTATCATTTCCTCAATATCCTTCTTTCCTATGCTGGCTACCGCCCTTTCCACCCTCTGCTTGGAACAGCCGCAGCGGTATTTTGTTTCCATCGTATCCACCACTTGCATGGAAAGCCCGTCCAAAAGCATTTCCAGCATTTGTTCCGGGGAATTCCCCTCCTCTAAAACCGAAGTTACCGACCGGAATTTCTGCAAATTTTCTTCCAGCCGCGCCACCGTCGCTTCCTCCGCAAAGGGCATGAGCTGCAAAATAAATCCGCCGGCCTGCTTTACCGTATTATCCCCTTCCATCAGCACTCCCAGCCCCACCGAAGAAGGTACCTGCTCCGAAACCGCAAAATAATATGTTAAGTCTTCTGCAATTTCTCCTGTCTGAAGCATAGTCTGCCCCACATAAGGCTCTTTTAACCCCATATCCTTTATCACCCGCAGGCTTCCGCTGCCCACAGCCCTTCCCACATCCAGCTTGCCCTGGGCATTTGCAGGCAATATAACCTGAGGCGCGTTGGCATATCCTTTTACATATCCATGGGCATCCGCCGTCACCGTCATCCCGCCCACAGGCCCGTCTCCTATCACCTGGAGGGTGAGCAAGTCCTCATCCCCCTTCATCATAGCCCCCATCATGGCGCCGCCGGTCAAAAGCCGTCCTAAAGCCGCGCTGACTACCGGGCTGGTATTATGTATTTCCCTCATATCTTCCACCAACCCTCTGGTAGTTGCTGCAAAGGCCCGTATCTGCGTTTCCGCCGCCATAGCCCGTACAATATAATCTCCTCTTCCTTCCATCTCAAAAACCTGCCTTTTTCCCGCATTCCCGCGCCACTACATAAATCCGTTCACTTTCTTTTGCCACTTCCCCATGGGTATCCCCATCCGCTGCCATGACAAATTCCAGCCCCGCTTCCTCTAACATGCCCCGCATCTGCTCCAAAGTATATCCCCTTTGATAATGAGTTTCCGTAAAGCGCCGAAAACAGCCTTCTTCACCGTCCTTCTCTGTTCCCCCATCTTCTATTCTGGCAAAAATGGTCAAATCATATTCGTTTATCTGCTCCCTGGCATGATAAAAATTTTCCCAGATAAAGCTGCAGTCTTCCCTGTTCTCCGCAATCGTAGCATCCCCGATTACCGTTTCATATTTATAGATTGTATTAAAATCGAAAATAAAGACACCGCCCGGATACAAATAATTGTTCACCAGCCGGAACGTCTCCACAATATCCTCTTCTTCTAAAAGATAGTTCACGGAGTCGCATACGCTCACTACGGCCCCAACGCACCCATACAATTCCAGTTCCCGCATATCCTGCAGCAGATACAGGATTTCTTTCCCTGAAACTTCCCTTTTCTTCTGGGCGGCATTCAACATTTCCTGGGAATTATCGATTCCAATCATATCATAGCCTTTGTCCGCTAAAAGTTCCGTCAATGTTCCGGTTCCGCAGCCCAAATCCACCACTACATTCCGCTCCGCCGCCAATGCCGCCAGATGTACCCGCTCTTGCTCTTCTTGCGGCATCGGCTTCTCTCCGCACAGGGCTTCCGCCTCCGGCAGCACTTTTTCCCCGCACAGGGCTTCCGCCTCCGGCAGCACTTTTTCCCCGCACAGGGCTTCTTCCCCCGGCAGCAAGGATAAGCCGCCATGGGATACGCCATACATCTTCAATAAGCCGTCAATATATTCCGCCCATTCTTCGTAAGGCACATCATCCATAAAGATGTCATACACATCGGCAAAATCCGTATATGCCTCCATTCGCATCATCATGCTCCTCCATACTCAAATCCGGATGAAAAATGCCGCTTTTCGGGCATTTTTCGGTACACTACTCTCCCAGCTTAAGCGCAATGACAAATCCTATCCCCAGTGCAACAATTCCTGTAATTACGGAAACCACCGTTATCGTTCCAATTCCTCCGACCAGAAGAATTGCCACCGGCGAGGAAATAATCAGGCCGATAATTGCCCAATAAGCATAAAGGGGGAATTTCACAAAAATAATCTCTATCAATTTGGCAATCGCAAAGATTCCCACAACCACGCCGATGCCGAAAGGGATTAATACCCCCATGCCCGCAAGAATCCCATTGATATCAAAGGCCAGCACTGCCTTGATAAAATTCGTAATTGTTTCCAGAACCGGATGATAGTAGCCCAGCAGCAACAGCATCATGGAACCGCTGACGCCAGGGATTACCATTGTTGCGGATGCTACAATGCCAACGCCGAACAGTTTAATCACGGAAATCAAGCTAAATGACAAATCCGCCGCCTCCCCTTCCGTTTCCCCAACCAGGGCCAGCCCGGCCACAAGGGCAAAAAACAGAATACAGGCGATGATATGGCCGACACACACCGAGCTGCCTTTCACCTTTTTCCAGACTGCCGGAAGGCCCCCAATAATCAGACCAATAAACAACAGATTCGCCTGAAACGGATAATTGGCAAATAAAAATTCAATCCCGAAAGGCACTACCACTACGGCGACGCCAATACCGATAAAAATAGGAATCAAAAACTGCAGGCTCTTTTTAAATTCCGAAAACAAATGGGTAATGCAGTGAATCAGTTTATCATAAATTCCCATGGATACCATCATGGTTCCCCCGCTGACCCCCGGAATTATATTGGCCAGTCCGATTACAATCCCTTTTAAAATATTTTTTACCATTTCTTAATTTTTCTCCCTTTCTATTTTTATTATTTCTTTTAAACTTCTTATCAAAGCATCCATTTGATTATCCGTGCCCACCGTAATCCTTAAAAAGTTTTCGATTCTGGGCTTCTCCCAGTAGCGGACATAAATCCCCCTTTTGCGCAGTTCCTGAAAAATTGTTTTCGCCGCTACTTCTTTATGGGATGCGAAGATAAAATTAGCTTTGGAATCGGGGAAAGTGAAGCCCAGTTCCTGCAATTCCTCCTTTGCCCGCTCCCTTGTAGCTATTATTTTATTGACAGTATCCTTAAAATACCCTGCATCCTTCACCGCTTCCGCGCCAAGTTCCACCGAAAGCATATTCATAGTATACGAATTAAAGGAAAATTTCACATCCTTCAAATAACGTATCAGCCGGGGATTCCCCATGGCAAACCCTATGCGCAGCCCCGCCAGCGCCCTGGACTTGGAAAAAGTCTGGACTACCAAAAGATTATCGTATTTGTCAATCAGCGGCAGACAGCTTTCTCCGCCGAAATCCACATAAGCCTCATCGATAATCACTACGCTGCCCGGATTTGAGGCAATAATATCCTCAAGAACCCCAAGCTTCTCCGCCACCCCGGTGGGCGCATTAGGATTAGGGATAATAATTCCCCCGTTTTCTTCTTTATAATCCTCTTTTCGGATATGGAATTTTTCATCCAGGCACTTACGTTTGTAGGGAATGCGGTAAAGTTCCGCCCAGACATCATAAAAAGAATAAGTAATGTCCGGGAAAAAAACCGGCTTTTCCGAATGGAAAAAAGTCAAAAAGGCCATGGCCAGCACGTCATCGCTTCCTACCCCGATAAAAAGCTGCTCCGGCCGGATATTATAGTATCCGCAAAGGGCATCGGACAGTTTGCCCGCTTCCGTATCCGGATACAGGCGCAGACTGCTGCAGTCAAAGCTTTCCGCTTTTTCCTTTACTCCTGGGGCTGGGGGATAAGGACATTCATTGGTGTTCAATTTAATTACATTCACATCCGCCGGCTGTTCGCCCGGTATATACGGGGTCACCTTGCGGACATTCTCTTCCCAGTTCATTTTCGGTTATTTTGCTCCTTTCCATAACATCCTCATTTTACAAAACTTCCCTTTAAAAATCTCTTTAGCAATTCCTCTCACTTTGTATACGCCACTCTTCAGCGCTCTTTTCGTAATATTCCGCTTCTTCCTGATGCCCCAGATTTCTACAGCATTCCGCCATTTTTTTCAAGGGGATATCGCCTCTGCTGTGGGTATCGAATATGCTTTCCGTCTCATAAGCCGCATTATAATACCAAACGGCAGCCTCTTCATAGTCTTCCTGCTCCATGTAGTAATCTCCTAATTCCAGGCATATTTCGGAAGCGCCGCCGAAAGCAACGGCTTTTACCGTATACTTCATAAATTTCCTGTCATCTCCCAGCACCCGGGCCGCCTTGACCATAATGGAAAGCGCCTCCTTTAACTGGTCGCTGCCGATATTGTCGTCTTTGCACGCCGCCTCAAAAAAGGCCTCCCCATTCGCAAAATCTTCCTTGTCGCCGGCAAAATACAATTCCCTGGCATACATGTCGAAAAGCCTTTCGGAGAGCCCGCCTTCCCTGCCTGCCCGGCAAAGAGCCTCCAAATCCCTCTTGGCATGGTTTTCCTCCTGTTCATGGATAATCTCAATGTCGCTGTCGAATACCACCGGCTTCGTCCTGACCGTCTCATGTACCGGATCGATCCATGTAAAGCTTCTCACTCTCTTGAACAGCTTTGGCCTGTATTCTTTATCGTAATTGTATATGGTGCGGAATTTCAGCTGATTAGTATAGTACATCTGGACAATCTCTATTTCCGGGTACATGTTTTCTTTTAACACCCGAAATCGTTCCCTGTTCGTTTCGTCCAGGATTTCATCCGCATCCGCTGAATAAATATAGTCTCCGGAGGCTTTTGAAAAAGCGAAATTCCGCGCCGCCGCAAAATCGCCCGTCCATTGGAAGTCATATACTTTATCTGTATACTCCGAAGCGATTTCCTTCGTCCTATCCCCCGATCCAGTATCCACTATAATAATTTCATCCATCAAATCCGCCACACAGGATAAACATCTTCCTAAATTTCTCTCTTCATTTTTCACAATCATACATAAACTTATCGTAATCATATCTTCCTCCTACTATTCCAGTTCCGCAAATCCCCTCCCAATACCTCTTCTCGCAGAGCAATTTCCTGTCTGCTTCGCAGCCATGA
The DNA here is from genome assembly GCA_021769135.1 of Lachnospiraceae bacterium. GTDB lineage: Bacteria > Bacillota > Clostridia > Lachnospirales > Lachnospiraceae > Kineothrix. The sequence goes on along the minus strand of JAETTM010000047.1, from coordinate 18,311 downwards.
AATTCTCTGGGGCATTGTTCCTGGATTTGCTGTTTCCAGTTCCGCAAATCCCCTCCCAATGCCTCTTCTCGCAGAGCAATTTCCGTCAGAAAATTGATGACTTACTCGCCGTGACGGCGCCTCCTCTTCTGCGAAGAGCAGGTATGCACTTGCGCTTTGGCGCAATTCATTATATCATATAAACTATGACTATTGCATCTTAATTATCTTTTAATATATCGATGGAGGTATTTATGTTAAAAAAAATATATATAAACAGCTATTTTACCCTTTTCAGGTTTTTTATAGAAAGTTTTTTCGCACTTTGGGCTGTAAGCCGCGCATGCCGCATTACTACCAAAAGTTTTCTGGCCCCTATCCTGTTCGGCGCTTTCTTTCTCTCTTTCCGTTATATTTTTAAGCTTAAGTCGGAGAAACCGGAAATTTTCACGAATCACACTTCCGCGGTTATCCGTATATGCGGATTATTTTTCACCATGCTCTTCCTTCTGGCGGAGTTTCCTTCCCTGACAGAAGGGCTTACTAACCGGCTTTTTCAGATTGTGATTCTCGCAGCCAGCGGAATCGGTGCTTTTTTCCTTATTTCCGCCGCACTTTCCTTTATGCTTTGCTTTGCCATTCCTTATACTTTCACAGACAAAGAAAAACAAATCCGGCATCTTCCTTTTTTTTGCTTTCTGGCCTGCATGCTGGGCTGGATTCCTTATTTTCTATATGAGTATCCGGCCATCATGACTCCGGACAGCATCAATCAACTGGAGCAGGTGCTTCATATGATTCCCTACAGCAACCATCATCCGTGGGCGCATACCATGGTGATAAAAGCTTTTTATTCCATCGGATATTTCCTGACCGGCAGCCCTAATGCATCTGTGGCTTTCTTCACCTTATTCCAGATGGTTTTCATGGCGGGCTGCGCCGCATGGCTTATCGCCACACTTCAGAAATTACATATCCCTCAACTCCTTTGCTGTCTTATCATCGCCTTTTATGCGCTGATTCCCTATCATGGGGTTTTTGTCGTTACCATATGGAAAGACGTATTATTTTCCGGTGCTTTCCTTCTTTTTTCCACCGCCTTGGCCCGTATTTGTTTCTTTCAGGATAAAAAATCTTATGCCATTTACGCTTTATCCGGCCTTATGGTATGCCTGTTCCGTTCCAACGGATGGTATGCCTTTTTATTTTCCCTGCCCTTCCTGCTCTTCTCCTTCCGGCACAGCCTAAGGACAATGCTCCCTCTGCACCTCGCCATTCTTTTTGCCGCCCTGCTTATAAAAATTCCCGTAATGAACGCTTACCATGTGGCGCAGCCGGACTTCGTGGAATCCATCTGTATCCCCCTTCAGCAAACAGCCAGGGTTCTTTGCGAGGATAAAGCGCTGACCCAGGAACAGTGGGAAAGCGTCCATAAAGTCATCGACACCACTTATATCAAAGAATTATACGATCCTGGCTTCGCCGACAATATGAAAGAACTGGTGAGGGCCGGCGACCCCGCTTACCTTACGGAACATAAAGGGGAATACTTTATGCTCTGGCTCTCCTTAGGCCTCAAATATCCTGCCACCTATCTTCAGGCATATATTGGGCAGACTGTCGGTTTCTGGTACCCCGATGTGTACTATACCGTCGGCGATATTGACGGTATCATTGCCAACGATACCGGTGTTTTCAGCCATCCTCTCATCGGCGGTCCCTTCGTAGTAAAAACAAAAGAAATCCTGCAAAAGCTAGGGGATATACTCCCGCTTTACGGACTTCTTTTCAGTATGGGAGCTATGTTCTGGGCGCTCATTTGCTGCATCGCCATTGTGTTCGCCAAGAAACAATATTCCCGCCTCATCCTATTCCTGCCCGGTCTTGGGCTCATTCTGACTTTGCTGGCGGCAACGCCTGTGGCCTCAGAATTCCGTTATGCCTATTCCCTGGCTTATACCCTCCCGCTCTATCTTATCCTGCCCTTTGCCAACGGCTATAATACTTTGGACAGGAAATCCTGAAGCCTTTGGCTCTTAGGATGGTTAAAAAACTCCTGGGGGGTATTCTCTTCCATGATGACCCCTTCATCCATAAACAACACCCTGGTTCCCACTTCCCTGGCAAACCCCATTTCGTGGGTAACCACTACCATTGTCATTCCGGAATCGGCCAAACCCTTCATAACATCCAAAACCTCGCCCACCATCTCCGGATCCAGAGCGGAAGTAGGCTCGTCGAACAGCATTACCCTTGGATTCATAGCAAGGGAACGGACTATAGCCACCCTTTGCTTTTGCCCGCCGGACAACTGGCTTGGATAAGCATCCGCCTTTTCTTTCAGCCCTACCCGCTCTAACAGCTTCAAGGCATTTTCCCCGGCCTCTTCTTTTCCCATTACTTTCAATTTCACTGGCGCCAATGTAATATTCTGCATAATTGTCAGATTGTTGAACAGATTGAAATTCTGGAATACCATTCCCATATGTTCCCGCACCTTGTCGATATCCGTCTTCGGGTCGGTAATGTTAATGCCGTCAAACCATATCTCGCCGCTGGTGGGCGTTTCCAAAAGGTTCAGGCAGCGCAAAAAAGTGCTTTTCCCCGAACCGGAAGGACCGATAACCACGATTTTCTCCCCCTGACGCACATGATAGTTTATCCCGCGCAGCACATGGTTGTCTTCAAAGGTTTTATGTAAGTCTTTAACGATTATCACTCTTGCGAAGCCTCCTCTCCAAAATCCCAAGCAAAATAGTCAATATTTTAATTACTACAAAATAAATTACCGCCGCACCGATTAATGGCATAAACGGCTCATAAGTCCTGGATGCAATCTGGTTGGCCGCCCTTGTCAAATCCGTCAGGCTCACATACCCTACAATGGCCGTTTCTTTTAAAAGTACGATAAACTCATTCCCGATGGGAGGAAGCACATTTTTTACCGCTTGGGGAATAATGACTGATATCATCGTCTGCGCTTTGGACAGCCCCAAAGACCTCCCGGCCTCCATCTGCCCCTTGTCCACTGCGAGGATGCCCGCCCGGACTATTTCCGCCACATAAGCGCCGCTATTCACTCCGAAAGAAAGAATCGCCACCAGAACCCCGTTCTTTGCATTGGAAAATATAATAAACCACATAATCATCAACTGAAGCACCGACGGCGTTCCCCGGATAACATCTATGTAAATATTAGCAATCACCGTCAATATTGTTTTCTTCCCGTTCCGCCTTACCGACAGCTTCATAAACGCCAGCACCGTACCGATAATCATGCCTAAGATAGCAGCAAAAAAAGCCACCTCCAGCGTTATCCCCAAACCGCTCAGATAAAGCTTCCATCGGTCACCGCTAATAAACGCAGCATCGAACATTTTCGCTACTTTTTCAAACCATGCCTGCATCTTTCTTGTCATCCTTTCCTTTACAAAAAACCTATAAGGTGATAAAAGGATAGCGGATACCCGCTATCCTCCCATCATTTTGCATATTGCTTATTCATCGCTGCCTTCGATATATTCTTTCACCAAAGCATCAAATGTACCGTCATCCATCATTTCCTTCAATGCCGCATTAATCTGATCTGCCAGCGCCGTATCCCCCTTAGGGATAGCAATAGCATATTCCTCCGGCTCAAAATCAAACTGGGCTCCATCCACTGCCGTCACCTGGTCTTGGAATCTTGACTGGAAAACCAATGCCGGGTTCTTATCTACAATAACACAATCCAGCCTGCCGTTTACCAAATCGTTCACCGCATCCAATGCTTTATTATATTGGGCAACCTCCGCCCCTGCAATTTCTTCGGCAATAAAATCCCCTGTAGTGCCAAGCTGCACGCCAATCGCTTTTCCTTCCAAATCGGCTGCGGCCGCTATTTCGGAATCCTTCGGTAAAATCACGTACTGAACCGCCGTATAATAGGAATCGGAAAAATCTACCATCTCTTTCCTCTCATCCGTAACTGTCATACCGGCAATAGCCACATCAATTTTGCCTCCAATAGAAGCAACCAATGCGTTGAATTCCATATTTTCCACTTGAACTTCCACGCCCAATTTCTCGCCGATTGCTTTAATCAAGGCAATATCAAAACCGTCCGGCTCCCCACTGTCATCCACATATTCAAAGGGAGGGAATTCTGCATTTGTTCCCACACTCAAAACGCCATCCGCCAGCGCTTCCGATGCTGCAGTCTCTGCTTCCGGCTGTGCCGCTTCTTCTGCCGCTTCCGGTTCCGCCGTTTCTTCCGCCGCATCTGCAGGCTCCGCTTCATTCGCCGTCTCAGCCTCGGCTTCCGTTGTCTCCGCCGTATGTGCCGTTTCCTCCGCAGCGCTGCCGCATGCCGTTAACAAGCCCATGCACAACATTGCCGCCATCATTGCTGCTAAAAATTTTTTCATAATTTTCCCTCTTTTCTGCGCAGCTTTCTTCGCTGCTGCATTTTTATTGCAAAATTACCTTCGGCCTCCGACTGCCGGCCCGCCTTCCTTTATGTATCCGCCGTCTTTAGCCCGGCAATTTTTCTATAGGCCAGCATATCACGTTCGTTCATGAAAATCAAGCATAAATATTCATTTTTGTGCAATTATTTATGCAAGCGACGATACTCTTAAAGGAATTTCCCGGTCAATCCACACGGCTTCTTTCCTGTCTCCCATAATTACGAGCAGTTCCTTCCCTTTGTGCTTCTTTGCAAAGAATTTTCCCGGTTTCAAGCTATACTGCCCTGTGGCGGAACGTTCCCATATCATATCCGGGATCCTCACCTGGAAGCCTTCCTCTGTTTTTTTCATAATACAGCTTCCGGCATATTTCGTATTTCCTTCTCCATCGCAATCAAAAATCTGTATACTGCGGAACATAAGATATATCAAATAGAACAATCCCGCTGCAAGCATAATGCTGCTCACCGTAAAAGTAACCGCCTTTATGACTTTTTCTGCCGTTTCGGCCCTTTTGGCCAGCATAGTCCTTTCACCGGCCTGAGGTCCTGCCATCATTTCCCTGGCTTCTATCTCTACCGTTTCCCTCCGATAATCTTCGGCCATATCAGAGGCTGCTTTTTCTTCCTTCTTCAGTATCGGCATTTCATATTCATCCGCCCTGTTCCTTCTGGCTGCACCGTCACTCTTTTCTTCTCCTGTTTTCCGCGATGAGCTTCCTTTTCCACTTAAAAGTTTCTGGCTGCTTTCCAACAGCAGCTTTATTTTTTCCAATTCATCCGCTGCATGATTACCGTCCTCTCCTGTTCTGTTTTTATCGGAATCCTCCGATGAACCGCTCCCAGTGCCGGAACTTTCGCCCTGGCCGGAATCGTTTCCTGTTCCGGAACCTCCCCCGCCGGATCCGGAATCGTTCCCTGCTCCGTCACCTTCTCCGCCGGATTCGGAATCATTCCCTGTTCCGGCATCTTCTCCATCACCTTCATCCTTTCCCGAATTTTCTCCTTCCCCGGAATTATCGCCGTTTCCCATATCTTCGCCGTTTCCTGCATCTTCGCCGTTTCCTGTATCTTCGCCGTTTCCTGTATCTTCGCCGTTTCCTGTATCTTCGCCGTTTCCTGTATCGCCGCCGGTATTATCCCCGTTTCCCGATCCCTGGCCGTTTCCATCGCCGCCTTCCGGACCTTTATCTTCTATAATAATATGGGAGATTTCCACTGCCCTGACGGATATATTTCCACAGCAATCCCTCACCGCTATGAATACTTCCCCGTTCTTTTCCAGCTCCATTTCATTTTCCCGCTGCCATGTTTTTCCGCCGTCAAAGGAATAAGCTTCTTCGGCCAGTCCGCTGCCTGTCGTTCCATCCGGCTGCAAATCCTTTGCCGTTACCTGAATTATATTTGTCTTTTTCCCGTCTTTCTCTATGCACCCCGCCGATTCGATTATCGGAGGTGTCTGATCCATGTTCTCTACTTCTATACACAGGACCAGTTCTTCCTGATTAAGATCGTCATTTTCAACGTTCAGGCGTACTTTATAAATCCCGTTGGACGATACTTCCACTTCATCGACGTTTTTTCCGTCTACCCCTTCCCCTTCCCAGGTAAAAGGTGCATCCGATAGTTTAAGAAATCCCTGCTCATCCTTATAAGATGCCTGCAAGACCACTTTCCCATCCGTCCATCCCGCGGTTTTATTGGTGATAAAAAGCTCCGCATACCCCTCTTCTTCATTTTTCCCGCAGGAAAGTTCATAACCGTCCACGGTATCCTTTGTTTTATCGCAGGAGAGGGTATAACCGTCTATGGTCTTATCATCTTTTTCACAGCTCAGTCCATAGGCATCCACATCCTCCTCCGTTTTGCCGCAGTTTAAAGAATATCTTTCTACCGTAGTTCCTGTTTTGTTGCAGTTAAGGGCATAGCTATCTATCGTGCTCCCATTCTTATTACAGTTTATCTGGTAGGAATCCACTGTCTGTTCGTTTTTCCCGCAGCTTAGCCCATATTGTTCGATGCTGGACTCATTTTTCCCGCAGCCTAAGGCCATAGACTCTATGCTGTTTGTATCCTTTCCGCATGTCCGCTCATAGCCTTCCACTGTATCCGTCGTTTTCCCACAGACTATATCCGAGTAGTTGTGGAATACCTTTAATATCTGGCAGGCCCAGCAGATGCTTTCTTCTTCATACTGGTCTCCCGCCCCGCATGCCGTATGATGGAAAATGCCCCCGATAGCTGCATGCTGCGTATTTTTATGATGGTAGCAATATTCCGTCCATGTGCGCAGCACCGTTAAGCCGCTGACGTATTCCGCCACGCATTGTTTTTCCTCATAGCAGGCATCGGTATGCTGATGATATACCGGGCTGTAACAGCCCCCTCCCGAAGCCGCGCTTCCTGTATGCTGATGGTATACCGGGGTCACATAACAGCCGCCTCCGCCTGCGGCGCTTCCCGTATGTTTATGATAAATGGGCGTTCCGTAGCAGCCTCCCCCAGCGCTGCTCCCTGTATGGCTGTGATAAACCGGTTTGCCATAACAACCTCCCCCGGCGCTGCTTCCTGTGTGGTTATGGTATACCGGCTTCCCATAGCAGCCTCCCCCGGCGCTTTCGCTTCCGTCATGCCGATGGTATACCGGCTCGCCATAGCAGCCTTTCCCGTTTTCTTCCGTTCCTTTATGGGCATGGAAAATTTCCCTCTGATAGCATGCGCCGCCGTCTGCCGCGCTTCCTTCATGGGTATGGTAAACCGGAGTGCGAAAACAGGTGCCGCCGTTTTCCTCATCTCCTTCATGGACGTGCAGCACCTCATTCTTATAGCACGCTCCCCCATCCTCGGGGCTTCCTACATGAACATGGCGTATTTCCCTTACCGCCGTGGAATTTTCTTCTGCATATGCTTCAACCGGTATTGCTATCATTGCCGCAATAATCACTGCGGAAATCCTCTTTTTCATTGATTTTATCTTATTTTTATCCATCCATTATCTCCTTTTCATTTTTTTAACAAACTGCAAAACTACAAAAAAACCTATCCATTAGAAATCATTTTCCAATAGATAGGTTTCACGTCATTTATAATTTATCTGCGAATATTGTGAAATTATGGTAACATATGGGGGGATTTTTGTCAATGCGAAAAAAATTTTCTTTATACCTAAATCATAATTATCCACTCCCCTTTTTCGGTTGACCCTTTTCTGTGGATTTCCCCAACCTTTTTCATAATTTTAATGCGATATCTTATAGACTCTGCTGAGACATTCCGAACCTGTACAAATTCCTCATTAATGTACGCTGCTGCCATTATATAATCGCCCTGTTCCTTCAATGGTTCAAAATCAAGTCAAGAGAAAAAAACATTTTATTCCGTTTTAATTGGACAATCGAATTTGCGAAAACCTCTCTGATACAGTATAATAAAACGTCAAGGAGGTGTACATCAGCATGAGAAGTAGACAACTTGAAATTTTGCTTTATCTGATGGAAACAAAAAAATCCACTTATGCAGAACTTGCAAACCATTTTGAGGTGAGCAAGAAGACAATCATGCGTGATGTTGATAAGATTTCCGGTATGGGAGTTCCTGTTTACACGCAACCAGGTTATGAGGGAGGTGTGTTTCTTGCACCAGATTATCGGTTTAACAGAAGTTTTTTTACTGCGGAAGAAATCGAGGATATAATTCTTGCTTTCCACATTGTACACCATTTAGACTCAAGTGTTGGGAAAAACTCTGCCTTAAAGAAGCTGGAATTGTTGATACCAGAATTGACTTTCTTAAAAGAGTTCGATTTTACTGAGTATCTAAAGATTGAGTTACTTCAAAAGCCCGTTACCGCACGCACGTCAGTTTGCAAAGTTATCAATACCGGGTTAGACGATGAAATATTTCTTGATATGACAGTTGCCGGAAAACGGTATATTGCAGCCCCATTGTATTATATTCTGCGTTTAGATGGACTTTATTTGTATTGCACGGACGAAGATAGCTTTTTTACGCTGAAAATAGAACAAATATCCCGATGTGAAAAGACAAGCCGGGAATTTGACCGAACAGATCATCTGCCAGAATCTTCTAAAAAATAAAAATACCAGAAGGAAAGAGACATATCGTGTCCACTTCCATCTGGTATTCTCTTTTTTAGGAGGTTATTTCGCATGGAAAAAAATATTTATGAATCAAAGTCGATTCGTGCTTTAATTGTTACATTTTCCATTCCGGCAATTTTATCGCTGGCAGTGGAAATTATGACATCCGTTGTAGATACGGTGTTTGCTGGACATCTGGGAGCAGCAAGTGTAAATGCACTCACAGCAATGGGACTGCTTTCTCCAGTACTAAGCATTTTTACTGCATTTCAAGCGTTGTACGCAGTTTCTACAGCGATTTTGATTGCACGCCATTTGAATAACAAGGAGGAACGAAACGGTTACTTCTCTACGGGAGTTTTGTTCACGATTCTTGTAAGTTTGGCTGTATCTATTCTTTCTTTTTGGGGCATGGATAATATTCTACACTTGTTGGGTGCAGAGAGAGAAGTTTTCGACTTAGCTAAAAAATATCTGCAAATCCAACTGGTCAGTAATATTTTTAGTGCAATGGGATATACTCTGACAAGCTGTATCCGAGCGTTTGGTTATCCCAAAATGGAAATGGTTATTACAACGCTGGCAGTCGGAGTGAATATTGTTGCAAATGCGATTCTTGCGTTTGGTTTTCAAATGGGTTTTACCGGTCTTGCTTTGGGTACACTGGTGAGCGAAATTATCTGTATGCTGCTGGCTGTATGCTGGATTTTGAAAAAAGGTTTTTTCCTATCATTCCGACATTTGCATTGTACAACATTATGTTGCAGAGCATGGGAATTGTTTCGGCTCGGTTTTGTACAGACTGTGATACAGGCACTTGCTGGTTGTACAGGATTTTTTGTCAATAACAGTTTAATGCTCCATGCCACATTAAATCATGTGGCAATCTGGAATATTGTCCAGAAGATATATATCCTTTTGCTCATGCCGATTGTTGGAATCACGCAGGGGATTCAGACTATTATTGCCTATTATAGTGGTCACAAACAGGAAACAAAGAAACAGAAAACTATCCGTCTGACTATTTTTTACACAGTACTGTATGGCTGTATCTGTACAGTTTTAGTTTTCCTTTTTGGAAACAAGATATTAAGCATTTTTGGTAGTTCTGATGCAATACTCGCACAAAGCACAGCGGTATTGAAAATTATATTCCTCACATTTCCGGTTGTCGGCATTTTCTATACGATATTGACTTTACTGGAAGTAACAGAGCATGAGATAAAAGCAGTGATACTTACATTATTGCGGCAAGTATTTTTGTTGTTACCGCTGGTTTACCTGCTTCCCAACCTTTTACCTCAACTGAAAAATGCAGTGTTTTGGGCTGTACCAGTATCAGATTTGCTTATCTTATTTCTTGCAATCATTATGAAAGCGATTGCTTTAAAAAATAGCAAAAAGTGCTGCCGCCCTTTACCATAATCGAAGAAAAGGGGATTTTCCATGACTGAATACGAAACCTATCAAGAATATATCCGCTATACCCATGATACCTATTGCCGGATTGTTATTCGCCATGCGTCCTTTGACGTTGCCCGTATGCCGGCGGCGAGGCGGAAACGGGAAATCTCCCTTGAATACTTGACCGAAGAAAAGTTTGTTCCACTAAACGCCACAGACATGAGGGCGACTCCATAGCGATACAAGCCGTCCTTAACCGTTACGCCGGATATATCCGTTATTTTTTTCATATTGTCCAAAAATTCTTCGATTAAGTTCATCTACTCATATTCCACTTCCACCGGCATTCCGGTTTCTGCGGATTTCATAATCGCAAGGATGGCAATCGCCGTCTTTTTCGCATCTTCCAGGCTGACCCTGAATTCTTTTCCGTCTATCAGCCGTTCCACAAAATCCCTGATGCTTTCATAGGAAAGCCCTTTACATCTGTCAAATACCATATTAGATACTAAAATATCGGGAACCGTTTCTTTTTCCTCCGTCACTTCATGGATTAAATTATGGTCGGAGAGCTCCAGGCTCACCATCCCTTTTGTGCATAAAACGCTGCATTTAAAATCGTTGATATTCGCATTGCCGTTAGGCGTCACCCACCCGTTTTCCATATGGGCTACCCCGCCCTTTGCAAACTCTATGGTGGTCAAAAAGATATCGTCCGTGTCCACGCCCAGTTCCTCTAAGATTCCTTTTCTATTTACGGAATATACCCTTTTCACTTCATCGTCAAACAGCCAGCGCAAAGTATCCAGGCGCGCACACCATCAGTCCTATAGCCGTCATTACAGCCGCCATCATCATTGCAACAACTTTTTTCTTCATCCCAATACATCCTTCCTTTTCCATACTTGTTTCATTTTCCGATTTCAAAGGCCTTTTATTTTCTGAAAATATAGCTATTTTATGTATTTAGGATATCATTTGGCGTATTTCAAATAAATAGTCTTTCTAATAAATTCATGGACAATATTACTGTCAGATCAGAATCTCACACTATCGTCCTTCCTGTATTCCTTCGGAGATACTCCCACTATCTTTTTGAATATCCGGGAAAAATAGTATTGGTCGCTATAACCAAGCATATTGGCCACTTCATAAATATACACATCGGAAGACCTGAGATATTTGCAGGCCTCGTTCATCTTCAGTTCCAGGAAAAATTCTATAGGGGATTTTTTCGTATAGCTCTTGAATATGGCGCTGAGATAGCTTTTTGACAGCTGGAATTCCTCCGAAATATCGGCCAATGTCAGCTCCTTATCAATATTTTTATACATATACCGGATGACATTGGTCACATGCTTATTCTGCGCCGGAATCTCCTGCCCCTTCTCCCGGTAATAAATTTCCGACAAAATAAGCTGGAGCACCTGGGATACATATATAAAGTTGCCCAGAGTGTAGTTCCTGTCCAGCACCCAGAACAAAAGTTCAAACAATGATTGAATCCTGTTCAGGGCATTCTGCGAAAGAAAGCGAATCACTTTTCTGCCATCCAGCGGGTATAGCCCCACATCCTCGCCTTTAAAATGAACCCATAAAATAGTCCATGGGTTATCTTTCACCGCATAATAGACGTGCCCGGTACGGCTGGGGATGCAAAATGCCTCATTTTCATGCAGATGATATTTCTCCCTGCCCAGTTCGATTATCCCCTCACCTTTCATGCAGTAGAAATCAGCAATCGCTTCTGTGGGCAGGACGATAAGCCTTTCATCTTTGAATCCGTCCATTTTTCTGTTTTCTGTATTTTCCATTTCCATATGCAAAATCTATCATCAATGGGTGGGCGTGTCAAGAAGGGGGCCAGCAAAATCTCTTTTCTCCCCATATTGAATTCCACCTCTCTTTCATGTATAATCTATCCACAGGAAGAAATACTTTTAATGCTTTTTCTATGTATAACATGCGCAAAACATGAGAGGAGGCTTTCCCATGAGCACTTTAGACGCAACCATTTCCATGCTGGAAGCAATGCCGGAGGATGCAAGAATCCAGGTTATGGAATTCACACAGCGATTGTTTACTTCCAGAAAACCTGCCAATCCATTTATCCCGGTCAGCCAGGAACAACTCCTTTCTGACCTTGCCGAATCCCGCCAGCAGATTTCTGATGGAAAGGGGCTTAATATGGAAGACGCACTGAACAGGATGGGGAAGCAGCATGGATTCATTTAACGTGATTATATCACCAAAAGCGCTGTCTCAACTGAACAGCTATATTGATTACCTACAATACACCTTGCTGAATGGCCAAGCAGCCTATAACGTATGGCAGGATGCCCTGGAAACACGGGAGAAGCTTTCAAAAATTGCCGACAGCCTGAGATATTCCGGCTTTTAATCTATTTTTTATACAGTTTCAACTCCCTCACATCCAGAAAACGCCTCGCCACATCGGTCTTCTCTCCCAGCAACAGCTCTCCTTCATCCAGAGTCCACTTCCATTTCCTCTTCAACTCCCCCAACACAACGATTAGCATAAGATTGTCCATGTTTCTTCAAGAAAGAGCATTTTATTAGGCAAAGCCAAATGGTAAAATACAACTACTAACAATATGGAGGGAATAGATATGTCAACAGCACAGGCAAATAAAGTCAGAGTTTGGGAAGAATCAGTTACAATCCCTACTTATCGGGCGGGGAAACCGGAGACAAACCCGCTGTTCATTGAAAAAAGAGCATACCAGGGAAGCTCCGGGAAAGTGTATCCCCTTCCTGTCACGGAGAAAATATCCGACGAGAAAACAGATGTTGCTTACCGCGCCGTATTTTTGGAAAATGAATATCTTCAGATTATGGTACTCCCCGAATTGGGAGGGCGGATTCAACGTGCATTGGATAAAACCAACAACTACGATTTCGTCTATTACAATCATGTAATCAAACCGGCCCTGGTTGGCCTGACAGGCCCCTGGATATCCGGCGGAATTGAATTTAACTGGCCTCAACACCACAGGCCTTCCACCTTTTCCCCCATTAATTGCACTTATGGAACGGGCAATGACGGTTCGGGAACGGTTTATTTGGGCGAAACTGACAGGATGTACGGCACCCAGGAGCTTACCCGGATTACCCTGTACCCCGGAAAGGCTTATATCGAGATCAAAGGCCAGGTCTATAATCCCACAGATTTTCCCCAGACCTTTTTGTGGTGGGCAAATCCCGCTGTTCCGGTAAACGATAATACATATTCCGTTTTCCCTCCGGATGTGAACGCCGTCATGGACCATGGAAAACGGGCGGTTTCCAGCTTCCCCATCGCCACCGGGGAATATTATAAATATGACTACTCCGCCGGGGTAGATATTTCCAGATATAAGAATATTAAAGTGCCTACCTCTTACATGGCCGCTCATTCCGATTTCGATTTCATCGGCAACTATGACGAGGAAAAAGAGGCCGGACTTCTTCATGTGGCCGACCACCATATTTCCCCCGGAAAGAAGCAGTGGACCTGGGGCTGCGGCGATTTCGGGAAAATGTGGGATAGGAACTTAACGGATGAAGATGGGCCATATATCGAACTGATGACCGGGGTATATACGGATAACCAGCCCGATTTCACATGGTTAAAGCCCCAGGAAGAAAAAACTTTTTCCCAGTATTTCCTCCCGTACAAAGGCGTAGGGAGGGTAGGCAACGCCACGAAGGACGGCGTCATTAATTTCACCTTGGAGCAAGGCTCACTCCGCATTTATGCTTATGTCACCGCTTTTCGTGAGGCCTGCACCCTACGGCTTACAAAAGAAGGCCGCATCCTCTATGAAAGGCAGGAAACATTGTCCCCCCTTTCCTGCTTTACGGACAGCATTGAAAACTTCGGGGAATCTCCCAAAGGATGTACTTTGGAGCTGTTATGCAATGGCGCGAGCCTGGTATCTTATACTTATTATGAAAGGAAACCCCTCCCCATCCCCGAGCCGGCAAGCGCCATCCCAAAACCGGAAGAGATTAAATCCACGGAGGACATGTATCTTTCGGCCCTCCACCTGGAGCAATACCGCCATGCCACCTTCGAGCCTGCCGAATATTATGAAGCCGGGCTGCAAAAGGATAAATCGGATATCCGTCTGAATAATGCTTATGGCGTCCTTCTTATGAAACGGGGGAAAGAGCGGGATGCCCTCTCCCATTTTCAGGAGGCCGTAAATAAAACAACATGGAAAAATCCAAACCCTTACTGGGGCGACCCTTACTTTAATCTGGGGTTGGCTTTGGATGCCAATGGCAGGGAAGATGAGGCTTTCGATGCTTTTTATAAATCCGTCTGGTCCTTGGAAAACCAGGCATCCGGTTTTTACTATCTTGCCTGTATCAGCTGCCGCAGCCGGCAATATGAAAAAGGGCTGGAGTTTATCCAGGCCGCTTTGGAGCGCAACAGCCGCAGCCTGAATGCCCTTACTTTGAAAGCCGTATTGTTGCGCATGCTAATGCGGCCTATGGAAGAACGCAGGGAGCACATCGGCCGCGCCCTGCTCGTCAACCCGCTGGAATCGGGGCTCCTATTTGAAGAAGCGCTGCTAAATGAAGATTTCACATCATTTTGCAGCATTATGAGAGACGACCCCCACAATTACCTCTCCCTGGCGCTGATTTACTTCAGGGCAGGCCTATGGAGCGATATACTGACCCTTTTATCCATAACCGGTTCCAACTACCCTATGATTCACTATTTTCAGGGATATGCCCATGCCATGATGGGCAGCAGGGAGCAGATGCTTTCCTGCTATCATAAGGGGGAAAAGGCCCTCTCCGACTACTGTTTTCCCAACCGTGGGGAAGAGCGCATTGTTTTGGAACACGCCATAGAGCATTTGGACACAGCGCCCATGGCCCATTATTATCTGGGCAACCTCCTCTATGACCGAAAGCAATACGATGCCGCTGTTTTCCACTGGGATGCTGCGGTACAGGAAAATGACAGCTTTGCCATGGCTTTCCGCAATCTGGCCATCGCCTATTACAATAAATACAATGACAGGGAAAAGGCGCTCTCCTATATGGAAATCGCCTGCAGGAAAGAGCCCGGAAACATGCGGCTCCATTTGGAATATGACCAGCTTGCCGAGTCCGTTCCGATAACTCCCGAAGAGCGCCTGGAAAAACTGCAGAGCCTCGATTTTTCCCGTTTGTCCTCCCGGGATGATTTGTATCTGCGATATGTTCATCTGCTTAACTGCCTTGGACGCAGTGACGAAGCATTGGCATTGCTCGCCGCACATCATTTCCATCCCTGGGAAGGGGGGGGAAGGGAAAGTCAGCACCCAATACCGTTTCGCCCTCTGCTGCCTGGCCCGTTCCATGTATGAGGAAGGAAAAGCTTCCCCTTCCCATGACTGGGCAAAAAAGGCCCTTTCCCTGTTGGAGCAGAGCCTTTCCTATCCCGACAACCTGGGAGAAGGAAAGCTTCCCAATGCTCAGGACAACCAAGCCTATTACTACATGGGAATCATTTATGAAGCCATCGGCAGACTGGATGAGGCCAGGGCATATTATGAGAAAGCGCTGTCCGGAAGCAGCGAACCAAGCCGGGTTCTTTATTACAACGATTTGCCTTCCGATTACATTTTTTATCAGGGCCTGGCCTATGGCAAGCTTTCCATGCCCGAAAAGGCAACGGGATGCTTCCATCGGTTGAAGGCTTATGGGGAACGGCATATTTTCGACAAAATAGACTATGATTATTTTGCCGTTTCCCTGCCGGAGCTGGATGTTTTCCAGTCGAACCTGCAGCTGAAAAATACCATATACTGCAAATACCTCACTGCGCTGGGCAGCCTGGGCCTAGGCCAGACCAGGGAAGCCGCTCGGCTGTTTGGTGAAATACTGGATGCAAAGCCGGACCATTTAGAGGCATTGTGGTATAGCAGGATGCTCCGAAAAGACGAATAGCAACCCCGCCGCAAGCAAGGGAACGGGGTATTGGGACAATGTTTTTAAATTACTGGCGGCGGACGCTGCGAGAATGATAAAATCCTCCGTCGCCACGCTCCCGCTCTGGGAAAAACGCAGCGGACACATAAGGCGCTGAAATACAGCGCCTAAGTGCCGGCGTTTTTCAAAGGGCTCCTTGAGGATTTTATCATTCTTGCAGCTGGCTAAGGTGTTAAGTAAATGTCATGGGGGATTTGACACTCATGGGAATAACGAAAAAAATTTCCTGTCCAGCTCGCTTTGAACTTTCATTAAAACCGCATCAGTTCCTCCAAATAATAATACAATTCCAGATTGTTTCCCCGCACGTTGACGCTCAAATCCCCATTCCCGAATATAACCCCGAAGCCATATACGGCCTGTAGCAGGCAAACTGCCGCAAGACAGATTATCAGCGTCCTTAAGTACCCTTTTGAGGACGCCTTTTCCATCATGGCGAACCATACGAATGCCGCCCCCAGCCAGATGCCCCATATCATGTCCACCATATATCGTTGTAAAATCCCGGCGCCGGTGACATCCACAAGCCCTAATACCACAGACACCGCTACGCCCACCCAGGCCAGAGCATACAGCCCTTTTTCCTTCAGCTGGTTCTTTACTTTCCCTATACAAAGCAATATCCATAGAAAGGCATTGCTGACGAACAGCCCCCCGTAGGTATATTCCGCATTCAGTTTGCCCATATAGGAGCCGGATTCGATTTGTACCCCCTGCAAATAAGGGAATCCGCTTTCCACCACCGGGGGCCGCAAAAAGTAATGCCATAGGCCCAGCATAGCCTGGTGCAGATTGAATCCCCTTTTTGTCATGTCATTGCTTGTCAGGCTGTAAGTTGCCCCAAAGTCAAAAGGCGAGCCGAACCTTGCCCCGTTATAAATCATTACTCCGGCCGCTGTCAGCACGTAGGGCAGGCAAATGCACAGCGTATCCCATAAGTTCTTTTTCCCAAACAGCTCCCTCGTCTCCATTACTTCTTTCCAGAACAAGGGAATGGCCAAAAAGGAAAACAAAAGCATCTGAGGGCGGCATCCAGCCACCAGGGCCATACAGAGCGAGCCAAGAAAATACCATGCCCGCCTGCCTTTTACGGACAGGGCATATTTCCCCTTAATCCACAGCCACAGGCCAGCCGCGGTAAACATATTCGCTGCCATAATGGGCGTATCGTACAAATCGGGCCTTGCGATGATAAACAAATAATTGCCTCCGCAAACCGTAAGCGCGCTCACCGTCAGATAGGCAAAAAAGGAAACTTTTCCAAACCACCTTTTCACAAATTCCCAGTAAAGGGCAAAAACCGCAAGGATAAAACCGCTGTAAAACAGGAACACCGCCATGTAGTTGGGCATATGATGTCCCGTCAGAAGATAGCATGGCAAATATAGCAAAAGCTCCGGCACCACCCCAAAATATACGTAATATTTCCCCTCATAATAAGCATAATCCGCCCGATAATCAATGCCGTTTGCCTGAAGATAAATGGTGTCATAGGGATTGGGCGCATTCAAAAGCCCCTCCGACGGTTCGAACTCCAAGGCCACATGCCCCTCCGCCATCGCTTCCGCCAGTTCCTGGTATTGCTTGTGGTGCGGCCAGGGCGATGCAATGCAGACAGGGTTCACATGAGCCATCTTCCAGGCCATACCGATAAGCAGAAATATCACTACCCCAATTACCGCCAGCTGCCTTCCGCTTCCCGTGCACAATCCGGCCTTCTCCTGGCGCTCCTCTTTCCAAAATGCCCGATACGACAGCAGCGCTGCCCCCAGCATAAGAAGCATCCTTCCTATATTGAAAACAAAAGGAATCCGGGCATTGGCGCAAATTCCGCTCACCGTCACCACGCTTCCCGCCGGCACGGCAAACTGCACTGCAATTTCCCCCGCTTTCCCCGAAGGATACAGATTGGTATAATAAGATTTCCGATTCCCCGGCATCAGCACCCTCTCCGGCAGCGAGTAAGGGTAATAATTCCCTTCATCCGTCAGCGTCACCGTATAATAAACCGGCTCATTCTCCGAAAAATCAAACGCAAAAAACAAATTATGTACATCCCTGTCCACTTCCGAAATATGGAACGTCAGAATCCCCTCCTCCACCCAATATTCCCCAGAGCTTCCTTCTATGGCAGTTCCTCCGCCCATTTCCACATTTTCAAACACAACCCTATCCCTGTAAAACAAGCTTTTCCATGCCGAAAAATTACATACCACAATTTCTACCGCCAGCACCGCCGCCAAAATCAACAAAAAAGGAATCCATTTCCTCATCTTCCCCTTTTGCCACTGACGGGCTGGCCAACCGCTTTGTCCGCCTGCTCCATCCATCCCTATCTTCCCACTTCTTTCCCTTCCGTCCATCTCTATTCCTTCTCCAATCCGTAT
>JAETTM010000123.1 GCA_021769135.1 Lachnospiraceae bacterium | reverse complement strand
TGGGACTTGTTAAAGGCATATTTGGCAAAATCCATCATATCGCTGTAAATTTGCTTGGCCGTCTTTTCGTCAATTCCTTTGGAAATGCAGCCCGGCACTCCTTCTTCCTCATTCCCGTAGATGAAATTATCCCTCTCTTTTTCCATTACCGCCTGCTTTTTTTTGCTCATAGCACGGCGCACCAAATCGCTGCGTCCCAGCGTATATCCCCCTAAATCGCGGACAATCTGCATTACCTGCTCCTGGTAAACGATACATCCGTAGGTAGAAGACAAAATGGGCTCCAACTGGGGGCATGCATAGGTGATGGCCTGATGGCTGTTTTTCCCTTTTATATATTTGGGGATAAAATCCATAGGGCCCGGACGGTATAAGGAAATCCCGGCAATGATATCTTCCAAACTTTGGGGCTTCAATTCTTTCATGAAGTTCTTCATGCCGCCGCTTTCCAGCTGGAACACCCCATCGGTGCGCCCCGTTCCAAGGGAGGATAACACCGCCTTATCATCATAATCAATCTGGTTCATATCCAGGCGGATACCCTTTGTTTTTTCCACAAAATGAACCGCATTCTGAATCACCGTCAGCGTGCGCAGGCCAAGGAAATCCATTTTCAGTAGTCCCAGTTCTTCAATGGTAGTCATGGTAAACTGGGTGATAATGGCACCATCGCTTCCCCGTGAGAGGGGAACAAATTCTTCGGCAGGCTTGCTGCAAATCACTACCCCTGCCGCATGCATGGAGGTATGGCGCGGCAGCCCCTCCAGGCGCTTGCTCATATCAATCAAGCTTTTGACCTGTTCATCCGTTTCGTACATCCTCCGGAATTCCGGGTTGGCGCTCAATGCCCTGTCTATGGTCACGTTCAATTCATTGGGCACCATTTTGGCAATGGAATCCACATAAGCGTAGGGCAAATCCATAACCCTCCCCACATCCCGGATAACTCCCTTGGCCGCCATAGTACCGAAGGTAACAATCTGCACCACCTTATCGGAGCCGTATTTTTTCCCCACATAGTCAATGACCTCCTGCCTTCTTTCAAAGCAGAAGTCAATATCGATATCCGGCATGGATACCCGCTCCGGATTCAGGAAACGCTCGAACAGCAGATTGTATTTAATCGGGTCGATATCCGTTATTTTCAGGCAGTAGGAAACAATGCTCCCCGCCGCGGAGCCCCTTCCCGGCCCTACCATGATATCATTCATTTTTGCATAATTGATGAAATCCCACACAATCAGAAAATAGTCCACATACCCCATATTGCGGATAACGTTCAGTTCATATTCCAGGCGCTCTATCAGGCTTTCCCGGCTCTGTCCTTCAGGGATTCCTCCCGTCACAAGGGTTTCATCCTTCCGCACCCCGTACCGCTCATACAGCCCGTCATAGCAAAGCTTATTCAAGTATGTCCAGGAATCATATCCCTCCGGCACTTCAAAATGGGGCAGCTTCGTCACGCCGAATTCGATTTCCACGTGGCAGCGGTCCGCAATCCTCTGGGTGTTCTCCACGGCCTCCCAGGCATAGGGGAACAGCCCTTTCATTTCCTCTTCGCTCTTCACATAATACTGGCCGCCCACGTAGCGCATCCGGTCTTCATCCGCCAGCTTTTTCGCCGTCTGGATGCAGAGCAGCACATCATGGGATTTCTCATCCTCCGCATAAGTATAATGGACATCGTTGGTCACCACCAGAGGAATATCCAGTTCTTTGCTCATCTTAAGGAGCGCCGCATTCACTGTTTTCTGTTCCGGTATTCCATGGTCCTGCAATTCCAGGAAATAATTCCCCTTTCCAAAACAGGCTTCGTATTTCCTGGCCGCCTTCATCGCTTCATCTATCAGCCCCTTGGAAATATACCGCTGCACTTCGCCCGCAAGGCATGCGGAAAGGGCGATAATCCCTTCATGAAACTCATTCAGCACTTCCATATCCACGCGCGGCTTGTAATAATATCCTTCCGTAAAGCCTCTGCTGACAATTTTCATCAGATTGGCATATCCCGTATTGTTTTCCGCCAGAAGCACCAGATGGTAGTATCTGTCTTCCCCGCCGGTCAGTTCCTTATCAAACCGGGAGTTGGGCGCCACATACACCTCACAGCCGATAATGGGGTTAATCCCTGCCGCCTTCGCTTCCTTATAGAACTCGATGACCCCATACATCACCCCGTGGTCCGTAATCGCGGCGCTGTCCATCCCCAGCTCCTTGACCCGCTTGACATATTCCTTTATTTTATTGGAACCGTCCAAAAGACTGTATTCCGTATGAACGTGTAAATGGGTGAATGCCATAATTCATGCTCCTTTTTTCTATACTTTTACAGTGGAATATTGCCGTGGGCCGTCTTCTTTTCCGCCGCCCCCTTCGCCGGATACAGCTCCAGAACCCTTATAATATTTTCCCTGGTTGAATACGGCTCAATAACTTCGTCCACATAGCCCATATGGGCCGCTTCAAAAGGGTTCAAGAACTGTTCCCTGTATTCCTTCAAGTATTCCTCCCTCTGCCCGCTGTCCGCATTTTTAAAAAGCACGTCCACAGCGGCCTCCGCGCTCATCACCGCTATCTCGGCTTTCGGCCAGGCGTAGACCACATCCGCCCCCA
>JAETTM010000122.1 GCA_021769135.1 Lachnospiraceae bacterium | reverse complement strand
CAGTATTGTCATATGTTCAAAACCCATTAGTCATTTGCAAAATAATAATCCAGGCAGTATTTTAAACATTATCCATATTCATTTGATTTCCGGAACCGGAATAAACCAAACAAGGCCCCAACTCCTGCGCCTATGGTATTCATCAGAATATCATCCACCTGAAAATGCCCGCGCTGGGTCAGAAGCTGGGTTATCTCTATGGTAAGGCTGAGACAAAAACCAGCAAATACGCAGACCGGTATGCGTCTCAAACGTTTCCACATCTTGGGAACCAGAAAACCAAAGGGGATGAACAGAAGGATATTCTCAATAACATAGGCATTGTCATGAGGTCCACCCAGGGTCTCAAACAGCGTCAGGCTGATTCCTGTCCTGGAGCCCGGTTCGCGCTCAAATATGGTTATGATGAATATCATGACAAAGTAGATGATGCAGAGAATGCTTAAAAAGGTCCTTCTCCTGTTCCGTGAAAAAACCAGCAGGACGCCGCCTATTAAAATACCTGCTGCAAGTGCAATGGGTAAATACTTTAATTCTATTAATATGTCTTTCAGGATGTACATCCAAGTCCGTTGAGATAAAAGGTTCAATCGTAACTCCTAACGAAAAAATCATATCATGAAAATGCATCCGCCCACGCTTCGTTTTCCTGTCAACATCATTGCAGGCCAATGCCTTTTACTTACTATAGTTCCTGGTACCGGATATGTCAAGAAAGTCCTGAGTTAAAACCTGGAATCCGGAACTAAAACCGTGACAAAAGACCATGATTAAAACTTACGTTAAACTTGATGTTTCCATGGTTTTTGGTAAAATGACGGGAGGGGGGACTTATTGTCCCATACAAATGATAGAGAGCGAGGTACCTCAATGCAGGATACAAATGATGAAATAGAAATCTATATACCTGACCTTCTCCATTCAATCTGGGACCTTCGCTGGATTATCTTATTCCTTATGGTGCTGGGAGCCCTGGCCGGCACTGCCCTTTCCCTGGACGGAGGGACTACTTATGAAACCAGGGCTTCCATGATTGTAAATGCCCGGAATACCAATGATGTCTATCAGAACGGGACCCCTGTCCCCAAAAATGAGGATATACAGCTTGCCAGGAACCTTGTGAAAACCGTACAGCTTCTGGCAACCAGCAACCGGGTGCTGGAATTAGTCCTGGACACGGATGAATATAGGGATATATCCCTGGAACAGTTAAAATCAGGCATTAACGTGACCATAGAGGATGACACGTCCTTTATGCAGCTTACCCTGCACTGGGAAAATCCACATGAGGCAGTGGACTTACTGAACCGTCTGATGAAGGTGCTTCCGGATGTCATGCTGGAGGTAATGGGTATCGGCTCTGTCAGCGTCATCGATACCCCGGGGCAGGCCACAGGCGTCCCATCCGCCTCATTCCGGAATACAGCAATCGGAACAGCTTCCGGGCTGCTTTTTGGCTGTGTACTGGGCACTGTTTACTACCTGTTCATCCCCAAAATCCGCAACAACAGTTCCCTGGAGGCCCTGGGCCTTGATATAATCGGGGAAATACCTTACATCGACTCCAAAAAGGAAACCGCCGATGGATATCTTGACAGCAAAAACCTGCCGCAGGAATATCAGGTGGCTTACGGACGCATGGCAGCAGTATTCCGCTATCTCACTGAAAAAGAAAACCAGCAGGTCATTGCCGTTACCTCCAGTGTCCCGGGAGAAGGCAAATCAACCGTTGCCTACAATCTGTCCCTGCGTCTGACCGAACTTGGATGTAAGGTGCTGCTTCTGGATTTTGATTTCAAAAAAGGCGTGCTTTACCAACTGGCCAGAAACCACAAACCCAAGGATGGTGACAAACGCACCCAGCCCCGGACAGGCGAAAACTTAAGGCAGCAGGTGGAGCGGATGTATAATGGGATTTATACCATACAGGGATTCAATCAGGAAAACATTTTCCATGCCGACAACCAGGTCTTCCCCACCATCCGCGCCATGAAGGATACCTATAATTATATCATCATCGATACCCCTCCGGTGGGTACCCTTTCTGACGTACAGCAGATGCGCGGTCTCATGGACTGCGTGCTTCTGGTGGTGCGGCAGGACTGTGTGTTGCGCAGCTCCGTGGAAGAATCCCTGGAATTTTTGAAGAAATCAGGGATTGCTGTGGCGGGTGGGATATTGAATTGTAAAACGGGGATTATGGGGGGTGGGTTGAAGCATGGGAGGGGGAGAAATGGGCCGTCGCTTTGAATGGAGGATGGCTTTTTGGTTTTTCTTATAAAAGCAAAAACGGGAATTTTTTTGGTTGCGGGTAGGTGGGGGTGGATTTCTTAATGTCCATTGGGGTTAGCATAATTATGAAAATTATGATTATCTGGTGACTTATTTTTATAACAGTATTTATGAGTAATACATTTGGTTTTTATAATATGAAACATTTATTATTGGATAAAACCCGGAAAAAATATTTATATTCCAAATATTAGTTTCATTTTTTAATGTTTTTAATGTTTTTTAATCTTGGATGTTTTTGCGATAGAATTAATCGAATTTAATTCTTTACCTCGTAACTCCCCGGCCGAGACCGTTTCAAAGTTTGTGTAAACTCAAAAAACTGAAATAGGATAAGTTGATAGTTGCG
>JAETTM010000002.1 GCA_021769135.1 Lachnospiraceae bacterium | reverse complement strand
TGTAGCAAGCCCGCCCCTGATATGGCGCTCTGATTTATTGACATCAAGTACTTTTCTCGCTTCCTTTGCAAGCGTAGGGTTAATCTGCATCAGGCGGTCTGTGACATCCTTATGTACCGTTGATTTGCTAATTCCGAATTGCCTTGCCGTCTGTCTGACGGTAGCATTGTTTTCAATAATATAATTAGCAATATCAATTGCCCTTTCCTCAATATAATCCTTCAAAAGAAATCCCCTCAGAACACTTTTTTACATTGTATGAAGTGTTATGAGGGGTTATGACTGTTTATCAAAAGCCATAATTCTTATTTAAATCATTGGAAACCTTTTCTCATTCCCATCTTTCATCCCAGTAGAACCTTTTTCATCCGGCATTGGTGTTTTTTCGTCTTCTTGTCATAATTTACTGTAGCCAAGACCGCTTCTTTCACGCCGGTGCTTGCAAAAATATCCATATATTTCTTCTCTTCTATTTGAAGCATTCCCTCCTGAACAGTTTTATTATATTTCAATTCCATAATTATTCCCGGATAGCCGCTATTCCTTGGCCGCATAACACAATCGGCATACCCTTTTCCCGCCGGCGCTTCAAAGAAGAATTCATATAAATCCGCAGCTGCATAATATGCCAAATGGATGACACATTTTAACGTATGTTCATTATTATATTCTTTCAGTTCCTGCATTCCGTCATGTACGTCTTCCAGCAATTGCGCCACCTGCCCCTCATCCAACTGCAAAGTGGCATTCAGCAGCTTTTTCGACTGCATCAAAAGTTTCGACACAATCCCCCAATTCAAGCGTTTGACCGTGGAAGAAAATTCTTCCCGCAATTCTTTATTGGGAATACTGACAAAGCCTTCCCTATATGTCAAATATCCTAAATGAATCAATGCGGTAAGTACCTCTTCTTTATCCTGAAAGCTTTCCAAATCGTTGGAGAATCCAACCACGTTCAGCGAAATCCTTTCCCCCGTCAGCAAATGAATAATATCATCCCTCAGTCCTTCAAAATTCAACGTAATGTACTCTTCCAATTCCGTAAATCCACCTGTTTTGTTCCAATAATCTTTACAAATCCCCTCCCCCAAAGCCTCCGTCACCGACTTGGGATTATACATTTCCCCTACCCCTTCTACATAGTATCCGTCATACCATTCCGTCAGTTCCTCCATGGATACCTTCTGTATCTTTTGGCATAACTGGGATAATTCTTCTTTAGAAAATCCAAAGAATCTTCCCAGGCTCTTTGGGTCGATGGTTGTATATTCCCGAAACATATTCAATGCCGAACCGGTATTATACTTCTTAATTGGCAAGATTCCTGTCATGTATACCAATTCCACATAAGCCCTGTCTTTAAATAAATCTTTTAAAAAACCAAGAAATTCTTCTTGTTCCTTCTTTTTTCCTTTCCTATAGCGAAATATGCTGTCCCATTCATCTATCAGGAAAATAAATTTTTCCCCCTTCTCCTGCTGAATCATGTCAAAGGCCAGGGATAAATCCATTCCGTCTTCCACCACATCCGAATACTCCGCTTTCAGGTCTTCCGTCAAATGTCTGCTCAGCAATTCAATCCCTCCGTCACATGGGCTGTAATTTTCAAAATATTTGGCGAAGTTAATGGATATGACATTATGCTTATTAAGGTGCTTGTAAAATTCCACAGTCCGTTTAATTTCCAGCCCGTGGAAAAGCTCCTCTGCATTCCCGTTCTTCGTATAATATGCATCCAGCATTTCCAATGCAAAAGTTTTCCCAAACCGCCTTGGTTTGCTGACGCATATCCACTTTTCTTTTGTACTCAGCTTTTGATTGGTAAATGCAATCAGCAGTGATTTATCAACAAAATATTCCCCCTTTATGGCCTCACAAAATCCATCCCCCGAGGTATTGCGGTTTAAAAAATGTCTATACTTCCTCAATTTACCAACCTTGCCCTTTCCGATAACCCGCAAGCATTTCCTGCATAGAAACATATGTTTTTTCATGCATTGGCCGATTAATTCCCACGCTATTCAAACGTTTCTAAAATTTGGGTTACCGCATCCTTAAATGCCAAAACTTTTTTTAATTCTTCAAGTTCATCATCTGCTGCCCCATTGCTCAAATCTACTTTTTTCAACGCAGCACATATTTCTCCAAAAATTTCCTGTATTTTGTTCTTGTTTTTTTGAAACAATTCCAGCACTTCTTTTACTTCATATGATATATTGCAGTTTTCTTCTTTATCGACTTTATTTTTATTATAAGCTTTCTGATAAACTCCCCGTTTTGGTTTTATCAAAACGCCCGTATTCGACAAAATATATAGGGCCGATGAAAGGTTTCCTTCCGTATAATCTTTTTCATAAACCAATCCTTTTTCCTTAAAAAGCATTTCCTTTATCTCTACTACATTAAATTCCTTTCCATAAGGCATTATTTCTTCAATTCCCTGTCGCACCATCATGTTGGGTGTATTTCTATCTTTCATATGCATCCTCGTTTCTAAGCCATAGAAATATCAATACTATAATTTTATCTTTTTAATATGGTATCACATTCTTTACTATATGTAAATATATTTTAAATATTAATCAATGTTTTTCTTGTGGTTTTCTTTTGTTTTTCATCATTCTTCAAATTTCTTTTGTTTTCTGAAGTCAAACTATTGAGAGACACTTCTCATCTCCTAACCGCATCTATTTCCTCATTGCTACATGAAAATAGAAAGGGGATACAAAAAAACAAGGCCCCGCAATTTTTGCTATTGCGTCCGGCCTTGCATCCCTAGTTCTTTGTATCCTTATCTCCATCCCCTAATACACCCCCCGGATTCCCAAATCCGTATCCAGGGTATTCATATTATAGAGAATCAGCACATCCGTCACCCCCGGATGCCCTTTCACAAACTCGGACACCCCCTGCTTATAATATCTGGTATCAAACACATATATCTTCTTGTAATGCCGCACCAAAAAGGGCACCATGGAATTGGCGTAGCTGTCCTTGACCAAAACCAACTCCCGGTCGGAATCCGCCGTCTCATTTTCAATCTCAATCAAAGAATGCAAATTGTCCAAAAACAACGAATATTTATCCTTTACTTCGGCATATTCCAAATTATAAAGGCTGTCGGATGTTTCCTCCGTATCCACATATTTCACCGTCAAGCGGTCCATCGGATTGGTATATATGGTAATCGCATCCCCTTTCCGGGTGTAATCGCCGGCTTTGGAATACACCGTTCCCCGGAAATCCTCCGCCACAACCCGGGTCTCCATCTCATCCAGCGAAACCGCCTCTAAGCCCATCTCCCGGCAGAAAGCCGTATATCCCACATATGCCCCCAATGTAGTCCAATGATGGTCAGTCCTATAATACAGTTCCCCCGTTCTCTGGCCGAAAACCTGGGCAGATATCTTCCAGGCCAGCAAATCCCGGCTGCAGTCAATCCTTTCAATTCCTGAAATCTCATAAATCTGCTCCGCCGTTTCCATCTGGTTTCTACGGGGGGCGCGAGCCGGCAGTTTATCCTCATATACATAAACCGCCGTGGGCACCAGCATCAACCTGATTTCCAGTTCTTCCCCTTCCAACTCCCCCGCAAATGCTTTCAAAATATTTCCAATCCGCTCCGTGTTCTCCGGCTTTTGATATTCCTCTATCAGATAACCATCCTCCGCGATATAAATATCGTTGATTTCTTTTTTCCCAGCCAAAATCTCCGTCTGTGTCTTTACCCCCATCAGAAAATCCCGGAACGGAAAATGGTCTGCCGTATAGCTTTCCAGCCCTTCCATAAATTCTCCGCTGCGTATCTTCCCCCACTCAAAAGCCGGAAATTTCGCCAGATACCTGTTTTCGTTTTCCGAAAATTCTTTTTTATCCGAAATGACAAAAATAAACATCAACAGCAGCGTCATCCCCATTAGCAGCAACGCCGTCCATTTCCTAATCATCTGTTCCTTCATCCATCCAAACCTCATCCATTTTTCACTAAGTCAACCAAAGGTTGACTTTAAGCCGCCACTTGGCTCGTTGCTCGCGGGAATCAATGTGCGCAAGCTGCATCTTCAAAGCCTCAAAATCTAAAATACAAAAATGGGTTAAACGTGTCATTTACCAGAAAGGCCACCGTCACCACAAAAAGCACCGCATACCCGGCCATGGCCAGTAAAGAGGCTCCTGTCTTTATCCCTTCCCCGGCCAGTTCCACTTTTCCCTTAAACCATGGGTACACGGGAAAAGCCAGGACTACCGCTGCCGCCAGCACTACTTTATAATTGAGCAGATACCAAAGGAATTCCTCTCCCCACCATTCATTGCCCGCACATCCGGCCATGGAACGGAAATAGCCCCCCAAAGCCCCCATATCGTCGAATACAAAAATCACAAACCCCACTACCACAATGAGAACCGCATAGATATGCCCGCAAATCTTTGGCAGCCGCTCCAACGCTTTTCCCCATACATATTTTTCCAAAATCAGCAATATGCCGTAGTATAATCCCCACAGCACAAAGTTCCAGGCCGCCCCATGCCAAAGCCCGGTTAGAAACCATACAATCAGCATATTCCGAAGGTGGCGCAGCGTTCCTTTCCTGTTCCCCCCCAGAGGAATATAGACATAATCCCGAAACCAGGACGACAAAGAAATATGCCATCTTCTCCAAAAATCCGTTACCGACACGGAAGAAAGGGGATAATTGAAATTTTCCGGGAATTGAAATCCAAGCATCCTCCCCATCCCGATAGCCATATCGCTGTATGCGCTGAAGTCAAAATACAGCTGCAGCGTGAATGCCAGCGCTCCAAGCCATGCAGTTGCCACAGAAGCACTCCCTGCCTCTAAAGCGCGGATTTCTTCCCATAAGGCTCCTGCCTGATTGGCTATCAGCACCTTTTTAAAAAGCCCCTGCATAAAGCGGAACAGGCCCTCCCCCACTTCCTCTCTCTTTATCTCCCTGCTCCGAAGTTCCCGATTCACCACGCTATACCGGACAATGGGCCCTGCCACCAGCTGGGGAAACATGGATACATAGGTCAGGTAATCCAAATAGTTCTTTTCCACCGGTACTTTCCGCCGGTATAAATCGATGCTATAGCTCATCGTCTGGAAAGTAAAAAAGCTGATTCCCACCGGCAGCCCCAGCCCTAAAGGCTTTATGGAAGCCGAAAACAGGCCGTTAAATGTCGCTATGAGGAAATCGGCATACTTAAAAAAAGCAAGCACGGAAAGATTGACTGCGACGGAGCATACGAGAAAAAGCTTCCGCATCCCCTCCCTCTTGTCGAATCGTTCCATCAGCCTGCCATTGCAGTAATCCACTGCTGTCGCGAAAAACATCAATATAATATAAACCGGTTCCCCCCAGGCATAGAACACAAGGCTGAAAAACAACAGGACGCTGTTTTTCCATCGGTAGGGAACCATATAATATAAAATCAAACAAACCGGAAGAAAGAAAAACAGAAATGGAATGCTGCTGAAAACCATACCTTTTCCCGTCCTTTCTAAATTCCGTTTTCTATAATTTTCGTAATCGCATCCGCCTGTTCTGAAATCACAAGATAAACATAATTTCCCTTCGCTTTTACCGAACTTTTATCCACAATTTCAAACTGGTCGGGCAGATAATCTTCCATTTCTCCCCGTTTTTCATCCACAAGCACTTGAAGCGCCGCTTTTATGCTTTCCACATCCCCCTCTTCCTTTACCTTCATGATAGCAACGGTCTCCGCACTGGTAGCTTCCTCCGACATAACGAATACATATTCCTCCAGTTTATCCGGGTTAATTCCATAATAATTGGAAATAAAGCTATCCGTCATGGCTACCGGGGAATGAAGTTCCACGCTCTGGGTAATTTCTTCATAAATTTCCTGCACAGGCTTGGCCGGTATCGCTTCTACCACCGCCTCCACTTCATTGCTTTCCTCAATCGCCGCGGCCTCTGTCGCTGCCGCCCCGCCGCAGCCCCCCATAAGCACTGACATCGCCACCGCACAAACCACAATTAATTCCACCTTCATTTTTCTCATAATATACCACACTCCCTCTATATTTTACGAACAAGACTTCTTCCTTTTCCACTTCAGCAAACTATCCTACAAATGCTCCTCTGCATATTTCCGCAGTACAGATACCCATACGTCATATGCCTCCGGATTTTGATGGGCAAACCCATCGCTGCAGTATTCCTCTGCCAAATCCCCGTTTCCATCAGCAAGGGCATCGGCCACTTCCACATATCCCCATCCGTTTTCTTCCGCCATCGCCTTTAACATCCCGTTGTATTCCCGGATTGTATCGTTATTCAGCTTTCCGGCTTCTTTCCCTTTCAACACATAAGTCATACTCATGATATGTATTTCCGTTTCCGGATTGGCCTCTTTAATCTTTCCGATTAACTCCTCATATTTTTCGCAGGTTCCTTCCAGACCGGTAATATTCAAATCATTCATACCAAGCATTATAAATACTTTTCCGCTTCCCATCAGCGATATAGATTCCCATATCTGCCGTTGTTCCCCTTGATAAACAGGGTGCACGCTGTCCCCGCCCACTTCCCAAAGGGCATTGTTGGCGGAAAAACTCCCCGCTGCCAGAAATCCCATCCGGCTCAAAAACGTATCCTGCCGCTTCATCGCATAATTCCGGAATCCCAGCATAATGGAATCGCCTACAAAGACCGAACCATCGAAATAAGCATCTATTTCCTCCGCATTTTCCCCGGGAACCGCGGTGCCTCCTTGCTCCGCCTCTTCACTTCCGCTTCCTTCGCCCAGCGCATCCGTGCCGCCCGCTTCAGTTCCACTTTCTGCCCCCTGGGCATCGGCTTCATCTATCATCTGCCCATTTCCGGCATTTCCTTCATTTTGGCCGTTTTCAATATATTTGATTTCATCGGCCTCCCTGTTTTCGTCCTCCTTGCTTCCGCCTTCTGTGCCAAGCGCTATTTTCATACTTATATCAATAGGAATATGCCTGGCGGTCTTTACTCTTTCGGAATCCTTTCCTGTTATGCTCTGCCCGTTTTCTTCCGTTTTATTTGCGGCGGCAGAAACGTCCAGCCGGCCGTCTCCTGCCATCACTGCCAACGCCATCCCCATGGCTATCCCTAATTTCCACCGGTTCTTTTTCATTATTAATCCCCATTTCTGCGCAAATACAAGCTTTCGGTCTTTTATCCTTCATTAAAATATCCTATGTTGTCCTCTCATAAAATTTTACTCTTAAAATGCATCATATTCACATCGTTTTTGCATCATTTTTGCATCATTTTGTATTTTTTTGTCGAATCAAGCGGCGCTTACGCCTATCACTATTATAGTATAAATCAGTCTTTTTTCAAGTATTCCTTGTATATCTGCAGGCAGGAAAATTTACACAGCCATAAAACGCGCCGAATTTCCCTTTCCGCAGGCAAAGCATCCCGCCGCACCTTGGGCATTCCAAATCCCCATCTCCTTCCGCGTTGCCTTTGCCGCCGCTCTTTCCCGTCCCGTTTCCGGCCGCCGCAGCCTTTTTTTCTTTTTCCTTCCATATTACGCCCAACTCTTCAAAACATTTCTGGTTCATAATACAGTCGTTCAATGCCCTGTGGGCCCCTTCCGTATTAATCTGAAAATATTCCGAAACATCCGTCAGCCGATGATGGGCCAACTGAGGCAGGCAGCTTCTCGCCATATACAGCGTGTCGATATAATCGTTGCACAGTTCCTTCCCCAAGGCCTGCCAAGCCGCATCGTATGCGAAATTCATATCGAAAGTATGTATATTATGCCCCACCAGCACGCTGTTTCCGATAAAATCCAAGAACCCGGCCATGGCCTCTTTGATATCCGGGGCGTCTTTTACCATCTCGTCCGTAATTCCATTAACCGCGGTAGCCCCCGCCGGTATATGCCTCCCCGGATTCACCAGCGTGGAATACTCCCCAACAATTTCCCCTTCGCACACCTTCACCGCAGAAATCTCTATAATCACATCATAATTCTGATTAATCCCCGTCGTCTCCAAGTCAAAAACAACATAATTTTTCCTGTAGCCATTCAACCGCTTTCCTTTGTTTCTTATCGTCATCCGACTCTCCTTTTATCCCATCTTCAAAAAAATCCCGGCAAAACCTTTTAGCCTTTTTCTCAATCAAATCCATTCAGCTCCTGATACAAGCCTTTGGCATAGCTATCCGTCATTCCGCAGATGGAATCTGTCACCAACAGCAATCGCAGATACAATTTTTCCACCTCATCCTTATCTTTTGAATAAATCTGATAGATGGCCTTATAGTTATCAGAAATCAGCGCCATCATTTTTTCCTGCACCGAATTTAGCTTTTGTTCCGTATCGTAGCAGATAGCTGCGTCCATGAATTTCCCCAGGAGAAAATTCATCATCGTCTCCGCCGCAATCTCCAGTTTCAGGATAGGCTTGGATACGAAAGCATATCTGTATGCGATATCCCCCAGGGCCCACGTCAGCCTCTCGCCCCCTGTACCGCAAAGCAGCCCCTGGGTATGGGTTCCTTCCATAATCCTTCTATAGTTATTGGCAAATCCTTCGGTAGCGCAGGCAATCAGTTTCCCCTGCACCCTTACCATCCAATTCTGCACCGCATGGTTTTCCGGCTGGAAAATCCCTCTGGCCAAAGCCTTGTCATATCTTTCCTCCAGGGCGTTTGCCATATGAAAGTATTCCCCATCCTCTTCCTCCCCCTCGCCGCATTTTTTCAGTTCATCCACAAGCTCCCCGAAAGTAATGCAGCCTTTTTTAAAGGCATCCTCGATATCGGCCGTCAAATATGCAATATCGTCCGCCGCTTCCAGCACATAGGAAAGGGGATGCCTGGCCCCGTGCGTTCCAAGGCTTTCCTGCAAATCGGCAAAAATATCCCGCTCCGCATAATAATACCCCATTTTCTTGTCCTTTATATTTCCGCTCGCCTTATTGATTTCCAAGGAAGAAACCGGGTATTTGATAATTGTGCCTAACAATCCCTTCGTCAGATTCATCCCATGCTCGTCCACCAGGTAATGGAGTTTCGTCACCAGGCGCAGCGCCTGGGTATTTCCTTCGAAATGATATAAATCCGCTTTCATCTGCGGCAGAAGCAGGCTTTCCAGCGTCTTTCCCTTAAAAGTCAATTTCCCCAGATTCTTTAAAAACCATTCCCGTATTACCGTCTCTCCGAAATGGCCAAAAGGTGGATTCCCGATATCATGCAGAAGCCCTGCGCACTGCAGGATGTCGCACACATCCGTCTGATAAGATTCGCGAAAAGAGGTATCGCCGATTTCCTGTATGATTTTCCTCGAAATATTCTGCCCCAATGACTTGGCCAGGGATGAAACTTCCAGGGAATGGGTCAGCCTTGTCCGGATAAAATCGCTTTTATCCAAAGGAAAAACCTGCGTTTTATCCTGCAGCCTTCTGAAAGAAGCGCTTCCGATAATACGATGGTAATCCTTCTCAAACTCTGTCCTTAAATCCCCCGAGCTTTTGCCCGCCTTATAATTCCTGATTCTATCTTCACATAAAAGCTGCTTCCATTCCATAATCTTCCTCATTTCCCGCATTCAATCGACACTAAAACCATACTACGTTTTGCAGAGAAATACAAGGAAAATTGATTTCCGTGTTCTGAAGCGTGCAAGTTCCTCAAATTATTTGACATTCCTTCCGTCCATAGTATATTATTATTTAAGGAAGGGATTCCGATATATTATATGGCATAATATTTTAATTCAAAGGATGGTAACTTAAGGATGAAAAAAAATGCGGTGAAACTGCTCGCCCTTTTTTTGGCGGGGTTCATTATAATAAGCGGATGCGGCGCTTCGGATGGAACGGAAGGAGAAAACGCAGAAACAGCGGAAAATGGAGACGTATCCTCGGACAACGATGCCGCGGCAAATAATGAGGATGCCGGTACAGGGGAAGAAAACGGCGAAACGGCTCCGGATGCCAACGCTGAAGAACAAACTAATGGGAACGGAGGCAATGCCGAATCGGCAAACGATATTCCCGCCCCTTCTGCAACTCCCGATTCTGCAGAGGATATTCCTGCCCCTTCAACAGTTGCCAATACTGCGGATGTAGCCACCCCGGCTTCCGTCAGGCCAACCGTGGAAGAACTGTTGGAGGGGGAAAGGAAATCCCTGGTAGGGATTATTGTCGATGCCACTAAATACTCCGTTTCCATACAGGCGCCCAGTGGGGAATTCTATTATCTTACCATACCGGATACCGGTGTAAGCGGCAACCTGAACTATATTACCATAGGCCAGATAGCCACCTTTACTTATGTAGGGGTCTTAGACGATACCGCTTTTTTGGTGGGTATTTCCGACAGTTCTCTCATTACCGGGATTTATGTGGAAGAGTATGCTTTCGCCATCAAGATTATCAATGCGGTAAAGGCCATGGATGTCATCGCATTGGCCGACCTGACCAATTTCCCGGTCTTCCTGGATAACGGAACCATCCATAACGCGGTCAATACACGGAAAGAATTTGAGGATATCCCCAGCGAAAATATTTTCAGCGAAGCTTTGGTGGAGCGGATTGTTAACTATAACCTCTTTGATTTGACCTATACAGACGCGGGCTTTGTCTTAGGCGGGAACGGAACGCCGAACATTACTTTTGATGTGGATGACGAAGGCATTTTGGGCATTATCGGAATTAACAGCGTGGACCCTGCTACAATTGATACGGAAAAATAGGAAGGGAACGGAAGGAGTTCTCCGCAATTTGCCTGAACAATTCCATATCCTTTCCTGTTGTCACCTTAAAATTCCCCTCATCCCCTTCCCATGCTTCATCCAGCCACAGTTTGTTCATTCATCCACCTCAATCAGCTTGTGCTCTTTCAGCGTGCTCCTCCCTGAGCGAAGGTCCGCTAGGCGTCTTTCCAGTTCTGCCATATTCTCTTTACTGTAAAATGAATCGACAGCCAGTTCAAACGGAATCCCATTTTCCCTTATAACGGCTTTTAAAAAAACATTAATTGCAGTAGACATGCTAATACCTATATCATCCAGATTTTTTTCTGCATCATACTTCACATCATCATCTACCCATAAACTAATCTGTGCCATTTTTAACCTCATTTCTGCGCGGCATTTTGCGCATGTCAAGTTTGTGTATGCCGCGCAGACACAAACTTGGGATTGAAAATTTTCAATCCTTTCACCTGTCTACATTGTGTTACATTGGGTGTGATTTTGCAAGCATTTTCATATATTTTGCTCCTACATGAAAATTTTGGACATGAAGTATATAGTAAACAGAACAAACATATGATATTCTACTGATAACATATTTATAATATTTAAAAGGAGATACAGCATTGAGAATTTATCTTGATATGTGTTGTTATAATAGACCATATGATGCCCAAGTCACCAACCACCAGTTCAACTGGTGGTTTGATTTTAGCCCTCCAAAGGGCAATATTACTGCCCGCCCCACAGGGCGGTGTCGCAAGCACTTTTACTGGTCCGCTATAAAGCGGTACTACTGGAATCTGCTTTTCTCGATTCTTCTGCTTGCCCTTTTATATACTTCTGTACAGCCTCATCAGTGATATTACCAATTGTTTCTACATAATACCCCCGAGCCCAAAATGCTTTATTCCATTTGCTTTGCAATTCTGGATGCCTGTCATAAATCATAGGAGGCTTTTCCTTGATATCCTCACCGTTTCCACTCACACTATTCTCCCCAGCATAGCTGGGGGTTTAGTACTTTCAATAAGGCCGAGCCTTCCACTCACGCCACCCTTCTCACGCTAAGGATGGATTTGTATGTAGCCGTGGTTATTTTTATCCCCGATTTCGGCGTGCTGGCATGCACAATGTTGCCGTTCCCTATATAAATGCCCACATGGCCCGCATAGCATATGATGTCCCCAGGCTGGGCATTGGAATAGGAAACCTCTGTTCCCGCATTCCGCAGTTCCCATGAAGTACGGGGCACCGAATATCCTTTATCCTTAAACACTCTCCATACGAAACCTGAGCAGTCCGCGCCGTTGGTAAGGCTGGTTCCCCCCGCCACATACGGGTTGCCGATAAACTGGCAGGCATAGGATGCGATGGCCTGTCCGGCCGCGCTGCCGCCGGATGCCACATTGGCGCTGCCGCCGGAAGAGCCGGAACTGGAAGAACTTGACTCCGAAGACGAAGAGCTTGATTCTGAAGATGGCGAACTTTCCGCCACAGTTCCGTTCGCCGCCGCTTCCTGCCGCCTGCGCTCTTCTTCTTCCTTCCTCTTCCTCTCTTCCTCTTCCCGGCGTTTCCTTTCTTCTTCCTCCAGCTTCCTAATCTGCGCCGTCTGCTGTTTAATCCGCGCCCTGTAGGATGCCGCTTCCTGTTTTGCCCGGGCTATCTGCACGCTGTAATTTTCGTACTCCTGTTTCTTTTCTTCCAGCATTTCCTCCATATAAGCCTGTTCTTCTTCCAGCTCATGCTGTGAAGCCACTAATTCCGATTTTTCTTCCTCCAGCTTATCCCATACCTGCTGTGCATATTCCTTGGCCGCCTGGTATTCCTCCAGCATCTTTCTGTCATAGGCATAAAGCTGCTCCACATAGTCCGCTTTGTTCAGCATATCCCCAAAGCTGTCGCTGGTCATAAAAAGCTGCACATAGGAAATATCGCCTTGCTCATACATGAACTTAATGCGGACTTTCATCGCTTCATACTGCTCTTCTTCCTGAGCCTTAGCCGCTTCGTACTCCGCTTCCGTCTCCTTAATCTGTTCCTCTTTTTCCACGATTTCTTCTTTTATTAAATCCACGCTGGCAATAATTTCCACCAGTTCCGCATCGATTTCCTCAAT
Organism: Lachnospiraceae bacterium; assembly: GCA_021769135.1. Taxonomy (GTDB): domain Bacteria; phylum Bacillota; class Clostridia; order Lachnospirales; family Lachnospiraceae; genus Kineothrix. The sequence continues at coordinate 128,115 of JAETTM010000002.1, read as the reverse complement.
CTGTTCTCCGACCTCGCCCTGCATCCCTTGAAGCCCCGAAATCTGCCCCTGCACATTATTCAATTGTCTCTGGTTTTCTTCCTGCTGCCTTTTGATTTCGGATATAGTAGACGCATAGGCCTCTCCGGAAAACAGGCATAGCATCGCGCATGCCATACCCGCGCCGATTATCCTCACCGCTCTTCTTCTCATATGCAACCCCTATCACTGCCTTTTGCCGGTCCTGATTTCTCCGGCCGGTTCGCTCGTTGCGCCTTTCAACACGTTCAGCAACGCCCACTGGCTGAACTATAATTCACAATTTTTAACAGTCCTTGGGAAGGGGATTACGTCTCTGATGTTTCCCATCCCCGTCAGGTACATGACGCACCGTTCAAAGCCCAAGCCGAATCCGGCATGACGTACAGAGCCGTATTTTCTTAAATCCAAGTAAAAACCATAGTCTTCCTTGTTCAACCCCAGCTCGTCCATACGGGCTTCCAGGATATCCAGCTTGTCTTCCCTCTGGCTTCCCCCGATAATTTCCCCGATGCCGGGCACCAGACAGTCCATCGCCGCTACCGTTTTGTTGTCGTCATTCAATTTCATATAAAATGCTTTAATCTCCTTAGGATAATCTGTAACGAAAACGGGCCGCTTAAATTCCTTTTCCGTCAGGAAACGTTCGTGCTCCGTCTGCAGGTCGCAGCCCCAGGATACTTTGTATTCAAATTCATCATTATGCTTTTCCAATATCTCAATAGCTTCCGTATATGTCACATGGCCGAAATCGGAGTCCACTACATGCTGCAGCCGCTGGATTAATCCTTTATCCACAAACTGGTTAAAGAAGTTCATCTCTTCCTTTGCATTTTCCAGCACATACCGGATGATATGCTTTAACATGGCTTCCGCCAGCATCATATCATCTTCCAAATCCGCAAAAGCCATTTCCGGCTCTATCATCCAGAATTCCGCCGCATGCCTTGTCGTATTGGAATTCTCCGCCCGGAATGTGGGGCCGAAGGTATATACATTTTTGAATGCAAACGCATAGGTTTCCACGTTCAACTGCCCGCTTACCGTCAGGTTTGTCGGTTTTCCGAAAAAATCCTGGCTATAGTCTACGCTTCCATCCTCATTCTTAGGAATATCCTTCAAATCCATAGTAGTCACCTGGAACATCTCGCCTGCACCCTCGCAGTCGCTCCCCGTAATTAACGGCGTATGCACATATACAAATCCCCGCTCCATGAAGAATGTGTGGATTGCATAGGCAATTAATGAACGCACCCGGAATACCGCCTGAAACGTATTGGTGCGCGGGCGGAGATGGGATACTGTCCTTAAATATTCAAAACTATGCCTCTTTTTCTGCAGAGGATAATCCGCTGTGGAAGCGCCTTCCACGGCCACCTCTTCCGCCTGCATTTCAAAGGGCTGCTTCGCCTGGGGAGTGGCCACTATCGTTCCCCTCACCACAATCGCCGAGCCTACATTCAACTTGCTGATTTTATCGAAATTATCCAGTTTATCGCTGTAAACAATCTGCAGGGGTTCAAAAAACGTTCCGTCGTTCACCACAATAAACCCAAAAGTTTTCGAATCGCGGATGCTTCTAATCCACCCGCCTACCGTCACTTCCGCTCCGATATACTTTTCCCTCTCCCTGTACAAATCTCTAATGTCTGTTAAATCCATTTTCCAATCCTTCTCCTTCCTTTCATTTAGTCAACGCCTTAGCCAGCTGCAAGATTGCTATTCGGCGCTGACCACCGCATTTTCCCTAAGCATTTTCATTACCTTTTGGGACATCATATACTCCTTGTAACGTCTGTCGTCTATCTCTTCCTTAATTTCCTCCACCGACATATCGCCGCCGTTTTGCGCCGTAAGCTCTTCGATTTCCCTGTCTACGTCCTCATCCGTTACATTCAGCCCTTCCCTGTCCGCTATAGCCTGCAGCATAATGTACTGTCTGGCATACTGCCTGGCCTGTTCCTGTATCTCCTGGGCAAAAGTTTCCGCGTCCGTTCCAAACCCGGCGCTGATAAACTGGTCAAGCGTCATCCCATAATTTGCCGCTTCAGCAGCCAGGCTTTCCCGCAGCATGGAGGTATACCCCTCCACCATGGCCTGGGGCGGCTCCTTTGTAAACTCACAATTTTCCATCAGCATATTTACCAGGGAATTTTCGATGGCATTTTCATAGGACTCTTCCGCATCCTCCATCAGAAGGTCATAGGCATACTGCTTATACTCTTCCACTGTGCTGCATCCGTTATCCAGTCCTTTTACGTATTCGTCAGTGAGCTCCTGGGGCTCGGCCGCCATCACCGTATTCACCGTAACGGTAAATACCACCGATTTGCCGGCCATCTCCGGGGAATAGTTCTCCGGGAAAGTAAGGTTTAATTCCACCACATCCCCCGCTTTTGCGCCTATCAGTCCTTCCTCAAATCCTTCAATAAATTTCCCGGAACCCAGCGTCAGATTCTGCCCCGCCGCCGTGCCCCCTTCAAAGGCAACTCCGTCCAGCGTTCCTACATAGTCGATATTTACCGTATCCCCTTCCTTTGCCCCTTCGGGCGGATTTAACGATAAAAGGTAATTGATATAGGCATCCCGATACTCATCCGTCACCTCAGGCAAAGCCTGTACCACATTCAGACCTTTATACTCCGGCAGCTTCACATAATCTTCCGCCTTCACCTCGTCCAGATATACTTTTTCATCCTCATTCTGCCCGCAGCCCGTCAACATCACGGCCACGGCTACCGCAGCTGTCAGGACAGCCGCCTTCCATCCGGTTTTCCTTTTCTTCATCTTCCAATATTTCTCCTGTTTCCATTTGGGATTTGCTAAAGTCAAATACCCCGCTGCAAGCAGCCACTTGGCTCGTTGCTCGCGGGAATAAAAAAAGAAGCAACATATCATTTATACCACAAATCCGTCTCACTTAAAACCCTTTTCCTCATTTTTATTATAATCAAGTACCAGTTCTGCCCACACCCATTCGCAAACCGCACCTTTGGCGCTTTTCATTACAGCAGCGCTTATCTATTTATAATAGAGGCGACAGCAGACGGCTAATCTGCTCTTTAAACCTTATAAACAGGGAACGGCCCATATATATATTTTTGGTAATCTGCTTTGATTTTTTCAGGTCTTCTTCAAAAATCCCCCGCATCTGCCTTGCCAGCCCTTCATGATATACGACTGCGTTTACTTCAAAATTCAGCGCAAAGCTTCGTATATCCATATTCGCCGTGCCATAGCACAGGACTTTGTCATCCACAATCATCCCTTTCGCGTGAAGGAAACCGTCGCTGTAAGTATAGCATTTCGCCCCCTCCATCACCATATCCCCGATATAGGAATAGGTTGCCCAATACACGAAAGGATGATCCGGTTTACATGGAATCATTATATTTACTTCTATCCCAGAGCGGATTGCTATCATCAATGCCGCTAAAATGGCTTCATCCGGAATAAAGTATGGGGTCTGGATATAAATCGCCTTTTCCGCCTTTCCGATAAGGCGAAGATAATTATCCCTGATGGTGCAATGCCGTGAGTCCGGGCCGCTGGACACAATCTGCACATCGCAATGCTGCTTGGAAAATACCGGCTCCCGGTTCATATATTTATCCGTCAGGAAAAGATTCTCCTTGGACGCATAATTCCAGTCCAGGGCAAACCGCATCTCCAAAGAGCCCACTGCGGATCCAGTTATCCGCAGATGGGTATCCCTCCAATATCCAAACCGTTCTTCCAGCCCGATATACTCTTTTCCAATATTGAAACCTCCCACGTAGCCTGTTTTCCCGTCTATCACCACAATTTTCCTGTGATTCCTGTAATTCATCCTAAGATGAAGGCGGCGCAGGACTGCAGGGAAAAATTCCGACGTTTTAATCCCCTGGGCGTTCAATTCCCTCCAGCAGCTCTTTTTCACGGAACGGCATCCCATGCTGTCATACAGTATCCGGACTTCCACCCCTTCTTTCGCTTTTCTCGCCAAAACCTCCTTTATCCTGCCGAACAGCACGTCATTTTTTATAATATAATACTGGATATGGATATACTGCCTGGCCATTTCCATGTCCTCAAGCAAGGCGTCGAATTTCTCGTTGCCGTCTTTGAAAATCGTAATATCGTTGTCATTGGTCAGCACCGCCCCGGCCACATCCAGATTGTACATCACCAAATCCGCATAATCCGCAATGGCCGGCGACTCCTGCTCCAGGGCTTCGCTCCGCAGGCTATATTCCTGCTGCCTGATAGCATCGTTCAGATGGTCTTCAATCTCCTTGATACGGAACATTTTCTTTTTATGCATATCCGTGCCAAGGAATAAGTAAAAAATAAACCCTAATATCGGAATAAAATATAGAAGCAGCAGCCAGGTCCATACCGACTGGGGGTCTCTTCTTTGAAAAAAAATGATGATAACCGCCAGGATAAAATTAATGAACAGCAAATGCCCGAATATAAAATCCAGCGCTGCGGCTGTATTATCTAAAACCATACGCTCCCCCTTTTCCCCTCCCCTTTGCCGGGTTTCGGTTTTCCCGGCCTATCTCTTTGTGGCATGCTTATCTATTATATATTATTTCCAATTTTTCTTCAATGTAGTTGTGCCCTTTGACAGGGGAATCAATTTCCGTGATTTCAAAAATTTTTATTGTCTATTCCCCCAATTAATGCTACAATTAATTTTATTAGAGTTTATGTAAACACGAAAGCGGGAGGTACATTGTGAGTCCAGTAGCAATTACATTATTAGTCATTACCGTTGTTTTAATCATCGGTATCGTAGTTTTATATTTTTTAGGGAAAAGGGCCCAGAAAAAGCAGGATGAGCAGCAGGCGCAGATAGAAGCCATGAAGCAGCGGGTTTCCATGCTGATTATTGATAAGAAACGGATGAAAATAAAAGAGTCGGGTCTTCCAGCTGCAGTCATACAGCAGACTCCCAAGCTGCTGCGCGGCTCCAAGCTTCCTATCGTAAAAGCAAAAGTCGGCCCGCAGATTATGACCTTGGTCTGCGATGAGAAAATTTATGACATGATTCCCACAAAGAAAGAGGTAAAGGCTACTGTAAGCGGGATTTACATCACCGATGTGAAAGGCCTTCATGGCAAGCCCCTTCCGGTTCCGCAAAAAAAGAAAAGCTTTTTCAAACGCGCTGTGGAAAAAGCGCAGGAAAAAGCGGGGGCAAAGCCTCTTAAATAATCGAATTACCCGCAGCCTGGCTGCGGGATTTTTTGTTATCCGGATTTGGGCGGCAAAATTCCTTCCATTACCCCATTATTTGCAAGAGCAAAACCGCCTGCTGTCATTGCAGGGAAAACCCTTCCCCATTCCTCGCCCGGATGTCCATTTTTATCTTGCAGTCCGCAAAATGCTCGTAATTAATTTCCAGCGCGTAATCCACATCCACTTCGATATGCTCTTCCCGTTCCTTCATCTTTACGCTTCTGGCATCTATGCCGATTAAAATATTCCCATAGGGCGTCGCATAATTGGTCATATTCTTTCTGTTTTCCTCAAAAATCATATGAACGTTAATCAAGCCCTTCTTGGTCAAATCCAGGCTGTTTTCCTTAAATTTTATAATGTTTTTCGTATTTTCCCGGAAGCCTTCCACCGCTTCGTCAAAAACCACATAATGGCTGTCGTTGCGTTTAAAATATTCTGCCGGTGTAATGGTCTCTATCCTATCCCCGTCTTCTGCGGATGTATCGAACTGCAATCCCCGCAAAGAGAGCAACACATCTTTCGTCATAGTCGAACTGCCTTTCTTCTGTTGTCAGTAATTCTCAATGTTAATGGTTTTTGCCGACAATATCCCATACTTTAATATTGAATTGGCAAAGTTACGGAATTTATCCGCCATATCGCTTACATAAAAGCGGTACTTGTTCGAACCCAGGCCCTGCTCCGCCTTATTCAGGAGGCTTTCTTTCTCCAGCAGTTCCTTCAGTTCCCTCGCCGTTTCATAGGCTGGGTTTACAAGCGTCACGCCCTCCCCAACTATTTTCCCTACCGTAGAACGAATCAAGGGATAATGGGTACATCCCAGGATAAGGGTATCGATTCCGCTGTCAATCAACGCGCTTAAATACCTTTTCGCGATTTCATCAGTCACCGGATCCTGCCATAGCCCTTCTTCCACAAGGGGTACAAACAAGGGGCATGCCTTTTCCAACACTTTTGTATTCCGGCTCATTTCGTTAATATATGTAGAATAAATATGGCTGCCAATCGTTCCTTCCGTTCCGATTACCCCTATCCTGCCATTTCGGGTCGTTTCCACAGCCACCTTCGCGCCGGGCTTGACCACCCCTATTATCGGGATATCGAGTTCCTTTTCGATTTCGTCCAATGCATAGGCGCTTGCAGTATTACATGCTGCCACAATTGCTTTCACCTGCTGCTCCTGGAGAAACCGGACAATCTGTTTGGAATATTTCGTAACCGTTTCCTTTGATTTGCTTCCGTAAGGAACTCTCGCCGTATCGCCGAAGTATACGATTTTTTCATTGGGAATCTGCCGCATAATTTCCCTTGCCACAGTCAGCCCGCCCACGCCGGAATCAAACACCCCTATCGGGGCATTTGACAGCGCCTCTCTATCTTTTAAAATATCCATTTTTATCCCCATTTCTGCGCAGCTTTTTGCGCATTTTGGCCCTTTCAACCGGCAATATCCTATTGCAGTAATTTATCCAGCCCTATCGCTTCCAGGAATTTGCTTTTTATACGTATCTGCCCGGGTTCGGCCGAACATATACGGGTAAACATATCCCCGCTGTTGTTTGTATCCGTTCCGGTTACGCTTCCGCTTGCGCCCGTCCCGATGATGCCGCCCTTTGTTCCTGCTTTGGGCCGGCTGTTCTTCGTTCCGGCCTTATCGCCGCATGCGCCTTCTCCGATTCCGGATTCGCCTTCCGCATCCTCCTCTTCTTCCCAGACCACCTCGCAAACATCTTCCGTAAAGCACAAGTCAGGATATATCATACCCCAAAATCCCATAGCTGAAAATAGTATAATTCCGGTTTCCAATATTTTTCTCATCAGACTTCTCCTATCCGCATTAAAATTATCGATAACACTGATAAAAAAAGTCTGCCCTCATTTCCGGGAATTTATACTTTCGCCTCACAAACCCCTGCGCCTCATTTTCCCCTTGAGCCGTTTTCCAGGCGAATCTGTTCCATCACCGACTTTTCCTGATTGTCGATATGAAGCTTAGCCGCTTCCGCCGCCGCGCCTTTATCTTTTTTCCTAATACTCTCATATATCATTCTATGCTCTTCGATTAGCTGTTCATGCCGGCTTTTGTCCTTTATATATACAAACCGATACCGGTACATCTGTTCCGCCAGATTGTTGACCAGCTGCACAAGCCTTTGGTTTCCCGTGGCCGCTACGATAATATCATGCAGCGCCACATCCGCCCTGGCTATCACCGTGGCATCCTTTGACTTGGTAGCCCTCTCGAATTCAGCGCATGCCCCCTTCAGCTCATTTATCCCCTCTTCCGATATCCGGTCGCAAGCCAATTCCGCACATAAAGCGTCCAATGCCCTGCGCACTTCCAGTACGTCCTTCAAGCTTTTTTCCGTAATCTGCGCTACCTCAGCCCCCCGCCTGGGAATCATAATGACCAGGCCTTCCAATTCCAGCTTGCGGATTGCCTCCCTGATCGGCGTCCTGCTCACCCCCAGCCTATTGGCCAGATGAATCTCCATCAGCCTCTCCCCAGGCTTTAACTCCCCCGTTAAAATTGCCTTCCGCAATGTATTGAACACCACATCCCTTAGCGGTAAAAACTCGTCCATATTCATCTGCCAATTGTCTTTTGCCATTAGTCCACCCCTTTTCACGGCCTCTCTTCCCTCAGTTTATCAGGCCCACTCCGAAATAAATATATGCTTTGCCAGACCGGTTCCCTTTAATTTCCTAAATGCGTCCGACCTTTTCCCTTCATCGTCAAAGACTCCGAAAACCGTAGGACCGCTGCCGCTCATCAGCGCGTTCAATGCCCCTTCCTCTTTCATGGCGGATTTGATTGCTTCGATAACCGGATATTTTTTCACCGTTACCGTTTCCAGCACATTTCCCATAAGCCCTGCCATCCCATACAAATCGCCATTTTCGATTGCTGCCCTCATCCCGTCGATATCCGGGTGCCAATCCAATCTATCCGCGTGAAGATTTTCATATACGTATTTCGTGGACACGTCGATATCCGGCTTTGCAATCAGCACAAAGCAGGGAGGGGCATCCTTCAGCTTTGTCAAAACCTCCCCAATCCCTTCCGATAATGCCGTTCCGCCCCGGATGCAGTAAGGAACATCCGCCCCTATCCTGACGCCTAAGCCGCACATCCTCTCCACCGTCATTCCCAGGCCGAACAATTCATTCATCCCGTGAAAAACCGCCGCGGCGTCCGTACTTCCCCCTGCCATCCCGGCCGCCATAGGAATATTTTTCTCCAATTCGATTTTTATCCCTCCGCAGCACGGATAAGAATCCATAACCAGCTTCGCCGCCTTATAAATCAAGTTGCTTTCGTTCCCCGGCAGTTCCTCCTTATCCGTCTTCACCTCAATACCTGGCTCTTCCCGACCGGTAAACGTCAACACATCGTAAAGCCCTACCGTCTGCATAATCATCCTTACTTCGTGATACCCGTCTTCCCTGCGTCTCACCACATCCAAAGCCAGGTTCACCTTGGCATAAGCCCTTCTGGAAATCGTATTTTTTTTCATTGTAAACGCCCAGCTCCCTTTATCTCCCTTATATTGTACTTTATTTGCATTTTGTATACATGAACTTTGTTTCATTATATATAATCCATAAGGCATTCGTCAATGGGATGAGAATATTTTACATATCTTTCTTCCCCCCTTATGGAATTACCAACTTCTGCCGATATAAATAACAGATTAGGATAATTATCCTTGTCCAACATATAAATTTATCACTTACATTTCCAAGGAGGGTTAAAAAATGGGCGTAAATGGAATTACAGGTTCGTCAAGTGCTGCCGATTTGTATGGTACGTACAATATTAATTCAGCAAAAGCTGCTGAAAAAACAGAGAATAAGAAAGAAGAAAATAACAGCGGTGTTGTTTATGAGCCTTCTTCTTCCGCAACTACTGCTAAAGTTTCCAAAAAACCCGATGCGGATTTAGTTGCTAAATTAAAAGCAGATTCTGATGCCCGTATTGCACAGATGAAGAGCTTAGTGGAACAGATGATTTCCAAACAGGGGCAGACTCTCGGAAAGACAGACAGCATTTGGAGTTTCCTCGCAAGCGGTAACTTTACCGTGGATGCCGCTACAAAAGCGCAGGCGCAGGCTGATATCGCCGATGACGGATATTGGGGCGTGGAGCAGACTTCCAGCCGTATTGTCGATTTCGCTACCGCATTGGCAGGCAGCGACCCGAAACAGCTTGAAAAGATGAGGGATGCTTTCAAGAAAGGGTTCGATAATGCAACCAGCACTTGGGGCAAATCTTTACCTGACATCAGCCAGAGGACTTATCAGGCTGTTATGGACAAATTCGACAAGCTTGTGGCGGGGGAAGAATAAACCGACGTCATTTCCTGCAAAGCAAAAAGCGCTTCCTATTGTCTGTGAATCTGCAATGGAAGCTTATCAATAACGTCTCCGATACATGCATCAAAAGAACCCCCGCCACGGATTATGGCAGGGGTCCTTTAATTTATGCAGCATTCTATTGATTCCCGTTTATTAATTCGCTATTCCTTTCACAATCAGCAGCTTATCTCCCGGCTTAATCTCCTCCGTCGTCATATCATTGGTTTCCTTAATCTGGGAAATTGGCACATAATAGCGTTTTCCTACATCCCACAGGCTATCCCCTTCTTTTGCGATATAAATCACAATGCCGGGCAGGCCGCTCAATTTATTCATATCCAAATCCGAAACCACAATATCGGTCACGATATTTTCTGTTTTGTGCTCAAAAACAATGGCATGGCATACCACTACGGCCTTCACGTCCAGTTCGCCGCCATCCAGCATGGCCACCCCCAGCTGCTCCAGCCCGACGCGGATTTTAAAGGTGCAGCTGCCGTTTATATCCGGCACATCCAGTACGTAGCTGAACGGGATATTCCCTTTTGCCGAACTGTATGGCGTCTTCTCATCGCTGCTCAAGTACAGCGTCTGTATGTTCACATATCCTTTGATATGAATTCCGTTTTCCACAATTTCCTCTTCTTCCAGCTGCACCTGGGCTTCGCTGTGGAGTATCTGTACCATAGGCGCATCGGAGGAAGAAAGCTTAATCCTATCCGCCGCTTTCGTCTTTCCCGATGTTCTGGCCAAAAGTCCTTTGAACTGGGCCGGTTTGCTCACCGCTTCCACTTCTTTTACCACGCCGTATACCCCGGATAAAATATCCAGCCTTTCCTCTTCATAAAGGCTGATATCCAGATCCATCACCAATTCTATAGCAAAAACCCTCTGTTCCCCGTCAAAATCAGGACGTATCTCCACATCCTTCGAACCCAGCACATAATCGATATCCGCAGCCATCCCTTCATCGCATCCGGTACAATCCACCGTACCGCTAAAAGGCACTGTCGTTTCATAGCATTTTATGGGTTGTTCCTCGCCTTCCCCTTCATATAGGAAAAACACGTTCAAATCGCCCTGTACCGATATTTTTCCTTCCAATGCCCGGAACTCCACATTTTCCGTCTCTACCCCCTGCCAAATCATCCGGGAAACGTTTGGATAATTCTGCGGCACTTCCAGTTCCTCTTTTATCCTGAAAATATCCCTCTTCTTCACCGCCATCTGGGCGATGCGCAAAGGCTTCCTGCGGTATTCCACCGGCTCTTCATGGTACAAATCCACTGCCGTTTCTTCATCATATATCATTTCCGAACATACTTTAAAGGAAATCAACGCCTGCACGCTCAGTTTCCTGGAATTTATCATCCCTACGGTAATATCTTCCAAATTCCATTTCACATTGGCGCTGTCGCCGCTTTGAACCCCTTCCGCATAAATCTGCTCTTCAAAGGGCAGGCTGCCGTCCATGCTTGCGAGCATTGGCTGCTCCGCTTCCGTCAGGTACATCACAAGGAACTGCAGTTTCCCCTTAAGCGTTACATGGTCTTCCGTTACTTTTACTTCTTCCAGGACTACGTTCCCTCTATCATAAATGAGTTTGCTCACATCCGGCTTGGAATCCGAAATATTTATATCATCTTCCAGCGTAATCTGGGTGGATGCCTGGCCTTTTATCCGGTCCATATGTATATTTTTTCTTACTAATTCCACAAAATACCTCCATGTCGGTGAATTACCATTAGTCTGTACTTATTGTAATTCTATGCAAAGACAAAGGTATTATTCCATTTTTGTTTCAGAATGTAATACATACAAATAGCATACATACAAGAGACCGTATGCCTTCCATTCCGACAGGGGCGCTATACTGCTTATACACATCCAATAATTTCATGGATATCCTCTATATCATATTGCCGCATATAGGCTTCAATGCCCTGGACAATTTCTTCCGTAATATACGGATTTATGAAATTCATTGCGCCTACTGCTACGGCTGTAGCCCCGGCCATGAGGAATTCTATGGCGTCTTCCCCGCTTGCAATCCCCCCCATGCCGATAATGGGGATTTTTACCGCCTGGGAAGCCTGATAGACCATGCGCACTGCTACCGGCTTTATGGCAGGGCCGGAAAGGCCGCCCGTCTTGTTGGCCAGCACAAATTTCCTTTTATGGATATCGATTTTCATCCCTGTCAGCGTATTAATCAGGGATATGGCATCGGCTCCGGCCGCTTCGGCCGCCCTGGCCATTTCTCCGATATCGGTCACATTGGGGCTTAACTTCATGATGATAGGCTGCTTCGCTTTCTTTTTGATGGCGGATGTAATGTCATACAGGCAGTCCGCTTTCTGTCCAAAAGCGATGGCCCCTTCCTTTACGTTAGGGCAGGAGACATTGATTTCCAGCAAGTGCGCCGGGGAATCCCCCAGCTTTTCCACCACTTCCAAATAATCCTCCACGGTCTTCCCGCATACGTTTACGATAATCTTCGTATCATACTTCTCCAAAAAAGGGATATCCCTTTCCATAAATACGTCAATGCCCGGATTCTGCAGCCCTATGGCATTCAGCATCCCCCCATAGACTTCCGCCACCCTGGGTGTAGGATTCCCCTCCCAGGGCACATTGGCCACCCCTTTGGTCACTACGGCGCCCAGCTTATTTAAATCCACAAACTCCGAATATTCCATCCCAGAGCCGAAGGTTCCCGATGCTGTCATTACCGGATTTTTCAATTCCACACCCGCTATTTGTACTTTTGTATTCATAATTTACCTCATTTCTGCGCTGCTTTTCTATCTTTGTGCCGTTTTAAATATCCACCGTCTCCGCATCGAAAACCGGCCCATCCGTGCAGATTCTGGCATTGTTTACATGGGAATGGGCATCCTTTTCCTTCGTCCTGCAGACGCATCCAAGGCATGCTCCCACTCCGCAGGCCATTCTTTCTTCCAAAGAGATATAGGCTTCCAGACCTTTTCCCTGTGCATATTGTTTCACCGCCCGGAGCATCGGCATGGGGCCGCAGGCCATAATCACGTCCGCTTCCAGGCCGTCAGCGGCGATGGCATCCATCACATTTCCTTTCGTTCCCGCGCTTCCGTCCTCCGTCGCCACATATACGCGCGCATATTTCTCCATATCCTCTTTCAGGAATAGCTGCCCATTCCGGTAGCCCGCAATAACGGCCGCCGATTCCGCCTTTCCCTCCTCTTTTAAGGATTTTGCCAATTGCAGCATGGGGGGGATGCCAATGCCCCCGCCCATCAGGAATACCCTCTTTCCTTCCGCCTTCTGCAGCGGAAAGCCGTTTCCCAGATTTCCTAAAATATCTATCCCATCCCCGGGCCGATAAAGGGAAAACTCTTTTGTACCCTTCCCCGCTATCCGGTATACAATCCGCAGCTGCCCCTTTTCGGGCTCCGTCTCGCAGATGCTGATAGGACGGGGAAGCAAAGCGCTTTCGCTGCGGGGGTAAATGCAGATAAACTGCCCCGCTTTTGCCGATACCGCCAAATCCGTCTTTATCCACATATCGTAAATGTCATCCCCTATTTTTTTCTGGGATACTACTACCGCTTTAACTTTTTTCTTTTGATTCATTCCTGCGTTCCTTCCCCGCTCTGCGCGTTTCTTCTATAAACCACTTTTCCTCCGCAAACAGTATAATGCACCGTTCCCGGCAGTTCTTCCCCAACAAAGGGCGAATTGGATGATTTGGAAAAAAATTCTTCCACCTTCCATTTCTCCCTGCTATCGAATATCACCAAATCCGCAGGCCCTCCTTTGGCCAAATATCCTGCATCTAAATGATAGAATTTTGCCGGCTGCCATGACATGCGGCTTATCAGCTCCATCATGGTCAGATACCCTTTATCCACCAGTTCCCGTATTCCCAGAGACAACGCAGTTTCCAGCCCGATAATCCCGCTGGGGGCTTCCGTGATTGGTTTCTCTTTCTCTTCTCTGCTGTGCGGAGCGTGGTCCGTGGCAATCATGTCTATCGTTCCATCCCTAATGCCCTCAATAATCGCCATCCGGTCTTCCTCCTCCCTAAGCGGAGGGTTCATTTTTGCCAGCGCGCCATACCGGATAGCCGCATCCTCGGTCAGGGTAAAGTGGTGGGGCGTGGCTTCCGCATGGATGTGGGGGTTGCTTTTTTTCGCTTTCCTCACCAGTTCCACCGCTTCCTTCGTGCTGATGTGCTGGATGGATATTTCCGCCCCGGTTCCCTTCGCCAAAGCCAAATCCCGTTCCACCATCCAAATCTCCGCCTGGCGGTCCGAGCCGCCTATCCCGTAATGCTTTGCCGCTTTCCCCGCATTGATTCCGTTGTTTTGGATAAATGCCGGATTTTCTTCATGGAAGCTCAACGGCTTGCCCAGCCTTGCCGCCGCTTCATAAGCCCGCTTTACCAAAGCCGCGTCCAACAAAGGAATGCCGTCATCGGTGAATCCTGCCGCACCAGCCTTTGCCAGCTTGTCCATGTCGGTCAGTTCCTTCCCCTTCATCCCAACCGTTATATTCCCGCAGCTCTCCACATGAATCCCTGTTTTTTTCCCCTTTTCCAACACGTAACGCAAGGTTTCCTCCCGGTCCACCGGCGGCTTCGTATTCGCCATCAATACCACCGTTGTAAATCCGCCTCTGGCCGCCGCCCGGGCCCCGCTGAAAATATCTTCCTTATGAGTAAATCCCGGCTCCCTGAAATGCACATGCACATCCACCAGCCCGGGGGCGACGATTTTCCCCTCCCCATGGATGATTTCCGCTTCTCCTGACGGTTGGGAGCCTGCGGCGTCATTGCCCTCCCCTTCCGTTCCTGCATCCAGCCGGATATCCGGCCCTATCTCCACTATCTTTCCGTTTTCCGTCAAAATATCCGCTATCCCCTCAAACCCGCTGGCCGGGTCCACTACATATCCGCCTTTTATCAATATCATTTTACAGCCGTACCTTTCTCTCATCCTGCAAACCTTCATAACCTTTGCCTGCGGGAGTCAACAACCCCGCTGCAAGCAACGGGGCATTGACCCTCGCGGCAGTCGCCAAATGTCTGCAAGCAGCCACTTGGCTCGTTGCTCGCGGGAATAAACATGCATAACAGTTACATAGGTTTCAAATTTTTGTTAAGCCTGTCCACCATCCAGGCGATTCGCTTTTCCCGCCCCGCGTCTGTCCTGGCATCAAAATACGCCCGGGCGTAAGTTTTCTTTACGGATAAGGACATGGCCTGAAAATTCGTGCAGGCGGGTTCATATCCTTCCAGCAATGCGGAAAGCCGGGCAATTTGTTCCTCCGTAACCGCCATAGGCTTTGGGGCATCCCACTGGCCGTTCTTTTTGGCTTCCTCTATTTTCTTTCTGCCGAAATCGGTCATCAGCCCCCGTTCTTCCAGGCTTTGGGCCAACGCCTTATTTTTCTCCGACCACTTGCTCTTTTCCCTGCGCATAGAAAAATATTTTCTGTACGTTTTATCATCAATACTCTGCATTTGCCCGTCAATCCATCCAAAGCAGAGCGCTTCCTCAAGCGCCTCCCCCGCTTTTATTGTTTTCGGCCCACCGGCTTTGCCAAACAACAGCCAAATGCCCTCCTCGGACTGGCAATGCTCATCAAGCCATTTCCTGAATTCTTCTCTGTTTGCAAATTCCATAATATCGCTCATTATGTGGCCCTCCTTCCGCTCTGGTGCAATGTGCCGGGCGCCTTCCCCAGACAGGGCTTTTAGCGTCCGAATCCTATAAGGTAAAAAAGTGGCTATGCGTTTCCACATAGCCATTCGTATAGTAGCTCCACTCGAGTTGCTAGCGCTTTTATCAGCCCACTTATTGGCAGGGCTTTCCTTTAATAGTATTCTAACAAATAGGAGGATTTTGTCAATGACTTATCTCGAATATTTCTCGGCTCAATCAAAAACCACCGATTTATCCAGATATTCTATTTTCAAAATTATATACGGATAAGATGCGCTGTCTTTTTCCTGCGCTTTGTACAATTCCCTGTTTTCCGGGTCCGGGCCTATCAGATTCGTATCCACATAGATGGAATTCCCCGTAAGGTACAAGTCATTTACCGTTATGCTGTATCCTCCCGTCTCCTGCCTGCCGTAGCCCACGCAAATATACAGAAATCCGCTATCCTGATACGTAAGCTTAAATTCCTTATCCTTCTTCTCCTCAATCACCTGCTTCAGTTCCTCCGGTATATTATCCTCTGCCAGCACCGTAAACTCTATATCTTTAATTTTCTCATTACCATCCTTTGTTTTCACCGTACATCCGCACAGGCAAAGCAGCGCTGCAGCTGCAAATACCAATAAAATATGGCGTCTCCCCATTTTCACGTTCCTTCTATTCATTTATTTCTATTTTATTGGCTTTCCTTGGGAACTATTCCTTGAATCTTATTAATTATTTTAGCAGTAGAGAAAGCACTTTAGGACGGGCTCCCTTTCCATACCTAAACTTTAAAGCATGCCTGATTATTTCCGGCAAATAATATTTATCATTTTCTATTCTTAAGTAGCCTTCCTGCTTCATAATCTTTTCCTCACTTTGTGACAAGTTAAATGTGTCACCGAAAAATGGCAATACCTTATTTTCTGCAGGAGCTTTTTCCAGCTTATCAAAAATTGGTCCAAGCGCCTTAATTTCATCTCTAATTTCCTTAATTTTATCATTTGAACAATCAGATACAGCCTTTTTAATCTCTGTCGGCATTAAATATCTATCAGAATAAACGGGTTTACCAACATTTGCTGTCGCCTTTTCTAAAAACCTGATAATATCACGTGCCTGCAGCTGCCCATTAAAATCTGACAGCGCAGCCAAAATCCATCTTGATGAATTAGCCTCATTCGATGTTGGCTTTCCCAGTTTAATTCCCCAAAGTTTGTGTAGAGCCTGGTCAATAACTTCTTTCGGTGCCATTTCCACTGCAATTTCTTCTTGATAAAAACCTGGTATCGCCTGGCTGGTCAACCAAACTACAAGCCTGAGCGCTTCTGTGCTTGACCATTGCAATTCTACAGAACGATACAATGAATAAAATTGTTCATAATTAATCGTCAAAGCATCTCTTGCCATATCTTTTCGTAAAAATATCATTAGTCCTAAATGGTGATATGCCATTTTCATTTCATCCATCAAATCTTTACATAATGCCGTTATAGCTCTTTTCTCATTGTCTGATGATATTGTGTGCTGAAAAATTTCCTCCAATCCATCTATCAAAAAAAGCATTTTCACATTTTTACTGGACAGTTCTTTTTCCAACTCGTCTAATGATTGATACGCCTGATTCAAAGCATTCAGAATAACTTTCTTCCAAAGCTGCTTCCATTCCAATATATCATGATTTTCCCTAACATACTTCAAAAGACTATCCCTGCTGTTAATATATACAGAGGTATTTATTTTTCCTTCCATACCATACTCATTAAAGTTAAATATAGCTTTTTCTATAATCTCCTTAAATGCCCCCGCAGTACCGGATGCTAATAGAGGAACCGCCAGTGTATTCATTCCATCATCAAGACATTCTACCTTTATGTCTTTTTTATCCATACGCATAATAAACTTTTCCCAGTACAGATTACGCAATATTTCTCTGTATAAAAATGTCTTTCCAGAACCTTTAGCTCCCATTATTACCACATTCGGAATATTACTTTTATATTTTTTTATTAAATTTTGTATAGATTCAGTCATCAACACTTCAAAAGCACCATTTCCTTCTGCCGCTATTTGACCTACGGCAAAATTATGGATACCGCATATAATCTCCTCGCGCGTTAATTCGAATGCTGCTTCTTGTACTGCTGATATGCTCTGCGTCATGTAACTATTCTGTACTATTTCAAAAATATTTTTATAAAATTCCCTTCCATTTAAATTTTTCATTATTTTGGGCAAAGACTCCAAATATACCAATTCGCTTGCAAAAGGCAGTTCTGTCACAATATCATCTGTTATAGAAACGCTGTCATCCGTCATATACTGGTCATAAACAGCAACTAATTCACTGATAATATCAGTAGTGTTTATGCCTTCCTGAACCATTGTTAATAAAATTTCTGGTATTTTAGATTTTCCATTCAATGGTAACCCTTTGCTCAGTTGATGCAAGAGAATCTCCGTCCCTTTCACAGATTGAAATGATGATGATGTTACCAAATATTTTTTTACCCGAGGGTCAAATAGTAATGGAGCAGAAAATTCACTTAATCCTGCCCTTAAATCAACTAATACTAATTCTGCATTTACTTTTTCTCCCAATTTAGATAATACTTCTGCTAATATATATTTTTTACTATAACTATGAGCAAGGCTCTCCGGACTGGAATACATGTCCAACAATTGTTCCATATATCTATAGGTTGGCAAAACAATATGTTCCACCATACTCTTTTCTGTTTCTATCTTAACTGTTAATTCTGCTACTTTATCTGAAACTAATTCTATGATTTCCTCTATCCTGTCTTTCTCCTGAGTGACCTCCAAAAGGTCCAGAAAGCTAAATGCAGCTTCTTCCTGCTCCGCTGTCAGCCATGTAATTCCCGGTGCTTCTATATCTGCATCTACAATAAGCAGCTTTTTCGGATTTTTCAAATCTTTAAGTACAGACCATGCCTTAACAAATGCCAATAAAGATAATGTACGCCCCACACCACCCTTATATGAATGAAATGCAAGTACGGGCACGCCTGGCAGTTCCTTTTCTATCAGTTCACTATAGTAAGCCGAGTTCTGATACAAAACATTTTTAAAAAGCGGAGTTATTACATTTGCTTTATCTCCACTTTCTTCTATCTCAAAAAGAACTGTTAAAAACTGGTCTGGCAAATCCAGCCAAATTCTTTTTCTTTCATTATCATATTTTTTGTCCAAAATTATTTCCAGTGCATTTACTGCTATACTTTCATTTTCAATTTTGTCCAAATAAATGATTACTTCTCCGCTATAAACATCAATATTGGTAATTGCTGTACCCCACTTATTCTTACTCAATAATAATTTTCTTTCTACATCCTTCCATGTATAAAAAAACATTCGTCTCACATCCCTTCGCCAATCCAACATGCCACATTTTTTAAAGTCTCTTCCAATTTTTCCTCTTTGCTCTTTTCGCTTTCCCGTATACTAATGCAGTATCGATAAAGCTGATGATAATTCTCCGACACTACCTGATTTTTATGTATTGTTTCCAATTGGGGAAATTTAAAATTCCCCTCTTGCCCTAACTCTTTTAATAGTTTCCCCAAATTATGCGATTTCAAAATACCTATTTTCGTTTCATCTGCGCTTTCTAATATCTTTTTGGGATTCTCTTCATGCCATTTGTCCAACAACATGTACTTTAGCCCGCATTCTACACTATATATCAACAGCAGCCTTCTGCTATTTACATCCGAATTAGTATTTCTTAATTTTTTATATAATTCATAATGTTTCCTGTATCCTCTTTTATAATCCCTTTTATCTGCAATCAGCATTTTCTTCCCCCCATTGTGTATTTACTTTCATTTTTCCCTCTTTACGTCACATTTTACATAATTTAGTTTTACTCCCATATATCAGCTTTCTATCTTAAAGTGATTATAACCTTTGACAAAAAAACAGTCAACAAAGAAGTCTTGCTTAACTCCTCTATCTCCGCTATAATAGTTTATGAATTGTGTACTATTTATGTCACAGGAATTAAAATCAGGAAGGATATCTCTTATGTTTCGTTTTATTTGTCTCGCCACTTTTGTCATTTTATTTCTTGTCCTCAGCACTCCTCTGCTTATTGCAGAGTGGATTATCGGGAAGTTTAATATGGATTTGAAAAATAGAAGTTCCCTCGCCATTGTGAAGTGGGCATTCCGCGTATGCCTGAAAATTACCGGCGTATCGGTTACCGTTATCGGTGAGGAGAATGTTCCCACCGATACTTCTGTACTATATGTGGGCAACCACAGGAGCTATTTCGATATTCTGCTCACTTATGTGCGCGTGCCCCGCCCTACCGGCTATATCGCCAAAAAAGAAATGCTCCGTTATCCCTTTCTGGTAAACTGGATGAAAAACCTCCACTGCCTTTTTCTCGACCGCAAGGATTTAAAGCAAGGGTTGAAAACAATCCTGGAAGGTATTGAAAAAGTGAAATCCGGCATTTCCATCTGTATTTTCCCGGAAGGAACAAGAAATAAAGTGAATGACACTTTCCTGCCGTTTCGGGATGGCAGTTTTAAAATTGCGGAAAAATCGGGATGCCCTATCGTACCTATGAGCATCTACAATTCGGCCGGTATTTTCGAGGACCATCTGCCCAAAATTAAAAAGGCTCATGTAATTCTGGAATATTGTCCGCCCATCTATATCAACGATATCCCAAAGGCCGAGCGGAAACATATCAGCGCACAGGTGCAGGATATTATTAAAGAGACTTATTTTAAGAATAAGGCGATGATGGAGGAAGGAAATAATAGGAAACCATAAGCGGAGCTGTTACGATGACCGCAGTCATGGCAAAAGTTGTATGCGGATGACAGTTGACGTTATGAGAAATCTAACTTAGAATATAGTCAAAGGAAAAGCAAAGAAATCGAATTGTATAGCTTGTTGTTTTTTCTGCATATACTATCATAGGCCCTTGGGAAAAGGAGGTGCTATTATGGCAACATCCAGTATTTTTGCAAAAGTTCGTATTGACAATCCGAAGCAGGCGGAGGCTTTTATAGAGGCTTTGTCAGCATCGGAAAATAAGCCCAAAAGAAAGCCTTCTGCACCAGTAAAACCACCATTGACAGATTATGATGCTATCAGGCAACTGATGGCGAAGGGGAACACTGCCGGATGAGACAATTTGACACGGTAAATATTCTGGATATGATTGGGGCAATCGGAGAGGCAAAACTGAAACAGTGTCTTTCCGATTTTTCTTGTCCGATAAATCCAGAGATTGAGCAGTTTGTAACAAATAATGCGATTGAATTTGCCGGGAAAAAATTATCTGTTACATATTTTGTTGTAAATGAATTTGGTAAGATTGTGGCAATTTTTACACTTGCTCACAAAGCGATTGAAATTGGAAATGCAAATTTATCCAACTCTCGGCGGAAAAAAATAAGCAGATATGCGATACTGGATTCAGAAGCTGGAAGTTATACAGTATCCGCTTTTTTAATTGCACAGTTTGGAAAAAATTATGCTATTGATGAAGGAAAAAGCATCAGCAGAAATGAGTTGATGGATTTGACATTTGGAATTCTGGAAAAAGTTCAGCATGATATCGGCGGCGGTATTGTGTTTCTGGAATGTGAAGACAAGGTTAATTTGCTAAACTTTTATCAAAGTGAAAAGAATGGATTCACACCATTTAACGAGAGATATTCGGTGGATGACAATACAAAATATATTCAGTTGTTTAACTTCTTTTAGTGACTAAAAGAGAAAGCCAGAAGCAATCGTTCAGCCAGAAAGCGGCTGTTGGAAAGAGACTTTCTGGCTTTCCATCTATGCCGTCCACACCGCCTGCCTTTTGTTTATGCAGGCTTTCTTAAATTGTAACAGTTCAGCTTTTCGGCTGCCCTGTTACGGAATCCATCGGCGCTTCCGCCTCCCACATAGGCGTTCCGTTCTGCGGCGCTGGCGCACCTAGGCAATGGCATACCGTTGCGCCTACATCGGAAAGCGTCTTCCTTTTTCCCAGCTTTACGCCATGCACACCTTTTTGATAAACCAAAATAGGTACACATTCTCTTGTATGCTTGCTATGTCCAATGTTGGGGTCATTTCCATGGTCCGCCATAACAAGCAGGACATCTTCTTCGGTCAAAAGCGGCAGCAGCCTTCCAATCCCTTCATCTGCAATTTCCAAAATTTCACGGTAATTCCTTGTTGACTGAGAATGCCCTGCCAAATCGGTTTCCTGTATATTCGTACAAATAAACCCTGTTTCCATTTTCTGAAATTCTGCAATTGTATCATCCATACAATTTTTTGTAGGTACACAGGAAATACTGGTGCCCAAATCATTGGCTACAATATCGGCAACCTTGCCAATCAACGTCACAGGAATCCCGTTTTTGGTCAAAATAGTTGGAGCCTGTACATATTTGTTAACACCGTACCCTAAATGCAGGCATTGATAGCCCTGAATATATGACTTGGACTTTGCGGAGCCAATTCCAATATACTTTCCATTCTTCGTCTCTTCCGCATCCCACAGGTCATCCATTGTATTCCCTGTGCCTCCGAAAACAATCACACGGCCTACCGTAACTACCTCCCTGACCAATGACGCAATCTCATGTTCTTTCTCAAAGGAAATATAATCCAAAGGCGCCGTCACGTTGTAGCACATACCCAGGTCAGCTTCCAAATTATCCGCCACGGTCACATAATCATCACAAAGGATATATCGAAGTCCCTCTCTTTCAACAATTTGTACCTTATGCCCCGTTTCCGTTAAATGCTTTGCAACTTCATCCACTTTCTCCTGAAATGGGTGTTCTTCCGGCTTTTTGGGGAGAGTTCCCATAATTTCCTGATGCCCCATAAAAGTGTCCGCCCCAAAATGCATTAGTTCGGACTTTCCATAATTGGCATCCGGAGAAAACTTCATAAATGCACTCTCTTCCCCGTAAGCATTCATCAGCCCCAAATATTCTAAATTCGGAAGCTTCAAATCCGGTTCATCATTTAAAATGCTTCTTAAAGTATTTGCCTTTTCATCGCCTGGGCGTTCTTTCTTCGCATCATCCATCGCTCCGATTCCAAACCCGTCCAGGACAACCACCACAAAACGCCTCATCTACTGTTCCCTCTTTCTCCCTAAACTGTCATAAACCCCTATAATCCTTGGCTCTCCTTTTGATATGCCTTCCACCAGAACCACATCGCTTCTCGTTACGAATATCTGAAAACGAAACGCCATCACAACGGTATCCCCAACTCCGCATTCTTCGGAAATCCCAAAATGATAATCAATGCTTTCATCACAGGGCGGGATTACATTTAGCATCCTGGCGTCTTCCATTGAATTTCCTGTCAATGCATAGTTCACATGGGAGCGGCGATAATGCCCTCCGCCATAGCAATAGGCATTGCCCATAAAATTGTGGGAAATTTCACTCACATACACAACAGCCGGTTTTTCTGCCTGCATCTCATATGCATGAAGCGGCGTCGTTCCCGTAAGGCCATGCCCCGGCTCCCCACAATTGCCGCCAAAGGCTGCCATTTTTTGGATGGTGCTTACACAGGTTGCAGATGGAGTATTAATCAACAAGTCTCTATGCCCCATATCCTCCAGTATTTTTTTCGCCCGAAGTACTGTAGCAAGGTTCTCCGTCGGATAAATATCCTTCCTTTCCTCCTGGTAAAGATAGCAGGGAAAGGATGTAACTCCCCTAATCTGAAGATGGGGGCAGTTTTCATCCATATATTTTACGGTTTCTTCCAGCTGATTTATGGCAATTCCTGCAGTCTGTCCTGAGTAAATCATATCGTTTTTGTCATAAACACGAATTAAGATTCCTTGCTTTTTGCCTAATTTCTCCGCTGCATTTTCAATAGAAGCCATTTTCTCCTTTGAGTACACCGTTATCACATCTGCGCCATAAGCAACCACCTTTTCCAGCATTGCTTCCGGGATTTGCACCAGATGCCCTACATTCCCAAGGGGTATCTGATGCTCCATCATAATCTGCGCTTCCTTAAAATCAACTACTACTGCTCCTGGGTAGCCCATTTCAACTAATTTTTGGGCCAAGTACGGATTTCGCCCTAATTGCTTTAGCATGAAATAAAGTTGAAAATTATGCCGCTCCGCCTCAGCCAGAATCGCTGCTGCATTGGCACAAAATGCATCCACGTCAATTATATAGGAATCCGGAAGCAGCTGACCTTTCCTATGCAGTTCAAACGCGGCCTGGACAAGTTCCGGATTTCTTTCCAATATTTGCTTTACAAACATACTTTCACTCTTTCTATTGAAGTTTTTATTATACGGAGAATTGTATCTGCCCCGGAACGCATTGGGTTAATGCGAATCATCCTCTTTTCCAATGTGGGGTCTGCCTTTCGGAATGTTCCGGATACCCGGTAAAACATAGGAACCAATTCATATTTTGACTCGGCCCCCACGGGATTCGGCGCGGCCCCCAGCTTCTCCGCTTCCTTTAAAACTGCATCTGCGATTTCTTCCCGAAACTCAACCAAAAGCACCTTTGATTGTGCATTCGCCAAAAATGCATTTTTCACTTCCGGGATTTCTCCATTCTGCAGCCGTCTGACACATTCTTCATTTACCTGTGCCTGAATCGCCAAGGCTACGGGTGCATAAGCCAGCCCGTGTAGGACGTCCAACGCCTCATGCCCTTGTGTCTGCATTCCTCCGGAGTAGCTTTCCGAAATAAGCTGGCTTATATATTTCTCCTTGCCGACCACAACCCCAACCCCTTCAGGTCCTAGAAGCTTAAAGGATGAAAAACAGGATAAATCTGCCCCGCACTGCACCCCAATGCGCTTTACCTTCATCGCCGCATAGTTATCGTCTGTCAGAATAGGGATATCTTTTTCTGCCTTTATCGTTTCTACTACTTCCTGCATCTCATAACAATCATCTATTTTCTGCCGGGTATATTGTATCAATGCGGCTTTTATATCCGGCTCTGTTCTTAATGCCCTTTTTATATCTTCCAAATCGTTAAAATCTGCTTTCACCGGTATCAGCCCAAGCATATCAAAGGATGTGGCCGTTGTGCTGTAGATTGGCGCCTGATGGACCAAAATTTTTTCCCCCGCTTTCAGCATCGTGTGAAGACCGAATCGAATCGCGGCACTTCCTGCGCCTCTCACAAAAACACAGGCTTCCGCATCGAAAATATCTGCGACCACCTTTTCCGCCTTATTTGTTGTGACCGGTTTGTTCAGCCCTTTTACCACGCCCAAATCTCCCCGGTTCAAAAATTCATGCCCCTGAAATTCTTTTGTAATACAGTCTATGACCTTAAACTGAAGTTTCATGGCATCTTCTAATTCCATACTTTGCAAAGGATATGCGCGCACGCTTTCTCCCCCTTTCCTATTCCTCCAAAATCCTCTTCGGATTGTCTATCAGCAATGTATTGATTTGTTCCTCTGTCATACCCGAATCCTTTAAAAGCGGAAGGAAATCAGTAAACAAATAGCTATAGCCTATTCCTCCACGGCTTTTTAAATGAGATTTTCTCGTAATGTCCATGGAAAGAACTACCTGTGGCAGTCTGCCCTCCGATGCAATTTCCCCAAGGGCTTTCGCGCGGAAAGTATCCGGGCAGTAGTTCAGCTTCCCGACTGTGTCGAATCCTATATTTACCCCTTTTTCCAAAAGCCGCAATATTTTATCCAAATCCTGTGACAAATCCATATGGCCGATAATAATTTTTTCCGGCTTTACTCCATGTTCGATCAAATAATCTGCCTGCTGTTCCCCAAATGTTCCAAGGGTTGTATGTGTTGTCACCGGCGCTCCGGTGCGGACTGCCGCCAACGCCATCGCCTGAAATACCTTTTCTTCTGTATTTGTCATCTCATTTTTGCTTGTTCCAAACTCTCCCAACACAGATGCGCATACTTTTGTATCGCCGATTCCTTCGTTTATTTCCTTTTCCGCCATATCTGCAAGTTCCTCAGCCGTCTTTTCATATACTATCTGCGGCAGAAAAGGCTCCTTGTAAAAACCGGTGGAAATAATAAACTGGATTCCTGTTGCTTCGGCCACCCTTTCAATATAAGAAATATCCCTTCCCATTCCCATATTGGTTACTTCCAAAACATTTCTTACTCCAAGCCGGTAAAGTTCTTTAAATTCTTCTACCGTTTCCTCAAAACAGTCTAATTTGCAATCAAAATCTTTTTTAACTCCCGACAAATCAATTGTTACATGCTCATGCATCAGCGTATAGCCGTCTTTAAGCTTTATCATCATGCCCTCCCCATCAACCTTCAAAATACATCTGAAAATTTCCAAAATACCGCTCAACCAAAGCGCTTTGCGGCTTCCCATAGTTTTCTGCTATCTTTAACATGTTTATAATATCCTGTGGGTTACTATCGCATAGTAAAAGTGTACAGCACCCTAATCCTTCGTCAGGAATTGCCAGCGCGGACACGCCGCACATGTTAGCCACCCTCATCAGCCCTTTTCCGGACTTCTTCTGTATTGCCCAGGTCCTTTCACTAAAATGGCCAAATATCGTGTCGCCAGGCCCATATACATCCACCGGTCCCTCCTTCGACAGAAGAATGATACCCCTTCGGACAGTCTCCTTTACAAAAGGAATCAAAACCTCTCTTCTTTCATAAATATCCAGGTTTTCAGGAACCCCAACAATTTTTGTCTGCTCCGCCTCCGGCAAATCCATGTCCAGTGCGCAGGCGGCGGCCTTTTGAATGATATCCAATTCCCTTCCAATCAGCCCAAGCGAAGGGGAAAAGCTAATGTTATCTGTAGAAACTTTCTCATATTGCCTTAAGTATTCCCGCTCAATCAAAGGCGAAATAAATCCATATAAATTGAGAGCTGCCGCGGGGGCAAGCACAGAACCCCCGCCGTCGCTTCCAATACCGATATCGTTGATTCGGTAAAACACATTCAATGCTGTTCCGCTGCTGGAACCGGTCATGGGATGCCCTGTAAGCGGATTTCTAAGCTGCATATCCACTGCCCTTCCACCATATGACATCCTGTCTACCGTATGATGTAAAAAACCATTTTCCTCCATTCTTTTTATCAGGGAATCAGGTATCATAGAAGTCTGTTTGCTCCCCATATAATACGCGTATCCATGCTTTTCCATCGAAGGCCTTACCTTATCAATAATTCCCGGATACGTATGTACTACCGTTTCATATGGATTCAATAATGCAAGAAAAGTCTGTTTGGCATATGTTTCCATTTCCTTACCCTACTACCGGTATGCTAATCAATCTCAAAACCAACAGAATGTTCAGCAATATGCCGAAAAAGATACACGCTACCGGCCCAATTGCCAGGTCCACAATCGGTTTCTTGGATTGTCTGTTCAGCAAAAATGCTCCTATCACAAACAATGCCCCTATTCCTGCATAACCGGATGCTGCCACCGACATCTTTTCCGCCGCTACAATACCCCCGGATAAAAGCGCAATTTCCAATACCTTATTCATAGATGTACGGACATACTCACCCATGTCTTTTACGCCTGGGAACTTATCCATACCTTTTGCAAAAAGTTCAATCAAAGCAATTTCAACAACCATTACTATCACACCAACTATAAAGGCTACAATCGGATTCCCATGCAGCAAAAGCCCTACCACAAACACAAACGTACAGCCAGCTGCCCCATAGACACCTGTTACTATCGCTGTAGTGAACACTAACGGAATAAATCCAATCCCCCTCGCCAAAGCGGTAAGCGCTGCATTTGTATATTCTCCCTCTGCCAAAAGAGCTAAAGATGCAGGGTCTCCTGCGATAATAGAAAGACTGGTACCTGCTGCAATTAAGCCCCCCATCAATGCGAGAAGAATCCAGTTTTTACGGATACGGGATACATTTGCTTCAAACCCAATAGTCAGTGCCTCATTATTGTTCTCCGTTCCTTTAATCTGAGCAGCATAAACAATCATCATAATCATGCCTGCCAGCATAGCCATACCTTCCGCATTTAATGCCACTGTATTTGCCCCAATGGTAAAAGTACCGAATTTTTTAATAATATAATAGAAAAGTACCGTCACTCCTGCGGTTATAGTGCCTTTTTTAAATCCGTGCTGCAAGGCTACGCCAATGGCAGGAAAAACTGCAAACCCTACTGTTACATATCCGGATACGCTTCCAAGGTCACTGGTAAAGTTATATGGCATCAGTGCAAACAGATTGACGATGAATTCCAGGCCGGCCAAAATTGCAATGCCATAAACGCCGCCGATTACTGCCGATAAAATCATTCCCACTTTTGTATCCGGGCAGAACGAGCCTATCATATCCGTTGTCAGCAAAAGACAGTGAATCAAAATAATACTTGCCGCGATAGAAGTTGGAATGCCGAACCCTATAATCAAGCCGAAGCTCACTGCAAAACTCATAGCCGCCAACTCTTTTTTTGAAATTTCCTTATTAAAATACTGACCTACAATTGGTCGAAAACCGTCATTAAATACTGCAATCCCCTGATTCGACAATACGGATGCCAATGCCCCGATTAATATAATCACAATATATTTCATTATAATACGCCCCCCACTTTATCTTTTAATGCTTTTAGCAAAACCGGCAATACCGCTTCCTTATGCTGTGCCGTAAACCCAAATGCAACTTTACCGCTTTTAACCTCCTGGCGAATCTCCTCTTCACTGCAAATTTGCCCTGGCATAGAAATTGTTGCGCATTTGGCCTTTCCAAGGATTGCAAGAGCCATAGCCAGCGCTCCGCCGCCTCCGGTATTACAGGCTCCCACATAATAATCATATGTTCCCGCCTTCATTCCCATAGTTGCATCCAAATCCCCTTTTACGGTTACCTCTGCCTGATTCCCCAACTCCGCCTTTATGATATTGGCGATATCCTGCTTGTCAATCTGACCTCCTACTACAATCTTCATAACCTTCCTCCTCGCTTCATGATAAAAGATTGCACAAATGCACCGATAAAAAATCTTTTTCTGTCTTTGGAAAATTTATATCCGTCATTGACAGAAACTGGTCACGGAGCACTACCGCATGTTCATATGCCTCTTCTTCCTCCATTCCCTGCAAAATGGCCTCATCAATAGGATTTTCTTCAGTTCCTTCTTCTGCTCTTTTTCCAGCCATTGCAAGATGCGTGATAAACATTTCCAGTTTCTCCTGCTCAACCTCCGGTACTTCCAAAAGAATCCTGTCAACAATACTCCTCGTATAATCTGCTACTTTTTCGCTGATGACTCCGTTGACCTGAAGAATCTGGATTCTCTCATACATCTCAGTTTTCAATTTTTTTCCTCCTTTCTTGAATATACATTTTTTTGTACATTGATTTATAAAAATAATATTGCTATTCCAGTGTGCTGACATATTCACTTTCACGCAAGTCATTTGGCAAAATATAAATGTGCCAGTACACTAGTAGGATGGACGCCTCTTCTGTGTTCTTACTTCTTCTAAAATAGTTAACGTATATCTTTTGCTAATATTCTTATCCAATACTTCCTTCAAATATGCATCGCCTTTTTGAACGACAATCACTGCCGTTGCAAATTTGCTGCTGTAATCCTGCTCATTCAATGACACAACATGCAATCCCTCAAATGACTTTGTTTCCATGATATCATCGTAATTCCAAATCCCTGCGTCGATAATCCCCTCTTCCAGCGCGGCCAATGTGAGCTGCATACGAATATCTACCAGCTTTACTTTTTTGCCTTTAATCAGTCTCTTGGTCAGTTCACTCTGATCCAGCGAATCGCAATCATACGCAACGCGCATACCATCCCTGATACCGTCTGCCCCTGAATCCCGCAGAACCAACACATGGCGGGAAACAAAACTCCCATTGCCAAAATTTTGCACTATTTCAATATTCTTTCCATTTTCGATTGCGTATTCTGCCGCATATTGGGAACAGATAGCAAATTGATAAGTGCCTGTTTCTACCAGTTTAATACGTCCTACTGCCCCTCTGGCATAAGCCATATTAAAGCGGTACTCTTTCAGCTGCTCATAAACTGCTGTAGCCAGCCCTTCGTAAGTTGTGGAATACGGCAACGGCATAATCCCCATCAATTCCTGTACCAATGTGCTATCCTGCAGTTTTAAATAATCAATTTTCTCGATGTATGTACCCATATGCCCGCGGGAAGATAACTGTATTGCGCCTATCTCTTTCAAATAATTCAATGCATTCTGCATCGTGCCCCTGGATACTCCAAACTCCTGCTGATATTCAGAAATAGAAGGAATCCTATCCCCAACCCTTCGCGAAAGCAGACTGGAAGCCACATGGCTGATTGTAACGCCTTTTTTCTGATAAAGAACATTATTTACAACCTTTTTCATGTGTTTCCTCTCCTTTCTTCTGAATGTTCATTTTTTTGTACTTTCGAACTAATAATAAAATACCATAAATTTTTATACATGTCAATAGTAAAATGGATTATAATTTTATGCAGCAACCATATATTCAGAAGGTATAGCATGGGCTGGAGCATTGATGCTCAATATTATTTCATATATTTTTTTCCTGCCTTATTTTCGCCGCCCCGATACCTATCAGAATAAAAATCACCGGCGTACCGATAATCTGCTGATAGCACAGAACATTATGGACAATATACCCGGCGGCGGCCAGCCCGCATCCAAACAGCACCGCCCGCATCTTTCCGGCCATCGGGGAAGCTATCGCCTTTTTCATATAAAGCCAGGCGGCAGAAACAAAAATACCCAAATAGGCCGTTCCCCCCACAAGGCCATAATTAATCACCGCATTAAACCACTCATTATGTACATTCGGAACTATCTGATTGTGCCAGAATTCATTGATGGCATCCCCCATCAGCCGGTAGGCATAAGGGGTAAAACCGTCCGGTCCGCAGCCAAACAGCTTCCGCCCAATGCCGAAATCCATAAATACAGCGGCTCCGGACCGCCAGATAAATCCCCTGCTGTTCCCCCACCATACCGTAAACCGGAAATAGTTCTCAGTAGGCGAGCCGGCAAAATATCCTTTCCCATGCAAAACGAACAATACCGCTGCCGCCCCAATCCCAAGCAACAGCAGCCCCAAATAAATCCCCCTGATAATATGTACGCTTTTGGGGCTTCCTTCCACATTCATTTTTCCTTTCTTAATAAGAAAATAGAGGAAAGCCACAGCTGCCAAAACAGGATATAGGAACATGCTCTGGGCAACTTTCAGATAAACCGCATCTATCGGTATCATCCGCTTTGCAAAAAGCCGTTCCGCCATCCCTGTCACCGCTGCCGAAAGCAGCGCAATCATAAGGATTTCCATCAGCCGGAGCGTTTTCTCCCTGCTGCCCACCGCAATCCATGCCATAATCATAATGGCAGCGCAAAGCGCAATCACACCGCTGTCGCAATTCAGCACCATTTCCATAGCAAATCCGATGCCGGTGCAAATCCCCCAGAAAATCTTCCTGCTTTTTTCCTCTTCCGCTGTCAAGAAGTAGATTCCTGTTCCGGCAATCAGCAAAATCGTCACATAGCTGGAAGTCCATGTGACCTGGCCCAGCGTTGTGACGAACTCCAGCTTCACATCATCCCCAAATCCGTCATAGAGATGCAGGGCATCCACGCCGAACCGCTGCAATATCACAATACCGCCCACTATAACAGCCGCAGCCGCGCTTACCACATCCAGATAGGGCATCCCCAGATACCCTCTGGAAATCATAAAATAAATGCCGATAAACAGCAGCTGGGAAACAAAGCCCGTATACCATGTGTCCACTCCCCAAAAAGCCGCCTGCCTGTCCACCGCAGCGAAGTAAGAAATAAGCACACAAATAAAATATCCTGCCACAAACCAGTCCACAGGCAGCCAATCCGGCTTATTCCACTTTTTCATGCCAGATACTTTACTTTTCATGCCAGGTGCTTTGCTTTTCCCTTCATGCGCCCTGCTTCCCCTGACAGGAACGGCGTTCCTCCCCCTCATACGGGTTATGATGTCCGGAAGGGTCCAAAGCAGGCTCACCGCCACCGCAGCCGCTGTCACGCGCAAAAGCATCGCCCATTTCCTGTATACCAAATCCATATAGCCGTCCACTTGGAACAAGGGATAAAACCCCAGCATAAGAAGCAAATAAATATTTGCAATCCAGGCCCTGACCTGAACGGAAAAAGGTTTTTGTTCCCCTGCATGTATTTTTCTATAATTTCCGTTTCCTCTTTTTCCCATTGTAATCCTCACATTGCCGCTTAACATCCTTTTCAATCGCTTTTCCCAAAGGCCGCTATGGAAGCGCTTCATTTCCCTCATGCTTCTGCCAACGCCTTTACAATCTGTTCAAAAGCCATACCATGGGATGCCTTCACCAATACCGTATCGTCCTTCCTTATAATCTTTTTCCAGTTTTCCAGGAATTCCTTTTTCCCAGGAAAATAATAAACGCTTCTTCCAGATTTCTCATCTTGGAAAAAAGAACCCGAATCATTCTCCTGATTATGGGGGCTTTTCCCTGCCATCCCATATCCCGCGCAGGCCCCCGCGTATGTGTTGCGGGAAAGTTCTCCGATACATATGATTACATCCGTCTCACGTATCGACGCGTAAGCCCCCACTTTGCGGTGCAGGGCTTTTTCCTCTTTTCCCAGTTCAAACATGTCCCCTAAAACCGCTACTTTTCTGGTCAGCGCCATAGACAGCAAATCCAGCGCCGCGCATGTGGAAACCGGATTGGCATTGTAGCAGTCGTCGATGACCACCTTATCCTCCAAACGCATAATATGGCTTCTTCCGTCTACCGGCTCCACCGTCCCCATGCCCCGGACGATTTCTTCCCCTGTCAGCCCCATCAGCCTTCCCACACAGGCCGCCGCCAGGGCATTATACACCATATGTTCTCCCGGCAGGGGAATATTCCCACGAAAAACCTCTCCATCCATATGGATATCCGCGCTGATTCCGAAAAGCCCTTTGTTTTCCACATTATCCGCATAAACATCATTCCCCCGTTCCATGCCGAATGTCAGCGGTTTTTCCCCTCTTACAATTTTCAGCCTCCGCAGCATATCGTCATCGCCGTTTATGCAGACCTTCCCCTTTTCTCCCATGAAATCAAAAATTTCCGTTTTGGCCTTTAAAATCCCTTCTCTTGACTTCAGCTTCTCCAAATGGCACTGCCCTATGTTGGTCAGCACGCAAATATCAGGCCTTGCGATTTCGCTCAGTCTGTGCATTTCCCCAAAATCGCTGATGCCCATTTCCACCACGGCCACTTCATGGCAGTCGCGGATATGGAGAATCGTCAGAGGAAGCCCTATTTCATTATTAAAATTCCCCTCGGTTTTCAGCACCTTGTATTTTGTCTCCAACACGGAAGCGACAAATTCCTTCGTGCTGGTCTTCCCAACGCTTCCGGTAATTCCCACTACCGTTACGTCCAGCTGCTGCCGATAAAATCCCGCAATGTCTTTCAATGCCTGAAAAGAATCTTCCACTAGGATATAAGGCCCTGGATGCCCCTCGGGCTCTTCTTCGCAGACAACCCCTGCCGCGCCTTTGGCGAAAACCTGGGGAATAAAGCGATGGCCGTCTACATGCTCTCCTTTCGTGGCTATAAAAAGATAGCCCTTTTCCGTCTGCCTGGAATCCAGCGCTACGCCCGACACCTCCATGTCCGCATCTTCCCCGCCACAATGCAGCGTTCCTTTGCAAATTTCCGCTATCTTCCCCAATGTCAGATTTTTCATTGCATGTTTCCTGCCTTTCCTGTCAAACTGCATTT
The DNA here is from genome assembly GCA_021769135.1 of Lachnospiraceae bacterium. Lineage (GTDB taxonomy): Bacteria > Bacillota > Clostridia > Lachnospirales > Lachnospiraceae > Kineothrix. Next base: position 95,039 of record JAETTM010000002.1, on the reverse strand, counting down.
ATTCCCGCGGGCAATGAGCCAAGCAGACGCGCTTGCGCGTATATAGAGCCAGCAAGCTGGCTTGGCGAATGCCGCGCTGTTATCCTATGCCAAAGCCGCCCTCAAAATCTTTTCGCAAAGCTGCCCGAAGTCCACCCCCTCCGCTTTTGCTTCCTGAGGCAGCAGGGATGTAGGCGTCATACCCGGCAAAGTATTGGCTTCCAGGCAGAATATCTCTTCATCCTCGTTCATCATAAAGTCCATACGGGCATAATTTTTCAGGCGCAGAACCTGAAATACCCTTTCCGCCATATGCTGCAGCTCCTTCGTCTTCCTTTCCGAAAGGACTGCCGGGCAAGTTTCCACCGTACTTCCCGCCTGATATTTATTCTTGTAATCATAAAAGCCGCTGATAGGCGCAATCTCGATGACCGGAAGCGCCCTGCCTTCCATGACGGCCACCGAGAATTCCCTGCCTTTTATGTACTGCTCCACTACCACTTCATCGTCATAGCGGAACCCCTCTTCCAATGCGGCCATGTATTCTTTTTCATCCTTTGCCATGCATACCCCTACGCTGGAGCCGCCCCGGCAGGACTTAACCACGCATGGGAAGGGCACTTTTCCTATCCGCTCTTCCCCCTTCTTCAAGCGGAAACCTTTCGGGGTGGGAATTCCATGATAGTCAAACAGCTCTTTGGAAAGCCCTTTGTCCATGCTAAGGGCCGAACTGACATAGTCCGTTCCCGTATAAGTAATCCCCATCAAATCAAAGCTGGCCTGAATCTTCCCATTTTCCCCATCCCCATGCAGCGCCATGAATACCACATCCGCCATCTGGCAGATAGCTATTACATTAGGCCCGAAATAACTTTTTCCTCCATCCTTCCTCAAAGCTTTTACCGCCTCAATGTCCGGATTTTCTTCCCCAATCACGCCTATTTCTTTGGCCCAGTCCTCATCCTTCTCGAAAATCCCCTCTATATCATCCCCTGTGTATCCAAAATATACATCCAGCAAAACCGCCTGATGCCCGTTTTCCCGGACTGCCTCATAAATCATCTTCCCGGAGCTCAATGATACATCCCTTTCTGTACTCAATCCGCCAGTTAAAACTACTACTTTCATACTTCCCTCCCATATAATTCTCCAACTAATGATATTCAAATTATACCTCTAACATGACAATTGGTAAAGGGAAGAATTATTCCATGTCGGAACTGTTATGCATTCCAAACCACCTCGCCGTCAATCAAAGTGCAGTAGGTCTGGGTGGATACCTCCAGGGGATTCCCATCGAAAACAGCGATATCCGCATCTTTTCCTGTTTCCAGGCTCCCCACCCGGTCCGCCACATTGCAGATTTGGGCCGCATGCAGCGTAATCGCCCGCAATGCCGCGTCCATGGGCATGCCGGACTTTACGCACATTCCGGCACAAATCGGCAGGGACTGTATCAGGGATACGGGATGGTCCGTTGTAATCGCCACCTGTAAACCCGCATCGTTCAAAATCCCCGCTGTCTTAAAAGCTACGTTCTGCACTTCAATCTTGCTCCTGCTGGATAAATCCGGCCCTACAATGGCAGGATATCCCTCCTTTGCCAATTCTTCCGCAATCAAATGCCCTTCGCTGCAATGGTCCAGAGTCATCTTAAGCCCATATTCTTTGGCAATCCTGATGGCGGTAAAAATATCATCCACCCTATGCACATGCGCCTTCAGCGGGATTTTCCCTTCAAATACCGGAATCCAGCATTCATACTTGAAATCCTCTTCAAAATTATTCCCCGATTCCCGTGCACTCTTTTTCTTATCTATATACTTTTTTGCTTTGAAAAGCTCTTCCCGCAGCATGCCCGCAATAGCCATCCTTGTTACCGGCATTTTCCCCTGCCCGGAGAAATTCACCTTGGGATTCTCCCCAAAAGCAATCTTCATTGCCGCAGGAGCCAATACTATCAAATCGTCGATTCGCCTCCCCTTCGTTTTAATGAAGGCGAACTGCCCGCCGACCACGTTGGAACTGCCGGGGCCCACCATTGCGGAGGTAATGCCCGCCCGGACAGCATCGTCAAAGGCCGCGTCCATAGGGTTGATGGCATCGACTGCCCTAAGATATGGGGTAATTGGCTCCACGTTCTCGTTGCAGTCATCCCCTTCCATCCCCTTTTTCTCCTCCGTAATCCCCATATGGCAATGCGCTTCAATGATTCCCGGCATCACCAGACGGCCTTCCACATCTATCGCGTCCGTTTCTTTATCCTTTACCGGCGTCCGCCCCAGCTCCTCCATATCCCCAATCGCAGCTATTTTTCCTTTTTCTATTAAAATATAGCCGTTTTCATACAATGGTTTTGTTTTCGGCGCCATTGTCATAATCCGCCCATTTAAAATAAATCTTCTCATCTAAGCTTCCCGCCTTTTCCTTAATCTATTGTTCCATACATCATTAAGCTGCAGCCTGAATGCAAGCTGCAGCTCTTCTTACATTTCCCATATTTATCATCCCGGCTTATCGATACAGCCTGCAGTCTGGCTAATCCTCCGGCAGCCTTTAATTAGCCGTAAGCTTTGTCATAGGGTTTACAGGAATACCGTCCTTAGTCAGCTTAAAGTAAACGTTGCATCCTTCCACGCTATAGTATTTAGTAGGGGCCGCCACGCTCCCGATAATATCTCCCTTGTTTACAAAACCGCCTTCCGACACCGTAATGTCCTTTAACTGCCCATAAGTCAGTTCATAGCCGTTCCCCAATTCCATTACTACCACATTCCCCAATTCGGGATCCGAATAAACGCTGTTCACCTTACCGTTGGCCGCAGCCGTAATCGTTTCCCCTTCCACTGCGGAAATAATAATGGCCGGATTATATTTATACTGTTCCAGAGTAGGAAAATAAATGGTCTTGTCCATGCTGTAGTTAATCAGCACATTTCCTACGATAGGCCATGCCAGCGTGTCGTTATCTCCGAAAGTAAGGGCCGGCTGTATGGACGTTGATGTGGCGATTGCCATCGTATCCTCCATTTCCTCCATTCGGGCCACTTCTTCTAAGGTTTCGGCATCCGCAGACTCTTCTATCATCCCTTCTTCACCGTTCTCGTTTTTCTTTTTATCCTTCTCGCCGCTTTTTTCTTCCGCCTTCCGGTCCTGTCCTTCCCCTTTATTTTCCCCATCCGCAGACTCTTCATTCTCTACGTTTACGGAGTTTGTTTCCTGAAAATAGGGGTCATAGTCCAAATCATCGGACGTAACCGCTTCCTTGCTCACTCCTTGGGTATCCGCGGTTTCATCCATCACACCCTGTATTTCCGTACTTTCATTCTTCACCAAAGTGTCCGATTCATCTTCTATTGCACTGAAATCAATCACATAACCGTCATTTTTCTCTTCGCTTTTTCCTCTGAAAAATAAACCCGTTGCTGTCAAAGCCGCCAGTACAAATACCGATGAGAGCACCATAATCACTTTTTCTTTATTGGCACTATCCCTGTTTCTTCTTCTCATTTTCATTCCTCCTAACAGAATTTGATTCCTCATCGATAGTTTTACCTGTTTCGGATTCTTTATTCAGTTTTTTCTATGGCAACCCCGGAAAAAAAATAGTTTAGTATATCTATAAAATCGCTCCCCTTTTTGGCCGCTTCGTTGGCCCCATACTGGCACAGCCCCAGCCCATGCCCTACTCCTTTTGTTTTTATCACCACATCGTTCCCCTCTTCCTTCCATTCAAAACAGGAAGAACTAAGCAAAAAGGCCTTGCGAATCCTTTCCCCGGAAACGTTTCCCCCTCCCATATCCACCTCCGCTACATAGCCGGCCCTGTCTTTTGTCACCGGGAAAGCCTCCTCCAACGTTTTCCCTTCCTCCCATGACGCCTCCGGCTCTATTTCATACAGCTTTTCCATAAAAATATCCCTGCTGACCCTTAAATTATGTATATAGTCTTCCGATGTGAAATCCCTCCCGCATATGACGGATTTCAAATAAGCATAATCCCCGTTCCCGAAAACCTCGTTCCCGTTCCTCGTTGCCCCTGCGCTTACCGCAAAATAGGGGGCATGAATCGGATAGCTTTCATAGGTCAAATACATCCCCCTGGTACTTCCTACCGCCTCTTTGCATTTCTCATAATACGTTCCGTCCGTCTGGAAGATATCGCTTTCTACATAAATATAACGTTTCCCATCTTCCCCAGGCTCATCGTTGGTATCATAATACCGCTGCAGCAATTCCGTGCGAAGCACCACCGCCTGCGCCTTTAATGCCTCCATTTCATATTCCATGGGAATCGTCGCGGGCAGGCGGCTCACCAGATAAGTTTCCAACGGCATTTTTTCCGTTCCTGCCGCCGTAGTATTGCATACGATAAACTCCGCTTTCTCCATATCCTCCCGAAACAGTTCCGAAGCCTCGTTTTCCGCTGTTTCTTCCATCCACCCTGCAGCATCCCCCGCTTCCATCCCCTTTCCCGTATCCTCCGCTTCCATCCCCTTCCCTGCATTCCCGAAAAAGAAGGATACGATATAAGGGAATAAAAAAATAAACAGAAGGACTGCCGCCGTATCCCGATGGCCCGGTTCGGCATTATTCCTTCTGTTATTGAATATTCGATTTGCTATTTCTGATTTTTTCATAGGACACCCCTACATTATTGTATGTATAGATATCCTTTTTATGCCAGAGGAATTCGCCGCTTTATCCTACAGCGTCAAATCCAACCTTTCCCTGCTCTTGTTGCTCCGGCCCATGTTCCGCCACATCCACATGCTGTATCGTTCCCGCATATCCATTTTCGTATAAGAAAATGCCGGTTCGGCGAATTCTCCCATTGATGCCTCCGGGAAATAATCCATTGGCCGCATTGCTCTGGGAAGTTAAGGAAAAATCCGTGGCTGCGCTGGAAAGGCAAATAGCCCCCACGTTCTTTTCCGAAAGCTTGTAGCATCTGTCCTGCCCGTATTCGTCCTTGGTCCATATCAGCAGCTTATCCCAAATTTCGTCATTTTCATCAATCCATCCGTTCCTGTCGGAATCGTAGGCGGCAAGATCAGCAAACCCATCCCCCGATTTCGTTCCGAACAATTCGCTTCCGTCATTGATGACTCTATCGCCGTTCTTATCCAGCGCCAGATATCCGCTTCCCTTTCCCAGCCTGGATATTTCCTCTTCCACGCCATCCGCATCCAGGTCGAAGAAAAATGTCTGGTCCTGCAGATTGGCCACATCGCCCTCCAAATTAATCACAAGAGGGTCTATCATGCCGGGCTCGAGCCTGGTAAAATTCTCTTCGTAATATGCCTGAAAGCTTCTGCTCATCTGCACATTCAGCTGGAAGGAAATCGTCCTCCCATCCTCCGTCTGTACCATTCCCTGTGTAGAAAAAACGGTTTCTTCCATCTCTTCCACATATGTCTCCCGGCAATAGGAGATTTCCCGCATCACTACCGGCCCGGAAGCAATGCTTCCTTCCTGTGCCTCGGACACCAATCCGCCGAAATCCCACTTCTTTGTCTCTCCGAAAAAGATGCTGAACAGATATTGCATACACCTGTCCCGCACCGTGCTCAGCGCATCCCTTTTGCTCTGCACATGGGAAAGTTTCTTAACTCCTGAACGTGAATTCATTTCGTTCAGCTTTTCCCTGATTTCCTTCTTCTGCTCCGCATAAGGGTCCTCCCCATAAAACTTCCGCCAGGCATCCTGACCCGTTATGCTGCCGTTTTCGGTTCCATCCTCTGCTTTAGGGTTCATCCGTAAACCCGCAGTTCCCGTCCGAACCATCACGCTGGCTCTTTGGGCACTCAAGGAACTGAAATTCCTTGAAGACTCCATCCCTATACTTGAGGAACCAATCCGCATCCTTTCCCTCCATTTCCGAAAGCTTCCATGGGGAACGCCGCGGGAATCAATCCCTTGCAACATTCCCATGGATGCTCATTACACTCACTATATCTCCACAAAAAACAGGTTTCCGGCCGGAAATTCCATATTCTTGTAATTTATATATCGGAAAATCAGAAAAATATTTTAGGGTGCAAATAGCAGAAAAAATTTTCAGGTACACGCTAAGGCGCGGCAAAATAAGCGTCGATGCCGTCCGCAATTCCAATGGCAATCAGCTGCTGGTATCCGTCATCAGCCAGTTTCGTATCTTCCTCCGGATTGGTCATATAGCCCATTTCCACAATGGTGACAGGAATCATGCTCCAGTTAATGCCGCTCATCGTATCGGTTTCCCAAACCCTCTCTTTTTTACAGCCCGCACTGGCTGTCAGGCCGTCCAAAACATTGTCGGAAAGTCTCCTGCTGTCCGCATACAGCCCCGCCACATAAGGGTTCTGGGCCGTAGGGCATATAGTCATAGCCCCGTTTGCCGCGCTGTTTTCCGAGCCGTTGGCATGAATCCTGACGAAGACCTCCGCCCCCGAATCATAAGCCATCTGGGCCCTTTGGGAATTGCTGATATCCACATCATGGCTTTCCCGCACCATATACACTTCATATCCCCGGCTTTCCAATTCGGCCTTCAGCTTCTGGGAAACGGTCAAAGTAAGCTCATATTCGTACAAGCCCGTAGTAGTGCCTCTGGTGCCGCCGGAGACTTTCATTTTCATTTCCGAAGAGCCTGGGCCCAAAGGCTCTTTCTCCGTATTGGCCCTCGACTGGTGCCCTGCATCTATGGCTATCAGATGCCCGCCGCCTTCTCCCGGCGCTTTCTTTTCCCTCAAATAATCCGATTTGATGTAATAATTCTTCCCATCTATGGAAATGCGGCTCCAACCGTTCCCTTCCCCGTTCTTTTCATATACGGTTCCCCGGGAAGCCTTATGTAAAATCTCCGCTTCCGTGGATGGGGCAAGGCGCACATTCACATTGGCCGTAGTATATACCGCCATCGGCTCTATATCCGTAAATTCCATGCTGGCCATATCGAGCACATCCGGCGCGCCGTCAGGCTGCTCCGTTCCGGCTTCTGCCCCTGAATCTCCCGGCTCCGCTTCCCCGCCTCCATCATCTTCTATCCGGGCATTTTCGTTTTCCGGCTGCAATTCCGCTTCATCCGCTGTATTCTCACCGTTCTGTCCTGCAAACGCCAGCTGCCCTTCTATCACCGACTGGCCTTTTACCGCCGCGTTTGCTTCCTGCTGCCCGCCACTCACATTTCCATCCTGACTTCCGCCTGCGCCCTGGTTTTCATTTCCATCCTGGCTTTTATCATCCCCCAATTCACCATCCGCCCTTTTTTCCAGGCTTTCTTCTGCCTCCGCACCGCTTTCTTTTCCACTATTATCCTGCCCCGCGCCCTTTATATTGGCACAGCCTGTGCATACTGCAAGTAATATGCACAGGCTGATAAAGGGCAGCATTTTTCTCATTTCCATCATACAAACTGCCTTTCTTTAAGAAACTCTGTTATAGTTAATCAAACACCCTTTCAAAATAATCTGTCTTTCTTCATCGGTCAGTTCCCCAAGGCTCAACTCGAATTCCCTCATATCATTTTCGCCCACCGCGTAAGCCTTGATATGGTCTGCCTTTTCTTCTACCGCCTTCTTAATATCCGGGAAAAACAGATAATCCATATTTTTAAAAGGAAGCTGCTTATCATCTCCATCAATGATAAAAGGAAGCATACCCCAGTTAATCAAATTGGAGCGGTATCTCTTTGTGGCATATTCATTGGCGATATTCGCCCAGCCGCCCAGCACCTTCTGGCAGGATGCCGCCTGTTCCCTGGCGGAACCGTCTCCCGGCTTTACTGCAAAAATAACCGAGCCGAAGCCGATATTTCCTTTTCCTGCCTCCGGATATGTTTTTTGAATCACTTCCATCACCGGCTTCAATTCGGGCTTAACCTCCAGCGGACATTTTCCGTCCATAACCGCGGTCTGCGCCTCCTGAATTTCCTTGGCGCGGCCCACATATGCAGGGTCCTTCCTGGAAAGGGTGAATTCCGCCAGCCCTAAAGGATTGGAACGATAGGAAGAAGTCTCTCCGGAAGGTATCAGCTCATCCGTTGTTGTCACCGGGTCATGAATCTCCGACACTACCCGCAGCACCAGATTCTCCGGCATTTCGCACATTTTCGGCCAATCCTTAATATTCGGCCCGAACTGAATCTCCACATCCGGCTGGGCAATGCCCTTGGAATCAAATACCCTGTTCGCATATATCTTAGAATCAAAATGATATTTATACTTGCCAATCGTACCATCGAAATCTGTAGCCGGTGTCAGCACGCCCTTATTGGCGCTGGTGGCCGCAATGGAACGGGCATCCATAAGCGCCACGGAAGAAATCTGCCCATTTTGCAGCTTGGAGCCTTCCCTGTTAGGGAAATTCCTGGTAGAATGGCGGATGCTGAACGCATTGTTCGCCGGCGTATCGCCCGCGCCGAAGCAAGGACCGCAGAATGCAGTCTTAAGCACAGCCCCCGTCTCCATCAACGCTGCCGCGCAGCCATTTTTCACAAGTTCCATATAAACCGGCATGGAGGCCGGATATACGCTAAGCGTAAACCCATCTGCGCCGATATAAGAGCCCTTCAAAATATCCGCTGCCGCACAGATATTTTCAAATCCGCCCCCGGCACAGCCTGCGATAATGCCCTGATCCACATAGAACTTGCCGTTTCTCACTTTATTTTTCAAAGTAAAATCCACTGCCCCGTCCAGGCTTACCGCCGCCCGCTTCTCCACATCATTTAAAATGTCATCCAGATTAGCGTTCAGCTCCTCAATGGTATATGTATTGCTGGGATGGAAAGGCATAGCAATCATCGGCCGGATACTGCTTAAATCAACCGTAATCATACCGTCATAATATGCCACTTCTCCCGGATTTAACTCCTTATACTCCTCTTTCCTTCCATGGATTTCATAGAATTCTTCAATCTGGGCATCCGTCCTCCATATGGAAGAAAGGCAGGTAGTCTCCGTTGTCATTACATCGATGCCAATCCTGAAATCCGCGCTCAAAGAAGCCACGCCAGGCCCTACGAATTCCATTACCTTATTCTTCACATATCCGTTGCCGAATACCGCACCGATAATGGCTAACGCCACATCCTGGGGGCCGACCCCTTTTACCGGTTCTCCCGTCAGGTAAATGCCTACAACTCCCGGCATATTGATATCATAAGTCTGGTTCAAAAGCTGTTTAACCAGCTCCGGCCCGCCTTCGCCCATCGCCATGGTGCCCAATGCACCGTATCTTGTATGGGAATCCGAACCGAGAATCATCCGTCCTCCCCCTGCCAGCATTTCCCTGGCATACTGATGGATGACAGCCTGATGGGGCGGCACATAAACCCCGCCGTACTTCTTCGCACAGGTGAGGCCGAACATATGGTCATCCTCGTTAATCGTTCCTCCTACCGCACATAACGAGTTATGGCAATTAGTCAATACATAAGGCACCGGGAATTTCTCCAACCCTGATGCCCGCGCCGTCTGTATAATGCCCACGAAAGTAATATCATGGGAGGTGAGTTTATCGAATTTTATTTTTAACTTGTCCATATTGCCGGAAGTATTATGTTCTTCTAAAATACCATAGGCAATGGTTGCCCTGGAAGCCTCTTCTTTACCGATATCCTTTCCGGTTTTCGCTTTGATTGCTACCTGCGCTTCCTGATTGTCCGGGATAATATCCGTTCCATTTACCAGATATGCGCCGCCGTCATATAGATTTATCATACTGCTCCTCCTGTTCGCTCAATGTGTGATGTTATCATTATTCTGCTCTCATAACGCCAGCTTTTATTATAATGGAAAATGGGGTTTGTTGCAATAGAGGTTGTGAGGATATTCGGGATTGGGTGATGAGGGTTGTGAGAATATTTGCGGGCTATGTTCTGTTCAAATCCTACTGCACCAGGCATTCCATCAAGCCCAGTAGGACAGGAAACTCTCGGGCATAGGCCCTCCTGTTCCCTATGGTCTTGATTCCATGGTGCAAAAGGCTTTTCACAGAACATAGCCCGCAAATATTCAGCCAAAGGTATCGAATGATTATCAACGTTTAAATCCCGAATCTGTCAAACGGTAGGGGAAAAGATGTATGCGAACGGGTATTATGGATTGGACAAATATTGTCTATAGTTTAGCAGCATTGCACTACCCCTTATATAGTTCCAACAGAAATGAATATCCAGGTGCGGCCCGGCGAGGGCCGGCTGGCCGTTGGGGAATGTTTCCGTTTCAGTCTATTGCAAAAAAGCAGCAATTTCACTTATGAAATGGTTCACATCCCAGGGAGAAACCGCCACGGACGGCGGTTTCAAGAAGCGTCGGGCACGGATGCCCGTCGCTTCTGGCCCGGCCGATGCCTATTCCTTTATCCATTTCATTAGTGAAATCTGCTTTTTTGCTTCAGACTGAAACGGAAATCTTCCCCAACGGCCAGCCGGCCCTCGCCGGGCCGCACCTGGATATTCATTTCCGCTCCTGCCCACCCCTACCCACTGCATTTCAAATACAAAGGCATATACACGCACTTCCACCATGCGCATATATGCCTTCTCTCACGCGAAGCACAAAACTACTCTTAACGCGTATTCACACCAACCTCCATGCCGCTCCGAAAGCAATTAGGAGTTCTTCTCACATTACATATCCACCCACCGCATCTCCATAGGTTCCAAATCCAGGCTGTACTTCATTTTTCCTTCCACATAAAGCTCCGTATGCCTTGCCTCCTTGGAATTATTGATTATGGCGATTTTCCCCGTCTTTTCGAAAACGGTTACCTCAGTATCCACATTGGTCACATAGAATTTCTTCATTTCTTCTTCCATGCCCGCCGCATAATAAATGGCGCGCAGGAGAATCCGGCAGTTCTGGGGCGAATAGGGCAGGCCGGCAAAGTAAACGCTCCTCCCTTTCCCATATTCGTTCACCACCAGGCGGCAGTATTCCCCATCCATGTCCAAAATCTGGTAATTTTCGCCCTGGGCATAAATCCTGCTCATCCCTTCGCCAAAGTCGATTTCGCCTAAGCCAGAACTACCTAAGGCAGAACTGCCTTTGATGTCCTCCAAAATAAAGTGTTCTGCATTCAACTCATTATATTTATCCGTGCTAAGGGAGAAATCCATCTCTCTGTCCACTCCAAGCACATCGCTTAGCTGGAAATAGCGTCCCTGGAACTGGCATGCCGTGGGCTCGCCTACCCCGATAAAGCCGCCGCCCTTATCCACGAACTCCCGAATCGCCGTCACCACTTTTTCGTCCTTCCAGTTTTCCGCCCCGCTGAAAGCCGTATAGGCATCGCCCGCATTGATGATGACCTTTATATCTTCCGGGATGCCTTCCTTTACTTCATCGAAAGTGATGAACTCCACATCGAAGGGCATACCGCTTAAGCATTCCAAAATACCTACGTAAGAATATATTTCCCTGTGCCAGATGGCATGATGCACCTGATTGGCCATCCATCTCCTTAAATTGCCCCAGCAGTTTAAAATGCCCACCTTAAAAGGAGCCACATAGGATTTTGTACCCTGCATATTTTCATGAATCAGCCGGAAATCATCCACCACATGCTGTATTTCTTCAATAAAGCCCGGCCACTCGGAAGCCAGTTTTAAATATCCGCCATAGCCGATACGGTCTAAAGGCGAACGCAAAATCGCCCGTCTCGCTTTCATCCAGTTTTCCCTAGCCTCCCCGATAGGGTCTCCCCCTTCGCAGAACACATCCGGGAAAAAGTACGGAAGAAGCCGCCCTTCCGTATATTTTACGCCCTTAATATCCGAAATCATGCGCAATGTGACCCCGTCTCCTACCGAACCCACTACCGCATCCAAACCGATTTTATCGAAATATTTTCCAAAAGGCTCCGTGCCAATCCAGTGGTCGCCCAAAAACATCATCGCTTCCTTCCCATAGGAATGCACGATATCTACCAGCTCTTTCGCCAGCTTGCTCACTTCTATCTGCTGGAATTCTATAAAATCTTTAAACTCCTTGCTGGGCACCCTGAACATGGAATTATGGTATCCTTCATCCACAATAAATTCCGGGCGGAACTTATATCCTGCCCACTTCTCAAATTTTTCAAGAATATACGGGCTCACACTGGCGCTGTAGCCAAACCATTCCACATATTTCTCCCTCTTTTTCTCATCAAAAGTAAGGGTGAACTGATGGAAAAAGGTGGTAAAGCGCACCACATCGATATCCGGGTTGTCCTCGCACCACTTCTTCAGCTTCTTTTTTACATATTCCTGAGTTTTCGGCTGCCTTACATCATAAGTCAGCTGATGGGGGGCGTCTTTCCAGTCATTGGTGATAAAATTATACATATGCACCGGATCCCAGATAAGAAATGCCAGAAAGCTTACCGTATACTGATGGTATTTTATACTTTCCAGTTCCACCTCGCCGGTTGCCTTATCATATTCCCACTGTTCCGGGGGCACGATTTCCCCGGTTGTCCTGTCAATGACTTCCCACCACCGCTTCGGGTCATCCATATCGTTTACTTTCAGCTGTTCCGTATGGAACCCTTTCATCAGCTTAATCCGAAGCTTAACATCCTTAGCCGTTACTCTTTCGCTAATCAAATATTCCTGCTGAACTTCATCCGGATTCGCATTTGCCCAATCGTTATCCTTTCTCGTTGTGTAATAAGTGGCGTATTTTTTTGCATCCTGGGTCAAAAGTTCTTCCGGCATCTGCGTTCCGTCACAATCCCTTAAAGCATCAGCCCCGAGGAGATTCTTCAATCGTATGGTTTCCTCCACCATATCCACATCCGTTGGCAATGTCAGTCTTCCTGTTATGCTCATATTTTTGCACAATCCCTTTCCGGCAACCATCCTGGGAACCAGCACCCATTCGTTTTAATCCCTTTGCCCGTTCCCGTGCGAATCCCCCAATCAATTGCCCTATCCGATTACGTTTCCGTATACCCCCTATTTGGTATACTGTCTATTATAACTATAAAGCAAAAATAAGATTCCCGCAAGCCCTGCTGCCATTAACCCCGGGCCGGCGGCCAACATTTTTTTGCTGTTCGCAATAATGTCATAAATATATCCGTTTATTTTTTTCCCATCAATTTTTATATTGCTTATTTTTTTATATATATTGTTAACTTGATGATAAAAATCTTTATTATTATATAAAAATAAGGTATAATTAAATAAAATATACTTTTAAACGCGGCTTTCTTTCGTCGATTTGGACAGTAAAATTTTTGCACTTTCGCTAATTATTCGAATTTTTTATAAAAAATATGCAAAATATGTGAAATGATTCCCCATATCCACTGACAAAGAAAGGAAGGTACCGAATGAGCAATGAAAGCATTATCCTCGAACAGCAAAATCTGTCAAAACTCAATTTTAATTTGCGCTATATCTCAATGTCAAAGTACGAAGGGGATTGGCCGAGCCTTCCCCATACCCATCACTTTACCGAACTTTTCTACATCATAAGCGGGAGCGGCATGTTCCATATTGAAAACGATATCATACCGGTAAAGCCCAATGACCTGGTTATTGTCAATCCCCATGTGGAGCATACGGAAAAAACAATGACCCATAACCCCATGGAATATATCGTCTTCGGCGTGGATGGTCTGGCCTTCTCATTCCATAACAGGAAAAACGAGGAAAACCGTAAAAATTACAGCCATTACAGCTATACCTCATCCCAAAACCGCCTGGTGGATTTTTCCCAGCTTATGCTGGAGGAATTCCGGGCGAAAAAGCCCGGCTTCGATATTGTCTGCCAAAGCATCCTGCAGATACTTCTTGTGTTTATATCCAGAGAGCTGAATCTGTCCGTCATTTCCGATTCCACCTTCCGGATTTCTAAGGAGTGCGCCCTTGCCAAACGATACATAGACAGCAATTATGCCCAGAATATTACCCTGGACACACTTGCGGAGCTTACCCATATCAACAAATATTACCTGGCCCATTCCTTTGCCAGCTGCATCGGACAATCGCCAATCAGTTACCTCTCTTCCAGGCGCCTGCAGGCCAGCATGGAACTTTTGGCCAACACAAACCACTCCATTGCCCAGATTGCCTCCAGTACAGGCTTTTCCTCCCAGTCCTATTTTTCGCAGATGTTCAAAAAATCTGTAGGAATAACGCCCCAGCAATACCGGAAACAGAATGCGAAAAAGGATTCCAAATCTTCGGAATTCGTTGCAAACCGGCCTTTTACGAATTCATAAAAGGCCGGTTTGTTCCGATTTTAATCCATTAACAATATGCTGCTACTATCCGTTCCATTTCCTTCCACTTTTGTTCCATATCAGCCACCAGCTTCAGCTGGGTTCTGGCCCTGTCCAGGTTCTGGCCCGGCCGATGGATTTTATAATAAGTATCCCCTTGCAGGTAATCCGTCAGGAAACGCATCCCCTGTTCAAAGGTTATTACCTTCGCCCCGGAAGGGAAAAGCCTGATTTCCTCTTCTGTCATGCTTCCCGCGCTGCCCTCCAGGAACCCTTTTGTATAAGCCTCAAACAACTCCAAATCCAGGGATACCCGGTCAAAATCCGGCTCATCCTCCGCCGCGGTGCTGGCCCCAAACCGTATGGAATCGCCGAAATCATACAAAGCAGAGCCAGGCATCACAGTATCCAGATCAATCACGCACAGCCCTTTCCCTGTTTTTTCATCTATCATAACATTATTCAGCTTAGTGTCATTGTGGGTAACCCGGAGGGGAATACGCTTCTCTTCCAGGGCACCGCAAATAATATGGGCAACATCTTCTCTGTCCAGAATAAACTTTATCTCTTTTTCCACTTCCTTTACCCTTCCGCAGACGTCTTCTTCCACCGCCTTTTTAAAATCTGCGAACCTGCTGACTGTGTTATGGAAGTTGGCAATCGTCTCATGCAGGGTTTCGGCAGGATAATCCGCAAGCATCCGCTGGAAATTTCCAAAGGCGACTGCGCTGTTATAGAAATCTTCCTTTGTCTTCGCCTCGTCATAGCAAAATGCGTTGTCGATAAAAATATACATCCGCCAGCATTCTTCCCCGCAGTCCAGATAGTTTTCTCCATCCTTCGTAGGTATTACATTCAGCGTCTCCCTGTCCGGGTCGCCTTTTGCCTCAATGATTTTTTTCCTCAGGAAAGCGGTTACATTCATTACGTTTTCCATAAGTTCCTTCGGGTTTTTAAAGATGCCGCCATTCATTTTTTGCAGGATATACTTTTTGCTTTTCCCTTCTGGCAGATTACAGGTAATCCGGAACGTATCGTTAATGTGTCCGTTCCCAAAAGGGATGATTTCCGCTGCTTCCCCCTCCATTCGAAACATTGAAGCAATTTCATCCATATTCCTTTCTTTTTCTGTTAATCCCATTTTTCACCTCATTTCTGCACGGCTTTCTGCAGTTCAGCTTTGCTGAAACTTTATGCATAGTCAAGTTTGCGGATGCCGCGCAGACACAAACTTGGTATTCCAGCCCGGCTTTTCCCAAGAAATCTACAGCACTTCTTCCAGCCGTTCGATTACAATACGTAAAGCCTTAAGGCGCGCATATTTTTTATCCACAGATTCCAAAATGTACCAAGGGGCATAGGAAGTGCTTGTCTTCTGAATCATCTCATTGACGGCATCCTCGTATGCATCCCATTTTTCCCGGTTTCTCCAATCCTCTTCGGTAATTTTCCACTGTTTTTCCGGGGTCCTCTGCCGCATTTCAAAGCGCTCCAGCTGGGTATCCTTATCGATCTGCACCCAGAACTTGATAATCACCGCCCCCCAATCGGCCAGTTCCTTTTCAAATTCGTTAATCTCATTATAAGCCCTTTTCCAATCGTTTTCGCTGCAGAAGCCTTCCAGACGTTCCACCATTACCCTTCCATACCATGTCCTGTCAAAAATGGCGATATGCCCCGTCTTGGGAAGCCTGGTCCAAAACCGCCATAAATAATGCCTTGCTTTTTCATGGGGCTCCGGGCTGGCGATAGGATGTACTTCAAAGCCTCTTGGGTCCAGCGCTTCTGTAATCCGCTTAATATTCCCCCCTTTTCCGGCCGCATCCCATCCCTCATAGGCAATTACAACCGGCACTTGTTTCCGGTACAATCTATTATGCAGTTCTCCCAGCCGCTCGTGCAACCTGTCCAGTTCCGCTTTATACTCTTCCTTTTCCACCGTCATATCTAAAGGAATCTCGTCCAGCTTAGGCATTTTTATGAGAGGAAATACATTCTGGGGAATCGGCACCGCCAATGCCTTATTCTGCAAAGCCGCCTCAATCCCTTCCGTCAGGACCTCCAGCACCTGGAGTTCGGCCCATTTTCTCGATTGCGCATCCACCACATACCATGGCGCGGAAGGGCGGTTTGTCTTTTCCAGATAATCGTCAAATACATCCATGCATTCTTCATAGTGCTTGTTTTGCCACTTATCATTGTCATTCACCCGCCATTTAGTGTCGATGTCCTCCTGCAAATCCTCAATCCGCTTCTTCTGCTCCTTCTCGCTGATATGGAAGAAAAATTTCATCACCAGATAGCCGTTATCGGTCAACTGCCTTTCAAATCGGCGGATGCTGTCCAGCCGCATTTCATATTCATTCTTCCCGATTTCTCCATGCAGCTTCAGCCTGGTAATTTCGTCCATCCATCCCGAATCCATAAAGACTACCTTCCCCGCCTCCGGAATTTTTTCCACATAACGGCTAAGGAAAGGTTTCCTCTTTTCCTCTTCCGTCATCACTTCCATCGTCGCCACCTTGAAAAACCTCGGGTCGATATTCCGTATTACCTGCCCTGTACAGCTTCCCTTCCCGGCTGTTCCCCAGCCCTCCATCAATACGAGCACCGGCAGTTTATTCTCCTTCAAAAGCATCTGCTTGGCAAAAAGTTTTTCCCTCGCGGCATTCAATCTGGCCTTCAGTTCCTCCTTCGGCGGCTTCTTGGCCATAACCCTGTTTCTCAGCATCCAATCACTCTCCAATCACTCTTTTTACAGGACGTACCGTATGTCATTTTTCTTATATTTTATTATATAGGACGTTGGTAGGAGCGTCAATCGTGGGTTTTGGGAGAAGGGAGGTTGAACTGTTAGGTTGAGCGGACGGAAAGGAGGGCAGGGGGGAATCGTTTGGCTGCGGGGTTTTCGGCATGGGTTTTTCTAAGCGGAATGGAAGGGTTGTGATATCCGTCCGGGCCGTCTGCCAGCGGCATCCTTGCCGCATGCAGACTAACCGCGGCGTCCTTGCCGCGGTTTCCCTTGGTTATCGGACATTCCGCTAAGTAAAACCTCTGCCGAAAACAATGCAGCCAAACGATTCCCCCTGCCCTCCTTTCCTGGCTGCTCAAGGCGTAGGAATTAGGAAGGTGTTTCCTGAATTTTATGAGTAGATATTTTGCGAAACGGATTAAATGGCCGTTCGCCAAGGCTCATCGTGTAGGAAGATAATGTTCCGGCTGACAGAACGCAAGTCCGGCGGCATCATGGCGTGGATGTTTTGGCGCTTTGTTTTTGTGGTGATTTTACTTAACAGAAGTTAGATATCCCAGGAACTGTTTAGTAAAATCCCTCAAAAACACCGCGCCAAAACATCCACGCCATGATGCCGCCCGACGCAGGCCGCACCACAGCCTTCATATCACTATAAGCCCTATTTATGAAACTCCTACTTCTATTTCGTCTCCGTCTTCTTCGCCGGCAGCACCACCCTATCCAAATGCCAGATATCCTTTACATATTCCTCAATCGTTCTGTCCGAAGAGAATTTGCCGGAGCAGGCCACATTTAAGATAGCGCTCTTGGCCCAGTTTTTCTCATCCCGGTATGCTTTCTCCACTTTCCTCTGCGCTTCCGCATAAGACTCAAAATCTTTCAGGATAAAGTACATATCCGCTTTTGGTGTGGAAAAGGTGTTTAACAGCGAGTTATACAGCGGACGGAATAAATCCGGATCGTTCCTGCTGTATGTACCGTTGATTAACTGCATCAATACTTTCCGCACATTCGGGTCATTGTTGAAAATTTCCATAGGGTCATAACCGCCGTAATTTTCGTAGCGGATGACTTCATCGGAGCTTAAGCCGAAAATAAACGCATTCTCTTCCCCTACTTCTTCCACGATTTCTACATTGGCCCCATCCATCGTGCCGAGAGTCAGAGCGCCGTTCAGCATGAATTTCATGTTGCCTGTGCCGGAAGCTTCCTTGCTGGCCGTGGATATCTGCTCCGATACATCCGCCGCAGCAAAAATCAATTCCGCGTTGGATACCCTGTAGTCTTCGATAAATACGACTTTAATCTTCCCGTTGATGGCAGGGTCATTGTTTATCACATCCCCTACCGAATTGATTAACTTAATGGTCAGCTTTGCATTCCGGTATCCCGCTGCCGCTTTTGCCCCGAAAATAAATGTCCTGGGGAAGAATTCCATTTCCGGATGTTCCTTTAACTCATTATAAATATGCATTACATGCAGAATATTCAAAAGCTGCCTCTTGTACTCATGAAGCCTCTTCACCTGTACATCGAAAATAGACCGGGGGTCAACTTCAATCCCGTTGTGCTCACGGATATATTCCGCCAGGCGTACTTTATTCTTGTATTTGATATTCATGAACTCCTGCTGCGCTTTTTCATCATCCGCATATATTTTCAGCTTGTTGATTTTCGGCAAATCCGTAATCCAGTCATTCCCTACATGGGATGTAACCCAATCCGCCAGCAGAGGGTTTCCATGAAGCAGGAAACGCCTTTGGGTAATGCCGTTTGTCTTATTGTTAAACTTCTCGGGCATCATTTCATAGAAGTCTTTCAGTTCCTGGTTCTTCAGGATTTCCGTATGCAGCCTTGCCACGCCGTTTACGGAATAGCCCGCCGCAATGGCAAGATGGGCCATCTTCACCTGGCCATCATAAATAATCGCCATCTTGCGCACTTTTTCATGGTTTCCAGGATACATCTGTTCAATCCGCATGATAAAGCGGCGGTTGATTTCTTCAATAATCTGATAAATTCTCGGAAGCAGCCTGGAGAAAAGCTCAATCGGCCATTTTTCCAAAGCTTCCGCCATAATGGTATGGTTGGTATATGCACAGGTTTTCGTAGTAACTTCCCACGCATCGTCCCATGACAGATAGTGCTCGTCCATTAAAATACGCATCAGTTCCGCTACCGCCACGGTAGGATGGGTATCGTTCAGCTGGAAAGTTACCTTTTCGTGGAACTTGCGGATATCCTTATGGTTGCGCATATATTTCGAAATCGCTTCCTGCACCGAAGCTGAAATGAAGAAATATTGCTGTTTCAGGCGCAGCTCTTTCCCCGCGTAATGGTTATCGTTAGGGTAAAGCACTTCCACGATATTACGCGCCAGATTGTCCTGTTCCACCGCCTTCTGGTAGTCTCCTTTGTCGAAGGAGTCCAGTTTAAAGCATTCCACCGGCTGTGCATCCCAGATACGCAGCGTATTTACAATGCCGTTTCCATAGCCTACAATAGGAAGGTCATAAGGGATAGCTTTTACGCTCTGATACCCCTCCTGCTTGAAATGGCTCCTTCCGTTTTCGTCCACATATACGTTCACATAGCCGCCAAATTTTACTTCTTTGGCATACTCCGGCCTCCTTAATTCAAAAGGGTTTCCGTTTTCCAGCCAGTTATCGGGCACTTCTACCTGATAGCCGTCGCGTATCTGCTGTTTGAACATACCATAACGGTATCGGATACCGCATCCGTAAGCGGAATATCCCAAAGTAGCCAGGGAATCGAGGAAACAAGCCGCAAGCCTGCCCAGGCCGCCATTTCCCAAAGCCGGATCCGGCTCCTGGTCTTCAATCACATTCAAATCCACGCCCAGTTCATCCAGCGCTTCCTTCACCGGTTTGTATGCCTGCAAGTTGATAATATTATTTCCCAAAGCCCTGCCCATCAAAAATTCCATAGATAAGTAATATACCATCTTAGGATCCTGCTTCTCATACTCTTCCCTGCTGGTCATCCAATGGTCGATTACCGCATCCTTAATCGAATAGGAGACCGCCTGAAAAACCTGCTGAGGGGTAGCCTCTTCCATGCTCTTCCTATACAATGTTTTTACATTATACACTACGCTTCTTTTAAATAAGTCTTTGTCAAAAGATAATGTTTTTTGCTTTGCCATCTTTTCCTCCTGTCTCCTTTCAAATACCCCGGATTTCTGGAAAAAATTATAATCCGAAAGTACATTGATGAACCCTCTATGGATAATTATACCTGAATTACAAAAAATTGCAAGATTCCCTGTTCTGTTACTGTCTGCAAATGTAACAGTTCATCCTTTCGGCTGCCCTGTTACGGAATCCGTCCATTTTGAGTTTTGCCTACGGCAAAAGGGCTGGATTCGTTGCCACATCTGCATATTGGTACGGACTTTGCAGCAAGTGCAAAGTCCTGGGCTGAACTGTTACCTGCAAATACCAATACTTACCTTTTCCCCGTTGACATTCCACTCTTTCACGCACCAATCCCCGGAAGCAGCGTCCGCCTCTCCGGCCGACATCTTATCCGCCAGCACCTTGCCAGCAATGATATCCTCATTCTTCTGGACAATCGATGCGATTTTGTCATTTTTGCCGATTAATACCTGGATGTGGTCCATTACTTCATAGCCCGCTTCTTTACGCATCGTCTGGATTTTACTGATGATTTCGTACACAAAACCTTCTTCCACCAGTTCATCCGTAAGGTTCGTATCCAGCACTACGGTCACCGTATTATCGGCCTCGGTCATATACCCTTCCTTTTGAACCATTTCAATCAGCAAATCGTCCTTCGTCAGTGCCACATTCACCCCGCCGATGTCGAACTTCAACATCCCCTGGGCATTCAGTTCATCCATGGCCGAATTGCCATCCAGGGCAGCCAGTTCCTTCTGGATGCCGCCCAGCTGTTTGCCGTATTTAGGCCCTACGGTACGAAGCTGCGGTTTGAAGGTATAGGTGGTAAATTCCCTCACGTCATCGGTGAAGCATACTTCTTTCACATTCAGCTCTTCTTTGATAATATCCTGATAAAAGCGGCCAAGGGTCATCGGTGCCTTTACAAACATCTTGCCGATAGGCTGGCGGTTCTTAATGTTGGCAGCATTCCTGCAGGCGCGCCCCATCACTACCACCTTAAGCACCTCTTCCATATCCTCTTCCAGCTTCTTATCGATGAATTCTTCCTTTGCTACCGGGAAATCGCACAGATGGATGCTCTCCGGCGCATTTTTATCCACAGAGCATACCAAATTACGGTAAATATCTTCTGTCATAAAAGGAATCATGGGCGCCGCACATTTGCTCACCGTAACAAGGGCGGTATATAAGGTCATATAGGCGTTGATTTTATCCTGCTCCATGCCTTTCGCCCAGAAACGTTCCCTGCTCCTTCTCACATACCAGTTGCTCATCTCATCCACAAAGCCGTCCAAAGCCCTTGCCGCTTCCGGAATCTTATAATTCTCCAAATTGGAGTCCACTTCCTTAATCAGGGTGTTCAGTTTGGAAAGCAGCCATTTATCCATTACCGGAAGTTTATCGTATTCCAGTTCATATTTCGTAGGGTCAAAATTATCGATATTGGCATAGAGGACAAAAAATGCATAGGTATTCCAAAGGGTTCCCATAAATTTCCTCTGCCCTTCCTGCACCGCTTTTCCATGGAAGCGGTTAGGCAGCCATGGCGCGGAATTAATATAGAAATACCAACGGATGGCATCCGCCCCATATGTGGCCAGCGCTTCGAAAGGATCCACCGCATTTCCTTTTGACTTGCTCATCTTCTGTCCGTTTTCATCCTGAATATGGCCCAGCACGATTACATTTTCAAAGCAGGAGCAATTGAAAAGCAGCGTGGATTCCGCCAGCAGGGAATAGAACCATCCCCTCGTCTGATCCACCGCTTCGGAAATAAATTGGGCGGGGAACTGTTTTTCAAACAAATCTTTATTTTCAAAAGGATAGTGATGCTGGGCAAAGGGCATGGCCCCGGAATCAAACCAGCAGTCAATCACCTCAGGCACGCGTTTCATCGTATCGCCGCATTCCGGGCACTGGATAGTAATTTCATCGATATAGGGGCGGTGGAGCTCTACGGTACGCGCCGCCTCATTCCCGCTCATTTTCTCCAGTTCCTCCCTGCTGCCGATGGAATGCATCTTGCCGCATTTCGGGCATTCCCATATATTCAGGGGCGTTCCCCAATAACGGTTCCTGGAAATCCCCCAGTCCTGGATATTTTCCAGCCAGTCGCCGAAACGCCCTTTCCCGATGGACTCCGGAATCCAGTTAATGGTATTATTGTTGCGGATAAGGTCTTCTTTTACCGCAGTCATCTTAATGAACCATGACTCTCTGGCATAATAAATCAGAGGGGTATCGCACCGCCAGCAATGAGGGTAGCTGTGCTCAAATTTCGGCGCGTCGAACAATAGCCCTTTCTTTTCCAAATCCACCAGAATCATAGGGTCCGCCTTTTTACAGAATACCCCCTCATAATCCGTTTCCTTGGTCATTTCGCCCTTGGCATCCACCAGCTGCACAAAGGGCAGGTCATAATTGCGCCCTACGTTAGCATCGTCCTCACCGAAGGCTGGGGCAATGTGAACCACCCCCGTACCATCAGTCAGCGTTACGTAAGTATCGCAAGTCACATAAAATGCTTTTTTATGCTGTTTTTCGCATATTTCCAACGCATAATCGAAAAGGGGTTCATATTCCTTATATTCCAAATCCTTGCCGATATATTTTTCCAGCACTTCATAAGGGGGAATCCCTTTTTCCTCATCCCCCAGCTTGCCCAGCACCGAATCCAACAGGGCTTCCGCCATATAATAAACGTTTCCGTCTCCCGCCTTCACCTTAGCATAAGATTCATTGGGGTTTACACAGAGGGCTACGTTAGAGGGCAGTGTCCAGGGGGTAGTCGTCCATGCCAGGATATAGGCATCCTCCCCCTTTACCTTAAAGCGGGCAACCGCAGAACGTTCTTTTACATCCTTATATCCCTGTGCCACTTCATGGGAGGAAAGGGGGGTTCCGCAGCGGGGGCAGTAAGGCACGATTTTAAACCCTTTATAAAGCAGCCCCTTATCCCAGATTTGTTTTAACGCCCACCACTCGGACTCGATATAGTCATCATGATAGGTTACATAAGGGTCATCCATGTCGGCCCAGAAACCTACCGTTCCGGAAAAATCTTCCCACATCCCCTTGTATTTCCATACGCTTTCCTTACATTTGGAAATAAAAGGGTCCAATCCATATTCTTCAATCTGCTCCTTTCCATCCAGGCCAAGCTGCTTTTCCACTTCCAGCTCCACCGGAAGCCCATGGGTATCCCATCCGGCCTTTCTGGGAACCATATATCCCTTCATGGTACGGTATCTGGGAATCATATCCTTAATTACACGGGTCAGCACATGGCCGATATGGGGTTTCCCGTTGGCGGTAGGAGGCCCGTCATAAAAGGTATAGGTCGGCCCATCTTTGCGGTTTTCCATACTTTTCGCAAAAATGTCTTTCTCCTTCCAAAATTTCTCCGTCTCCTTCTCCCGTTCTACAAAATTGAGATTAGTCGATACTTTCTGATACATAATGTCCATCCTTTCTGTGTTGGTTATTCCGCGTGCGCAGCGACACGTCTAAATCCCCTTATGGATTTGTGATGCCGCAAAGCTGCGTCATGGAGGTTCGTGTGCCAAAAACCCTGCCGACGAAACAAAAAAACCCGTCCTGTAAAAGGACGGGGTCAAATCCGTGTTACCACCCATTACGTCATACGCCTGCTTCACTGTACTTTCCCGCATATGCATAAAACCGGCTCGCGTTGCCTGCTGCCTGTAGAAAGGCTGCCTTTTCTTTTCATTTCGTGAATTTACGCATACGGTCTCAAAGCAAAGCAGATGATATGTTTTCCCTTAACGGAGGAATGCCGTCGGCACTTACTGTTTTTCTTCCCAGGAAAATATAAATGAAAGCGCCTTATCAAACGCCTGCCTTCATCTCTATACGGAAGAAATTGTTCGGCCCGCAACTCGGAAGTGATATTCAGCATCCCTTACTCTCGCCGGTCTTCCACCCTCCCCGGCTCGCTTTGGATTTCAAAAAATGCCTACTGTCTTCGTCACTGTCTTTTTCTATCACGATATGCCGATATTATAATGCCATTTTCCTCCGTATGTCAAGATACTTATTGCTGTTTCCACTCTTCAATGATACAGCAATGCTTCTTTTTTATCCACACCAGCGGCAACAGCTTCCCCATCGCAATTCCATGTGGCCTTAAGCAAAGAATAATTCTTTTGAGTCACATTCCTTGCCATAATACGCCGCAAGCATATCGGCCGCCATAGATTTACCGAATCTCCTCGGCCTGCTGACGCAAACATATCGCTACTCCGTACCTATCATACGGTTGATATGCCTTAACAATCCCGTTTTATCTACACCAATTTCCGTCAGGAAATTGATGACCTGCTTGCGCATCAGCGCAATTCACTATATCACACCATTCTTTTTCCATCAATTCCCCCTACATTTTTATCACTCCCGCCAACCTTTTGCTCAACATCAAAGCCAGCGCTATTTTTACTAAATCGGGAACGATAAACGGAATCACGCACCATCCCAAAACAGTAGCCAACCCTACTGCCCCCATATTTTTTGCATATACATACATAAACCATACTGTGCCGAATGCGTAGCAGACAATCAGCCCCGCTATCATAGATACTGCCAACACCCATGTCTTTTTCCCCAAAGCAGCCTCTATCGACCACATAATGAGCGCTGAAAAAATAAATCCTATGATATATCCTCCCGTATTACTCAAAACAATCCCTAAGCCGCCCGTGAAACCTGCAAATACCGGAATCCCTATCGCGCCTAACAGGACATACACCACAATCGACAAAGTTCCCCTTTTCCCGCCAAGGACCCCTACGGCCAGGAAAACCCCAAAGGTCTGTAATGTAAAGGGCACAGCCATAGGGATAGAAATCCATGAGCATACTGCCATCAATACTGCAAATATTGCGATGTAAACCATATCATATGTTTTGCTGCGTGAAATTGTTGCCGGTGTTACTGTTGCCATAATCTCTCCTCCATCTGCCCGCAATTTATTTTTCAATCTTTGGGTCTTAATATTTCGCCATATTCCTGCGGCTCGAAGAAATAGTAACATTTTACGCCCCTATTGTCAACCTATTTTAAATTTTAGTTGACATTAAAAGTGGCATTCCAGCCATTCATCATAGCAGCTTATGCGTAATGGCCTCCGCAGTGGAAGACCGCGCCAAAGCATAAACCTCCGGATTCCGCTTACAGAATCCATAAAAAAGGCACTCTATCAGGAAAAGCTGACCTAGCTTGGCCGCAACGGAACCTGACTGGAGCGGCCCTTCGTTATACCCGCAAAGCAGCACTACATCTGCAAATTCGGTGGCCCTCGATTTCGGGAAATGGGTAATCAATATTATGGATACCTTTCTGTCCTTGGCAATACGCATAATATCTTCCATATCTTTCGTCGAGCCAGAATATGAGAAAAAAGGATAACATCTTTCTCGCCTGTCAGCGCCGGAAAGCAAATCTACCGCCCTGGTAACCGCATCCTCGTCCAGCAGGTCCAACGTTTCATTCAGGGAAAGGACCTGCGAGGCATGCAGTTTATGGAACACGCTTTTGAGTGTATCCTCCGAAGTAATCGTATCGGGAGCGCCTAATGGGTCTCCCAAATCCGATGCATAATCCGCTTTTGCCAATGCCAGCTTTAGCTCATTGTAGCCCGAAAGCCCCAGATTATGGCAGAAACGGGTGATAGACGCTTCGGAAACACCGCTGTTCTCCGCCAGGTTTGAAATGGACATGTACTGTACATGATACGTATTAGCGAAAATATAATCCGCCAGCTTTTTCCGGAACGGGTCAGCGAGTGATATTGTTCAGTAATAACTTCCAGAATATTTCCAGTCAAATTTATTCCTCCTGATTCCAGTTGCGCATCATTTATCCGGAAGGTGTATCAAATACCGACCGGATAGATGCTGTTTTTATAGTTGCCCGTGTACATCAAGCATGGCTGCCCCCAGCATACCCGCCCGGTTTCCCAGCCTGGCCTTTTCTATCCTCACATGGCGGAAGCTGGGCATAATATGCTGGTACAGCTTTTCACGAATCTGCTCCAGCACATAGGGCTGCTCCATCACCCCTCCCCCAAGGATTATACAGGAAGGGTTGAGCATATAGACAATAGTAATCAGGCCATAAATGATTTCCATAATCCACCCGTCTATAATCGCCCTGACCTCCGGCCGGTCCTGCTGTGCAAAAACAGCACGTCCATCGGATAATGAAGGCTCCAGCTGCTTAGCACGGCTGACCAATGCGGTCGCGGAGGCATACTTTTCATAACATCCGGAGAACATCCCTCCCTTTGCTATATCCCGCTCCTGAGGGTGGGTAACAATCCCTCCGAATTCCCCTGCCGAACAGCTGCTGCCCGAGTATAGCTTCCCGTTGACGAAAATAGCACCGCCCACCCCTGTTCCATAAGTCAGGCAGACAAAATCCGATACTCCCTTCCCTGCGCCGAAAATCGATTCCCCGATTGCCGCTGCATTGACATCATTTTCCACAGCTACAGGAACACGGAACTTTTTCTCCATGATATCCTTTAACTCCATTCCCGTATAGCCGGGAATATTTTCATTGGCGTAAATAATCCGCCCCACTGCCGCATCCACCTGCCCCGCCGTGCTGATGCCTATGCGCTGAAAGCCGGCGGATTCCCGGTAAGCTTCAATCAGTTCGATGGCACGTTCCACCACGTGGGCGCCGCCCAGTTTTGCATCCGTCGGCGTCTCCCTCACTGCCGACAGTTCCCCATTATCATACAGACCGGATTTTATGGCAGTTCCTCCGATATCAAGAACCATAGTGAGCATGCTTTTCCCTCCTTATCCCTCTTGGAATCTTTTTGCGCCTGATTTTGATTAGGATATCCAATGCCTTCCATGGGCAGGGCATTTGGCATCCCAGTCAATTTTATGAGAAGATTTTTGCTGGCTATTATACCATTATGTATGCCAGATGACAAGCCGGCTATACAAAAGCAATGCAATATAATAAGGACATCAGCAATTATCAGGGAATTATCCCTGCATTTTATGCATGCTATGACGCAAAAGGCAATGTGGACGGGGAACGCGTAGAGCTTTTAACGAAATGCATGATTGAAAAGGGAGTGAAAGGGGTTTATGTAGGAGGTTCTTCCGGAGAGTGCATTTACCAGACTGTTCCGGACAGGAAAAAGACGCTGGAGCACGTGATGAAAGCTGCCGAAGGCAAGTTGACAGTTATCGCCCAGGTTGCCTGCAATAACACAGCCGAAAGCCGCAAACTGGCCGCACATGCCGAAAGCCTTGGCGTGGATGCCATTGCAGCAATTCCCCCTATTTATTTCCATCTCCCCGAATATGCCATCGCCGAATATTGGAATGATATTTCAGACAGCGCGCCAAATACCGACTTTGTGATTTACAATATCCCTCAGCTGGCAGAGGTTGCACTCACTATGCCGCTGTTTCGGGAAATGAAAAAGAACCCCAGGGTTGTTGCAGTGAAAAACAGCTCCATGCCGACACAGGATATCCAAAATGCTGCCAACGATGTTATCTATGGAATGTGCGCCTGCCACGGAAATTTGTATGGCGTAATCAAAGAAATTTTGCGGGTGCGCTCCGGACTGGATATCGGCGGCGTACGTAAACCATTGCCCGACTTAATTCCTGAAGATATGGAGAAAGTGAAAAAATGTGCCGATATGATAGATAAAGCCATTGAGCGGTATATTATTTAAGGAGGCGTTGACAGCATTATGAAAAAAGAAGCATTATTTGAACAAATTAAAGGCAAGATTATCGTTTCCTGCCAGGCCGTTCCCGGAGAGCCTCTCTATGTAGAGGAAAAATCCATCATGTATTTGATGGCGCGGGCAGCTAAGCAGGCAGGAACACCCGCCATACGTACCAGCAGCATCCGCGATGTCATTGCTATCAAAGAGGAGACCGGACTTCCTGTTATCGGCCTGATTAAGATTAAATATGAGGGCTTTGAGAGCTACATCACGCCCACTATGAAAGAAGTGGACGAACTGGTAGCCGCCGGTTCGGATGTGATTGCCTTCGACTGCACCGCACAAAAGCGGGGAGACGGCAAAACAATTGACGAATTTATTGTGGAAGTACGGAAGAAGTACCCGGATGCTATCCTGATGGCGGATATTTCCACTTATGAGGAGGGCATCAACGCCTGGAAGCTGGGGGTTGATATGGTCGGCACCACCATGAGCGGTTATACCGCCCACTCTCCCAAAACAGACGGCCCCGATTATGAACTGGTAAAACGCCTGTCCTCCGAAGTGGATATCCCTGTTATTGGGGAAGGGCGGGTTCACAGCCCTGAACAGGCAGTGGAAATGCTAAATGCCGGCGCATTTGCCGTAGTAGTTGGCGGCGCCATTACCAGACCTCTTGAAATTGCACAACGCTTCATTAAAGCTGTGGAAGAAATCTCCGTACTTTGAAAGGAGCATGGGATAATGATGAAAAAACATATCGTATGTTTCGGGGATTCCAATACCCATGGTTACTGTGCGAAAACCGGCGGGCGCTTTGACGAAAATCAAAGATGGAGCTGCCTGCTCCAAAAGAATCTGGGAGAAGATTATCTCATTCTGGAAGAAGGGCTGAGCGGGCGCACCACTTGTTTCCAGGACCCTATCCATGAAGCGCTGTCAGGGCTGGATTATATTTATCCATGTTTGATGAGCCATGAGCCAGTGGATTTATTGGTGATTATGTTAGGCACAAATGACACAAAAGAAAGGTTCGGCTCTTCTGCCGCCTGTATTGCCCTCGGCCTGAAACGGCTCATTGCAAAGGCCATCGCCGCTACAGATGCCTGGCAAAACGGCAAAGCCAATATCCTTGTCGTAACGCCCCAAAATATTGACAAAAGATATATAGATACGGAAGTCGGCGCCACCATGGGGCGCGGCTGTGCATTTACAACTGGCTAATGCCTTAACAGATAAAATTAAAGACATTTTTAAAGGGGCTATTCTTTAGCCCCTTTATATACAAACATATAATTGGCGGTGGACTGGATGGGAATTTCTACATTTCCGTTCTCTCCCGCCTTTGTTGTTCCTATGCAGGCATTCTCGCCTACCGTCACATTCCCTTCTTCATCAATGGCAACCGTCTCTGCATATACCGATACTTTCGTTCCTTTACTGCACTGGGGCAGATTCACCTGCAGGCTTACCACAGCCCCTATATCCTCGTGGGATGCGAACTGTACCGTGGCTGCCACACTTTTCTTTCCCCGTTTCTCGCTGGCAACGGATACGCATGTGTTGCTTATCCCATTGAACCCGCTGTTATCGGCCGAACCGTTCAGCACGATAGATACACCGGATCCCAGGCCGCATTGCAAAATCTTCGTATATCCCCCTTCGCCGGGAGCAAGGCTGTCCTTTGCTGACGCCGGTATATTTCCCACATTCTGCAGCTGCAGCACCAAAGTCTTTTCCCCTTCCCCGCAGCCTGTCAGGGCCTGGGGTGTCAGCGATGCCAGAGCATCCAATATCTGCTGCCAGTCCGTTAATATCTCTTCTTTATAGTTGACTGTCTGGAATTGGTCAGGGCTTACCGCCGCAGGCTGCTCCTTCTCCTGAGACTCTTCCCCGGCTTCCTCTAACTGCACTTCCTGTCCGTCCGTTTCCCCTGACAGCTTCCCCATTTCTTCCAGCGTATCCTTTATACTCCCATTTTTCTTTGTTGCATCATTCCCAGTTGTTACTGAGTTATTAGGCAATGAATTTTCCAATTCGGGGTTTTCCGCTAAAGCATTTTCCGATACGGAATTTTCCGCTGCCGGCTTTACCGGCATCTCTGCCGCCAAGGCCGGCACTGTCTCATATGCAGCGCCCATACTAATCAAAACGCCCGCCAACATCACCTTTTTCCCTATACATTGCAGCAGTTTCATTCCATCACCTCAGCTTCCCGTATACATCCCCGGAGGGATTCATCCCGCAGGGCAGATTCCCCCTGCACGTTATGAAGAGCAGTTTCTCCCCTGTCTTTTCTTATTATTAATTATACAACATTTCTGTCCGCTTGAACACCAGAATTTTTTAAGATTTCTTTAAGATTTACTTTAAAATTTTATTGTTATGAAACAATTGATTTCTTCCTGATTTTGCCTTATTATAAACAAAGAATATTGTAAATATTATTCAGCAGTTCGCCAAGTTTGTGTTTGCGCTGCATCCGCAAACTTAAGATGCGTAAAGCCCCGGCAAAGCCGGGCAACAAAAGCAACGCAGAAATGAGGTAAATATGGATAGGCAAAATTTGACCCTGCTCACCGATTTATATGAACTTACAATGATGCAGGGGTATTTCCAACACAAAGACCAGAATGAAACCGTTATTTTCGATGCATTCTACCGCACCAATCCCGGCGAAGGAGGCTATGCCGTGGCGGCTGGACTGGAACAGGTCATCCAGTACATCAAAGAGCTTCACTTTTCCGAAGAAGATATTGAGTACCTGGCCGGACTGGGAATTTTTGGTCAGGACTTCCTCAACTATCTGAAGGATTTCAAATTCACCGGCGACATTTATGCCATCCCCGAAGGAAGCGTTATTTTCCCAAGGGAACCTTTAATCAAAGTCATCGCACCGATTATGCAGGCACAGCTTATCGAAACAGCTATCTTGAATATCATAAACCATCAAAGCCTGATTGCCACAAAGGCTGCAAGGGTCTGCTATGCGGCAAGGGGTGACGGGATTATGGAATTCGGCTTAAGGCGCGCCCAGGGGCCTGATGCAGGCACTTATGGGGCAAGGGCGGCCATTATCGGAGGATGTATCGGCACCTCCAACGTCTTGTGCGGCCGGCTGTTCGATGTTCCGGTAAAGGGCACCCATGCCCATAGCTGGATTATGAGTTTCCCGGATGAATATACTGCTTTTAAAACCTATGCGGATATGTACCCTTCCGCCTGCATCCTTTTGGTAGATACTTACGACACTTTAAAATCAGGCGTTCCCAACGCAATCAGGGTATTTAAGGAGATGCGGGAAGCCGGCATACCGCTCACTTTCTACGGTATCCGCTTAGACAGCGGCGATTTGGCTTATCTTTCCAAGAAAGCCCGCAAAATGCTGGATGAGGCAGGCTTTCCCGATGCGGTTATTTCCGCCTCCAACGATTTGGATGAATTCCTCATCGACAGCCTGAAAGTACAGGGCGCGGCCATCACCTCCTGGGGGGTAGGCACCAACCTGATTACTTCCAAGGACTGCCCTTCCTTTGGCGGCGTTTACAAACTGGCGGCCATTATGGATAAAGACGGGCACTTCATCCCCAAAATCAAGCTGTCCGAAAACAGCGAAAAAGTGACTAATCCCGGCAATAAGACCATCTATCGTATTTATGAAAAAGAGTCCGGCAAAATCAAGGCCGACCTCATCTGCCTGGCGGATGAAACCTTTGATGAAAATGAGCCGCTGCTTCTTTTCGACCCGTTGGAACCCTGGAAGAAAACAAAACTGGCAGGCGGCAGCTATACTATGCGGGAAATCATGGTTCCTATTTTCCAAAACGGGGAATGCTGCTATGAATCCCCCAAAGTTATGGATATCCGTGAATACTGCAAACAGGAACTGGATACCCTTTGGGATGAAACAAGGCGGCTTGTAAACCCCCACAAGGTGTATGTGGATTTGTCAAAGAAGCTGTACGATATGAAAATCGAACTGCTTGACCGTATGAGCCAGGTCTAAGCATCCATACTTTCAAATGAAGGCAAGGAAGATTTCCAGAAACTATCTGACAGGAATGGAGGATTTTAATGTTAAAGATAATTACCGATTCCGCCTCCGATTTGCCTAAGGAGTATATCGCAGCCCATCAGCTGCACGTAATCCCTACTCCTGTGGTCATTGATGAAACGGACTATTTTGACGGCAAGACCATTCAGACAAAAGAATTTTATAAAATATTGGATGACACAAAGCGGGATGTGCGCACCTACCACATCAATCCGGCCATGTTCGAGGAAGCCTTTACCCCTTATGCCCAGGCCGGAGACAGTATCATTTACCTTTGCTTTTCCACAGGTATCGCCGGCACGTTTAACGCGGCCCATATTGCAAAAGAAAATGTGCTGGAGCAGTATCCTGATTTTGACCTGACAATCATCGATTCCAAATCCGCTTCCATCGGATTCGGGCTTCTCGTATCCAAACTGGTTACCATGCTGGAAAACGGTGCCCCGAAAGAAGTCCTCATTGAAGCGGCGGATTATTTTATTTCCCATATCCATCATGTGTTTACAGTGCATACTCTGGCGTACCTCATCAAGGGCGGCCGGCTTTCCAAGTTTAAAGGAACTATCGCTGAAACATTGGATATGAAGCCTATCCTTATCGTGGATAAAGCGGGGAGTTTACAGGTGTTAAAAACAGTGCGCGGGCGCAAGAAATCGCTGAAAGCCCTGATTGACTATGCAAAAAATAACGGTTATGAACTTTCCAACCAGACGCTGGCTTTCTGCCATGGGGAGGATAATGAGGCTTTGGAATTCCTTCTCTCCCTGGCGGACGAAGAGCTCAAACCGAAAGATAAATTGATTTCCACTGTAGGCTGTGCCATCGGCGCCCACACGGGGAGGGGCATCGTGGGCCTTTGCTTTTTGGATGCGTCGGAAGATAAATACAGGGAGTATCTTCATGAGTAGAAAGGAATCGTTCGCTGAAAGCAGCGCAGAAATGGGGTAAAATATGGCACTTGCACAGTTAAAAACATACACAGCAAAAGATTACTATGCTCTGCCGGAGAATACCCGGACGGAACTGATTGACGGTCAGTTCTATGACATGTCGGTGCCCAGCCGGATACATCAGGAAATACTTGGTTTTTTATTTAAGAAAATATCAAACTATATTGACTTCAAAAAAGGAAATTGCAGAGTCTACCCGGCCCCCTTTGCCGTCAAGCTGTTTGAAGACAATGACAAAACCATAGTGGAGCCGGATATAAGCGTAATCTGCAACCTGGATAAACAGACGGACCGTGGGTGCACCGGGGTGCCGGACTGGATTATCGAAATCGTCTCCCCCAGTACGGCCAGCCATGACTATATCCGCAAATTAAACCTCTATGCGGACGCCGGGGTACAGGAATATTGGATTGTTGACCCTGCCAAAAAATCCGTTTATGTATATTGCCTGGAAGAAACCAAGTTTGAAACCGCAACGTTTACTTTCCAAAACCAGATAAAGGCCAATATTTACGATGATTTATGGATTGACTTTAAGGAATTGGTATAATCCTGTTCCCTTCTTCCGTAAAGTTCCCATCATCCATACGTTTTCTCACAAAGGGAACACCCTTTCTTTTGCGGAATACATTGCCATAAAGATAGGCATCCGGATTCCCGGAAGGGCTGATGGTTCCCCCTAAGTCATCCTGGCTGATATTATAGCGGAAGGTATTATGTATGGATTCTTCCAGACAAAACATCACGCAGCCGCCTTCATTCAGGCGGCTATAATTATACTGGTATACGGTTCCGTCGCCGGAGTCCGCGTCCCAGGCCATGCCGTCCTGGTTCAATCTGGTATCGGCCGCTTCGTTGTACTGGAACAGGGCGTCTTTGCATTTCCACGGCCAAATGGCTGCCGCAACCTTCCCTCCGCGCTTTCCCGGAAAACGGTAAACCCGGTCATTCATTTCGCCCGCACAGCAATCCGCACTGTTATGTTCCACCAAAGGGCGCAGGGCATACATCACCGTTATTCCGTCTCCTCCCGCTTCTTTCACGTAATTGTCCGCAATCCGTATATCCTTATGTCCGTATTTCTCAAACAGTTCCTCTTCCAGCTCCGCCTTCATGAATTCTTTGCTTTTATAACTGTATCCCACTGCGATTCCCCACCGGCTCACCCGGTAGACAAAGCATCCCGTAACGCTCACCCCTTCGTATCTGGCCACTCCCGTTTTTTCTTCGCAATCCGGCTTTAAGCATGTAAAATAGATGCCCCCGTTATTCATATGCTTGTCATAAACGTTGCCGTTCACATCCCTGATTTCCAGGCCGGAAAGGCGGATTCCCCGTAAAGTTCCCCCATTCTTCGCCACTACGGCTACGCCGGTGCGGTTCATCTTACAGGGGGCTTCATAAATTTCTCCTGTAATTTCCCCGCGATTTGTTATGGAAATATCCTGCAATGTAATATGGGCACAGTCATAGAGAAGCACAGCCGAGGATACATAACCTTCCCTTGTGTGGGTGGGGGAATCCAGCTCCGTTCCATAATCCTGATACCAGATGCCCTGCCCCTTCGCTTCTATCCGGGGCGGCCGCCCTTCCCCATATGCGCCTATCACAATCTCCGCATCTTCCGCCCCCTGTACGGACAAATGCAAAAACTGCCCGGAGAACACGGATTCCCTTTCTAAAAGAACCCGGTCTCCCGGCCCCAAGGGCAGCCGGTTCACCGCAAAGAGCGTGGCCAGAGGCTTTTCCGCACTGCCGTCATTGTTATCATTTCCCGTATTGGAGCTAACGTAATAAGTCCTGGATAATGTTCTCATATTCTTCTTCCCTCAGCCTTTTTGCGATAATCATCTCTACTTCTTCGTATTCGAAACTGTCGCCAAAATATCTGGTGAACAAATCTCTGTTATTATCGTAAAAAGCTTTCTTTTCCTCTTCCGTTATTTTTTTATAGGGATAATCTCCTGCATAAACAACATAATCCAGTCGGAAACGGGTCAGTTCATATTGAAGGTACATGGCCGGAGTGTAATGAGTCGGCCCATACACGGCTTCCCCTGCCGCCAGCTTGCTTTCTATTTCTTTATTTTTCTGTTGCCTCCGCTCCTCCACCGTTTCCAAATCCGGCCCGGAAATCAATCCCATCCATGCCGCTATCTTTAGCCCGGCCATGGCCCTTTTTCTTTCTTCATCCGTTAATCCGTATATATCATATATCTTTTTATCATTCATTGTACTTCTACTGCTCCATCTGTCTGCCCAGAAATCCTGCTGCCGACAGCACCAGTTTCTGCTCCACTTCTCCCATTTTTGCCTTTTCATCGCTTTCCGCCAGAACCACCGCGCCGATAACATCCCCTTCGCATATAATAGGGCTAAGGGCTATATGCGCGAAATCCTCCGAACCGTCCGCCGAAATCTGGATAAAGCTGCGCTCCCCTTTCGATGCAATCAGCGTTTCCCGGTTATTGATTTTATCTTCCAGTTCGCTGCTCAAGCCTTTTCCCAAAAGACCCTTGCTTCCTCCGGATACGGCAATAAACTGATCCCGGTCCGCAATCAGCGCCGTATGCCCGGACACTTGGGCCAGGCTTTCCGCATACTGTTTGGCAAAGGTGCTCATCTCTCCAATGGGCGAATATTTCTTTAAAATGATTTCGCCTTCTCTGTCGGTAAATATTTCCAGCGGGTCGCTTTCCCGAATCCGCAATGTCCTTCTAATTTCTTTCGGTATTACAATACGGCCTAAGTCGTCAATTCTTCTTACAATTCCTGTTGCTTTCATTTCATTTCCTCCATCTACAATGCTTAAGTTTTGTACTAGTATCTGTAAACGGTGGCATTTTATACCTTAGAAATTATTTTCTTCAGAAATATGTTTCTTTACTTTAAAGTTATCTGTCATGACAGTTTTTTATATTCCCTGGAAAGTAAATGTAAATTCCAGTTTTTTACTTACATCAATTAAATATTCCGGATGCACCAAAGCGCCCCAGCTGTTGTCGCCCCCTACTCCCATCTGCTGCATGGACACCCTCACTACCGTATAATGAATCTGCGGCAGTTCATAAGGATGCGCCGCCTGCTCCATTTCATGGGGCGTGTAGGGAAGGGCGGAAAAGTTCATCTTATCGCCGGTAAAAAGCAAGCCTCTGCCTTTCCGGTCCATAATCTTCCCATACCTTACGCCCGTCTTATTTCCGCATTCCTGGGGCACCAGATATTCCGCCATATTGTCCTGCACCCGGTTTCTGTAGATGCCCAGTTTTGCTCCCATTTTCCTGTCTTCATAAGTTTCCGCCGGGCCGTTTCCATACCATTCCACATAGTCATAATCCGCATTGCAATAGAAAATCATGCCGAATTCCGGCATATCCCCCAGCTCTTTCACCGGGTCATAGGACAAAGTAGTCCGTATCCTTCCATCCCCATATACCCGGTAAGTCACCTGGCATTCCCCCTCCGGCGTTGTCTGGAATCGGTAGCGGTAGGCAATGGCCACGCAATCCGCCTCTTCTGTCACTTCCGGGTTATCATACTGTATGCCTGCCAAAGCTTCCCTCTCCTTTCCGATGCCTTTGGCAGTCAAATATAAGCTGGCCAGCTTCCACTGGGCATATCTGCCCGCCATATTATTTCCCTCATCGTTGTCCACCGGTGCCCGCCAAAAGTTGGGCTTCGGCATTTTTTCCAGCATTTCTTCCCCCGCATATCGGTAGGATACCAATCCGCCGTTCATGGAAAACAATGCCTGGAATTCTTCCCCCCGGACGCCTATGTTGTTCTTTCCCCGAATTAAAATGGGCCGCTTCACCACATCCCCGGCATTTCCCTCACTCTTCAGTTCCGCTATCACCGCCTGCCCGAAAGCCACTTCATGCCCGGCCTTCGCCCACAGGGTATCCTCTTTCAGCAAAAAGGATATTGTCACCGCATATTCCCCTTCCCGCCAGAGAGTTTCCTTTTGGGGGATTTCAAAAGGATGGGGAAATCGTTTCCTGCTTCCCGGCTCCACCGAAATGTTTAACAGCCTTTGGCTTACCGCCACGCCGTCTCTTTGAAGCACAGCTTGGCAGGCAAATGCATCCGTAGATGTAAAAAGATTTTTATTCCACACTTCAAAACCATCCTCATGGAAAATAACCGAAATATTCTGGTAATTGTACTTTACCTCCTGCATTTTAGGGGAAATATTCCTCTCCCCTCCATATACAATGCCGTTTCCGCTGAAATTCCCGTTATTGGGCCGGTCATGGAAATCCCCGCCATAGGCCTGGAATTCCTTTCCATAACGGTCCTTTTTATATAGGGACTGGTCGATATAATCCCACAAAAAGCCGCCCTGATATCCTGAGTTTTCTTCATCCGCCAGGTCCGTATACTTGTGCATCGCGCCGCAGGAGTTCCCCATCGCATGGGAATATTCGCAGCAAATATAGGGCTTTACATCCGGCGTTTCCAAAT
The DNA here is from genome assembly GCA_021769135.1 of Lachnospiraceae bacterium. Taxonomy (GTDB): domain Bacteria; phylum Bacillota; class Clostridia; order Lachnospirales; family Lachnospiraceae; genus Kineothrix. The sequence continues at coordinate 57,751 of JAETTM010000002.1, read as the reverse complement.
ATTCTTTAATCTTGCTCACCGGCCGGTACATCCTGCTTTCCATATCGGAAGTGTCCGGATACCTTCTGTCCTCGCAGATTCCTTCATAATGGACCAGGCGGGTATCATCCAATTCGCGGAAAAGCTCCGACATCCGGTAAATCGTCCTTCCCCCAAAGGATTCGTTGCCGCAGGACCATATCAGCACCGAAGGGTGGTTCTTGTCCTTCTGGTAACAGGAATTGACCCGGTCAAGCATCATCCCTTCCCACTCTTCCTTCGCCCCAGGCAGGACATAGGATTCGTCCTCCAACCCCTTCACATAGGCATCCCATGTACCATGGCTTTCCATGTTGCATTCCGCAATCATATAAAGCCCATAACGGTCGCACAAATCATAAATTGCCCTGCTGTTGGAATAGTGGCTCGTCCTTACGGCATTAATATTATTCCGTTTCATCGTCACAATATCCTTTTCCAGCTCCTCATAAGAAGCGCAGCGCCCTGTAACGGAACTGAACTCCTGCCGGTTTACCCCTTTAAACACAATCCGCTTGCCGTTTAACAGCATTCTATTGTTTCTCATCTCGAATTTACGGATTCCTACCATTTCCTCCACATATTCTTCCGTATCCCCGGACATGCCGCACAACTCTATCTCTAAACGGTAAAGGTACGGGCTTTCCGCACTCCAAAGCTTAGGGGCGGGGATTTCCTCACGAATTAGGATTTCTTTCCATCTGTTTTCTTCCTTATCGTCTTCTTTTTTATCGTCTTCTTTTTTATCCTGCTCTGTTCGTATCCCGGCCATCATCCGCCCTTCCCAGGCAGATTCCGTCCTTTCGAATATCTTTTTCCCTTCCTCTTCCAAATCCAAGGGAACTCCCCTTTCCGCCCCTGATGGGGATGGAAGCCTCCCTTCCCCTTCCTCCATCAACGCAAAACGGATTCTTCCTTCCCCTTTCACCTTCGCCTGCACTTCCATCACCGCCTTGCTGAAATTATCTTCCGGGAACAATGTCTTTATCCTGATATCTTCTAAATGGATGGAAGGAACCGCATACAAATATACGCTCCTGTGAATGCCCGAAAAACGGAAAAAATCCTGGTCCTCGCACCAGCTGGAAGAGGTCCATTTGTACACCTGTACCGCCAGCTTGTTCTCCCCCTCCCGCAAATAGGGAGTAAGCTCAAAGTCGGATGGGGTAAAACTGTCCTCGCTATATCCCACATAACTGCCATTCAGCCAAAGGGCCATTCCGCTTTCCACCCCCTCAAAGGCAATGCGGATTTCCTTTCCCTTCATCCCCTTCGGCAGTTCAAAATATTTCACATAGCTGGCCACCGGATTGAACCTCTCCGGAACGCCGCCCGGGCGCACATCCTCCCGGCCATCCCAGGGATACTGCACATCCACGTACTGGGGCCTGTCATACCCTTCCAGCTGGATATGCGCCGGCACCCGGATATCCGCCCAGCTCCTGCAATCATAATCCATCTCCTCAAAGCCCGGAATCGCCGAAGCAGCATTAACCGCATATGAAAACTTCCATATGCCGTCCAGGGAATAAACAAGGGAACTTCTGTTCTCCAGAAACTCCGCCCTGTTTTTATACATCCTGCAATCGGAATGGGCCGGGAGAGTGTTTTCTTTATATACCATCGGGTTTTTGATTTTTTCATAATTGAATGATGTCATGGGAAAAGGCTCCTTTCTAAAAGTTCCAGGCAACAGGGCAAGGGCTTATTGTCTGCCGGACATAGGAATTTGCAGATAATCCATCAGGGCAGTTTCCAAGAGCCGGGAATAATTTACCTTTTGTTCCTCTGCAATCCTTTTCAGCCATGCCGGGAGAGTGATGTTTGTCTTAACCCGTTCGTTGTCCTTTTTCATGCGGAATAAATCAGGGTGGATTGTAACGGGCATTACAACATTTCCTTCGGTATCTTCTTTGGGTAGATTTACGGATGGAGTGGGAATTTCTTCATTGTCACATTCCATACTGTACACATGAAGGCTTGCGGCTTCCGCAGCCATGCGTGCAGCTTCTTCCAGATTGTTTCCAAAGCTAATACATCCGGGTAAATCAGGGAAGTAAATGCTATATGCGCCGTCTGTAGATGGTTCAAAAACTGCAAGATAAGTTAAATTCTGCATAAATAATGCTCCTTTCTGTAAGAACCGCAGACAATAAGGCTATTTAAGCCCCGCCTGTTTATAAATGCTGTTTAGCGTTCCCGGCTTCAGGTCGCCGCTGTGGTTTGCCACTGTGACCTTTCCGGGCTTTACTGGGTGCTTTAGGCTTATATGAGAACCTTCTTGATTGGCAATATACCATCCATCTTTATGAAGCACCTTTAGTATTTCCCGAACTGTCATATTGTTTTCTCCTTATACTATGTATTATACTCCCTTTTTATGCGCACTTCAACATATTTACGCATAAAATGTGCGTATATATTGTGTGCAATACAACCAAACAATCATTTTTATCATCTCTGCCACATAAACTACGCGCAACTGTGCAAACTACTTTTCAGAAAAATTTCGCAATCGGTATTAAAAAACTGTTCCTAATATAATGACGCACCGGAAAGGAGCCCTATCATGAGCAATCACTTAAAGGACCAAAGCAGCCCCTATCTGCTCCAACACGCCGAAAACCCTGTGGACTGGTATCCCTGGACGAAGGAAGCCTTCGATAAAGCCGCTCGGGAAAACAAACCCATTTTTTTAAGCATTGGCTACAGCACCTGCCATTGGTGCCATGTAATGGAACGGGAAAGCTTTGAGAATCAGCGTATCGCCGATATTCTCAACCGATATTTCGTGTCCGTCAAGGTGGACAGGGAAGAGCGGCCCGATATCGACAGCGTTTATATGGCCGCCTGCCAGGCCATGACCGGAAGCGGCGGATGGCCCATGAGCCTTTTTCTGATGCCCGACCAACGGCCTTTCTTTGCCGGAACATATTTCCCCCCTTCCCCGGAAAGGGGTATGCCCGGATTCGAAGATATTCTGCTGTCCATCGCCGGATTATGGGAAAACAATCAAAAAGAATTGCTGGATTCCGCCCAGGGCATTCTTTCCCATTGGAACGAACATGAAACCTCCGATATGGCCCATGGGGAAATCGACTGCAGCCTGCCGGAAAAGGCAGCGAAGCTTTTTTCCCACAGCTTCGACCGCAAATACGGCGGTTTTGGCAGCGCGCCCAAATTCCCCGCTCCCCATAACCTTCTTTTCCTCATGCTGTACTCGCAAATACATGATGACAAAGCTATTTGGGAACAGGTATCCTTTACTTTGGAGCGGATGCGCAGGGGAGGTATTTTTGACCAAATTGGTTTTGGGTTTTCCAGATATTCCACCGATAACTATTACCTCGCTCCCCATTTTGAAAAAATGCTGTACGATAACGCATTGCTTATCATCGCCTATTCCGCCGCCTATAAGGTATCCGGCGATAAAATTTTTCTGGATACCGCGGAAAAAACAGCCTCTTATGTGCTCCGGGATATGACAGGCCGCAAAGGGGAATTTTACTCCGCGCAGGATGCGGACAGCGAAGGGGAAGAAGGGAAATTTTATCTCTGGAAAGAAGAAGAAATCCATCATCTTCTGGGCAAAGAGCGGGGGCGGCGCTTCTGCGCCCATTTCGGCATTACCAAACGGGGGAATTTCAAGGGCAAAAATATTCCCAACCTTTTGCATGGCAGCGATATCTCCGATGATTTTGAAGGAGAAAAAGAACTTTTGTACGCTTACCGCAAATCCCGCTTTCCGCTTCATCTGGATGACAAAGTTTTAACTTCCTGGAATGCCCTTATGATATGCGCCATGACGATTTTATACCGCATAACGGGAAAACCCGGCTATCTTTCCTCCGCCGGCAGGGCACAGCGCTATATTGAAAAAAACCTGGCCTACGGAAACACCCTTTATGTCAGCTTCCGGAAGCATATCCGTTTTGTCAAAGGCTTCCTGGACGAATATGCTTATTATACGGCGGCTCTGCTTCATCTCTATGAAGCCACCGGAAAAACAGATTATCTAAGGCGCGCGGAACAGATTTGCGGGGAAGTCCTGTGCCAGTTTACGGACAATAAAAACGGGGGATATTTTTTATATGGAAAAGAAAATGACCTCCTGATTGCCAGGCCGCAAGAAACTTATGACGGGGCTCTGCCCAGCGGCAATTCCGTCATGGCTTACTGCCTGCTGCGGCTCTCACAAATCACAGAAAAACAGGAATATGAACAGCTGGCCAGGGGGCAGCTCCGCTTTCTGTCCTCCCAGGCCGCGCACTATCCTGCAGGGCACAGCTTCTTTCTTCTTGCCCTGCTCATGCATCTTCATCCCATGCCTGTCATTACCGCAGTCCTGACAGATACGGATACGGAAGGGGAAATCCTTAGGAAACTGCCTTTGTATGCCGATGTGCGGCTTTTAAAGCAGGAGACAGAAGAGTATCCTTTGCTCAATGGGAAAACTACCTATTATGTATGCAGAGACCGCCTCTGCCTGCCTCCGTCGAATCATCCCCCTTTATTTTAGAGCGTGTTTGAAAGCAGGCCCTGCTCCCACTCGCCTTCCTTAAACCCTACCAGGACAGTATCCCCGGCCACCACAATAGGCCGTTTTACCAACATGCCGTCCGTAGCCAGCAATTCGTATTTTTCCTCCTGGCTCATCTGGGGCAGCTTATCCTTTAGCTTCATTTCTTTATAGAGGTTTCCGCTGGTATTGAAAAAACGCTTTAAATCCAGGCCGCTCTTCTTATGCCATTCCTCCAGCTCTTCCCTTCCCGGCCTTTCCTCTTTTATATTGCGGCTGGTAAACACAACCCCTTTCCCTTCCAGCCATTTCTTTGCCTTCTGGCAAGTGCTGCATTTCGGATACTCCACAAATAAAATGTTCATAATACCTGCCCTTTCTTTCGTTCTTTACCTTTCGTTATTTCAATCCGCTCCGCCTTGTCAAAGCCCTATTTAGCCTTTTTCCTAAAGACTTTCCTATGCGCCGGATTCTCAAAATCCTTGCCATAGCCGTCATCGCTGTAATATTCGTAGCTGCTTTCTTCCAAAGTGAAATCCAGCAATGTCAGATTTTCAAAATCCACTTCCTCCACGCTCTGTCCGCCTTTTTCCGCCAAAGGAAGGATGTGTTCCGGGCGTATAAAAAGCACCACTTCTTCCAACGGAATCTCTATGTAATGGTCACCCTGCTCCAACACGGTTTCCTCCCTGTCCGTCAGCGTCCGGAACCGCACCATCTTCATCTTCTCCGGCAGATAAACATAGCGTCCTGTTGCATTCTGCTCATAAACAGGGGCCACCATAATGCTTTCCCCGATTAACAGCTGGTCTTCCACCCGTTTCGCCCGTTCATCTTCCGGATAAGCGAAAGCCAAAGGCTTTGCATACATGCCGTCCGAAAGGGCCGCTTTCATATATTCGCTGTAAATGTAAGGCAAAAGGCCATAACGGAGCTCTATGATATGGCGGAAAGCCTCTTGATTTTCAAAACGGTAAACCTCCTGCTGCCTCGTTCCCAATGCGGAATGATTCCGCATCAATGGCGTGAAAATGCCGAATTCCAGCCAGCGCATCAGCAAATCTTCCGTAGTATCCGCGCCAAAACCGCCCAAATCCGCCCCCGTATACAGGAAGCCGCACATATTTAAAGAAGGCAGCATTCGGATATTCAGCAGGATATGGCTCCACCAGGACAAATTATCCCCCATCCAAATTCCCCCGTAGCGGTGCATGCCGATATAAGAGGAACGGGAATACATCAGAACCCGCTTCTCCGGGCAAAGTTCCTCAAAAGCCTGGGAAGCCGCCTTTGTCATATAGAATCCGAACAAATTATGCACTTTGTCATGCCGTATTTTTTCCCCATGGAATACGTGGTAAAAGCTTTCGTAATCTTTTTCGTTATTGCTGATATCGGATACCATGCCTTTAAAGCGGAAGAAAGACTGCAAGTCCAGGTTTTTGTCCTTATAATCCGCCAGATTTTCAAACACTTCTTTTAAATGGCTCTCGGAATAAAAAATCGCCGGTTCATTCATATCATTCCAGAATCCGTCAATCCCCTGATCCAAAAGAACCTTATACTTTCCGCCGAACCATCGGTTGGCTTCCTCATTGAGCATATCAGGGAAATGCACCTTTCCGGGCCAAACCCCTGCCGTAAAGAACTCCCCGTCCTGCGTCCGGCAGAAATATCCTTTCTCCACCCCTTCCTCATAAACGCTGTAGCCGTCTTCCACCTTAACGCCCGCATCTATAATAGGAACGAGATGAATGCCCATTTCCTTCATTTCTTCCACCAGCTTCCCGAAATCCGGAAAACGTTCTTCATCAACGGTAAAATCTTTGTACCGCTCCATATAATCGATATCCAGATAAATGCTGTCCAGCGGAATTCCATTCTCCCGGTGCAGCCGCGCCACTTCCCGCACTTCCTCCGCCGTCATATAGCTCCACCTACTCTGTCCATATCCAAAAGCCCACTTGGGGGGAATGTAGCTCCTCCCTGTCAGTTGGCGCAGTTCCTTCACCAGTTCCTCCGGCGTCTCCCCTTCCATCAGGTAAAAATACAAATTTCCGTCCGGCACGGTTATCGCCAGTTCCTGCATCTTGCTGTAGCCCACATCGAAAACAACTTTTCCCGGATAATCCACAAATATTCCAAAATTCTTATTCTTCCCCTTTACCATAAGAAAATTGTGCGCCCCATACAAAGCGCGGGTGTCCTCCCTATGGTTTGGGTTGTCGCTGCAGCAGCTCTCATAAATCCATCCCCGCTTGTTGATTCCACGCACATTTTCGCCCAGACCATAGACAATATCCTCCCGGTCCATCCGATGGACGAAACGCAGTCCTTCCTCCCCTTCTCCCGCAGGAATTAAGGAAAAATATTTCCCAAGCCCTGTCATTTCCGTCAAATCCGCTTTTCCTTCCGTTCCAGCCAGTTCCGCAAAACCGTTTTCCCCTTTCAATCCGTTGGAAACTACCGCCCCCGTTTCCAATGGGGTGCCAAATACATACTTCCTTACCATCCCTTAACCTCCTAATTATAGTTCCGCAATTGCCCATTCAGTACCCATAATACTTCTTTTTGCAGAGCAATTTCCCTTCCTTATCCTTGTGACAGGTTCCGCATATAGATTTCCAAATCGCCTAAAAATCTGGCCCAGGCGTCTTCGTGTTCCACATAATATTTCGGGCAGTTTTTGCCGCCTTCATCATAATGGCGCAGCACATCCTCCGGCTCCAGTTGATATTTATGAAGAAGCCAGGCCGTAAGTTCAATCAGGGAATTATAAGTCGCCGGCTCAAATTTTCCATTTTCCTGCACATAACAGCATTCGATGGAAATAGAGTCATAGTTGCGCCCTTTTACCGCATAAGCAATCTCCTTGGTCGGTATGCATTGCACGATAGTTCCGTCAAAACCGATTACAAAATGGGCGCTGGCCGAGCGTTCATGGCTCTCGGCGAGCGACTCGAAATAACTCCTGTTCTGCTCCGCCGTTGTTCCTGCGTTTGCCGTATAATGGATAAAAATACTTTTTACTTCCGGCAATGCTTCCCCCGGCCTGGAATATTCGTTTACTGTCAGCAAATCCACCGCCAGTTCCGGCCGTTCCAATTCCAAAGCATAGAAATCCGCCCATTTCCTGATATCCTGAACGGGAGCCACTTCCTCCACATCCACTGTGGAAACGGCGGATGCCATCCTTTCCTTCCCTTTCCATTCCGTATAAAAAGTTACCGCCAGCCAGGCTATTACTACGAAGAATGCCGTTACTGCAAAAAGGGTAAGCAGAGTAGTTACGCTGCGGATGAGCCTTGCCCGCCTTTTGCGTTTTTTCTTTTTCCTTTTTATTTCCTCCGCTTTCGAGCTTTTGGCCGCTGGCTTCTCCGCTTTCCGTTTTCGGGGCTTCGGTTCCTCTTCTTCCAGCCAATCATCCTCCCACTCGTCCATCGGCCATTCTTCCAGTTCCCGCCTTCGCACCGGACGGCTTGTCCTGCGTTCCTTCCTTCTATAAGCCGGTTCCTCTTCTTCCTCCAAGTCAATCAATTCCAATTCGTGTATACCCATCATTTCCCCCACGCAAATAATGTTTTTTCGATGTAAAATCCGTATTTTGCGGAAACAACGCTGCCGCTTTTCATTATTGAAAATATTTCTCTATATAATAGATATCACAAAATGAAAACCAGGTACACACTTTTATAAATTATTAAGATTCTCCCTGTAAGTCCTTATATTCTATCCAAAAAATTCAGCTGATTTTCCCCATAATTTTTCTTATAAGCATGGATTATATCCTTCATGCGGTACAAAATTCCTCTCCGTTCGCACTCCTCAGCAAATTTCCGATACAGCTGCGCCGCTTTGGGCGAGCGGCATTCATAGGAATTCCCGTACTGTTTCCTGTATTTTCCTACCAGATTTTCATTGGGAAAAAGCGCATTCAGTTTCCCATAATAATAATCCCTCTGGTTCTGCCTCAGCGTCATGCCAAAGGCTGGATAAATAAAACGGCATCCGCACTCATCCGCCCGTTTCACTATCCCCATAATATTTTCTTCGTTATCTTCCAAAAAAGGCAAAACCGGCATAAGCAGTATGCCGGCGAATATCCCATTCTCCCCCAGTTTGGACAGTGCCCAAAAACGTCTGGAAGAGACGGACGCTCCCGGCTCTATTTTTTCCGACAGAGCATCATCCGCTGCCGTTATCGTTATCTTACAAAGGACCGGCGAATGCTCCTGGATGCCGCATAAAATATCTATATCCCGCGCTATAAGCGCACTTTTCGTAGCAATCGCCACGCCGAATTCATAGGCATCCACCAGTTCCAGGGCGTGCCTTGTCAGGCAAAGCCTTTCCTCAAAAGGGTTATATGGGTCGCTCATAGCGCCCGTTCCGATTACCCCCTTTTTCACTTTCCTGCGCAAATCATCCCTGATAATCTGTAAAGCATTTTCCTTTGCCCGGACTTTATCAAAATTATCAATATGATAACATTCCGAGCGGCTGTCGCAGTAAATGCATCCATGGCAACAGCCTTTATATATGTTCATATTATAATCCGTGCCGAACCAGTCCGAACTTTTGGTCCTGGCCACTATCGTTTTTGCCGGAATATATTCTATCACTGGCGTCCTCCCGGCTATCCCTGTACCTGTAACAGCCTGTTTTTCAAATCGCCTTCGATGCGGCGCAGCTCTATTTCGGCCTCCCTGCGTTTTTCCCTTCCTTCCGTCTGTATCCTCAGCACCTCGTCCAAAGTGGAAATCAGGGATTCGTTTGTCTGTTTTAACGTTTCTATGTCCACAATGCTCCGTTCCGCTTCTTTTGCCGTCTCCACCGTAGCTATTTTCAATACCGCGGCATTTTTCTTTAAAAGCTCATTGGTCATATCCGTCACTTCCCTCTGGGCTGCCGCCGCCTGGGTAGAATGATTAATGCCCAGCGCTAATACCATCTGGCTTTTCCATAATGGGATTGTATTTACAAGGGTGGACTGGATTTTCTCCGACATCAGCGTGTCATTGCTCTGTACCAATCGAATCTGGGGTGCCATTTGGATGGAAACCATCCGCGTCAGTTCCAAATCATGTATTTTCTTTTCAAAGCGGTCGCATAAGGCTACAAGGTCATTCACCGCCTGGGCATCCTCCGGGAAACTGCTGGCCTGGGCTTTCGCCATCAATGCGGGAAGCTCTTCTTCCCTTACCTTCGCCAGTTTCTTCTTCCCGGCAATGATATACATGGACAGCTCTTTAAAATAATTTTTATTCAGTTCATACATCTTGTCCAGCATAGCGGTATCCTTCAGCAGCTGAATCTGATGCCCCTCCAGGACGTCGCAGATTTTATTAATATTTGCCTCCGCCTTATCATACTTGCTCTTCATGGCTGTTATTTTGTTGCTGCTCTTCTTGAACAGTCCGAATATTCCTTTTTCTTCTTCCTCGTCAAACTTTTTCAATTCACAGACTACGCCGGACAAAAGTTCCCCGATTTCCCCCAAGTCCTTGCTCCTTACATTATCCAGCGCCGTTTCCGAAAAATCCGCAATTTTCTTCTGCGCCCCCGCGCCATACTGAAGCACTACCGTGGAATTTTTCAAATCGATGGAGTTGGCAAAATCATCCACCATTTTCTTTTCTTCCGGCGTCAGCGTGCTCTCGTCGAACACCGGCGCTTCTTTTTTCCCTTCCACAGCTGTTCCCGCAGCCGTTACGACTTCCGCCGCTTCCTTCGGCAAGGCCGGAGCCTGGGGCTCTTCCTTTATTTCTTCAAAAGGATTTAATGTCAATACTGGTTCCGCGTTTTTAATCTCTTCCATCATTTTATTTGCTCCCTTTTCTTTATTTCCTGGTAACAGTAACATTTGTATTATTGTATTTCTTGTCTTATTTGACCTTTGTCCTATTTAACCTTAATCCCGTCCTCTAAAAGCCCTTCCTGCGCCAGCATTGTAGACATCACCGATATGTCCGTAGAAATATCCATAGCATCATCCTCAAACAGCTTGTCAAACATTTTTTCAAATGCCTGGTTGATGTTATCCAGCATTTCTTCTATTTCCTTCTTGGCATTGGTAATGTTTTCCCCCTGTACCGGCTGCTCGCTGAACTCATGGTATGTCTGAACCAGCTTCAAGGTCGTTGGCAAATAATAGTTCATAAACTTCCTGATGTCCGGCAGCTTCTCCGGGTTATCTTCAATGTGGTCAAAGATTTCCTTGCATACCCTTTCCAGACGGTATAATTTGTTAGAAATATCTTCCCCCGGAATATCGTCGTTAATTTCCCTTATCCTGCGAATATATTCGTTGCCTTCCTCCACAGTCAGTTTCAGCTGCTTCCTCACCGGATCCTTCTCCAGCATCTCCTGCTCCCTGGCCAGCCTGTCCGCCTCTTCTTTTCTACGTTCCAGTTCTTTCTGGGCATTCAGGTATAATTGATAGGATTCTTCCGTCAGCATAAAGCAGGTCTCCTGGGCATCCAAATGCCCTTCCCTGAACCAGCCTTTATGAATCATCTTTTTCAAATCTTTAACCACGAATTTTTCGCTTTTATGCACCGCTTCCGCCAGCCCTTTAATAGCGTAAAAATCTTTCTGACCCATAGTTTTCACATATTTCCTGAAGCGTCCGGCTCTGCGCCTTAAAAAGCCTCCTGCCACCGCTGCAAATGTACATGCTGCCGCAAAAACGGCCAATACGCTGGAAGCAATCATTCCTTCTTCCATCATGCCCACCATAAAAGTGGCGGTGTACCCCAGCAGGGCCGAAGACCATCCTATCACCGCGCCGAAGGTTCCGAAAATGGTTAGCAATATCCCCAGCACCCTCCCCTGCGGTCTCCTGACTACGGGAAGCTGTCTCCCATAAGCTTTTGGAAGAGTTCCTTCCCTTCTTTCCTCATTCATTCCTTTGGAAAAATTTCCCTGGCGGGCTTCCATATTTTTGTTCACATAATCCGCCATATCCTTGGCTGACCTGCGGACATCTTCCATCCTGTCCTCCACCGTCTTGCGGATATTTTCCTGGACATCCTTCATTTCCTTGGAATTAATAAATTGTTCTATTTTTTCTCCGATTTCCTGCCCTAATGTAGAAAAATCCAAGTCGCTCATCTCAACCTCCATGCCGCGCCATTTACGGTTTCGCCATACGAACCTTCAAGCTTTCCAGGGGAATGCTGTTGTTCCTATCTGCGACCTATAAAACTTTCGGTTATGTACCATTGTAGTATAGCACATACATAATACGGATTACAAGAGGAAGGGGCTTGGCAATAGGGAAATCAGTAACAGTTCAGCCCAGGACTTTGCACTGGCTGCAAAGTCCGTGCCAATGAGCAAATGTGGCAACGAATCCGGCCCTTTTGCCGTAGGCAAAACTCAAAATGGCCGGATTTCGTAACAAGGCAGCCGAAAGGCTGAACTGTTACGGAAATCAATTTTCATGGGCGCCACCCGCAGGAGGAACCACCCGCCGTGCCGCCCATGAAAATTGATTTCCCTGTGAAGTAAAATTTTATTCCGTTCATAATTTGTTCATATTGATTTATAAAAAACTTCAATTCCTTATCATTCTTTAGACATTTATTTCCCGTATACTAAATTCATAAGATACACAGCAAGCCAATAACAAGACAGCCAGAGTTAATTGCTTTTTTAAATAACTTTTTCATAATAAATGGCAAGTAAAGACACCTTTACTTGCCATCCTCCCTTTTCAGAGGTTTTTATTTTCTTTATTCCGCCCCGCTTTCAATAATCTCCTTCGCCATATTCAGCAATTCCTCCCCGCTCTGGGAAAGGTCAAACCCGGTTATAGAATACCGGATGCCATCCTTAATCCAGCCAACATTATAGGATTGGCTAATCTCCACTTGGTCGGTGCCATAGGCCAGCTGAAAATGCCCTTTCTCCATATTTGCCTTATCCTCTTCCGTCAGTTCGTAGTCCGGCGGCACCGCTTTATAAGTGTCTTTGCTGTATCCCACTGTAATATCGCCTACCTTTAAAATTTTATCCCACTCTCCGCTATTAACAGAAGCCTCGCTTTCCCCAGGGAACAGCTTTGATACATAGACTGACAGTTCATCCTTTCCTTTGGCATAGTCCAGGCTTACCCCTTTGCGTTCTCCCAATACTTCTCCCGCTTCACTATTCATGGTCTGCTCAATAATTCTGATTCCCTCGAATTGGAAGCCATTGCTGAAATTTTCCACCGCATCTATAGAGTAGCCAATAGCCGATTCCGCCTTTCCCATATCTTCAAATTTCGTATAATCCGGGTTGGAAGAACCGTGGCCCGATATGGACACCAGCCCTCTGCCTGCGATGGTTACCATACCCACTGCAAGGCATGCCGCCGCTACGCCTATCGCTACTTTTTTTATACTCAAATGCCTCATTTTTCCTTCCTCCTTCATTGACCTATTCCCAATCTGAACATCAATCCGCTGTTTCAAGCGGTCGGAGGCTTCTATACGCATACCGATGTTTTGCAGGGAATTTTTCAGCATCCTGTCATTCTGCTGCCATTCGCTGTTATTTCCCCAAAAGTCATCCTTATTTCCATTTTCCGGGAATCCCTCCCGGCTTTTACCCTTATAGGAAATACAGTCTGCCGTGTTCTGCCCGGACTTCGCTTTCGCCATGGTTTGCGCCTCCTTCCTCCCACATAACCAGCTTTCCTTTCAGTTTCTTTCTTGCCGCGAACAGCCTGGACTTTACCGTACCTTCCGTGCATCCCAACACACGGGCAATTTCTTTCATGGGCATTTCGTTAAAATAGTATAATACCACCACTGCCCTGTGCTTAAAGTCCAATGACTGTACCGCCTGTTTTACCTTTTGGTCTGTTTCTGTCTGTATAATCCGGTCCAAAGAGGTAATACCGTCGGTGGCATCCGCCCGTATGGCAATGTCTTCTTCCGGGATTTCCCGCCTGCGCTTTTTCCCATGGCCATAGGCCGTGCGGTACAATATTTGAAAAAGCCATGGCTTAAAGCCGTCATTCTTTCTCAAATCTCCGATGTGTAGAAAGCATTTTACGAATGTTTCCTGTACAATGTCTTCCGCATCGTACATCTGGCCGCTTACGAGGTATGCCATACGCAGAAGTATATTTTTGTATTTTTCGTACAAGGCGTCGAAGGCTTGTTTATCCCCGGCCTTCATGCGTCGTACCAGTTCTTTTTCATCCACGGTTATTTGCTCCTTTTCGTTCCTTCCGATACGTATCTGACTATAAGAGCATTGGGGGAAGGGGTTGGTTCATTTTTTTTAAATTTTTCTCCTGTCCGGCGCGTGAGACATATGCTGGGAAATGGCGGTAAAAAAACTATCGGGAAGATGTTTTCTCCACGATAGCTTTCCTAAATTATATTTTGCCGCCATGTCATCCGATTGTTCCATTCCCCAGAGCAGCAAATTCTAAAGCATCTTATTTTCATAATCCATATTTTCCCCTCAATCCAGCAACCACCTCATCCGCTTCACGGTATCGTCCCTCCACACAATGTTTCCTGGAACGTTCTAGCTTTGCCAATATTTCCTCTTCTGTCATTGTCTCATATGGATTGTATTCTGTCCTGCTGTTTTTCCTGATTTCAAAAGGGAAACCGTTATTTGCAACCGCCTGTGTCAAAAACATTCTGATTGCGGTTGTAGTATCGGTACCAAGGTCTTTAAACAACATATCCGATTTCCGTTTCAAGTCATCATCCACCCTCACTTGAATTGTGCTTGCCATAATAAACTCCTTTCCGGAATATTTTTCCCCTGAATTTTCAATATTTACTTCCTGATTGCTGTATTTTTATTAATTATAATGCTAACTCATCATCAAATCAATACATATGTAATGTTTTATAAGTTGCCCCACCCGTAAAACGGATGGTTAAGGTGATTTTTGTATAACAATCAAAAAATTTTCCGATTGAAATTTTATAAGATGTGGCATATAATAAAAACGTAGGAAGAGCAACCGCCCACAAAGTGGTTAGCCCCCTGGTTAGTTCATAAACCTACCTCGACGGCCAAGTACAAGGTAGGTTTATTTATTTTCGCTTGTTGTTCCTATCTACATAGGCAAGCAGTGCAACTAGGAATGTACCGCCCAAGAATAACAGGCTTAAAACTTCATATGTCTCCATCTGCACCACCTCCCTTCTCAATATAAGTTAGGGAGGCTTCCACCTTGTAACACGATTACTCATCCCAACATTAATCATAACACTTTTGTTCGCTATTTTCAAACATATTTTATCTATAAAAAGCATAAAAACAATTATGCCAAAAAAGAAACAAGCATATGGAAACTTACACTGCTCCCATCTGCCCGTTCCTTTTGATGGCCTTATTATATTAAATATAGCTGCACTGCCTATATTTTAATCACTATTTTAGCATCATTGCCAGCGGCCATTTGAAGCTTATGTTGGAAGGCTTCCTTATAGTCTTCCATTGGGTAAACTGCTTCAATCAATGGCTTCGCCATGATTTTTCCGGCTTCCAGCAAACGCAGAGTATCATACATATCTTTGTACTGCGGTGTAATAATATTTGTTACGCTGCGTTCCCCGCTGAAGTACATCAGCTTGTAGGGAAGCGTATCCGTATTGGTAACGGTAGTTATCATTTCTCCTTTGATTGCCAGCGCATTATGCGCCCAATTTTGGGTTTCGCAGGTTCCAATCGTGTCAAAGACAGAGCGGCAACCGCTTTCGCCAATATTGTTTCTTATAATTTCTGCCGCATTGCTCTGGCTCGCATCAATAGCTATCAGTCCGCCCAGTTGTTTTATAGCATCTTTACACTTTCCTGTTATATCGATTACAAATACCCTTCTTGCTCCTTGAAGCTTTAAATGTTGAGCGATGCTTAATCCAACTGTTCCCGCACCGATTACCAATGTGTCTTCCGCTGTAATGCTTGCCGCTTTTCTCACCGCTGCCAGGCCCAACGCCATCGGTTCCATCAGCGCTGCCTCTTCGTCACTTAATTTATCTGACAGAGGGTAGCAATGGTCTGCCCAAACCTGGCAAAATTGCGCCATTGCCCCAGGATAAAATTCCCTTTTGCCCCAGCCTGTCCTACTGCCGATTTGCTTAATGTTTTCGCATAGGTTTACATGATTGTTTCTGCAATATTCACAACCTTTGCATGTATTATATGATATGACGGCAACTCTTCTTCCAATCATATCCTCATATTTGGGATTTCCAGACTTAACCACAGTTCCTACGAATTCACTGCCCGCTATCACTCCGTCATTGCCCGCTGCCCGTATATTGTCAATATCTTTATCGCTGATGCCGCAGGCGGAAACTTTTACTAAAACTTCATTACTCCCTATACTGGGGGTTGGAACATCTGTGTACTCTAACTTGTTATTTTTAATTATTAATGCCTTCATAATTCCTCTCATTTCCGAACAGCTTCTCCGCAGCTTTGCTATGTTTCACCCAATCAGCCGTCTGCGAATGCCGTGCTATATTTCCAAAACTACTTTGACAGCCCCTGTGGCCTCCCTGTCCAAAAGCATGTCAAATCCTTTCTGTACATCTTCCAGCGGTATGGTATGCGTTATCATTGCTTTCGCGTCAATGACACCGTTTTCAATAAACTTAAGGCCTAATAAGTAATCCTCTGTCCTATTATTTGCCGAACAGATAATTCTCTTTTCCGGCGTTAAATCCTGAAGGCTATAGTAACAGTCCGTCAGATTGGCCACCAAATTCACCAAGGTTCCTCCGCCTGCCAGCAGTTCCAGCCCAACCCTTTGGCTTTTAGATGAGCCAATAGTATCAAAAATGACATTCGCCTTTTTGCCGAATACCTTACTTACTGCGTCTTTTTCTGACTCTTCTCTTACGTTTACCGCATAATCAATATTCAGTTTTCTGGCCATATTCAAAGAATGTTCAGAAATATCTGTGCAAACCACCTTATCCGCGCCGAATCCTTTTACTGCCTGGGCTATACTAAGGCCAACCGGCCCGCTTCCAAGCACCAGAACATTATCTCCTGGTTTAATCCTTGAAATAGATATGGCATGGATGCCTACGGAAATCGGGTCCAATAAGGTTGCTTCGCTGAAGCTTACCGAATCCGGCAATTCCACCACATGGGTATTCCATACCTGACAATAATCCGCCATGCCGCCCGGATAATAATCCATTTCGCCCCAGCCCGCGCCATGGCCAATATGCTGTGTATTATGGCACAGATTATATTGGTCGGTGAGGCACGCTTCACATTTTTTACATGTATCGAATGCCAATACGCTTACTCTTTTTCCGAGCAGATACTTATACTCCGGGTTTTTGACCTGTTCCACAATACCCGCAAATTCATGCCCCAGCACAATATTGGGCGGGTTGGGCAGATTTTTGCCGAGGGTATGCAATGCCCACGGGTTTTCCCCTTTATAATACCTGACATCGCTGCCGCAAATTCCGCATGCCTTAGGCGCTACTATCAAAAAATCCTCATCCGCCTCCGGCCTTTTTATATCTTCGATTACTAACGTTTCCGGTTTCTTTAACACTACTGCTCTCATTACCCTTTCTCCTTCAGCCGTTTCACTCCATTAATCTTTTCATTGTATTCGCTGTTCCTATTTCCATTATGGATTGGACATTTTTTACAACAAGCTCTTCCATCCCATCCATTTCCGTCAAATCTTTACCATTCCAGAATTCCGTATTGGCCAATACCTTATGAACCGCTTCGGAAATATCATTATTTTCCCATACCCTGGCAAAGAACCTGATTACTTCATCGCTGTCCTTTATTTCATAGCGGCTGCCGTCTTCTTTTGTGCCCCAATAAATGCCATCCGCAAACTCTCCTTTGTAAAAAAGGATAAATGCGGCAAAGGAAAATGACAGAAGCGTCGGAATCCTTCCCGTCCTTTCATAAAATAATCGAATGCTGGGCAGACAACGCAGCATAAACTTAGAGCATCCGTGAATGGCAATCTGCATCAGATTATGTTTGATAAACGGATTGGAAAACCGGCTCAGAACGTCTTTAGCAAACCCTTCCGCCTGCTGCCTGTCCTTAAAATTGGAAACAATCTCTTCAAAAACAACCTTTTCCGTAAATGCCCGGAAAGCATCATCCCGCATCAAATCTATAACATACTTATGGCCGCTATAAAATCCCGCCAGGCCAATAGCATTATGCGCGCCGTTTAATATGTACAATTTTCTTTCTCTGTATCCCGTAATATCATCTGCCCATATTACATTCGCCCCGGTTTTATGAATCGGCAGGATTTCCGCCAGTTCTTTCCGGCCTTCTATCGCCAAAAGGTTATATTTTTCACAGGTATCTATTAATTTATCCTGATAATTAAGCCTTTTTTCAAATTCTTCCGCTTCATCCTTGGGGTATCCTGTTACAATCCTGTCAACCAATGTACTCACAATATGGTTTTCACGGACAAACCATTCGATAAACCCTTCTCCTAATTCCCATTGTTCCGCATATTTTAAAATTATTGTTTTCAGCAAGGAACCATTATCATTTATAAGTTCCAACGGAACAATCAGCAGCCCTTTTCTCCCGGCCATAAATCGCCTGTACAGCAGAGCAGTCAGCTTCCCCGGAAAAGAAACCTGGGGCTTATCCTCCAGCCTGTCTTCGCTTCGGTACTCTATCCCCTTTTCCGTTGTATTCGATATAATGACCTCCAAATCCGGGCTTACGGCCACCTCCAACAGCTTATCGTAATCCGTATACGGATTGATGCAGCGGCTGATACATGTGTTTACGATAACCTCTTCCTTCATCCGTCCTTCTTCCATATCCCTGATTACCACGGTATATGCGCCGTTTTGTTCATTAATTACATCCGCAAGCCCCTGCGGAATCGGCTGGCAGACAACCACGCTCCCATCGTATATGCCCTGTTTGTTCGCAGCATCAATCATCCAATCCACGAATGCCCGGATAAAATTCCCCTCGCCGAACTGCAGCACCTTTTCTTTCCTGTTTTCAGGAATTGAAGCAACCTCTTTTATATTTTTCATTTTAACAATCATATTCCTTTCTCGAATTCAATTTCCAAACCTTTGCGCTATCCCTTAATACCCGAAGTCGCGATTCCTTCCACAAAATATTTCTGTGCCAAAAAGAACAGTATGACACAAGGCATCACAGAAACAATTGCCATAGCAAAAATCTCATTCCACATGGCCGCATCCGCCGTATCCAATGACATCCTTAACCCCAGAGCCAATGGATACTTGGAAACGCTGCTGATATATATTAATGAGTTAAAGAAATCGTTCCACGTCCAGACAAACTGGAATATTGTAGCGGAAATAATAGATGGCTTGGACAATGGCAGAATAATTTTTACCAATATCTCAAAAGTATTACATCCGTCTATACACGCCGCTTCATCCAAATCTTTGGGCAGCCCCCTGAAAAATTGTATGAACATAAATATGAAAAAGGGGTAGCAGGCAAACAATGCCGGCATATAAAACGGCATATAGGAATCCAGCCAGCCCAGTTTGTTATACAGCATATACCTTGGGATTACTACTACCGCATTAGGCAGCATTAAGGTAGATATCATAAGCGCAAATAATATTTTATGCCCTGGGAAGCGAAATCTTGCGAACCCGTAAGCGACAACAACACTTGACAAAATAGTCAGCGCAACCGTCGGAACCACCATCTTAAATGAATTAATCATAAATGTAGCAAAAGTAAACTGACCGGTCCCCTTCCATCCCTCCACGTAAGAATTCCATACGGCATTCACCGGCAGCAGCCTGATGTTCCCGAATATTTCCTCATTGGGTTTAAATGACGAAAAGAACAGCCAAATAAGCGGATAGACCATCAATATCCCTACCAGGATTAATATAATATACCTTAAAGCTACATTTGCTATTTTTTTGGCCTTGCCAATCTTATTCATCTGTTAATCCTCCTCTGAGTAAAACACCCATTTCGCAGACGTCCGAAACAATAAAAGCGTAAATGCTATAATAATCACAAAAAGCACCCAGGATAAAGCACAGGCATATCCCATTTTGTAAAACCTGAAAGCATTGTCATAAAGCAGCATCCCATATAAATAGGTTTCATTTGCCGGCCCGCCCGATGTGATTAAAAAGGGTGCCGTAAAATCCTGGAAGGCTGTTATCATTTGCATAATTAAGTTAAAGAAAACAATTGGTGTCAGCATAGGTATTGTAATAATGAAAAATTGTTTCACCTTCGAAGCACCATCAATACACGCCGCTTCGTACAAATCCTGCGGAATCTGTTTTATCCCCGCCAGGAACAAAACCATGGAGGAACCAAACTGCCAGACTGCCAGCAGGCTAATGGTTGCCAATGCAAATCTGGGGTCTCCTATCCAGTCTATGGTGCTGTTTAATCCAAAGGCTTCCAAAATATCGTTGATTAACCCATCCCGCATAAACAGGAAACGCCAAAGGGTCGCAATGGCAACGCTTGCTCCCAAAATAGACGGGATGTAGTAAACTGTCCGGAAAAAATTCACCGCCCTTAACTTCATGCTTAAAAGCATTGCAATAAATAATGCAAAGATTAATTTGGCCGGAACTGTCATAAATACATATTTCAGCGTAACCGATAATGATTTCCTGAAATTAGGGTCTATAGTAAATAGGTTCCTATAATTTTCGAGCCCTATGAACTCCGCTTCTCCCAAAGCAGAATAATCAGTAAAGGAGTACCACAACGATGAAATCAAAGGCGATAATTGAAAAACGAGAAACCCTATGAGCCATGGCATAATATAAACAAGCCCCATCCATTGTTTTCTTTTATACATGTTAAACGAATTTTTACGTCTTCTGCCAAGCATATCCCTGTCTCCTCTCCACATGCTTGTCGCTTCACCAAACATCCTTATCGTAACGAACGCCGTCACGCTCCGCGAGCCGGCTTATCGTAATCAAAAGCCAGCGGCATCCTGCCTTTCATAGCCAAATGCCGCTGGCCAAATTACAATTGCGGTTTCTTTATTACTTTTTCAAGCTGTCCAGTTTAGCCTGTACGCGGGCTGTCAGCTGCTCTGCACCTTCTTCCGGCGTCTGCTGCCCATAAACCACTTTCTGTATTTCCTCCAGGACAATCGCAACAATTTCCGCATTGCGCCCCGCATATGGAGGGGCGGAGGATGGATTCGCCAGAGTATTCGTAACCATCTTCAGCACATCCGGGTCTCCCAACCCTTTTTCATCGACAATTTCTCGTGCTGTTTTTGATGTGGGAATGGAACGCACATCCTTTAAAATTTCTGCCGCTTCTTCCGAATTAACCATCCACTCAATAAACTTTGCAGCCTCTTCTTTATGTTTGGAAGCGTTATTAATGCCTACAAGCAAGGACGGTTTGGTAGGATAAGTCTGTAATTTTCCGTCCGCTACAACCGGCACATTTACAGTAGCGAATTTTTCTGCGCCCAATGCTGATTTAATGGCCGGCAGCCGCCCGGACCAGTCCATGATACATCCCAGCTGCCCATTTACCCATTTGGGAAGCTGCTCCATCTTAGCCGAAAAGGATATCGTTTCTCCCATCGGAACAGCCGCTCCGCTGTCATAAAGTTCTTTTAACTTGGAGAAAGCTTTTCCCATTTCTTCCTTTGTGCAGGTAATCTGGAAATCATCGCTAATCCAATATTCCCCTGTTTCCCCCAAAAGATACGGCTCCCAGAATAGCGGAACAATGCTTTCTGCAGACGGGTCAATACCGATTAGATAGCTTTCCGGGTCCGCTTCCCTGACTTTTTTCCCATACTCTATAATGGAATCCCATGTAAATTGTGTATCCATGGGAATATCAAATTTTTCAAAAAATTCATGGTTAACCATCAGCCCCGAACCGTTTGTTCCAAGAGGGATGCCTATCAGTTTCCCGTCATAGGAGCAATAGCTGTCGATAATCTGCTTTTCAAAAGAACTCAAATCAATAATATCGGAATAATTATTAATATCATCAAACAGAACTGTTTTCTGGGAACACAGGTCCATCAGCCATACATTATCAATCTGAATCAGGTCAGGCGCTGTACCACCCGTCAACTGTGTCATCATTTTCTGCTGATAGCCTTCAAAACCCTGATATTCAGCCTCAATTGTCACATTCGGGTTAGCCTTTTGATAAGCCTCAATGGCTGCCAGTGTCGCTTCATGACGGACGTCCGCGCCCCACCATGAAAACCTCAGGGTAACCGGTTCCCCGCTGCCGGACTCCCCTTCCGTTTGTGAATCTTCCTCTTTTTCTTTTGCCGTTTCTTCTCCCTCCGTCTGCCCGGACTGCTGGGCAGGCGCATTCCCACAGCCCGCAAGCGTTGCCATGCTCAAAGCAATAACAAGCAAAATGCTAAACAATGATACAAAATTTTTTTTCATCCATTTCCCTCCTAATTTTTGCTTACCTCAATTTTTTCCAAAGCTTATTAACAAGCAATTAAATTATATAATAACTGCGACATTTTACCTATATAGCCCGTTTGATAAAAAATGACAATTTATGCCAACTTTTTGACTTTTCTTTAGAATATATGCCTATATTGACATTTCATATCTTTTTTGAAGATATGCATTGTTGATAAATATTCATCTTGGTAATATAATAATATACACATAATTGTACATGAGTATAAACCAAAGACTGAAAGAAAGAAATAGGTATGATATGTATAAGCTATTAATTGTGGATGATGAATATGAAATCCATAACGGAATCAGTAAATTTTTCCCATGGGATTCCATAGGCTTTACTGTTGTCAATCATTTGGATAACGGTAAAAAAGCATATGAATATATCCAGAAAAACCCTGTTCATATCGTATTGACCGATGTTAATATGCCGATAATGAACGGACTGGAGCTGGCCTCACTTTTATGCGAAAATTACCCTGATATATACATTGTCTTTTTCAGCGGATATTCCGACTTTTCATTTGCCCAGAAGGCGTTGGAATATAATGTCAAAAGCTACATTTTAAAGTCTCATAAATACAATGAAATGATTCGCGTTTTTACAAAATTGAAAACCGAACTGGATAAGAAATATCTCACCGCCAGGCAACAGGACTCCCTTGATAATGCTGTTAACTTTAATGATAAAGTTTTAGCAAAAATCAAAAACTACATCAATGACAACTATGCGACGGTAACTCTTGAAGATTTAACCGACATTGTACACATGAATCCTAATTATATCAGCAAATTTTTTAAGCAGAAAACCGGCCAGAATTTTTATGACTATCTGATAGAAATTCGAATGAAAAAAGCTGTAGAATTGCTGGATGATATAAACTATAAAACCTATGAGGTCAGTTCATTGGTCGGCTACCGCAACAGCGAGAATTTCACCCGGATGTTCAAGCAATATTATGGCATTACACCCAGAGATTACAGAAACGGAAAGGCATTGTGTGAGCCGCCCGATTTCGGGCTGAAAGACGAAGGTAAAAATATTGAAACGTAGATTTTTAATAGAAAACTTAATCAAGTTCCTCGTTCCCATGATGATTCCCCTGATTACTCTGGGCCTTTTCAGTTCTATACTTGTAAACACTACTTTGCGTAAAGAAATCACCAATAACAATACACTGACTCTGTCCCAGGTGCGCAATTCCACCGAACTGATTTTTAACGAACTGGACGGATTAAGCATCAATTACAGCCTGAATGCAAGTTTTGTTGTGTCCATTAAAAATATTCTGTCCGGGGGCGGCACCGACTATGAACATACTTTGATGCAGAAAAACCTTCTGGATATCATCAATACCAATTTTAATACCAAACCATACATACATTCTATTTATGTATATTACGAAAACAGCAACAGCAATATGCTTGTTTCGGGCTATGGCGTTGCCCGGATTGATAACTATCCCGACAAGGATTGGTTTCACCGATATCTGGAAAAAGACTCCCTGCCCGAAACATATATTGAAGTCCGCAATGTAAAATCCTATGATTTTGAAAAAGCAGGTACCCCCTGCATATCCATATATAAAAAATTATATTCGCCCGGCATCAGCGAAGCCGACGGCATGATTGTCATGAATATACGGCAAAATTTCGTCCAGAATCTCTTAAGCACTGAAACAGGGCAAAGCACCCCTTCCATTTTTTTATTAAACAATAACAGCATCATTGCCCATAGCAAAAATTGTCCGGCCGATTATTTGAATATAGATTTCCATTCCTTTTCCCCCGCCGGCACGAACCCCTCTACCTTTTACCTCAATAACGGGGAATATATATGCACGCAAATCGCATCGGATAAATATGATATCCAATACATATCCGTGAGCGAAACGGATAAGCTGTTCCACCTTTCCCGCTCTTTATCACAAATTGTTGTAACGCTGTTAATCATTTCCTTTTCATTGGGATGTATTTTATCATTATTCTTTACTTACAAGAACTGTAAACAAATTGATGCCATTGTAAATTTGCTGAATCGGGCGGAAATGGGCAAGCTTCTTTCCATACCATCAAAAAAGACAAATACCTATGAATACATCGAACAAAAAATAATAAAATCCTTCCTGGAAAATCAATATTTGCAGGAACAGTTTGCCGCCAAAAAATATCAGCTGGCCTCACTGGAGCTGATTGCTTTACAGACTCAAATCAACCCTCACTTTTTATTTAATACTTTAAAATCCATTTTCTGGAAAACAGTTTCCCTTACGGAATCCCAAAACGATGCGAGCAAAATGATAGAGCATCTTTCCAGCATTCTCCAATATTCCCTATCGTCTCCGAAGGAAACTGTCACTTTAAGCGAAGAACTGGAAAACACCGAAGATTATATAGAAATACAGAAAATGCGTAAACGAGACCGCTTCGATGTAATCTGGCAATATTCAGATGAAATATTAAATTTCAAAGTAGTTAAGCTTTTATTTCAGCCGTTAATCGAAAACTCACTTTCACACGGTTTTTTCAATAGTACGCAGAAAGGAATTATCAAAATTAAAATATTTTACCAAAACAACAATTTATTTATTCATGTCATAGATAATGGCTGCGGCATTAGCAAAGAAAACCTGAAAACGCTTTACGAATCTTTTCATGCAGAATCTGACAGGGACCCGTTTACTGCTCATATCGGGCTCGTCAATACTTATAAACGGATAAAACTGATTTTTGGAGAACAGGCTGAATTTAAAATTTTAAGCAGGCCAGGAAAGGGCACGGCTATACAAATTAGGATACCAGTTGATACCGAATGTTAATTTTATCAAATAATTTTTTTAAAATGCCAGAAGGCCAACCGCCCACAAAGCGATTAGCCTTTTGATTTTGTTCATCTTTTACTTGTCATTCCCCATCAAACCAACACTTCCCCCATCGCCCCCAACAGCTCTTCCGTATACCCTAACAGCATCTCCGCATCCCGTTCCACCATGCCGCATTTCTTATAGCGGAAGGAGAATTCCGGCGTTCCTTTGGGCTGGAAAGTAAGCCTTGGGTATTGGGAAAGCACGATAGGGATATTTTCCACCCGTATCTTCGCATCCCGTTTTAAAATAAAACGGATTTCCTCATTTTTCCCCCTGACTTCCGGCATATACAGCTTGTGGGCCTGCACGCGGATAAGGGCGATGCGCAGGAGGTTGTCTACGGACTTGGGGATTTCCCCGAACCTGTCCATCAGTTCCTCCTTCATATCCTCGCTCTCGCTTTTATTTTCAATCCCCGCAATGCGCTTGTAAATATCAAGCTTTTGGAATTCATTGACGATATAGGAGGGCGGTATAAACGCATCCACGTCCAAATCCACGGATGTATTGAAATCATCCTCCGTCTGAATCCCCTTCAGGTTTTTCACCGCCTCGTTCAGCATTTTGCAGTACATATCATAGCCTACCGCCTGCATGTGGCCGTGCTGTTTTGCGCCCAGCAGATTGCCCGCCCCGCGGATTTCCAAATCCCGCATGGCAATTTTAAATCCGCTGCCCAAATCCGTGAATTCCCGGATAGCCTCTAAGCGCTTCTCCGCAACTTCCTTTAGCATCTTATTCCTGCGGTACATCAGGAAAGCATAGGCGGTCCGGTTGGAGCGGCCCACCCGCCCCCGCAGCTGATAGAGCTGGGAAAGCCCCATATTGTCCGCATCATGGATAATCATCGTATTCACATTGGAAATATCCAAACCCGTCTCGATAATTGTGGTTGACACGAGCACATCAATGCTTCCGTCGATGAAATCATACATAATCCGTTCCAGTTCATGTTCCTTCATCTGCCCGTGGGCAAAAGCCACGTTGGCTTCCGGCACCAGCTCCGCTATTTTAGCGGTCACGTCCGCAATATTGTGCACCCGGTTGTAAACATAATATACCTGGCCATCCCTGGAAAGCTCCCGGATAATCGCTTCCCTCACCATTTCCTCGTTATATTCCATCACATAGGTCTGGATAGGAAGGCGGTCCTCCGGCGCCTCCTCCAGCACGCTCATATCCCGTATGCCAATCAGGCTCATATGAAGCGTCCGCGGGATAGGCGTGGCCGTAAGCGTTAACACATCCACGTTTTCCTTTAGCTTTTTTATCTTTTCTTTGTGTGCCACCCCAAAACGTTGTTCCTCGTCGATAATCAGCAGGCCCAAATCTTTGAATTCCACATCCTTGGAAAGCACCCTGTGGGTGCCGATGACAATATCCACAAAGCCTTTGTGCAAATCCTCCACCGTCTTTTTCTGCTCCCCGGTCGTGCGGAAACGGGAAAGCAGGTCCACCCGTACCGGGAAATCTTTCATCCTTTGTACGAATGTATTATAATGCTGCTGCGCCAGAATCGTCGTAGGAACGAGGTAAACTACCTGTTTTCCCTCCTGAACCGCCTTAAATGCCGCCCGGATGGCGATTTCCGTCTTTCCGTATCCCACATCGCCGCAGATGAGCCGGTCCATAATCTTAGTGCTCTCCATGTCCGCCTTCGTATCCGCAATGGCCAAAAGCTGGTCTTCCGTTTCCTCATAGGGGAAAAGTTCTTCGAACTCCTGCTGCCATACCGTATCCTTTCCGTATACAAAGCCTTCCTTCTGCTGGCGCACCGCATATAATTCCACCAAATCCTTGGCAATCTCCGCCACAGCGCCTTTGACTTTGCTTTTTGTCCGGTTCCATTCCTGTGTTCCCAGCTTGTTCAGCTTGGGCTTTCCGCCGTCCGCCGACGCGTACTTCTGAATCACATCCAGACCGGTGGCCAGGATATAAAGGTTTCCCCCATCCCGGTATTCTATTTTCATGTAGTCTTTGACTACCTTCTCTACCTCTACTTTTTCAATCCCTTTATAGATGCCCAGCCCGTGGCTTTCATGGACTACATAATCGCCCACCTTCAATTCGGAAAAATCACGTATTTTCTGCCCTTCGTATTTTTTCCGTTTCTTCTTTTTCTTTTTTTCCAGGCCGAAAATATCGCTTTCCGATATCACTACAAATTTTATCAGCGGATATTCAAACCCTTTCAAAGCCCTGCCGTAAAAGGTCATAACCTCCCCCGGCTGTATTTCCCGGAAAGGGTCCTCGCTGTAAAATGCGGTCAGTTCCTCTTCCCTCAAATCTTCGGCCAGACGCTTCGCCCTTGTCCTGGAACCGGACAAAAGCAGCACCCGATAGCCGTTCTTTTTAAACCTGGCCAAATCCTTGACCAAAGCTTCAAAGCTGTTATTATAGGAAGCGATGCTCCTGGCGCCGATGTCGAATTTCCTGTCCGCTTTGAAAAGGGAACTTTTCCTGTCCATGGCCGCCAGAGTCACTACTTTTCCCCTTTCCATTTTGGCCGCGATTTCTTCCGCCCCGAACAGGATGTCCGTCTGCCCGGGCAGGGCATACCCTTTTTCCAGGCGATGCATCATGCTTTCCCGAAATTCCAGTTCCACCGCATCCGCATGCTCTTCCACCCTGGCCGGCTCATCCACGAACAGGCAGCATTTATCCTGCTCGAACAGTTCCATAAAGGAAACCGTCTTCGGATAAAAATAACGGATATAGCTTTCCAGGTTCGCCCAAGCCTGGAATTCCAGCAGTTCCTCCTTTAGCTCTTTCACCTGGGATATCAGACGATGAGCCTCCTCCGTCTTGAATTCCTTCCGGAATTTTTCGCTGCAGCTTTTTGCTTCCTTTTCAATTTTCTCTATCCCGCCCCGCAGTTCTTCTTCCGAAAGCACCATTTCCGTGGCCGGGTAAATTTTAATGGACTGCAGCTTTTCAATGGAACGCTGGCTTAAAATATCAAAGCTGCGGATGGATTCCACTTCCTCCCCCCACAGTTCAATGCGGTACGGGTTTTCTTCCGTCAGGTCAAAAATATCCACGATTCCGCCCCGGATGCTGAACTGCCCCGGCGCTTCCACCTGATAATTTTTCTCATAGCCCATCCGCACCAGTTTCCTTGCCAATTCCTGTTCATTGATGCTGGACTGGTGTCCGATGGGAACCACATATTGTTCCAGCACCGACAGGGGAATCTGGGGGGCCATCAGGCTGTCGAAAGTGGTGATTACCGTCAATGGCCGGCCTTCCATTACCCGCCTTAATACCTTTATCCTCTCCTTGACCAATTGGTTCCCGTGGATATCCGCCTGATAAAAGATAAGATCTTTTGCCGGATAAATCATCACATTTTTATCATAAAGCTGATAATCCTCATAAATATCTTTCGCCCTGCCGTCACTGAAAGTAACGATGATTTTATATTTAAAACCATCGCTTAACCCATAAACCATATGCAGTTTCTGGGAATCCACGCAGCCGGTCAGAGCTGCCATTGCCTCCGGCTTCTTTAAAAGCTTTGTTATTTCCTCGAATTCCCCCAGTTCATAAAGAGGTGCGGTAAATGTCCTCATCCTTTTCTCCACTTCTGCGGCGCCAGCCTGCATTTCAATTCAGCCGCGCCATGCATATTCCACTGCTGCATAATGCTATCGGCCGGCAATCCCAACATTGCTCTCCTGCGTCTTCCGTTATTATGCCTGCACCTTGCGGTTAAATTCGTTCATGGCCGCGTCCGCTCCGTCCTTCAGCATTATCTCCACGGCCTGCACCGCTTTCTCGATGGCTTCGTCCACAGCTTTCCTGTCCTCTTTATTGAAATGCCCCAACACCCAGTCCACCAGGTCATAATCCTTTGGTTTTTCCCCTACGCCCATACGGATTCTCTGGAAGTTTTCGCTGCCCAGATGTTTGATAATATTTTTCAGGCCGTTATGGCCGCCTGCGCTCCCCTTTTTCCGAATCCGCAGCTGCCCCGGCGGCAGGCTGATATCGTCGGAAATCACGATTAACTCGTTTTCCGGTTCCACCTTATAATAATCTATGATGGCTCGTACGCTTTCACCACTCAAATTCATGAAAGTAAGGGGCTTGGCCAGGATTACTTTATCGCCGCCGATATAGCCTTTGCCGATTTTCGCCCTGTGCTTTAGCTCCATCACATTGATATTATATTTATCCGCAATGGCATCTATCGTATCGAAGCCGATATTATGCCTGGTATTTTCATATTCTTTGGAAGGGTTTCCCAAGCCTACTATTATAAACATATGTGCCTCCGTTACCAATTTGTTCTATTTGCTCCCCCATAATAACATACTTTTGTATTTTCCGCCAAATCGCTCCGTCAACATCCCATGAACCACATACAGCGACACGCCCATTGCCCCCAGCAACACCGGCCATGCCTCATTTTCCATTCTACCCCATTTCTTTGCATCTCTTCATGCTCCATTTACAAAAAAATTTTTTTCAGCATGCAAATTATAGCATATTTGTAAACATAAAGGAAATATATTTCATCATTTAGCATTTTCATATGCTTTTTCGGTCAAAAGGCGAAGGAAGCCAACACCCGAATCCTATAAGGGAAACGAACGCCGCCATGCTCCGCGAGCCGGTTTATCGCAAAAACAGGCACCGCCAATCTGGCGGTGCCCATCCCTAATCTTTCTACATAATTCAACAGCAGTCCTATTCTATTTTACCCCTCTGTTTCCGGTTCCAGCAAAGCTTTTTCATAGCTTTCCAATATCGTGGACTGAATTCGGTCTCTTGTATTTGAATTGATAGGGTGCGCGATATCCCTATATTCTCCGTCCGAAGCTTTTTTACTCGGCATTGCAATAAAAAGCCCTTTTTCCCCTTCTATCACCTTGATATCATGAACTACGAACTCATTGTCAAATGTGATAGAAACAATTGCTTTCATCTTTCCCTCTTTCGCAATTTTCCGTACCCTTACATCAGTAATCTCCATTCTGTCTTCCTCCTTGGAACAAAAGTTGGCCCAGCGGCCAACTTCCCAAGAATTGCTCCGCAATTCTTGTTGGTTTTTCGCCACACTGCGGCATGCTCTCCTTTCTGGAACAAAAGTTGGCCGCCGCATCATGGCATAAGTCTCCGTCCTGGAACATCATGCAGTTCCGCTACATAACATATCTGTCATTATGCTCTATCACGATTTTAACTCCATCCTCCCCTTTATGGTAGGAGTTCGCTCTTATGGTATCCCTGCTTTCAACAATGCAATTTTCAATGTGCGTATTGTCTCCGATGTATACATCATTCAATATGATGGAATTCTTAATAAAGCAGTTGTTGCCGATATATGTTTTCTTAAATATTACAGATCCTTCCACGGTTCCATTTACAATACATCCGCTGGAAATCAAGCTATTCTTCACATTTGCCCCCATATTATACTTGGCCGGCGGCAAATCATCCACTTTTGAATAGATGTCCGGATACTGCTTAAAGAAATAGTCCCTAATTTCGGGTTTCAGGAAATCCATATTTGTATTGTAGTAATCCTGTACTGTAGCGATATTGCTCCAATATTCCTTCATTTTATAGCCAAAAATACGTTTTACCCCTTTGTAGCGGATTAAAATATCCTTGACAAAGTCTACCCGGTCCTCTTCCATACCTTTTTCAATCATTTCAATGAGCTGCCGTCTCCTGACTACGTAGATACCACAGGAAACTACATTTGATTTGGCCACAATCGGTTTTTCCTCGAATTCTTCGATGCGGCTCTCTTCATTCATTTTAATGATTCCGAACCTTCCTGCA
Organism: Lachnospiraceae bacterium; assembly: GCA_021769135.1. GTDB lineage: Bacteria > Bacillota > Clostridia > Lachnospirales > Lachnospiraceae > Kineothrix. Next base: position 27,119 of record JAETTM010000002.1, on the reverse strand, counting down.
TCCATTTCCGGCGGCATGTCCTTACATACTACGGTAATGTCCGCTTTCTTGTCAATGTGGTATTCCAGCAGCTTATTGTAGTCCATCTTGTACACGCCGTCTCCGGATGCGATTACCACATAAGGTTCATGGCTGTCCTTCAAAAACTGAAGGTTCTGGGCGATGGCATCAGCCGTTCCCCGATACCATGCATTGCTTTCCGCCGTCACTTCCGGGGTAAATACAAACAACCCGCCTTGTTTACGCCCAAAATCCCACCATTTGGATGAGCTTAAATGTTCATTCAGGCTCCTCGCATTGTATTGCGTAAATACCGCCACCTTCTGAATACGCGAATTGGACATATTGCTCAGCGCAAAGTCTATGCTGCGGTAACTTCCGGCGATGGGCATCGCACATACTGCACGCTTTTGTGAAAGTTCCTTCATCCTACGGTTATTGCCCCCTGCTAAAATAATACCTATTGCTCTCACTTTTCATCACCTGCCTTAATTAATGTTTTTCCGCTTGCAAGACATCCATCCGCATAGTCTTCCGGTTTGGTAATGCCGAAGATTACGGAATTCTTGCCAACCTGTATCCCCTTCGGGATAACGCTCTTCTCCCCTATGGTCACCATACCGTTGTTGTAAATATGCGGATCCGTCTCGTTGGGGACTTCTTCTCCGATGCCCAGTTTGACATTGTCGTTTACCGTTACATTCTCCGCGATAATCGCTTTGTAGAGCTCGCAATTTTTTCCGATATAGGTTTCATTCATGATAATGGAATCCCTTACCACGGTCCCCTTTTCTATAGTAACACCGCAGCCAATTACGGAATTGTAAACCTTCCCGTAAATGTTGGAGCCTTCCCCGATGATACTTCTTTCAATTACGCTTTCCTCCGAAATGTATTGAGGCGGAAGTATTGTGCTGCTGGTATATATCTTCCAATATTCCTCATACAGATTGAATTCAGGAACAATATCAATCAGCTCCATATTAGCTTCCCAATAAGAGCTCAAAGTTCCTACGTCCTTCCAATATCCGTTGAATTCATAGGCATATAAAGGCGCTTCTTTTTTATGGCAGTACGGAATAATATGCTTGCCGAAGTCCAAAGCGGGCTGCTCCGCATTCGTCACCAACGCCTCCTTCAATGTCGTCCAGTTGAAAATGTAAATTCCCATGGAAGCCAGGTTGCTCCTGGGATGCTCCGGTTTTTCCTCAAAATCGGTAATCCGCTTATTTTCATCCGTAATCATAATGCCAAACCTCTTGGCTTCCTCCATGGGAACGGGCATTACAGCGATGGTCACTTCTGCATTGTTTTCCTTATGGAAACCAAGCATTGCCTCGTAATCCATCTTATAAATGTGGTCGCCGGATAAAATCAGAACATATTCAGGATTAAAACTGTCAATATAATCAATGTTCTGATAAATCGCATTAGCGGTACCCGTGTACCACTCGCTGTTCACGCTCTTTTCATAAGGCGGGAGCACAGTCACACCTCCGATATTCCTATCCAAATCCCACGGAATACCGATTCCAATATGCGTATTCAACCGAAGCGGCTGGTACTGGGTCAGTACACCTACCGTATCAACGCCGGAATTAATACAGTTGCTCAAAGGGAAATCAATTATCCTGTACTTTCCTCCAAAAGCTACTGCCGGCTTTGCTACCTTTGATGTAAGGACGCCCAATCTGCTGCCCTGCCCCCCAGCTAAAAGCATGGCAATCATCTCTTTTTTGATCATGTTATCACCTCTTATTAGTTAACTAGAATAAAACACTATATTGTGTTGTTTGATTATACCATATTCTGATAGAAAAGTGAATATTTATATGTAGATTTTTTACAATTTTCTTTTTTTTCCTTTTTTTTCTTTGTTTATTTTCATGATTTTCAGATGTTTCTATTACATTTTCCCTAAAAGCTTGTATAATATTTAAATAAAAACTGCCGCTGTTTACATATTTCCAATATGGGCATATTATAATATGTACAATTTGAAGCGCAGCAAGCTGCGGGGTATTTGACCCCTCGCCAGGGCGGCATCTCCTCTTCTGCGAAGAGCAGATAAGCCTCGCGGCATTCCCCAAATGCTCGTGCCCAGTTCAACTAAAAACGGGGGTTAAGCACGGCACTTGGCTCATTGCACGCGGAAATAAAATGCGCAAAACGGCGCGGAAATGAGGGCAACCATGTATCACGTTGATTTTCAGCATCCTATACACATATATTTCATCGGCATCGGAGGCATAAGCATGAGCGGTCTGGCCGAAATCCTGTTGGACGAAGGCTTCCGGGTATCCGGCTCCGACATAAGGCCTTCCCATCTCACCCAGTCGCTGGAGCGGAAGGGGGCCCTTATCCATTACGGGCAAAAAGCCTCCAACCTGACGCCGGATATCGATTTGGCCGTATATACGAGCGCAATCCACCCGGACAATCCGGAATTCATTGCCATGAAAGACCTTTCCATCCCCAGCCTTACCAGGGCCGAGCTTTTGGGGCAGATGATGAAAAACTACAAAACCCCCATTGCTATCAGCGGAACGCATGGCAAAACGACTACCACATCCATGATTTCCGAAATACTCTTAGAGGGCAATTGCGACCCCACCTTGTCCATCGGCGGGATTTTTAAAGCTATTGGGGGCAATATCCGGGTAGGGCAATCCGAATATTTCGTTACCGAAGCCTGCGAATACACAAACAGCTTTTTAAGCTTTTTCCCCAAAATCGGAATCATATTAAATATAGAAGAAGACCACCTGGATTTCTTTAAAGATATTCAGGATATCCGCAATTCATTCCATCAATTTGCCGCCCTTCTCCCAAAAGAGGGTACATTAATCATCAACGGCGATATTGAAAATTACGGCGAAATCACCCGGGGGCTTCCATGCCGGGTAATTACCTATGGCTCTTCCCCTTCCTGCGATTACTCCTGTTCGCAAATCCGCTATGACGAGCTGGCCCGCCCTTCCTTTCTCCTAAACCGGAAAAACGGCAGAAACGAAACCTTTTCCCTCATGGTGCCCGGGGAGCATAATATCTACAATGCCATGGCGTCCATAGCTTTAGCGGACCTGCTGGGCATCGAAAGCTTTATCGTCCAAAAGGCTTTCTCCAAGTTTTCAGGCACCGACAGGCGTTATGAATATAAAGGCACGGTAGCAGGAATTACTATAATAGATGATTATGCACATCATCCCACAGAAATTACTGCAACTTTAAAAGCCGCCTCAAAATATCCCCACAAATCCTTATGGTGCGTATTCCAGCCCCATACCTATACGCGTACGAAGGCTTTTCTTCCCGAATTTGCAAAGGCCCTTTCTCTGGCCGACCATGTGGTGCTGGCCGATATTTACCCGGCCCGGGAAACCGATACCCTGGGCATAAGCTCCAAGGATTTGCAGGAAGAGATTCGCCGGCTGGGCGGCAGATGTACTTACCTCCCTTCTTTTGAAGCAATCGAAAAATTTTTATTAGAAAATTGCATAAACGGGGATTTGTTGATAACTATGGGCGCTGGAGATGTGGTTAAAATCGGGGAAAATCTGCTTCAAGAATAACTATCCACAATATCCACAAATTCCGGGGAAATATTCTTTTCCGGGCTTGTGGATATTTTTTCTGCCCGAAAAACCGGAAAAAATTTTCCTGACCCATGTTTCATAAGGATTTCCGCGTTTTTGCAAAATATTCTATTTTTCCTCCCAAAATTATCCACACATTCCACAATGTCCACATTTATCCCGATTATCCTGTTTCCGTTTTTTTTCGGGAAAATTACTATTTTCATTTAATATTTGTTATGATATAATTCAACATGCTTTGAAAAAGCATGCTTTGAAAAAAATGCAGGAGCGGGGTTCATGATGGGGTGTTTAACGATTTATAAAGACAATTATACCGAGGCCACTGCGGTATCCAATATTTTTATAGATGAATATATGAAGGACGCTAATGATGCGCAGCTGAAAGTCTATCTTTATCTCATTCGTATGATGAACGCCAATCTGCCCACCAGCGTCTCCGATATTGCGGACAAGTTCAACCACACGGAAAAAGATGTGCTCCGCGCGTTGAAATATTGGGAAAAGAAACGGCTTCTTTCTTTAGAATACGATGAATCCAACAGTTTAATCGGTATTCATCTGCTGGATTTGAACAAGCCCAAAGATTTGGGCAGGATGGCCAATCCCGCCGGGCAAAAGCCTTTGGCGCCGGTGGTCGCTTTGATGTCGTCCACCTCCGTGCCCGATTCTCCTTACTCCGCGTCCGAACCCGAAGCCTCCAATCCTGGATTCCCCGATTCCATGACGGAGCCTGCGGCTTCCGCATCCGGAGAAAAACAGCGGGAAAACAGTCCTTATGCAAAGCCTTCCTATACGTTAGACCAGATAAAAGCTTTTAAATCCAACGAAGAAACTTCACAGCTTTTGTTTATTATCGAACAGTACATCGGCAAGCCCCTTTCGGCTGCCGAAATCAGGACGGTTTTCTTTATTCAGGACAAGCTTGGTTTTTCCATGGATTTGACCGATTATTTAATCCAATATTGCGTAGAACGCGGCAAAAAGGATTTCCGGTACATAGAAAAAGTGGCCGTCAGCTGGGCGCAGGCACATGTTTCCACGCCGAAAGAGGCGGAACGGTTCGCATATAAATATGATAAAACTGTTTACAGCATCATGAATGCCCTTGGGAAAACAAGCGCCCCTACCAAAAAAGAGGTGGATTACATCAACCGCTGGACAAAAGATTTCGGTTATGAAATGGATATAATCGACGCCGCATGCGAGCGCACAGTCCTCAGCACGGACAAACACCGCTTTGAATATGCGGACCGGATTCTGACCTGTTGGTTCCAGTCCAATGTCCATCACAAATCGGACATCGCCAAAGCGGATGAAAACTTCCGGCGCAGCAAAGCGGCTGCACAACCCAAGATGTCTGCCTCCAATAAATTTAACCAGTTCAGGCAGAACAATTATGATTTCGATGCTCTTGAAAAAGAACTTTTAAGCAACTAGAGGGGGAACGGAAGTGACTTTAAACAATACGCAGTACAATACAATCATCCGCATCTACGAGGAACGGCAAAATAAAAACCGCCATATCCTGGACGAGCGGCGGGCAGATGTTTATGCCAATGTAGACGGCTACAGGGAATTGGATGAATCCATAGCCTCCATTTCCGTGGAACAGGGGAAAAAGCTCCTGTCCGGTGATGTTGGCGCCCTTGATGAATTGAAACGTCTTCTTAAAGAATTGTCCGACAGCAAAGCCAGCCTTCTGGCAGCAGCCGGTTTTCCCAGCAATTACCTCGAACCGATTTACGACTGTGCCGACTGCAAGGATACGGGATATATCGATGGGCGCAAATGTCATTGTTTCCGTCAGGCGGAGATTTCCCTCCTTTATGAACAGTCCAACATCAGCCGCGTTCTGGAAAAAGAAAACTTCTCCTCCCTTTCCTACGAATTCTATCAGGGGGAGGATTTAACCCGCTTTCAGAATGCGGTAGAGGAATGCAAAAAGTTTGCGCAAAATTTCAGATTAGACTACCGTAATTTATTTTTTTATGGTACAGTTGGAACAGGTAAATCATTTCTCTCCGGATGCATTGCGAAAGAATTGCTGGAAGCGGGCAATTCCGTTATCTATTTCAGCGCGGTAGGGCTTTTTGAAGCACTATCCCAATTTTCCTTCGACTACCGGAACAAGGATGAACTCCATGGCATTTATGACGACTTGTACCAATGCGACTTGCTCATCATCGACGACCTTGGAACAGAGCTGACCAACAATTTCGTGACCTCCCAGTTCTTCTCCTGTTTGAACGAAAGGCACATACGAAAGAAATCGACGATTATTTCAACGAATTTATCTTTAGAGGAACTGCGCAACCGCTATTCAGATAGAATATTTTCGCGGATCACCAGCAACTATACCATATGCAAGCTGACAGGTCCGGATATAAGGATTTATAAACGGCTGAAAAAAGCGGAATAGTATTCACAGTACAGAAAGTGAGGATTTTCATGGCGAAGCGTGAAGAAAAAAGAAACTTGGAAACCATTCCTGTAGGCTCTTTGGGCATCATCCCTTTAGATGGCTGTAAGGCTTTGGGGGAAAAGGTAGATTATTATCTTGTAAAATGGAGGACGGAGAGGGAAAGCGAGCACAAAGACAGCTTGGCTTTCGCCGGGTATCAGCGGGATTCCTATATCCTGGGTGCAAAAGTTCCCCGTTTCGGCTCCGGAGAAGCCAAAGGCATTATCTTGGAATCCGTCCGGGGTACGGATTTATACCTTCTTGTGGATGTGGCTAACTACAGCCTCACCTATCGTCTATTCGGTCATGAAAACCACATGTCTCCCGATGACCATTTCCAGAATTTAAAACGTATTATTGCCGCGGTAGGAGGAAAAGCCAGACGGATTACCGTTATTATGCCCTACTTATATGAAAGCAGGCAACACAAGCGAAATTCCCGCGAATCTTTGGACTGCGCGCTGGCCCTTCAGGAAATGGTTGCCATGGGAGTGGACAACATAATCACTTTTGATGCCCATGACCCCCGGGTACAGAATGCCATCCCCCTGCACGGCTTCGAAACAGTACAGCCCACCTACCAGTTTATCAAGGGCCTCCTTCAGCATGTTTCCGGATTGGAACTGGATTCCAACCATATGATGGTCATAAGCCCCGACGAAGGCGGCATGAGCCGCGCCATCTACATGGCCAATGTCATCGGGCTGGATATGGGCATGTTCTATAAGCGCAGGGATTATACCCGCGTAGTCAACGGCCGCAACCCTATCGTGGCCCATGAGTTCCTCGGAACAAGCGTGGAGGGGAAAGACATGATTATTATCGACGATATGATTTCCTCCGGCGAAAGCGTCCTGGAAGTGGCTGCGGAATTAAAGGAAAGAAAGGCGAACCGTGTCTTCATTTGCGCAACCTTCGGCCTGTTTACCAATGGCATTGATCGTTTTGACAAAGCGTATGGGGATGGCATTATCGACAGGGTATTGACTACGAACTTGATTTACCAGACTCCGGAACTGCTTTCCAGGGAATGGTATATTAATTGTGATATGAGCAAATATGTTGCCTATATTATTGATACTTTAAACCATGACGCTTCCATCAGCGATTTGCTTGACCCTAACGAGCGTATTCAGACTATTTTAGCGCGGTACAAGAGCGGGGATTTTGAGGATTAGCTCTTTTAACTATAACTTGCTTTTTATCTCCTGCAGTGCTATACTAAGAAACGTTGCAAATAAACCGGTGAGTTCGAGACCTTCCTCACCTAAAACAAAACTAAAGGAGATAAAAACATGAAAAATCAAACTTATGAAAAGGCCATGCCTGTAAAGGCAGTCCGGCCTTATTCTGTGGCTTCCATTGTCCAGGCTGCAATGATTGCCGCCATCTATGTCGTTCTTACTTTTATAGCCAACGCTTTCGGGCTGGCAAACTATGCTGTCCAAGTTCGCTTTTCCGAATCCCTCACTATCCTGCCTTATTTTACCCCCGCTGCGGTGCCCGGACTGTTTATCGGCTGCCTGATTAGCAATATTTTGACAGGCTGCGCGATTCCCGATATTATTTTCGGCAGCCTTGCGACTCTCGCCGGGGGTCTATTTACTTATAAATTCCGCAGGCATAAATGGCTGGCCCCTATCCCGCCTATTGTTGCCAACATGATTGTAGTACCCTTTGTACTCCTGTATGCTTACGGAATACGCCCGCTTTGGTTTTCCTTCCTCACGGTTACCGCCGGGGAAATAATATCATGCGGAATTTTAGGCATGTTGTTGCTTTTTGCCCTGGAAAAATATAAGGGGCAGCTGTTTTGAGAGGATTTTCAATGACTACTAATACACCAATGCAGAAAAAGGCCTTCCGGGCTGCTTTTCCCCACACCATCCCCATTTTTGCCGGTTCCATCGAATTTGTCACGGTGAATATGCTGATGGGGGGCATTTAACCCCTTACAGGCCCTCGCCATAACTTTGATGATAAATGCCAGGCATCTGTTCTACGATATGACAATGACACTGTCACAACAGATTATTACAATAGCCATGGTAATACTTGGAACCGCTCTGACCCGTTTTCTCCCTTTTTTGCTTTTTCCTTCAGGCAAACCAACGCCGAAGTACATACAGTATCTTGGGAAAGTGCTCCCCTCTGCAGTCTTCGGCCTGTTGATTATCTATTGTTTAAAAAATGTGAGCCTGCTTACCGGTTCCCATGGCATCCCTGAGCTTATTTCCATTTTACTTGTTATCGCCCTGCACCTATGGAAAAGGCAGATGCTGGTTTCCATTGCAGGCGGCACCATATGCTATATGCTCCTTGTGCAGTTTCTGTTCTAGGGTCCGCCAATATCCATCCCGGCTTTTACCGGTTCCCCTCCTCCTAAAGGAGCCGCATTGCGCTTCCTGCCATTTGGCACTCTCCCATCAATCCTCTCTCCTTGCAAGCCCGGAGACGAAAGAGTAATAAAGGGGAACAGTCAAATAAAGTATCCATCCGGGATGCCACCAGCCAAAGAGAAAACCCACACATAAATACACCAGCGTTACAAACACCGGATAGGCAAATGCATTCGCATTTTTGTGCTTCACGGCGCTGATAAAGCTGTACCATATGGGAATCAGCAAAAACAGCAGCCAGCCCGGATGCCATGCATTGAACAGCAATCCAATCACAAAATATGAGATGCATATCAATGTGGTAAACGGTATATTCCATACAGGAGAAAAATGCCAAAATTCCTTTTTCTCCCCATTCACATACACCCCTCTTCTGTCAACATGCACATTATCCCCTTTTTTTGCGTCCTCCACATGTATACCGTTCCAGCCGATGTGGACTTGGCTCCCATCCCTGTCCTTTACGTGCACGCCGCCAAGGCCGATATCCACATATTCGTCCTCTAAATCTCCGGCGGAGGCTTCGCCGGAATTTCTATTTTCGCTATCCGGCTGCCCATCTTCTTTTTCACAGCCTTCCGGCTGGACGTTTTCCCCTTCCATCCCCATCTGCAGCAATTTATCCCCATCTCCCCTTTCTGCCTCCATAGGAACCTCTTCCTCCGTCCGGAGCAGTTCGTCCAGGGATACATGATAGAGCCTAGCCAGCATAATCAGGTTATCCGTGTCCGGCGATGCCTCTGCCCGTTCCCATTTGCTCACCGCCTGGCGGCTGATACCCAGCTTTTCCGCCAATGCTTCCTGTGACAAATGATTGCTTTTCCTCAATTTCACCAGTCTGTTTGCAATTTCAATATTCATATTAAAAACCATGCCCTTTCCACAAACTTACTATGAGAATTATAAGAATTTTGCTCCCGGCGCACTACCAATTCTGGTTTGAGTTTCCGCAACTATTGGTTGCAAAGGCTCATTTTAATCCCTATTTCTGCACTATTCCTTCATATACGTAATAAACCTATTTCCATTTTCTTCAAACATCTGTGTGGAATCGTTCATCCCTTTCTTGAAGGGCTCCCCAACCAAAGGATCCATAAGCACCGTATTCAGCTCATTAAACCCTATAATCAACACCGCATTCCCGTCGTTTAGGGAAGCCAGCACGGGAATATCTTTATTGATATAGTACAGGACAGCATCCAGGCTGCATCCGGTTAAATCCAGCACCCTGGCACCCTCCAGATTTTCCTCCAAAATCTCCACTATCGTCTCCCCGCGGTTCAGCATATACTCCGTATTCCTCATAATCCCTTCATACTGGAGCATGGTGTCTAAGCAAACTGCCAGACTGTTCTTTTCTTCTGTAATCGTGGCTCCCTTGATAGCCATAATCTGGTTCTTCACGCTTCTGTTTCCGCGTATCCAGACGTAAGCGCCTTTCTCATTGATAACGGTTCCCGCCAACTCATAGGCCTTGTTAATCGCGTTCCCTTCATCGGTAAATATACCTTCCACCCCGTTTTTCCCATATACATAATATCTGGGTACTTCCGTGCCGCTATTCTGAAGGGCGATTTCCCTTCCTCCTTCAAACAATACTTCCTTCGGGGTAAGTTTTTTTATCCCCCCGGCATCCATCGGGCTTTTCACAACTATCTGTACGATTTTCCCGTAAACATCCACTGCCACCGTTTCCAGAGTGTTGCTTCCTTCCGATTCAATTTTCGTACTCACAATCTGGTCGTTTTCCGCTTCCGTATAAATGCCGTTTTCTTCCTCTTTCCGCAGGCGGGTCAAATTAATCTGGTTCTCCTGTATTTCGCTGCCGGTTACATACATCCCCGGTTCCTCATAAGTCTTCAATATTTTTCCGTTTTCATTCTGTATCCGCACGCTATACATCGGGAAAACAATATTTCCCGTGTTGCTTTGTACCACGTCTTCTTTTCTGGCCAAGCCATAGATAAGATCCTCGTTCATGAACCCTAAAGGCGCGATATATTCCCCGCTCCCTGCCCTTATTTCCGTTTTGGCTTTCGTATTCAGATTCATCAGTATCAGCTTCTCGCATTGATACAAATCCTCGCCCGTCTGCCACACCACCATCCGGTTGCTGTCCGATACCCTGTAACTCTCTTCCTGCAGTCCGGAAACCATCGCCTCATAAGTCCTGCTCCCCAAATCCACCGCATAAACGGTACCTTCGCGCATAAAGAAAAATGTTTCCGACCGGTTCACATACGCCAGTTCCTCCAATTCCGCGTGAAGCACCTCATACGAGCTGCTGTCAGGCACATAAAGCAGTTCCTCCACCGTATTCACCATTCCATTGAAATAATATACGGAGATTCCCACTTCACCCTCATGTTTGCCCCTGTTCATATATCCATAGACGATAAATTTCACATTGCCCGCCTCATCCACATCCAATATTTTAACCCCGTGCTTCTGCCAGCAAGCCCTCTCGTCCTCATAGTCCCCGTCATAAAAGCTAAATAAAGTGGAAAATTTATTGTCCGCTACATTATAGGCGAAAATCCTCTTCCCATCGGTAAAAGCAAATACGTTCCCTCCATCGCTTTCTTTCAACTGAATATTCTCCTGGGCAACAATCCCCAGTTCGATTTTATTATTGGAAAATATATCCGCTTTTTCGTCAAAAATATGGTTCATCGTCCGTTCAAAATCCAGAAGATAAATCCTGTCCGAAGTATACCTTATCCTATAGAATTCTTTTATATTGTATAAATCATCCGTCCTCCCCTGCTTAATGGAAACAATATAATTCAATTCTATGGATCCGGTCTGGGAGGCCAGTTCCTTAATGGACACCTGGGGCTCTGTCACCTTTTTTACTTCCAAATCCCCCCATGTCACTTGTTGGAAACTGCTGTGAATCGTTACCTTGCTGAAAGTCGTATTATCCCCTTCCGCATTGGATTCCAGATATTTGGTCAATTCCTTTGCCGCTTCCTTATCGAATGTCCTTTGGTGGAAATCCAATACATAGTCCAGCTTCTCCTCAGTAGAATAATTCTCCGTCTGAATAATCCTCGTATAATAGCGAATCGTCTGCCCCCATTTGTTCTCCAAAAGCAGCACCAGCATATATTCCGTATCCGCGTCAATCAAATCCTTCACCTGGAACTGGGCGCTTATCGTATCCTCCGTCTCTTCATAATTGATAATTTCGGTGTTTTCCACTAAACGCTCGCCATTAATGCTGCGTACCTCGAAAGCCATTCTTTCTATTTCCTGGCCGTATTTGTCCACCTGGAAGGCGACCCTGCGCCCTTCTCCCAAGGGCGTAATGCAGTCTCTCTGATAGCTGCACTCCATCGCTTCCCGATAACCGTGAAGGCTTCCCACCTCTTTATTGCCCACATACATATGAACGACTGGAAAAGTCGCCGGCCCCATTTCCATCGTCATATCCGTATTCCCCTGGTTTATCACCGCACTTGCGATAAACAGCGATACAATAAACACTACTAAAAGATAGCTGTACTTTATTACCGTTTTTTTCATATATCCATTCCTCTGCTAATCGGCGGCCCATTCCTTGGATCCGCCGCTATATCCACCCATTCATTCTATAAAAGTATCTATTATAATAATATACCACAAAAGACAAGTCAAATACCTGGTTGGGTGCCCGTGCGCATAAAAATATAGCCATGGCAGAAATTGCCATGACTATATTTTACTGACTTTACTATAAAACTACAACTAAAATTTTAAAATCCCGCTATGATTGTTATGTCTCCGCTTATACACTTCATAAAACAGAATAATCTGTACCATGTCGGAAGCCCATTCCCACTTTTCTTTCGGGATTTCTACGTCCGGGTTATCTTTAGCTTCCTGGCGCTTAATACGTTCCAATATATCCTGCGACAGCTTATACATCTGCCATCTGTCCGGATATTCGTCATATATCATGCTGCCTTCATAATCCAGCTTATCCAATATCCCAGCAATAATCTTCTGGTATTTCTTCGCTTCCGCAGGATACATCTGCTGTAAGTACTCTAAATCCCTGGTTGCCGTATCCTCCTCCTGATAGTAAAGGGGGAGGGGATACGTCATATAAAAGGGTAAGATTTTCTGATTATACATAGCTAACATCCTCAAAAAAGATTGATTGTTATGTTATCATATGCAAAATCAGGGTTACTGTTCATTCCGTATGCAGTACCAAACCCCTCGTCAGGAGAGCACGTTAATGCGGGCAATCGCCCTTTGCAGCGCTGTTTCCGCACGCATAATGTCCGTTTCCGGCGTTTTGGTGCGAAGCCTTTCTTCCGCACGGGCTTTGGCTGCTTCCGCACGGGCCTTATCGATTTCTTCCGGCCACTCCACAATCTCCGCCAACACGGTTACCTTGTCCTGCAAAATCTCCACAAAACCTGCATGGAGAGCCGCATTCCTCGCCCTGTCGGCTTCCGAAATCGTGAGGACGCCCGGATTGATAATCACCGTCATAGGAACATGCCCTTTATAGATACCGATTTCGCCCTCCGTCGTATTGAATTCCACCATATTCACATCGCCTTCATAGAAGACGCGCTCTGGCGTAATAACTTCTAACCGGAAATTTCTTTCATCTGCCATATATCAATCCTGCCCCTTTCTTTGACTATTTTACACGGGCAAGTACATCATCAATGCCTCCGGCATTCACGAAATAGCTCTCCGGTATGCTGTCATGCTTACCTTCCAGAATCTCCTTAAACCCACGGATAGTTTCGTTAAGCGGCACATATTTTCCTTCCATTCCCGTAAACTGTTCTGCAACAAAGAATGGCTGACCAAGGAACCTTTGTATTTTTCTCGCACGGGAAACCACCAGTTTGTCATCTTCCGAAAGTTCATCCATACCAAGGATTGCGATAATATCCTGCAGTTCTTTATATTTCTGCAATACTTCCTGTACCCCACGGGCTACCTTATAATGTTCCTCTCCTAAAATACGGGGGTCCAAAATCCTTGAAGTGGACTCCAAGGGGTCAACAGCCGGATAAATACCCAATTCCACAATGGAACGGGACAATACCGTGGTAGCGTCCAGATGGGCAAAGGTGGTAGCCGGAGCCGGGTCCGTCAAGTCGTCCGCAGGAACATATACTGCCTGAACGGATGTGATGGAGCCATTCTTCGTTGACGTGATACGCTCCTGCAAAGCGCCCATCTCCGTCTGCAGCGTAGGCTGATAACCAACAGCCGAAGGCATACGCCCAAGAAGCGCGGACACTTCGGAACCTGCCTGTGTAAAACGGAAAATATTGTCGATAAATAAAAGCACATCCTTGCCGCCTTTATCGCGGAAATATTCCGCCATGGTAAGCCCGGTCAGGCCAACCCTCATTCTCGCTCCGGGGGGCTCGTTCATCTGCCCGAACACCATCGTCGTCTTATCGATAACGCCGGACTCCATCATTTCATGATATAAGTCGTTGCCTTCCCTTGTCCTCTCGCCAACGCCGGTAAATACTGAATATCCGCCGTGCTCTGTGGCGATATTACGAATCAACTCCTGAATCAACACCGTCTTTCCTACACCGGCGCCGCCGAACAGGCCGATCTTACCGCCCTTCTGGTACGGGCAAAGCAAATCGACTACTTTGATGCCCGTTTCCAGCAGCTCCGTCTCCGTAGACTGCTCTTCGAATGCCGGTGCCGGCCTGTGAATCGGCTCATGCCCTACTCCTTCCGGCGCCGGTTTGTTATCTATGGGCTGCCCTAATACATTGAAAATACGTCCCAATGTATTCTCTCCTACCGGAACCGTAATGGGTGCGCCGGTGGCTACCGCATCCATGCCCCTTACCAAACCGTCGGTAGAGCCCATGGCAATACATCTTACCGTGTCATCACCCAAGTGCTGAGAAACCTCCACAACCAGCTCCCCGCCATCTTTGGTGGAAACCTTAATTGCTTCGTTAATTTCCGGAAGGCTCCCCCCGGTAAATTTTATATCCAGCACGGCACCGATAATCTGAGTAATCTTTCCCACATTACTCATCTCTATACTCATACTAGTCCTCCAATCTTGCTCAATTTGCAAGTGATTTTGCATCAGGCCGTTTTCCCGGCCTTCCGCCCCTTATCTTTCTTAGACGGCATCCCCGCTGATACAGCAGGGTATGCGCCCCTGCGGCAATCGCCAAATACGGCCCATTGCCCCTGGAAACCACAAAGCCATGCATCAGATGCGCTACATCGAAATCGCATTAGCGCCGGCAATAATTTCCGTCAGTTCCTGCGTAATCGAACCCTGGCGCGCCCTGTTATACATAAGCGTCAAATGGTCAATCATTTCTTCCGCGTTGCTCGTTGCCGAATCCATCGCCTGCATCCTCGCGCCGTTTTCACTGGCTACCGATTCCACCAGTCCTCCGAAAATAAGGCTGGTGACATATTTCGGGATAATCATATCCAATGCCCTGTCGTCTTCCGGTTCGAAATTCATCGGCGCGCGGTTTTCCTGTGCGTCCCCGGAGGCCTCGCCTTCAGCAGCTCCTAAGTCTACGGGAAGCAGCTTTAACAGTGTAGGTTCATGGACTACCGTATTTTTAAACCCGGTGTAAGCCAGATATATTTCCCCGATTTCGCCGTTTGCAAAATCGTCCAGTACCTTTTTGCTCACTTCCATCGCATCGGAATACAAAGGTTCTTCCACGATATCGGAATAGTCTTCCCTGACACTATAGCCGTACCTTAGCAAAGCATCCCTGCCTTTTTTACCTATGGCATAAACTACCACATCTTCTTTCCGGAAACTGCCTTGGGTAATCAGCTTAACGATATTGGAATTATACCCGCCGGCCAGGCCGCGGTTGGACGTAATAACAATTATCCCTTTTTTCTCGGAATTACCCGGATGCAGATATGGATGGTTGATATTCCCTGCTTTCGCAAGCATGGAAACCACTGTCTCATACATGCAGCGGAAATAGTTCTTGGACTTCTCCGCGCGCTGCTTTGCCTTCTGCAGTTTGACAGTCGAAACAAGCTTCATGGCTTTGGTAATCTGCTGCGTACTCTGAATACTGCCTTTACGCCTTTTTATGTCTCTCATTGAGGCCATAACCGTTACCTATCCTCTCTAAAAAATAACATTTATGATGCTTTAAACTGTCCTTTGAACTCTTCGATAGCTTTCTTCAAAGCGGCATCCGTATCATCCGAAATCTGTTTTTCCTCTTTGATGGAATTCGGGATTTCCGGATATTTCGTATCCAGGAACTCGAAAAATTCTTTTTCAAAACGGATAATATCCGCTACCTGAATATCCAGCAAATATTTGTTGGTTGCCGCGTAAATGATAATTACCTGGTATTGTACCGGCATAGGCTGATACTGGGGCTGCTTCAATACTTCCTTAATGCGTTCGCCCTGTGCCAGCTTCTCCTTCGTATCCGCATCCAAGTCGGAACCGAACTGGGAAAAGGCCGCCAATTCCCTGTACTGCGCAAGTTCCGTACGGATTGGTGCCGCAATCTTTTTCATCGCTTTAATCTGCGCCGCACCGCCTACGCGGGATACGGAAAGGCCTGCATTGACGGCAGGACGGAATCCGGAATTGAACATTTCCGTTTCCAGGTAAATCTGCCCATCCGTGATGGAAATTACGTTAGTAGGAATATAGGCAGATACATCCCCTGCCTGTGTTTCGATAATCGGAAGCGCCGTAAGGGAACCTCCGCCGTATTCATCGCTCATACGCGCCGCACGTTCCAGCAGCCTGGAATGAAGATAGAAAACATCCCCGGGATATGCTTCACGTCCAGGCGGCCTTTTCAGCAGCAGGGAAAGTGTACGATATGCCGTCGCATGCTTGCTCAGGTCATCATAAATTACCAACACATCTTCTCCCTTTTCCATCCATTCTTCCCCGATGGCGCACCCGGAATAAGGAGCGATATACTGCAATGGAGCAAGTTCGCTGGCTGTAGCCGCTACGACCGTCGTATAGGCCATAGCCCCGTGTTCCTCTAATGTTTTCACAATAGTCGCTACGGTAGATGCTTTCTGCCCTATAGCGACATAAATACATTTTACCCCCTGGCCTTTCTGGTTGATAATAGTGTCAACAGCAATCGCCGTCTTACCGGTCTGCCTGTCGCCGATAATCAGCTCCCTCTGTCCTCTTCCGATAGGAACCATGGCGTCAATCGCCTTGATACCTGTCTGCAATGGTGTATCAACCCCTTTTCTCGTGATAACGCCGGATGCAACTCTTTCTATTTTACGGTATTTATCTGTTTGAATCGGTCCTTTTCCGTCAATCGGCTGACCAAGAGCATTTACCACGCGGCCCAGCATCTCATCCCCTACCGGAACCTCAACCACGCGGCCTGTCGTTTTCACAGTGTCGCCTTCGTTGATGTTCTTGTGGCTTCCAAGCAAAACCGCACCTACGTTATCCTCCTCCAGGTTCAGCACCATACCGTATATCTCGCCGGGGAACTCAAGGAGTTCTCCCTGCATGGCATTTTCAAGGCCATGTACACGGGCGATGCCGTCTGCAACCTGGATAACCGTACCCACATCGGATACTTCCAGTTCGGAGGCATATCTCTTGATCTGCTCTTTTATGACAGAACTAATTTCTTCCGGTCTTAAATTCATAGCTCTGTACGCACCTTTCTTAATATTGTCTGTTCTTATGAAATCTGAATCTTCATCAGCTGCCTTGTCAGTTCATTTAACTTCGTCTTTATGCTGCTGTCCACCACCCGGTCGCCGATACGGATTACCATTCCGCCTATCAGGCTTTCGTCAATGGCATAATGCATCTCCATCTGCCGATAGGATGTGGTGTCCAGAAGCTTCTGCTCTATCCGCTTGCACTGTTCGCCGCTAAGGGCGGATGCCGTCGTTACATATGCAATCCCGATTCCTTTATAGCCTTTCACTTCCGAACGGAAATAATCCAAAATCGCATCTATCTCATGATAACGGTCCTTCGTTACAATTAAAGTGAGAAAACCTGTCAGTTCATCCTGTATACGCCCTTTAAAAACGTTTTGAAGAACTTCCAGTTTATCCTCCTTCAAAATTTTCGGGTGGTTCATGAATTTGGCAAAATCCGTATTCTTTGCCAGCACCTCCCTGATTTCCGCAATTTCTTCCATGAAGACATCGACTTTATCCTCTTCTACGGCCAGCTCGAACAGAGCTTCCCCATATGTTTTCGAAACTAGCTTAGCCATGTGCTTTCACCTATTTCCTTCAATGTCTCATCAATCAAACTGTCGCGGATGGCCGTATCAATGGAAGAATTCACTACCTTGCCCGCCATCATGGATGCAACTACAATCATCTCGCGTTTCACATCGTCAACCGCTTTCTTCTTCTCCAGTTCCGCTTCAACCTGTGCCCGCTCGATAATCCGCGCCGCTTCTTCCTTTGCTTCCGCAATAATCTTACTTTCATTGGTAAGAGCTTTTTTACGCGCCTCGCTCAAGATAGCTTCCGCTTCCTTGTCAATATTCTTTATCTTGGATTCATAGTCTTCCTTCAGCTTTGCAGCCGCTTCCATATCCTGAGCCGCGCTGTCCAACTCGCCCTTAATCTTATCCTGCCTTTTCTGCATCATCTCCCTCACCGGGTCGAACAGCAGCTTGGATGCGATTAAAAACAGGGCGAATACGGCGATAATCATCAGGGCTGCATCCGTAATCAGCTGCAAATCCAAATCGAACAGCCTGGGAGCCATCTCCTCCGTCGCCAGAATAAATCCCGTGCCTGCTAATGTATTCAAGACGTGAGCCTCCTTTCCTTAAGCGTTTTATGATATGTCACCAATTTCCATCAGGAAATTGATGCCCTGCGTGCGCATCAGCGCACTTCCGATTTTCTCCTTTTCCCAAGGCTCCTTAAGGTACCAGAGGTTTTACGAACAAAAGCAGCATAGCAATCAACAGGCCGTACAGACCCGTCGTCTCGGCTACCGCCTGGCCTAAAAGCATCGTAGACGTAACGTCGGATTTAGCGCCCGGATTCCTGCCTACTGCCGCCGCCGCATGCCCTGCCGCAATACCCTGGCCTACACCAGGCCCGATACCTGCGATAACCGCAAGACCTGCTCCAATTGCCGAACATCCTAAGATAAAATTAGTGTTAAATTCCATGATTCATTCCTCCTATATTCTTTCATTTCCAAATTGCTTTTACATTTCAGTTTATTCAATTGTAAGCCGTCACTCCGTTGTACACGCGTCCGTTATATATGTCATCGTCAGCATACAGAATACATATGTCTGGATTGCGCCGGAAAACAAGTCAAAATAAACATGCAGGGCTGCCGGCCATATGATTGCTATTTTTGAAAGCAGCCCATAAACCAGCGCCATCATAACAACCCCCGACAAAATATTTGCAAATAGACGTAATGACAATGAAATGGGCACGGCTACATCGCCAATTACATTAATCGGTGCCCAAATCGGCCATGGGTCGCACAATCCCTGAATAACGCCCTTCACCTTCTGATGCTTAAACTTGTTGAAGTGAATCGTTACGAACGTCATAATTCCAAGCGCAAAGGTTACCCCATAGTCCGCAGTCGGCGGACGGAGACCAAACAGACCGGAAATATTGCTGAGTAAAATGAAGATAAATATCGTTCCGATATAATTGCGGAAGCCTACAGCATATTTTCCCATAACTCCGCCTACCATATTATCCAGCATTTCCACTATCAGTTCCACAATATTCTGAAATGTGCCAGGAACTTCGGTCGCACGCTTTATCACCCGGTTTGCGGCAATGCAGAAACCGATAATGACCAGCATAACGATTAGTACGCATACATGCGTAGTTGTTATCCATACAGTCTGGCCAAACAGTTTATAAGGAAATACCCCATGAACCATAAAGTCAATATCTGCCGCGGATAACAAAATCCCTTTTTCCATATCCTCACCTCCTTATACATGGTCTTTATAGAATCTAGCACATATTCTATGAGTAAACGGCTGCAGATAAGCCGCTACTTTCAACCCCATCAGCCCCAAAAACGCTGCCAGCGGATTGGCAAACCCGCTGACCATGACCAGGGCCATAATGACAACAATCGCCACATAACGGATAATATTATACTTTGTCATCATTTTTACCGCAGTATCGCGGGCGTAATCCAGGGATTTATCCAACGCCCACCACATATGTACCCCCGCCGCCACTGCCATTGCCACGCCAATCCATAGCCCGATGCTATACCCTGCCTTATCCGTTACCAGCCATACGCCTGCCGCCTGACAGACGCAACCCCAAAGCAGGATGCCCACAGACAGTTCCAGTAATGTTTTATCTATTTTTTCCATATGAATGACCTTGTTTTTTCCGTTTCCTTTCAAGTGCCGTATCCTTCTCGCTTTTTATGCTGTATACCTTCTTTGCAAATATATATACATTGCGGAAACCCGCAAAAGCGCCTACAAAAAATAACAGTACCATCCAGAAAGAGGTACCGCACTTTCCGTCGATGTAAATGCCTATGAAGGAGCAAAGGAAAATAGGCACCAGCATATTAATCCCAAACTGAGTAATCATCGTCAGGGCATGATAGACATTTCTTCGATATCTCACTTCAGCCTCCAGCGCAGCAATGCACATAAATAATATAGGAATATTTAACCCGTGATTATAATTATAACCACTTTTTTTGATAATGTCTAGCAAAATACGTAGAAATGAATAGAAATGGTAACAGTTCAGCTTTGGCTGCCCTGTTACGGAATCCGGCCATTTTGAGTTTTGCCTACGGCAAAAGGGTCGGATTCTTTGCCACATCTACATGTTCGTACGGACTTTGCAGCAAGTGCAAAGTCCTGAGCTGAACTGTTACAAGAAATGCACAAGCGAGAAGGACAGTAACTTTTCCTACTCTCTCATCATATTTTATACAATATAATTATCAAGGAGAAACAATATCTATGGCTATCGGTTATTTAACCATACAGGCACGTACCGCCCACGATGCCGTACCCCTTCGCGGCGTACAAATCAGAGTCATGAATAAACAGGGCAACAGTATCTATATACTGACTACGGATGAAAACGGGGAAACCGAAAAGCTCCCTTTGGAAACCGTGGATAAAAGCTTTTCCCAAAATCCGTACTATACGGGAACTCCCTTTATCGGCTATAATGTACTGGCGCAAAAGTCCGGGTTCAACTCCCTTTATGTCAAGGATATCCCTATATATGAAGGGGAAAATGCCTTGCTGCCGCTTACCCTCATCCCCATGCAGGAATCACAGCGCAGCCCGCTTCAGGCGGAAATCACCATCGGAAAACCTGCTGTGGCCGAACAGGATACGCGCCGTCAGGAAGGAACTGTGGCGGCGCCGGAATCCCGCATCCTGCGCCAGGTGGTCATCCCTAACCCTATTACCGTCCATCTGGGCGCACCCACATCCCCCGCTTCCAACGTCCAGGTATCCTTTCCCGATTATGTGAAAAACGTAGCCAGCAGCGAAATTTATCCCACCTGGCCGGAAGCGTCCCTGAGGGCAAATATCTATGCGATTATTACTTTCGCGCTGAACAGAGTGTATACGGAGTGGTACCGGAACAGAGGGTACAATTTCGATATCACAAACAACACTGCCTATGACCAGGCTTTCGTATACGGACGCCCGATTTATGATTCTATCAGCCGGGTCGTGGATGCCATTTTCAATGAGTATGTGCGCAGGCAGGGGCAAATCGCACCCTACTTTACTTCCTTCTGCAATGGCACCACGGCTACATGCCAGGGATTATCCCAATGGGGAACTGTATCTTTGGCCAATCAGGGCTATACCCCTTTGCAAATTCTTCGCTCCTACTACCCTAACGATATCGAGATTGTACAGACCAATGTCATTACCAACGTACTTTCCTCCTATCCGGGCACGCCTTTAAAGGTCGGGAGCGCCGGGCTGGATGTCCAAACCATACAGACCTATCTGTCCAGAATCCGCCGGAATTACCCCGCCATCCCGTCCATTTCCGACCCGGCAGGCACCTTCGGCAACAGCACAAAGGCGGCCGTCACCAAATTTCAGAGCATTTTTAATCTGACGCCGGACGGCATCGTCGGCAAATCCACCTGGTATAAAATTTCCAGCCTCTATGCTGCGGTTACCAAACTGGCGGAATTAAACAGCGAAGGCAGTACCCTCGGCATCGGCACCGTTCCCCCCAGCTCCACATTGCGCCAGGGCTCCAGAGGACCGGACGTTATCACTTTGCAATATCTTCTGAATCTGGTGTCCGAATATTACCCCGGCATCCCCGCCCCTGCCCAGGACGGCATCTTCGGCAGCGGCACCCGCCAGTCGGTCATCGCCTTCCAGCAAATTATGGGATTGCAGACCGACGGCATTGTAGGCGCGGCCACATGGCGGGCATTATATAACGCTTATCTGGGCATTGACCAGAACATTCCTTCCCCCGGCCCGGATCCGGGAACCATCACCTATGTCGTCCAGCCCGGAGACAGCCTTTGGCTCATCTCCCAAAGATACGGTACTACCGTAGATGCCATCAAACGGCTGAACAACCTTACCAGCGATATGCTGTCTATCGGCCAGGTGCTGAAAATCCCCTCCGGCCAGACGCCGGGCTACATCGAATACACCGTCCGGGCCGGGGATACCCTCTGGCTTCTTTCCAGAAGATACAATACTACCGTAGATGCCATCAAACGGCTGAACGGCCTGTCCAGCGATATGCTGAATATCGGGCAAGTGTTGAAAATTCCGGCGTGATAGTATGAAGTTTGCCGTTCCTGAAGCAGGTCATCAATTTTCTGGCGAAAATTGGTGACATATGGAAAGCGGTATTGCGCTGATGCGCAAGTAGGTCATCAATTTTCTGGCGAAAATTGGTGACATATGCTAAAATGGGTGGGGCGGGATAGCTGAAAGTCTGAACTATTACTGGGAGGGTCTGGAAATGTATTTTAATTCAGCTTATTTAGATAATTCATTAGAAGATTTCAATGACTCAGACAGGGCGCTTACCGTGGGGAGCTGTGGGGTGTACCGTTTGTTTTCCCACCCTGAAATGTCCACTTACCGCCCGGAAGGGCGGCTTGATTTCCAGCTGCTGTATATTGCTTCCGGCACGGCACATTTCTACTTTACCGAAGAGGAAGGCATAGCTGTGGCTGCCGGGCACATGGTCTTTTACCGTCCGAAGGAAATGCAGAAGTATATCTATTACGGGGCGGAAAAGCCGGAAGTCTATTGGGTTCACTTTACCGGAAGCAATGCTTGCGATATTATGCACCATTATGGGATTGCAGATGACATCCATGTCATAAATACAGGCACATCTTTGGAGTATACCAATATTTTCCGGCAAATGATACAGGAGCTGCAAAGGCGCCAGGAGGATTTCGAAGAGCTGCTTGCTTTGCTGCTAAAGCAATTGTTCATTTCCATTCACCGTCAAATGCTCAAAGGGGATAAATGGAAAAATGTTTTTCCGGATAATGAAATGGAAAATGCCATACAATATTTTAACAACCATTATCACCAGGAAATCAATATAAATGAATATGCCGCTTCCAAAGGTATGAGCGTCAGCTGGTTCATCCGTCATTTCAAGCAGTATACCGGCACTACCCCTATGCAGTATATCGTTTCCATACGTATGACAAATGCTCAGGTGCTCCTGGAAACGACCAACTATAATGTTACGGAAATCGGCAATATGATTGGATATGAAAACCCTCTGTATTTCAGCAGGATTTTCCGGAAACAGAAAGGGATATCCCCCTCGGAATACAGGAAAAAGAGAAGATAAACAACGGATGCCAGGCTTCGCCAGCCATCCTTATGTTAATTAATACCCCGCTGCAAGATGCGGGGTATTTGACCCGCGGCATTCGCCAAGGTGCCCGCTGCCCGCCCCAACCAAAAGTTGGATTTAAACGAGGCACTTGGCTCATCGTCCGCAGGAATAGCATTTCGTTCCATATGCTGCCAGGAAATCGCTATTCTTCATATATGCAATGTTACAGCGTATAACTGTTCAAATATTTCTCCTGTTCTGCTGTCAGCACATCGATTTCCTTTCCAAGGAAGGCAAGTTTCCGTTTTGCCACGTCCATATCCACTTCCCTGGGCACGTCGATCAATTTTTCGCTTAATTCGCTGCCGTGCTCCACCAGATATTTAGCGGAAAGGGCCTGAATCGCAAAGCTCATATCCATAATTTCCGCGGGATGCCCGTCGCCTGCCGCCAGGTTCACCAGCCTGCCTTCTGCCAAAATGAAAATCCACTGTCCGGTAGGAAGCTTATAGCCCATGATGTTCTTCCTCTGCTCCCTGGTCTCCACCGCAATTTCACGCAGCCTTGCCATATCGATTTCGCAGTCAAAGTGTCCTGCATTGCAAAGGATAGCGCCGTCTTTCATTACCGCAAAATCCTCTTCATCAATTACTTTATCACAGCCCGTAACCGTCACGAAGAAATCGCCCACTTTAGCGGCTTCCCTCATAGGCATTACATCAAAGCCGTCCATAACTGCCTCAATGGCTTTAATGGGGTCGATTTCCGTTACGATAACTCTTGCCCCCAGCCCTTTGGCCCTCATAGCCGTTCCTTTTCCGCACCAGCCATAGCCAGCCACTACTACAATCTTCCCGGCTACAATCAAATTGGTAGTGCGGTTAATGCCATCCCATACTGACTGTCCCGTTCCGTATCTGTTGTCAAACAAATGCTTGCAGTCCGCATTATTCACACGAACCATGGGGAACTTCAGTTCTCCCGCCTTATTCATCGCTTCCAGGCGGATAATGCCTGTGGTGGTCTCTTCGCAGCCGCCGATAATCCCAGGGATTAATTCCGGCATGCGGGTGTGCACCATATTGACCAAATCCCCGCCGTCATCGATAATAATGTTAGGCCCCGCTTCCAGCACGTGGCGGATATGGGTTTCATATTCTTCCGGCGTGCAGTCATACCATGCATGCACCTCCAACCCATCTTTCACCAAAGCCGCCGCCACATCATCCTGAGTGGAAAGGGGGTTGGAACCCGTCACATACATTTCCGCGCCGCCAGCCTTCAACACTTTGCACAGATAAGCCGTTTTTGCCTCAAGATGCACGGAAAGGGCTATTTTCTTTCCTGCAAAAGGCTTTGTTTCGGAAAATTCTTTTTCCAGAGTACGGAGTAAATCACAATTCCTCTTTACCCATTCGATTTTGCGTTCGCCGGATTCGGCTAAATTGATGTCTCTGATTTCACTGCTCATTTCTTGTCCTCCAGTCAACACCCCGCCGCAAGCAACAGGTATCAAACTTGCAGTGCTGCAGAGCAGCGGGGCATTGCCCCCCTCGCCGGGGCGGCACCTCCTCTTCTGCGAAGAGCAGATAAGCCTCGCGGCATTCGCCAAATGCTCGTGCAAGCACGGCACTTGGCTCATTGCTCGCAGGAATGAAATTTATTCAGCCGAATTTTTATTATAGTGATGGTCGTCTGTCCTATCATCACTTGTGTAATTAATATTCTTTTTTATCAAGACCCATTCGGGCAATGATTTCATTAATCTTTTTATACACCAATTCCTCGTCCATAGTCAATATCTTTCTGTTTTCCATAACGATTTTGCCGTCAATAATTACCGTTTCCACTTCGGAGCCGTTTGCGGAATAGGAGAGCCCTGCTATTAAATTGTTCCTGGGCGTCAAGGACGGGGTGTTCAAATCCAGGATTGCCAAATCCGCCTTTTTCCCTTCCTCGATGGAGCCTATCTCCTCTTCCAGCCCAAGGGCCTTTGCGCCGTTAATCGTCGCTATGCGGAAGCCTTCCCTGGCGCTGATGCATTGGGGGGTTTTATGGGTTCCCTTGTGAATCAATGTCAGCAGGCTGAGCTCATGGAACATATTTAAGCTGTTATTGGAAGCCGCCCCGTCCGTTCCCAGACACACATTTACGCCTTTTTCCAGCATTTCCGGCACCGGCGCAAAGCCGTTTCCAAGCTTCATGTTGCTGGCCGGGTTCGTCACCACGCTGACATTTTTCTCCTTCAAAATATCGATATCTTTATCTGTAATCTGCACGCAATGGGCCGCAATCGCCGGCACATCGAACAGGCCGTTTTTATCCGCCATTTCAATGGGCGAACAGCCGTATTTTTCCTGAATCTGCTGGATTTCGCTGACGCTTTCCGACAGATGCACATGAATCCGCATCTTATTTTTCTTCGCTTCCTCCGACACTACGCGCATGAATCCGTCGTCGCATGTATAAGGCGCATGGGGTCCAAGCATAAAGCTTAACCTGTCACAACCCTTCGCCCCATCCCGTTCTTCGTATGCCTGCCTCAGCCTCATCTGCCCCGCTTCATCATTGCCGCTCCCTATCAGCCCTCTGCTGATAACGGCCCGCATTCCGGATTCCTTCACCGCCCTGGTTGTCTGGTGGATATTCATCTGCATATCGTTAAAGCAGGTAGTTCCGCTCTTCATCATTTCGATAATGGCAAGGCAGGCGCCCCAGTAAGTGTCCTCATCCGTCATCTGCTGCTCAATCGGGTCAATCGTTCCGAACAGCCAATCCATAAAAGACAAATCGTCCGCCACATTCCGCATAAACGCCATATAGGAATGGGTATGGCAGTTCACCAGGCCCGGAATCACCAGCTTGTCCTTCCCGTCAATCACCTTCTCTTCCTGAAACCCCTCCGGCTTTTGCCCCAGGGCCGCAATCCTATTCCCTTCAATATAAACCGTAGTTTCCCTTACTTCATCCTTATCCCCTGCCGGAATGACCGCCAGTATATTTTTTAATACAATTCCCATAACAATCCTCCTAATATTTCTTATTCCATTGATAGAATTCCTTTAAATCCGCTTTCACTTCATCCGGCAGCATCGTTTTCTTTATGCCCCTAATTGCCCCTTCCAGCGCCAGCAGCCTGTGGATACAGGCGGATTCGTCCTTTTCCTGGATTTTCAGCCATGCCTGTTTGGCTCCGGCCGCTTTTAAATCTGCTTCCGTAAAAATCCCTGCCTCATTCAGCTGTTCTTCCACCGTCTTGCCTATGTTCGGCAGCTTTGATAATTCTCCCATAGTTTTTACCTCATTTCTGCGCGGCTTTTTGCGCATGTCAAGTTTGTGGATGCCATGCAGACACAAACTTGGGATTGAAAATTTCCAATTTTCAATTTTTTACCTCATTTCTGCGTCCGTGCACCGCTTTAGCGGCAAACTTCCACTACATGGAACTGTACATAATGCAAGCCGCCGTCTGCTCCGGAGTAAGGGTTGAGACGTCGATTTTGACTGTATCCAGGTTTCCATACAAAGGAAGCCTCTCCATGCTCCTGGCAATCACATCCTCTGTTCGGATGCCTGCCTCCACATCCTTTTTCAGCCTTTCCGCCAACGCTTCCCGGCTGCATATGAGGGAGAACAGCTTCACTTCCCATTCGGCCGTGTCCAGCCCTGATAAAATATCGTCGATTATCTTCTGTTCATGCATTACCCAGCAAAAAACCACATTTTCATATGCCGGGCAATGGATAAAGCTATTCAGAAGGAAAATGATATTCCCCAACACCATCTTTTTTGTTTCCGGCGTCACCTGAAACGGGTCCATATCCCAGCACCAGTCTCCATCCAGGAAAACACAGTTATCCAGCT
>JAETTM010000046.1 GCA_021769135.1 Lachnospiraceae bacterium | reverse complement strand
TTCTTTTGTGTTTCTATAGTTCCTTAACTTGCTTTAATATTTTGCAATGTTATCCATATGCAAAATATTAGGAACATAAAAATGACAGCAAGCCATAGGAAAAGCGTTTCCATCCTAAAATATCTGGAAACGCTTTTTCCTAGTATTTTTCTACAAATATTCCTTTGCTTCCTCTAATGACAGCTGGAACTTCTCCTGCACTTTTTTCAATATCTCGTCCTCCAGCAAGCCCAAATCCCTGTAGGCAGATATCATCCCATAAATTTTCCCCTTTTCAATCCCCTTTTCAATATTCTCCTGGTCACGCATCAATAACGTCATATATTCATGCCTCCATTTCCTGTTTTTCTTGGCTTCCTTTACTGCGTCCGCCAGCCTCCTTACAAAAGAGTCATCCGGCATTTTTCCGGCCACATAGTCTAAAAACGCCTTTAGTTCCTTGCTTACGTCATCCAGACGGCCGTCTGCATTCAGGAATATTTTTGTTGTTTCATCCCCAAGCGGAATGTCTTTGCCTTCTTTGCAGAAGTTCTCAAAAGTATAAATATGCCTTCCAGCCCCATATAGGTCAAACGGGCATATGAAGATGATATAGCTTGGCTTTAGCTGTTTATAAAACATCCCTTTGTCTATCATCTGCAAGTCCAGCATGCTTTGGTAATACCGGGTCCTTTTAGGAAGTTCCCCCGTCTCCGTTGCCTGCATTTCTATGTCATAGACCGTTCCCTTCCCGTCTTTTACATATACATCCAGCCGTACGCTTTTCGCATCGGCATCAGGGTTAATCCCTTTCTGCAGTTCAGGATATTCTATGCGGTCTATTTCCAGCCCCGGCAGTATCCTTTGGAGCAGTTCCTTGCACAGCTCCGGGTCCTGCATAACCTTCCCAAACAGGAAATCATTGGAAATACCAAGATTTTCCCATCTGGCATTCATGTCCATTTATTTTTCGATTTCTTTCATCTTTCGCGACTCCATTCTTTATTATTATACCATATTTTTGTGCGCTTCTGCGCACATGGAATCAAAAGTTGAAACAATGCTTCTCTGTTTCAACATTATACCATATATCATTGATTTTCACCAGAAAATTAGTCCATCAATCCCCGCCGTATCCAGGCTTCCCTGTTCATATTCGGCCTGCATGCCTGCTTATATTCATCCCTTTTTGCCGCTGCAATAGTCCTATTAAATCTGCCCCTTTCCATATATTTCTTTCTCGGATAGCAGGTTCTTCCCCGGCCCGCTGTGCGACCCGCAGTTGAGTCAGCAACAAATTCCTTATGCGGTCCTACGCGTAGAAAAAGCATCTGCCATCCCTGGCAAATGCCTTCATAATACATTAATTGCTAACCTTCAGAATCTGAAATTTTCATAGTTCCCTTTAAAAGCCTGTACCCCATTTACACTTGATGTTTCAAAATCCATGACAAAATATCTTCATATTCCCTCTTTCCATCCGCTACATCAAGTATTAAATCAACTAATTCCTTTTGCGTGTACCTTAATTCATACCCATTTACTGCCAGAAATACCAGCATAGCATGAGCACCAATCCTCTTATTCCCATCTATCATTGCATGGTTCTTTACCAGTCCATAACATAGTCTGGCTGCCTTCGCCTGCATGCTTGGCGAATGCCGCAAGAGTCAAATACCCCGCCCCTTGGGGCGTTTCAAGCTTGATGCCCCACTGCTTGCGGCGGGGTCTTTGACTCTAATATAATTTTCAAAGCAAATCCTCTATATCAATACAATCTGAATCCTTTCCAAGCTTCATGCTAAACGGTATGCCGTTTTCTTGGATTAGCCTTGAAATGCACATACGCATATATGTTGGCAAACCCGCCATATATCCCCACCGGAACGTCAATCGCTCACAAAATTCCCCCGGACGTTTTCCGCCGAAAATCCATCCCCTCATAAACCCTTACCGGATTCCCCCGGACAATCCTTGTATGCTCCCTCCATGCCTGGTTTGCCTGCTTATCCCCCGCCGCCTGCTCCATGGCTGCAAGGATTCCCTGCAGCCGTTTCAATGCTTTCTGTTTGTTCATATACTGGCTTCTTTCTTCCGTAGAGGCAGCTGTGATTCCTGTGGGGATGTGGATGACCCTTACCCCTGTCTCCACCTTGTTCACATTCTGCCCGCCCTTCCCGCCGCTATGGAACTTCTCAATCCGGTAATCCGCTTCTGAAGGTACCTCTTCCCTTTCCGGGATGATGCTCACGTCCACGTACCAGTTCTTCCTTTTATGCCCCGGCCTTACCTGGCTTTTACATATCCAAAGGACTGTACCCTCAAGGGATGACATATCCGCCCCGGTTTCAAAAAGGATGGAATGGAAACAGCCCTTCCCCCTGCCCTCCCTTGATGCAATTTCCTGAATATCCGGGAACTCCTTTTTCCATTCATCAAATAATTTTCCTACAGCCAGCTGGCATTCTTCCGGCCCCTGCCCCGCACTGATTTGCACAAGCATTTTCTATCACCCTATCCTTTCCCGCCTGCTTTAAAATTGTAGATTGGTTTTAATCTATGGGTTACCTCCACCGTATCCTCTATGTTCCCCAGCAGTTTTTCCATCGCGCGGTAGGCAAACGGCGCTTCATCCAACGTATCCGCACCGATGCAGCTGCAATAGATGCCCTTCATTTCATTTTTAAATGCAGAAACCGTGTAGCGGCTTTTTACCGCATCCCGCCTCATACATCTGCCGGAGCCATGGGGGGCCGACTCGTTCCAGTCAGGATTCCCTTTCCCTATTCCCAGTATTACACCGTCGCGCATGTTCACGGGGATAATCACCTTTTCCCCCTTTGCTGCGGAAATGGCCCCTTTGCGCAAAACCCTCCCGCCTGCAAGGGTTCCCATGTAATTATGGGCCGAAGAAAAGCGCTCCGTCTCCTTAAGTTTCATTCCCTTCAATATCTCCGCAAGGATAATATCCCGGTTTAACTGCGCATATTCCTGGGCCACGCCTACGTCATGGATATAGGCCTCCATCAACTCCCCTTCCAGCCATGTCATAGGATAGGGAACTTCAATCCCTTCCTTCTTTAAAAGTGCTGCCCCTTCGTCCACATAATAATCCGTAACTTCCTTTCCCAGGTGCCTGCTTCCGGAATGGACGATGATATACAGCCTTCCATCCTCATCCTTGTCCACCTCAATAAAATGGTTCCCTCCCCCAAGGGTTCCAAGGCTTAAGGCGGCTTTTTCCTGATGGATGTGCTTATAGCAGCAAAGCCGTTCCAGCCCACCCCCCTCTGCCATATGGTGTACTTTTTTCCTTGCCTGGAAACCGGCAGGGATGCATTCCCTGATTACCTTATCCAGCTTCTGCATCTCCACCCTTTTTTCTTTGACCGCTGCACAGGTCATGCCGCATCCGATATCAATGCCCAAAAGGTTGGGAATGACCTTTTTCCCCACGGTCATAGTAAGGCCAATCGTTCCTACCATCCCCGGATGGACGTCCGGCATTACCCTTATCCGGCTGCCCTCCGACACCGGGTTGTCGCATATCATCTGAAGCTGTGCCCTTGCATAATCCTCCATGTCATCTGCAAATACTTTTGCTTCTGAATACTTTCCTTTTATTATCTCCATAAATCATTCTCCATTTTTCTATAAAATTAAATTAAAATAAAAAAGTGTGCGTTTTAACGCACACTCGCGCCAAAGCGCGGTTGCGTCAGCAACCATTTTCCTTATGCGCGAAGTGCGCACCCTGCCCGGAGGGCTTTTATATAATAGGTAATTGCAAAGCAATTTCCTATTATATAAAAAAAGCACCTCAACAAGAGGTGCCAAAAATCATCTTCCTTTTATCCCTGTCCGCTCCATAGGCAGGCAAACATTGCTGCCCTCCCGGATCAACTTTTCGGTTCCAAAGAAAGACGGCTGCGCCTTCTGTTTTCCTTGCTGCATATACATTTCATTTGATATCTTTTCCCTGTCATGGCGTCCGCCTCCTTCCTTAATACTGAAATTTCCCAACCGGTTACGGTTAACAGGATAACATAATCATCCGGAAATGTAAACTCTTTTTCGGAAATTATAATTATAAAAACCCTTGCACTATTGATATATTTTAGTTCATAATTGTCGAAAACTATAATATTCATTAAACTTTTCGACTTGCAAGTCCAAAACTATTGATTTTTTTTTGATTTTAGGATATAATAACAGTAAATAATTTAGGAGGTACATTATGCCAGAACTTATCAATCGTCCTGAATATTTAAAGCAACTCATTCAAAATAGAGACGTAGACTTGGTCAAAATTGTTACCGGTATCCGCAGATGCGGCAAATCATCCTTGCTGGACCTGTTTCATCAACATCTCTCCGATAGCGGGGTTGCCGATTCCAATATTATTCATATGAACATGGAATCCCTGCGCTACCGAAAGCTTTCCGATTACCTTGCATTCTATGACTATGTCAGTGAACGCATTCCAAAGGAAGGAAAAGCCTACCTGATTTTTGATGAGCTCCAGGCTGTGGAACATTGGGAAAAGGCTATTGAGTCTTTCCGGCTCGATTATGATGTAGATATCTACATTACCGGTTCCAATGCCTACTTGCTTTCCACGGAGTTTTCTACGCTGCTTTCCGGCAGATATGTGGAAATCCGCATGCTTCCGTTGTCATTTAAGGAATTTTTGACTTTCTATGAGTTTGTCCCTTCTGCTGCAGTGGAAGAAAAGTTCCAAAGATACCTTCAGTTTGGCGGCATGCCCATTTTAAGAGAATACCGGTTCAACGAAGCGAGAAGCAATCAGGCCCTGGAAGGCATCTACTCTACCGTAGTACTGCGCGATATTCTCCAACGCAACCATCAAGCCGACCAGGGAATGCTTCAAAAAATCATCCTCTTCCTTTGCTCTAATATTGGCAGCATCACTTCCCCCAATAGCATCGGCAATGTCTTGTCCAATGAAGGCGAAATTCCGGGCAACGGAGGCAATAATATTGCCCGCAATAATATTGTCCGCCGAAATGTCGCAGGCAAAACCGTAAGCAAATACATTTCTATGCTGCAAAGCGCATTTATTTTCTACCCCGTTGGCAGATATGACGTGAAAGGCAAGCAACTACTGAAAACATTAGGCAAAAACTACATTATTGATATGGGCTTTCGCAACATGCTGCTTGGGTATCGCGACGCGGACAGGGGCCATATTATCGAAAATATCGTGTTCCTGGAACTGCTTCGGCGCGACTACCGTGTTTATATCGGAAAAGTCGGGGAAACAGAAGTTGACTTTGTGGCAGAAAGGCCAAATGACAAGCTGTATATCCAAGTGACAGAAAGCATGCAATCGCCCGAAACCCGGGAGCGGGAACTCCGGCCATTGCGCATGATACCTGATAATTACGAGAAAATCGTGCTGTCCATGGACAGGAGCTATATCACTTCCTATGACGGAATCAAATCTTTGTATTTGATTGATTGGCTGCTGTCCTAAAGCCCAAAGGGCCTGTCAACCCAGGACTTTCTATAACTATTGTCCTGTTCGGGCAACTGTCCGGCCTCTTCACAGCTATCCCTTTTTATCATTCACGCTTCCCGCCTCTTCCAGCTCCATTTGGTAATTACATCCATTATTATCCTCTGCATCATTGCCATGGCTCTTTACCAGTTAATCCAGGCTCTGGAACATTTTTATCGCAAGAAGCTATAAAAGAAGGGTGCTGCAAAGCGAAAATCATTTTCGTCTTGCAGCACCCCATATCTATTATTTTTCCGTTTTCAGATAGTTATCCACGCTTTTTTTAATTTCATCGGCCCCTAATGTCTTCAGCAAGAAGCCCAACGGTTTTAAGGGGATTACCTTCTGCACACTTTTCTTATCCACCCTTCCGGTTAGGAAGATTACCGGGATATCCGCAAAGTCTTCTTCCGCCCGAATCATTTCCAGCACCTGGCTTCCATCCACCACCGGCATATCATAGTCCAACAAAATCAAATCAGGCCTATCCAATGTGATACACCGGATAGCGGCCAGACCGGACTTGGCCATCGCCACCGTATAATCTTTTTCCAGAAGCCCTTTCATCGCCTGAAGCGCAATTTCAGAATCATCCACCAACAGTATTTTCTTTTTCACCAGCGATTCGGTTTTATCCAGATAATTCTTGATTTCCGACATCGCGTTGTCAGAGTTAATGGCAATATTATCCGTATTTTTTAGCATATGGGGAGCGAGCACGCTAAATGCAAAATATCCCGAGCCCGTATCAAAAAGCAAACTAATCTGCGGATTCTGATCCTTAAATATGGCATCGAACTGTTCATAAGTCAGCAAATTCTCTTCTTTTATTTCAAACACATCTTCAGCTAAAAAATAATCCTTAACTCGGCCCACAAATTGCTGCGCCATATATCTGGCCGCATTCATCAGCATTACATTGACGGTATCGGATTGGGTATCCACAATATCCCCCACCGTTTTTACAATCAGCTTTTGCTCCAGAACCAAAAGGATTTCCCATTTCTTTCCCTCTTTAGTTACATAAACCAAACGGTAATAGACTCCCTTTCCAAAACGTTCTCCGCCATAGCATTCGCTTATTATCCGAGATTTCAGCTGGAACATATCGCCTAAAATCTGAATAATCGCCTGCCCCATGTAAGTCTGCTTTTCCTCCGGCAGCAAATCCCCCCACTTGCTCACAGTGCTGCCTACAATGGCCCTGTCTTCCGTCAGGGTATGGCCTATCAGCCAGCCCGCACAAACACCAAGGAAATGGTCGATGGCATCCGCAGAGTAAAAAGTTCTGGTCAGTTCCTTCTCAAGGGCCGGGATTGTCTTTTTTCTGAAATTATCATGAAGGCGCCTATGCGTTTCATACCCGATATAATGGATAGACGCCATATAAGATTCCTCCTCCGAAAAATGTTTCATTGCATGGTCTTTAAAATACTTGATTCCTTCCTGACAGACCCACTTGCTTTTTTCGTCTTCCTTGCTGTATTCAAATAACTTGTTCAAAATGCTGAAAAGCTTCTTATGCTCTTCGTCAATAAAACTTACCCCTATATTAAACCGCTCCTGCCATATTAACCGATTGCTCATTTGGTTCCTCCTTTACAGAACAAAAGCGCACTTTGTGCACTGTCGCTTTCAAAAATATCAGATAGGACAGCTTTTATTCCACGCGCTTCCGATAATTTCCTATATATGTTCAACCTTAGTTATTTTATCACAAAATTCATACCTCTTCAATGCCCTTTCTGCCATAAATATTCCTTTCCTATGAAAATTCCGAACATAAAATTTACGGCGGAAAGGCCTTGATGCCATTTGCCATATTAAGACAAACGGCACATTCCCTTTCCGCCGCACCATTCATTTTCCTTCAGCTGCTTTCCGAATACCTTCCTGTCATTTCCCGTTTGAACGGTACTTTGCCAAGCCTTCGCTCATCGCTTTTACATTTTCTTCCAACACCTGCATCCCATATGCTTCCGTTGCAAATTCCCTGGGGTCGCGTCCTCCCATTCCAATGGGCGCCTCCCCTCCGGAAACAATTCTGTCCATCTGTACCAATTCCGGCCGGAGGGCCATCACAATCGACGTTTCATTGGCCGATGCATGGTCGCACTGGTATCCCAGAATATCGTCCTCTAAGAAATCAAATGCCGTATAGCAATCCAGATGATATTTTTCCTTAAATTCCGTTTTCAGAGCGTTAAACTGCCACGTGGACGGCCCATGCCCATGGGCTACAAGGGCACGAAAGCCAGCCCTGGAAAGATTTGCACCTATTTGACGCAGCATATCCTGGTATTGCCTATCGGGCATCCAATAGGCGCTTCCCGGCAGCTGCTGCATCTCATAAGGCACAATCGTTCCGCCTGTATAAATATCCATGCCATAAAATTCCCGGTTCGGGTCATGGTAGAATCTGTCCGGCCCAAGGAAAAGTGCGGGCAGCACGATACCTCCTATCTTTTCCGCTACCCGAACGAACAGCCCCTTAGGCTGCATCCCGTCCGCGCCCAACGGGAGATGGGGCCCATGCCATTCCAATGTTCCAAGAGGCAGATAGGCAACCGGGCATTCTTCCAGCCTTTCTTCAAATTCCTTTGGACACAATTCCTCATATAATACTTTTTTCATCCCAGCAACCACCTATAACCTTTCCGCAATGTCCGTTTCTCTTATCCTGGCCTCTTTTTAAATCAGCTTCTCCAGAATCTCTTTTGCCGCAATAATATCTTTTTTCTGCTGTTCCCCGGAAATTTCCCTTTCGATTGTAATATCCCCTTCATAACCGATTTCTTTCAATTTAGCGATAAATGCCGGGTAATTTACTTTTCCTTGCCCAAGGGGAACTTCCTCGCCAAGGTGATGACCGTCGGTAGGATATTTCCCGTCTTTCCCATGGATTCCTCTTACATATTCCCCAAATACTTCCAGCGCATCCACCGGGTTTGCTTTCCCATACATAATCAGGTTAGCCGGATCGAGGTTGATTCCTACATTCCCTTTTCCAAGGTCCTTTTCGATATCCTGGATTGCCCTCTTCAAGGTAACAGGCGTTTCCTGTCCTGTCTCGAATAAGAAATTCTGCCCGTTTTCCTTACATTTGCTTACAATCGCCTTGCAGGCAGTCAAAACTTCCTGATATTTAGGGTCATAGGGATTTTCCGGCATATACCCTACATGGGTGGCGAAATCCGTAGCGTGGATTTTCTTCGCAAAATCCGAGCCTTCCATCAACATTTTCAATCTCTCCACACGGTAGTCCGCAGGTATCAAGCCAAGGGTGAGCTGTCCTTCATAGAAATCCCACACAAGCCGTCCTTCCCAGCCGCACCAGAATGCCGTAATATGTACGCCATGCTTTGCCACCGCCGCATTCACCGCGTCCGCCACGCTGTCATCGCGGATAATATCCCTGTCCCAGCAAACCAGCTGGCAGCTTTCCATACCCATGGAACGCAGCTCCGCAAACCGTTCATCAATATTGGTGTCCTTAAATAACTGTATCAAAACTCCTACTTTCATTGCTATAATCAATCTCCTTTCAAAATCCAAAAACTTTGATGCCCATCACAAGCCTCTATATTGAAAATATGTAGTTACCCTTTTACCGCCCCGGCTGTCACTCCGCCTACAATGTGTTTCTGCATCGCTACGAAGAAAACCAAACTGGGGATCATGGACATTACGATACCCGGCAGGGCATGTTCCCAGTCTGCCGTCTGCGCCGAGAACTGCATATACAAGGCATTCTGGATATTCATTGCTTTCGCATTCCCGCCAACAATCAACTGGTTCGTGATAATATCGTTCCATGTTGCCAGCGTATCCAGCACTACTACTGTAGTCAAAATAGGCTTTAATAAAGGAAGCACTATATTAAAATAAATCCTTAACGGGGATGCCCCATCAATCCGAGCGCATTCCTCCAGCTCTATAGGTACATTTTTTACAAACCCGTGAATCATATATACCGCCAGAGGCATACACAATCCGATATTCACCAAAATCAGCCCTCTGCGGGTACCAATCATATTCAAGTTGGCCACCAGCCTGGTCAGCGTAATCATATAGGACTGGAAAGGCACCATCATCGGCATAATAATGATTCCAAAGCAAAGAATACTGAACTTCGTTTTTGTCCTGGCCAGCTTGTAGGCCGCCATAGGCGCCAGGAGCGCAATGGCCAAAACCGTCACCACTGTATAGAGCAGGGTATTTTTAATCAGCATCGGAAAGCCGAATTTGGTCCAGGTTTCTATATACATATCCAGGCTCCAACTTTTAGGCAGTGCAAGGAAATGCTGAAGCATATCGTTATATGGCTTAAATGAGTTGATAAAAATCAAAATCAACGGCATCAGCCAAAAGATGGAGCACACAAAAACGATAACAGCAAGTAAATTTATCTTTCTTAATTGTTTCATCATGCTTCTACCTCCCTGCTCTTAGTCACTTTAAGCTGGATTGCAGTAACAATCAGTACAAAGAATACGAAAACCAAAGATTTCGCCGTAGCTAAACCGTATTTGTTATTCACGAAAGCTTCTTTGTAAATGTTATATGCCACCGAAACAGTAGAATTTGCAGGACCGCCTTTGGTAAATACCATGATGATATCAAACAGTTTGAATGCAAAGGTGAGGGCCGTCAGCATACAGATAGAAACCGCAGGCATAATCATGGGAACCGTAATTTTTAAGAATACCTGAAAATTATTTGCCCCGTCGATTTTCGCCGCCTCAATTAAATCCTTCGGCACCGCAATAATACCGGCTATATAGTTTACCATGTAAAAGCCTACGTTCTGCCATACAGCCATGATGACTACGACCCAGAAAGCCAGCTTCGGCGTTCCTACCCAGCTCCAGTTGAAAAACTCCCAGCCGGTTATGTTGTACAGAGCTTCGAACCCTGCGCCGAAAATGAATTTCCAAATTAAGCTGATTGCGGTCAAACTGATAATATAAGGAACATAATAAAAGGCCCGCCCTATGCTGGAAGATTTCCTTTCTTTCGACATAATCAGCGCCACTACAAGCGAAATGATATTGACAATAATTACATAAAATACAGCGAACTTAAGGGTAAACTTAACGCCTTTCCAAAAAAGCGTGTCATTGGTAAATATTTTCACAAAATTACCCAAGCCCACAAAGGTCATCGATTTCCCGATGCCATTCCAATCAAATACAGAATAATAAAGATTCATCATAAACGGAACGTCCGTTGCAAATAATACAAATGCCACTGCTGGAAATACAAACAGCGCAAACAAGAAAAAGTCTTTCCATTTCTTTTTATTCAAATCCGTGCCCCCTTCCCAATCCTCTTACCCAAAACAATTCATCGCTTTTGAAAGAAAATTCGGTTTTCCGCCATCCCGCATTCGTCCGGCGGTATTTTCCATGAGATAAAACAAACCTCCACAAGAAGAAAGAAATGGGGGCCGGACATTCCATCCTATCCCTGTCACCCCCATTTCCTATTAACTTTATCGACAGTTAAAAATTTCCAATCGTCTTATCCTAAAAACCGCACCCTATATTATTGTGCTGCTGTCCAGAACTCCTGGAATAACTGCGTCACTTCATCTGCGCTCATATCGCCCAGCATATAAGCCTGTAAGTAAGGCCCGCAGGTCTCGCCATAGCTGGTAGGAGCGATGGTATGAATCCATCCGTTGGTTTTTTCCGCTGCGATATATGTCTTCGCATCGTTTGCCAATGCACCTTTCACTTCCTTGTCTGTCTTAACGCCAGGAACATTGCCTACGCCTTCGCACATCCAGTACTGGCCCATATCGGATGTAAGGATATATACCAAGTATTCTTTCGCCAGTTCAAGATTCTCGGAATCTTTGTTTACCAGGTATGTCCAGTTACAGGAAGACAGCAATGTGCAGTCATCAGCGCTGGAACCTACCGGGCAGGGAAGGAATGCCAAGTTTGCATCCGGATTAAAGGAATCCAATGTGGACTGGCACCAGTCGCCCATATGGATCATAGCCGCTTCGCCGTTTGCCAGCATGTTTTCGGAAGTTTCCCAGTCAATTTCCAACGGCTTATCCGGCCCGTATGTAACGGCGAGGTCCAGGAACCTAAAGAGGTTCTGCCAGTTTGGAAGGTCGGCAAACTGCAATTCGCCTGATTTCAGCGCATCCGCTGTTCCGCCTGCATCCAGGGATTTGTCCATCATGAAATGGGTTGCCAGCTGGCCAAGTACCCATGTTTCTTTTGCCGGTATAGCAAAAGCTGTGATGCCTGCCGCTTCCAGTTTCTTGCAAGCTTCTTCCAATTCGTCCATTGTAGTGGGCAGCTCGGTAATGCCTGCTTTTTCAAAACAGTCCTTGTTGTAAAGGATACCCATGTTTTCATATGTCCAAGGGAGCGACTTAATCTTTCCGTCATCATCCCTTCCTGTTTCCAAAGCGTCTGCGTTGAACAAATCTGTTACGTCCGTATCATTCGTCCAATCGTAAGCATATTCATAATATGCCTTTGCGGATGTACCGGATTCTACGTCGAATACGTCCGGGATATCCCCTGAATTCACTCTGGACTGGAGCAATGTGTTGGAATCATTCGCTGCATGCTGCACCTCAATGGTCACGCCTGGATGATCTTTCTCAAACGCCTCTACCATTTCTGCGTATTCATCCAAGCCATAAGCATGGGCATCGAATACTTTCAAGACAATCTGGTCTCCCCCAGCTGCTGCCGTTTCCCCGCCGGCCTCTTCTTCCGCTTCTGGTTCAGCGGTTTCAGCTGCTTCTGGTTCAGCCGTTTCGTTGCTGGCAGCCTCCTGTGTCTGCGCGCTGTCGCTTGCACTGTTATCCGCACCGCCGCAGCCGGCCAGTACAGATACCATCATCGCTGCTGATAGCAGGACTGCAATTGATTTCTTTGTCATAATGTTTCCTCCTTCTTTTTTTAAGGTTACTGCAAATTCCCCTTTTCTTTATAAGAAAGTTTTTACAAAACTTATCTTATCGCTATCAACGACTATGGAACCTACCCCATTCCATCATAGATTTTTCACATAATCCTTCGCCGCTTCCCATTCCTTTAAAGCCAGTTCCACGGATTTCACGCCTTCGCCAACCTGGGCCATATCGATATCTTTCCCCTCCTGTACGCACTCAATGAAATATTTGATTTCCGTATAGTACGGGCCAAGATTAGAAACATTGATTCCGGCCGCATCGCTTGTTACATTGTATTCCTGTGCCAATTCGGGAACCTCTACCGTTCCGTCCTTTTTATATACTTTCAACGAAGGGTTTTCCGCCCCATTGAAAACTATTGTAGCGTCCTCAAAGCATGCCCTGAAATTCGCCTGGAATTTTAATGCCGGGGAAATGTCCCATACGCCTTCCGCCGTTGCCGTCACATCCCCAAAACGGTAAGTGGTTATTACCTGGTTGATCATCCCGCTGTCAAAAGCCGTGGCCCGTACATCGAACCCGTCAGGCTCGCCCAGCATATATCTTAAGAAATCCACATCATGCACATGGAGATCCAGTACTACGGAACCACTCTTTTGCTCATCATGAAACCAATCCTCGAATCCCCATTTCACATCGCCGCTTATCCGCTGCATCACTATAGATTTTAATTTGCCGAAACGTTTATCCAGATACGCCTGTCTTAAATAAGAATATTCCTCGAAGAAACGGACAACCTGCCCTACCATAACTTTTACCCCGGTCCTTTTTTCCGCTTCCAGAATCCGTTCCCCATCCTCTCTCGTCAGGCAAACCGGTTTTTCCACCAGAACGTTCATCCCCTTCTCCATGGCGGCTATGGCATGATCCACATGCAAATAGCTGGGAAGGCAGATATGCACCACATCCAGTTCTTCCTTTTCAATCAAGTCCATACCGTATTCATATGTTTTCGCATCCGGGAAATAAGATGCCGCTTTATCCAAAAACTCTTTCCTGCAGTCGGCAAGCGCTACTACGTCCAAGCCCTTCTGCGCTGACAGGGCTTTTAAGGACAGATAATGCGTTGTTCCCATTCCTCCGCATCCAATCACTCCAACCTTCATTAATTTCCACCTCTTTCTGTTTTTGTTTGTTCGGTGCCTTTACTAATTGATTAAAAAAATAAAATCCACTCAATTTTCTGTTGCAAAACCTTTATCTGTAAATGATTTTAGCATCGTCTATATTCTTTGTCAACAATGTATTCTAAATTTCTTTTGCTTCCTTTTCTATTTTGTCATTTTTCACAAATTCATAACTAAATTTTTGGCGAATTATTACCCTTTTTGCTTCTCCGAAAAAAAATATTTTATAATGTTTTATATATTATTTTTTTGTTTTGCACATTCGGGAAAATTGTGTTACGATATAGTTAATCAACCGAACTTACTAACTCGAATATGGAGGCATAATCAATAAATGAAAATGATTAACCAGCAATTGATTAAAGATACAAATATGAAGCAGCTTTACTCTTCCATCTATTCCAATCCGGGGATCTCCAGAGCCGCCCTGGCTAAACGGAACCAACTGAGCAAAACTACAGTTTCCACCTTGGTGGATGAATTGATAGAGCGAAAATTCGTAGTGGACGGGGGAACAGGGGAATCCGAAAGCACAGGACGGAAGCCCAACTGCCTCTATGTGCGCACAAACAGCTATTACGTGGTAGTCCTCAACTGGGTGGAAAACACCATATGCGCCTGCCTCATCGATATTGCCGGCACTTCTGTCTATCAGGAGGTATACGAGCTGCAGCCTGGGGAAAACTATGTCTCCTGCTCCATCAGCCGCCTGTACCAGTCTGTGCTGAACCATTGCGACCCTGTGCAGGTCCTTGGAATCTGCGTAGTCGTTTCCGCCATGATCGATGCGGCCCATAATGAAGTTTACTCCACTACCTTAAGCCTGCCCTTTATGGGGGAAGAAAATATCATCGACAAGCTGCAGACTGCATTCCCTGAATATCCCGTCGCTTTTTTGGAGGATACCGCCTGCTATGCTTATGCGGAGAAAGTCTATGCAAACATCCGTGAAAAGAATTTCGCGTTTCTTAATTTCAGCCGGGGTATCGGGGCTACCCTTTTTATAGAAGGGAATATGACGGGAAAAGCCAGCGGTTCCGTCACCCAGTTCGGGCATTATTCGGTGGATTCCAATGGGCCTCTTTGCGTCTGCGGCAATCACGGTTGCCTGGAGGTCCTGATTTCCGAACCCGCCTTAAAAGGCAGGATTCGTGAATTCGGCACTATCCCATCCCTTGCGGGAAAAGAAAAGATTTCTTTTGCGGATTTGGGGAGGGCCACCACATTCCGCGACCCGGTTGCCCTGGCTATGAACCGGCAGCTGGCATGGGAGCTGGCCCAGGCCCTGGGGAATCTGGTCTGCGTGGTAAACACCTCCCTTATTATTTTAGGGGGCAATATTCCTCCTTTGGGAAACTACTTCTTAAACCAAGTAAGGCAAAATTTAAAAAAAGTGGGATTCCGGAAAATGGTAGATGCGGTTACGGTGCGTTATTCCATTTTGCCCAGCGATTCCTTCCTCAATGGGGCTATGAAATACTTTTTTGATATCCATTATTGTTTTACGGATAATGACCCTTCGGCGTTTTTTATAGGGTAACGGGCAAGAAATAAAAAATAATAGTTGACAAACGGCTTGCAGAAGCGTATGGTATTATTACATTTTATTTAAATGGAAAGGAGGCAGCGATTATGACATCCGGATATAACAAATATTATAATTATTACGATAACAGCGTATATCAACTTCATACTCTTTTTATAGAATTGCCTCCGGGAAATGGAAAATAATGCTACGATGCCTGCTTACGGCTTTGGTATCCATTTAAAATTTAAGGGTAAAAGGCGGTTTTATTTTTAAAACCGCCTTTTTATGCGCAGGCCCGCATAAGGAAGTTTGCTGCCAAGGCAGCATGCGGGCCGCGCGGCGAGTAGGGGGAAAAAGCCTCCCCTACTCGATTGCCTGGAACCGGTGCATTTCTATGCAGCGGTTTTTTTTGTATATCTTGTTAAATTAAGAAACCAATAACCTTGCTGAATATTCTGACAATATAGTCTGTGAAAAGCCCTTTTGTGCCATGGAATCAAGACCATAAAATCATGGAGGCGCTATCGCCGACATGATTTTGTCCTATTGGGCTTGATGGAATGTTTGGCACAGTGGGATTTGAACAGACTATATTGTCAGAATATTCTCACAGCTTAAAATTTCTTAATCGGCTCAAAATCTTGCAGAAATGAGGTAAATTATGAAACCGAAAAAATTGTCCGCTTATATATTCGAATACAAATTCCCATACCTTTTTGCTGTTTTATCCATAGCAATCAGCGTATCCCTGGATTTGACATCCCCTCAGCTGACAAAGCGGATTATTGACGAGGTCATCGTGGGAGGGGAACTTTATAAATTGAAATATTTGCTTGCAGGGATTCTTGGAATCGGTATCGGCCGCTGCGTTTTCCAGTATGTCAAGGAATATACCTTCGATCTTACGGGCATCAAAATTACCGCCAAGATGCGCCGGGATTTATTCGACCACATCCAGTCTCTAAGCGCGGACTTTTTTGACCGCACCAACACCGGAGAATTGATGGCCCGGATCAAAGACGACATCGACCGTATCGGCGACGGAATTACTTTTGTAGGCATGCTGATGATTGAAGTAATCATCCATGTTTCCATCGTCCTTTTCCGCATGTACCGCCTGGATGCCAGGCTGGCGCTCATCCCTACCGCTGCCATGATTTTTGCCGGCGCAATAGCTATAGTGATGGAAAGGAAGCTGGACTGCGTATACGAAGCGATTAGCGAAGAAAATGCCGCCCTTAATACCATAGCCGAGGAAAATCTTGCCGGCGTGCGCACGGTAAAAGCCTTTGCCAGGGAAAAATTTGAAATAAGCAAATTCCTTTCCCATAACCAAAAATACTACGATTTAAATATGCGGCAGTCCAAAATATTTGTGGCCTACTACCCTTACCTTTCCTTTATTTCCAAGCTTCTCCCCCTCGTCATCCTGCTTTTTGGGGGAAGGCTGGTCATAAACGAAGGATTTTCCCTTGGCTCCCTGGGCGCTTTCGTAGAATATTCCATGAATATCGTCTGGCCGATGGAAATGCTGGGCTGGCTGACCAACAGCTTCTCTGCCGCCCTCGCGTCCAACCGCAAGCTGAACAGGATTTATAAGGAGAAGCCTGCCATCGTGGAAAAGGAACACCCTGTCATTCTGGAACGTGTTCATGGACGGATTGCATTTTCCCATGTGTCCTTTTCCAAATTGGATGAAGGGGCCACAGTCCCCTATGAAATACTTCATGACATATCTTTTCAGGTTGAGGAAGGCAGGACCATCGGCATCATGGGGGCTACCGGCGCGGGGAAAAGCTCTATTGTCCATCTTCTCCAGCGCTTTTACGATGCCAGCCTGGGATGCATAACCATTGACGGCGTGGATGTGAAGGATATGAGCCTGGAACAGTTAAGGGGAAGCATTTCCCTTGTGATGCAGGATGTTTTTCTTTTCTCGGACACCATCATGGAAAACGTAAAGCTGGGAAAACGGGACATGCTGGATGCATATGCCGTAAAACGGGCATCCAAGGATGCCCAGGCCAGCAGTTTTATCGAACATATGGAAAAGCAGTAT
This sequence comes from Lachnospiraceae bacterium, assembly GCA_021769135.1. Taxonomy (GTDB): domain Bacteria; phylum Bacillota; class Clostridia; order Lachnospirales; family Lachnospiraceae; genus Kineothrix. The sequence goes on along the minus strand of JAETTM010000046.1, from coordinate 16,794 downwards.
GATACGGTAATCGGCGAACGGGGAATCGGGCTTTCCGGCGGGCAGAAACAGCGTATCAGCATAGCGAGGGCCCTTTCCAAAAAGAACCCTGTCCTGGTCCTCGATGATTCCACTTCCGCCCTGGACATGGAAACGGAACAGCTGATTCAAGATACGCTGCGGCAGCTGAAGCATACTACGAAAATCATTATTGCCCACCGCATCAGTTCCGTTATGCATGCCGATGAAATTATCGTGCTGGAAAACGGTTCCATCAAAGAACGGGGCACCCACGAGTCTTTGCTGGCCGCCAAAGGGCTCTATTTTGAAACCTATGCGGCCCAATACCCCAGGCTTCCCCACACAGAAACGGAGTAAAAAATGCCAATTAATTCTTATAGGGCAGACGAACAGTCTGTAGAAACAAGCAAATTAAAAACATTGGGAAGGCTTCTTTCCTATTTGGCCGTCTATAAAAAAGAAATCGCCCTGGTGCTGCTCATTATGGCTTTTGGCGTAGCGGTTTCCCTGTTGAATCCGCTGATTATGGAAACGTCCATCGATACTTATATTTCAGCGGGCCATTGGGAAGGCCTCTTAGGGCTTATCAGCTTCGCCCTGGTGCTTAATACCATTATGATAATTACTATTAAGATCCGCATGTACATTATGGCCAAGGTATGCAACAATATTCTGCTGACCATACGTCAGGAGCTTTATACCCATATACAGACTCTGGATTTCCAGTTTTTTGACAGCCGTCCTACCGGCAAGATATTGGCGCGGATTATTGGGGATATCAATTCTTTAAAGGATGTGCTCTCCAACTGCGTGACTACCCTGATTCCGGATTTTATTACCATCTGTGCAGTAGCCCTAATCATGTTTGCCAAAAATCCTATTTTAGCGGCGGCTTCCCTGGCCAGCACTCCGGTAATGGCCGTCTGCCTTTGGCTGATTCAGGTCTATTCCCATAAGCGCTGGCAGATTCACCGTAAGAAGTCTTCCAATTTAAACGCCTTTGTCCATGAAGATTTTTCCGGCATGCGCATTATCCAAAGCTTTCATGCCGAGGCGGAGACCAAACAGACATTTTTGGAACTGGTAAAGGAGCACAGGGATTCCTTTATCTCCGCCGTCCGTTTAAATGACGCTTTTGGATCGGTCATCGATCTCTGCTGGGGGATAGGATCTGTCATGCTCTATTTTACAGGCATTGTCATTCTGGGTACCGATAAAGTTTCCATCGGCACTTTAATCGCCTTTGGCACATATATTTCCATGTTCTGGCATCCGATTATGAACCTGAGCAATTTCTATACCCAGCTCATCACGAATATATCCGGAGCGGAGCGGGTTTTTGAAATTATGGATGCCAAAGCGGACATTACCGATGCCCAAGGGGTAGCCGCTATGCCTCCCATCGTTGGAGAAGTGCGCTTTGACCATGTCTCCTTCTCTTATGATGGAAGCGTCAATGTGCTGGACGATATCAGTTTCACCATCCCTCCGGGAAAGACCATTGCCTTAGTTGGCCCTACCGGAGCTGGCAAAACCACTATCGTAAATCTTATCAGCCGCTTTTACGATGTGCAGAAGGGCAACGTATTCATTGACGGATTCGATGTGAAAAAAGTGAGCATAGAAAGCCTGCGCATTCAAATGGGCATTATGACCCAGGATAATTTCCTCTTTTCCGGCACGATTAAGGACAACATCCGTTATGGCAGGCTAAATGCCACCGATGAGGAAATCATAAGGGCTGCCAAGGCAGTCAATGCCCACGATTTCATTATAAAGCTGGAAAACGGATATGACACGGAACTGTCCGAAAGGGGCGGCGGCCTTTCCGCCGGGCAAAAGCAGCTGCTGGCCTTCGCCCGGACCATGGTTTCCAATCCGAAAATCCTCATCCTGGACGAAGCCACCTCCAGCATCGACACCAAAACAGAGCTATTGGTGCAGTCGGGCATTGAAGCACTCCTGAAAGGCAGGACATCCTTCGTGGTGGCGCACAGGCTTTCCACTATCCAAAAGGCGGATTGCATTTTTTATATAGACGACGGCCAAATATTGGAACAGGGTGCGCCCCAGGAGCTGATGGAACGGAAAGGGGCTTATTATCAGTTATATATGACGCAGTTTTTAAGATGAGCAACGGTTTGCCCATTGACTTTTCCCGTCAAATAATGTATTATTTACTTTATTAGCGCAATGCGTTAAAGCGCGAAAAATTTACACGAAAATGGAGAACTGCCAAAATGCCAATTACAAATCTATTAGAGGAAAACTGTAAGAAATACGGCGAAGACATCTGTCTGGTTGAAATCAATCCGGAGGTCAAGGAAATCCGCCGGGTGACATGGAAAGAATACGAACTGATGGAACCCAGCCCCCTCTCCCACTACCGGCGGGAAATTACATGGAATGTTTTTAACGAAAAAGCCAACCGGTTCGCTAATCTGCTTCTGGGGAAAGGGATTAAGAAAGGGGATAAAGTCGCCATCTTATTAATGAACTGCCTGGAATGGCTGCCCATTTATTTCGGCATCCTTAAGACAGGGGCCCTGGCCGTTCCTTTGAATTTCCGCTATACTTCCGAGGAAATCGAATATTGCGTTAATCTTGCGGAGGTAAACATATTAGTCTTCGGCCCGGAATTTATCGGGCGCGTGGAAGAGATTGCCGATTCCCTTACAAGGAATAAGCTTCTTCTTTATGCGGGGGATAACTGCCCTTCTTTTGCGGAAGATTATAATTCGCTGACAGCCAACTGCTCCAGCCAGTCACCGTCTATCCCGTTGACGGATGAGGACGATGCGGCCATTTATTTTTCTTCCGGCACTACCGGCTTCCCAAAAGCCATTTTGCATAATCACGAAAGTCTGATGCATTCCGCCAAAGTGGAGCAGATGCATCATGGGCAGACAAAGGAGGATATTTTCCTGTGCATTCCGCCGCTCTATCATACGGGTGCGAAAATGCACTGGTTCGGTTCCCTGATTTCAGGCGGGAAAGCCGTCCTTTTAAAGGGTACAAAACCGGAATATATTTTGGATGCCGTATCCAAAGAACAATGCACCATCGTTTGGCTGTTGGTTCCTTGGGCGCAGGATATCCTGGAAGCTTTGGACAGCGGCAGGCTTAAGCTGGAAGACTATAACCTCTCCCAGTGGCGGCTGATGCATATCGGTGCGCAGCCCGTTCCTCCCAGTCTGATTAAGCACTGGAAAACCTATTTCCCGAACCATGCTTATGATACCAATTACGGCCTAAGCGAATCCATCGGTCCCGGCTGCGTTCATTTGGGTGTGGAAAACATACATAAAGTAGGCGCCATCGGCAAAGCCGGCTATGGATGGGAAATCAAAATCGTGGATGAAGAGAAAAACACAGTACCGAGGGGCACCGTAGGCGAATTGGCCGTCAAAGGCCCCGGCGTTATGACCTGTTATTATAATGACGAAAAAGCAACGGCAGAGGTCCTTTCGCCGGACGGATGGCTTTATACCGGCGATATGGCCCAGGAAGACGAGGATGGGTTCATTTTCCTCGTAGACCGAAAAAAAGATGTCATCATTAGCGGGGGCGAAAATATCTATCCTGTTCAAATTGAAGACTTTCTCCGGAATTACACCGCCATCCATGATGTGGCGGTCATAGGGCTTCCTGATAAGCGCCTTGGGGAAATCACCGCAGCTATTATCGAATTAAAGCCGGGCATTTCCTGCACGGAAGAGGAAATCAATGCTTTCTGCAAGAAGCTTCCCCGTTATAAGCGCCCTCACAAGGTTATCTTCGCCGATATCCCGCGGAACCCTACGGGCAAAATCGAGAAGCCAAAACTCAGGGAGCAATATTGCGGCGTCAGCCTGGTGGCTGCCCAGAACAGAGGGTAATAAGCGCTTTTACATTACATACAAAAACAATAGAGAAATGAGGGAAAACTATGGTACTGAAAATCGCAATGCTGATTATCTTCTTTGCAGTTATGGTCGCAATCGGCTTCTATTGCCGCAAGCATGCTACGGATGTAAACAGTTTCGTTTTGGGCGGGCGTTCTGTAGGACCCTGGCTGACCGCCTTTGCTTATGGAACCTCCTATTTCTCGGCGGTTATTTTCGTCGGCTATGCAGGGCAGTTCGGATGGAAATACGGCATCGCTTCCACCTGGATCGGTATCGGCAACGCCCTTATCGGTTCCATGCTGGCCTGGGTCATCCTGGGCAGGCGCACCCGCATTATGACACAGCATTTGAACAGCGCTACCATGCCTGAGTTTTTCGGAAGGCGCTTCCATAACGACGGGCTAAAACTGGGTGCCTCCGTCATCGTATTTATTTTTCTTATCCCATATACGGCATCGCTGTATAACGGCTTATCCCGCCTGTTCGGCATGGCGTTTAATATAGACTATACGGTCTGCATCGTGATTATGGCAGTGCTGACCGGGGTTTATGTCATTGCGGGGGGATATATGGCCACCGCCATCAACGATTTTCTGCAGGGCATTGTTATGCTGTTCGGCATTGTTACCGTTATTTTGGCCGTACTCAAAAGCAACGGCGGCTTTACGGAAGCATTGAACCAGCTGGCTATGGTCAGCGATGAAACGGTTTCCTCCCAGCCCGGGGTCTTCGCTTCCTTCTTCGGCCCCGACCCCGTCAACCTCCTTGGCGTTGTCATCCTGACTTCCCTTGGAACATGGGGCCTTCCTCAAATGGTACAGAAATTTTACGCAATCAAAAGCGAAAAGGCGATTTCCAAAGGAACTATCATTTCCACCTTATTCGCCATCGTCGTTTCCGGCGGCTGCTATTTCCTCGGCGGCTTCGGGCGGCTTTACGGGAACAGCGTGGATATCGCTTCCGAAGGCTTCGATGCGATTATCCCGGCCATGATTTCCAACCTTTCGCCGGCCCTTATCGGCTTGGTGGTTATCCTTGTCCTCTCCGCCTCCATGTCCACCTTATCGTCTTTGGTTATGGCTTCCAGTTCTACCCTGACCATCGACTTTTTGAAAGGGCATATTATTAAAAATATGGATGAAAAGAAGCAGCTTCTCTCCATCCGTATTTTGATTGTGGTATTCATCGCCATTTCCGTTATTATCGCTATCGTGCAGTATAAAGGGAACGTCACGTTCATCGCGCAGCTTATGGGCGTGTCCTGGGGTGCGCTGGCAGGGGCTTTCCTGGCTCCGTTCCTGTACGGGCTGTATTGGAAAAAAACGACTACCGCCTCTACATGGGTCAGCTTTATCTTCGGTTCCGGGTTCATGGTATGCAATATGCTCTTCCGCAGCCATTTCCCGGCCATACTCCAATCCCCCATCAATGCGGGCGCGTTTGCCATGATAGCCGGGCTTATTCTCGTGCCGGCGGTAAGCCTCGTTACCCCTAAGCTGGAAGCTTCCTTTATAGACGCTGCATTCTCCTGCTATGAAAGGAAAACGGAGGTTTCCGTTAAGAACGATTTGGGCGATTAAATTCCATAATGAGTTTATGATTCTTGAGAATGGATGGCAAGAAGCATTCCTTTCTTTACCTCCACGGTGCTTTCTTCCCCAATAAACTCATTGCTGATACCTATAGGATAGTCATTGGTCAGGAGGGCTTTATTTAGCGGGTATTTCATACCTGTGATGGTAACGCCCTCCGCCCGTTCCCCTAAAGAAAACAAGGATAAATACCCTTTTCCCCTGCTTTCAAACGAAACCTTCTCTTCTTTGATAACCGTTATGGAAAGGCCTTTTTCCAATATAATCCCTTCCGCACCGTTATTTTTTAAATAGCAAAGGCACTGGATATTGGCGATGGTATGATCCATACGCCCGCCCAATGCCCCATACAGCCGATAATTTTTGTATCCTTTTCCCATACCGATTCGAAGGGCGGCCAATGTATCCGTATCGTCCTTTTCCGGGCAAAGGCGTACCACCCTGCCCGGTTCTTTTTCACTGATATCATCGATTTCCTTTTGCTGTTCCTTCGGCAGGGAATCCATATCCCCTACAATCAAATCCGGTTCTATGCCCAACAGTTTACAATAGGCATATCCCCCGTCTACGGCAATACAAAAGTCATTTTCCTCCAAGGCAATATGGCTCATGGAAAAATTGCCGGCACCTATTACAATACAAGTTTTCAAAGCTTACCGCCTTTCCTGCTTTTACGGCATCCTCATCGCCGAAAAGCTGCACTAATAAGTCTTCTGCCATTGGTATGGGCCGCCCCAGTCGCCAATCATTGTGGTGGATGTTCCCTCTTCCGTATGCACCCTTGTTTCAAAATGGTAATTCATATCGGAAACATATCCGTTCGCCCTCTGCACATTGCTGCACATATAGCTTATCACATATTCCGTATGGGGATAATAACTCTCCCCTTCCCTTGCCGGTTCGTAGGTAATGCTGGAACGCTGCACGCCATTATCTGTCATTTCATTCCCCCAGACTGTCATAACGCCTGTCCGGCCTTCTATTTCATCATAAGCGGGGAAAGAAAAGCTGCTTTTTCCATCCTTTTGTTTCAATATTACGTATTCCCGGCTCACAGGAATATAAGTGGAACCTTCCCAATATTCCATAGTGCCGCCTATAAAAGCATCCCTCAGCTGAAGATAACCGTCGGTGACAATAAAGTCCTTCGCCGCCTCGTAGTTCCCCTCATCCATCTGGGCAAAAATATCCGCAAACTGGGCCTGTATCTCTTTTGCTTTATACAGACATGCAATCATATCGCTTCTTTCCGGCATTTCCTCTAAAGAATTGGCATTCTCCAAAATACTTAAATAAGCGTCCACATATTCCATGGGAAGCTTTATTTCTTCAAAGGAAAGCCATCCGAATCCGGAAACTATTTCTGCCATTCCCTCCAGCCCTGTGGACGCGTAAAAATCCGAGAGATTGTTGGCTATTTCCTGAAAGGAAGCAAAATCCAGGCTCTCGGATTCTATCTGCTCCTTCAGGCGGCCGCATGCCGTTCCCAGCACTTCCATAGCTTCCTCTTCCAGCATATTCTGTTCCAGTACAGCTTCAATCTTTTTCACCGTTTCAAGGCTAATCCTGTCATCATTGATTTCTGCTACCGCTTCATTCAGCAACACTGTGCAGTAATATTTCAGCAAGCCTTCATCCTGGGTATTCTGCCACCCGTCAAGCAAGATTTGTTTCGCATGGTTTGCATCCTCCATACCCAAATATGCTCCTGCCATACAGCGGTAAGCCTCCACGGAGGCGGAATCTATCTCCAGAGCGTTCTCATAGGCTTTGATAGCGGCATCATATGCCTCTTTCTTAGTATATTCCTTCCCGGCATCCAGCTGTCTGGTCAGCTTAAGGGAAGGAATATTCCAAACCAAAAAGCCCGCCCCTCCAAGAAAAGCCGCAATCACGCAGGCCACCAGCAGCCGCTCCAGGAATACCACTCTTTTTCTTGCCCTCCTGCGCCTTCTTCGCCTTTCCGCAAGGGGCAGCTCCTTTTTCCTGCGGGCTGCATTATCCTTCATGCTATCATTCTTTTTCCGCTTTTTTTTGTGCTTTGCACCCATTTCTGCGTTTTTCATATTCGACCCATCCCCATTCAACGGTACAAACGAAAAGCCATGCTCCTATTTACGTCTCCTTCTGCGGCTTTTGCCCGTAAAGAAATCATTCTTCTCCACAAATATTTCGAATCCTTTCGGTGCTTTTCCTTTCTCCGCGCCTTTCTCCTTTTCAAAAGATTTCCCTTTCGCGCCGCTTCTATCTTTACTTCTTTCTTTTTCTTTGCTTCTTTCTTTTTCCCCGCTTCTTCTGCCCCTGTCCTTTTCAGAAGAACGCCCTCTTCCGCCGCGTTTTCCACGCTTGCTTCCGCTCTTTCCAAATACAATATCTTTGGGGTTGAATTTTTCCACTTTAATATCCTTGATATCGTCGCCCATCTTCATTTTCATAAAGGCGGCAGCCAGTTCCAATGCCGTATAATCCCCATCCACCAGTTTTTCCCGAAGGAAATCTATGGTGGAATCCAGATTTTTATTCTCCATTGTCTCCAATGCTTCCCCTAAAATCTTCTCCGCTTTCACGGAAGTGATATCGGCAGCAGAAGGTATATTCCTTTCACGGATTTTCGTATGGCATACCCTCTCAATATCCCGGATTTTATATATTTCCCTCCCCGCCACTAAGGTAAAGGAACGCCCGGTTTTTCCGGCCCTTCCGGTCCGACCAATCCTATGCACATAATATTCGATATCTTCGGGCACATCGTAATTGAATACCGCTTCCACATCGTCTACGTCGATGCCCCTTGCCGCCACATCGGTGGCTATCAGCACCTCCATCCTGCCGCTGCGGAACAAATTCATCACCGTATCCCTCTGATGCTGGGTTAAATCCCCATGCAGCCCTTCCGCCTGATATCCCCTATCCTTCAAATGCTCCGTCAGTTCATCCACCATCCGCTTAGTATTGCAGAATATAAGGGAACGCTTCGGATGATAATAATCCATCAACCTTGTCAGCACTTCTTCCTTTTCTTTCCTGGGTACTTGATAATAGGCCTGCTTTACCAAAGGAATCGTTACTTCCTTTGGAGTAATCCTCAAATATTCCGCATCTTCCTTCTGGTATTCCTTTGTAATCTCCAGTATGGGCTTAGGCATCGTGGCTGAGAAAAGCGCTGTCTGGCGTTCTTCCGGCATATCCTTCAATATGGTTTCGATGTCTTCCCGGAAGCCCATGTTCAGCATCTCATCCGCCTCATCCAGGATAACTATTTTTACCTTCCCGGTCTTTAAAGTATGCCGGCGCATATGGTCCATGACTCTTCCAGGCGTGCCTACCACTATCTGCACCCCCTTGGAAAGCGCCCGAATCTGTTTGGATATATCCTGCCCTCCATATATGGGCAAAACTTTTACCTCGTGCATATATTTGGCAAAACGGCGGATTTCCTCTGCGGCCTGCATAGCCAGCTCCCTGGTAGGGCAAAGGATAATCGCCTGGAGTTCCTTTGACTCCGGGTCTATCTTCTGGATAATCGGTATCCCAAAGGCCGCCGTCTTCCCCGTTCCAGTCTGGGCCTGGCCAATTAAATCCTTTCCATCCAGCATAATAGGAATCGCCTGCTCCTGGATAGGGGTCATGCTTTCAAACCCCATTTCCTCCACTGCCCTTATAATCCTCTCATCTATTGCCGAATCCCTATAGCTTCTCTTTCCTGTCAATCCTTCTGTGTTTTCCATGTTCTCCATGTTTTCCATACTTTCCATCAAATTACTGTTCCATCCTTTCAACATCATATCCAACCATTATGCCCCATCGTTTTCATGCCTCCTGCAGCATTCCGGGCATTTTTACCGTTTCCAACTACCGTCAAAAAAGACAACACCCGCATCAAAAGTGTTGTCTTTTAACCAACGAACGACGTTATTATACATTCATTTTATAATAAAGTCAAGTACTAATATAAATTTATCTGTATCCAAGAAGAAAGGCCTTTTGGTTTATCTCCACTGTTTTCCCGGGAACGGTCTTCTCAATCACCTTTAACCAAGCATCTTTCTCAAAATCCATATGTTTTGCGGCCATGCCCAGCACAACCGTATTGAAAGCCTTGGCATTCCCCAGCCGGATAGCTTCTTCCATGGCATTGATGGCATATACCTTATACTTTTTGCCTAATTCCTCGATAATATTTTCCGGATACTCCGCAGCCCCAGTCACAACAGTAATCGGATCAATCCGCCAGTCATTGATGACGATGACCCCGTCCTTTTTCAGAAAATGGGCGTACCGCAAAGCCTCCAGCCGCTCAAAAGCAATCAGGACATCTGCCTGCCCTTCTTCCACAATAGGCTCCGCTACCTTATCCCCATACCGCACAAAGGTCACCACGCTGCCGCCCCTTTGTGCCATCCCATGTACTTCCGACAATTTTACGTCATATCCGGCTTCCTGTATGATTCCGCCCAGAATCCGGCTGGTAAGCAGCGTACCCTGGCCGCCTACACCTACTATCATAATACTTTTCGTCATCATATTCCGTTTCCTCCCTGCCTTATTTCGGTTCCTTTGCAATCGCATCAAAATGGCAAAGCTGCATGCATAAGCCGCATCCGTTGCACATGGTAGCGTCTATGGCGATGCTTCCGTCCTTATTCCTGGTCAAGGCCGGGCATCCCGGTTTCAGGCATGCGCCGCATTTCCTGCACTTTTCAGGTATCGGAACGCATACGTCGGGGAACACGTTCCCTTTCAGCAATACGCAGGGGGATTTCGCGATAATTACGGAAACTTCATCCCGCGCCGTTTCTTCTTTTATCGTCTTCTCCAACAAAGGCAAATCAAAGGCGTTCACTTCCACCACATGCTCTATGCCGATGGCTTTGCAGAACCGGAAAATATCAATCGCAGGAACAATTTCACCCTTTAATGTTTTGCCAGTTGCCGCATGGTCCTGATGACCCGTCATCCCCGTGGTGGAATTATCCACAATAATAACCGTTCCGGTTCCCTGGTTATATACCGTATTCATCAGGGAATTCACGCCGGTATGCATAAAGGTGGAATCTCCGATTACCGCCACCCAGTTTTTAATATAATCCTTCCCCTTTGCCTTCTCCATCCCATGGAGGGAAGAAATGCTGGCCCCCATGCATATGGTAGTGTCGATGACGCTAAGAGGAGCTACCGCACCCAGCGTATAGCAGCCGATATCGCCGGCCGCATGGATGTTTAACTTTTTCAAAACGGTGAAAACGCTTCTGTGGGGGCATCCCGGACAAAGGATGGGCGGCCTGGCCGGAACCTGGGCAGGCTGCTGCTGCATTTCCTCCCCCAGCAGGGCGCGGCGCAGCATATTGGCGCTGTATTCCCCCTGCCTTGTAAATATTTCTTTTCCGGTTGCCTGGATTCCCCATGATTTTACCTGTTCCTCAATCACCGGCTCCAGTTCTTCAAATATGTAGAGTTTCTCCACTTTGGAAGCGAATTCTTCAATCATTTTCCTTGGAAGGGGATGTACCATGCCCAGCTTCAATACGGAAGCCTCCGGGAAAACTTCTTTTACATACTGATAAGGGATTCCGCTTGTTATAAATCCGATGGAGGTATCGTTGTACTCCGCCCGGTTTACCGGAAAGCCGCTGCCGTCTTTGACCATAGCTTCCATGCGCTTTTCCACATGTATATGCCTGCCTTTTGCCATCGCCGGCATCATCACATATTTGCTGATATCCCTTTCATAAGGCTTATCCGGACGTTCTTCCCTCTCTAACAGCGTTACGGTTCCCTGAGAGTGGGAAAGTCGGGTAGTCGTCCGCAAAATCACCGGCGTATCGTATTTCTCGCTGATTTCAAAGGCGAATTTCATATAATCTTTTGCCTCCTGGCTGTCCGAAGGCTCTAAAACCGGCACCTGGGCCGCCCTGGCCACGCATCTGGTGTCCTGCTCGTTTTGCGAGCTGTATAATCCGGGGTCATCCGCAGCTACCAGCACAAGGCCGCCGCCGACCCCCGTATAAGATGCGGTATATAATGGATCGCTGGCCACATTGACGCCCACATGCTTCATGGATGCCATGGCCCTGACGCCGCTGATGGATGCCCCGATAGCCACTTCCATAGCCACCTTTTCGTTAGGCGACCATTCCGCATATATTTCATCATATTTGACAACATTTTCGCTGATTTCCGTACTGGGCGTGCCCGGATAAGCTGCCGAAACCTTTACGCCGGCCTCATATGCCCCGCGGGCAATCGCCTCATTTCCTAACATAATTTTCTTTTCTGCCATTGTTCTTTCATCCTTCCTGTATCAATGCGTATGTCCTATTTTATCATAAAGTATACCGGAATCCAAGTGGTGTTTTGCCAACGGCAAAAGAGCCGGATTGTGCAAAGTCCTAGATTAGGCTGTTAAAACGTAGCCTCCCCTTCCTGGGAAACCATGGATACATGCCGCATTCCTTCCAGCCGGTTCATTTCACGGATGCACTCCGCCCCTTCCTTTATCTTTACCTCAATCACCATGTTCAGGCTCTTTGCATCCATATTTCTTGATTTTACCTTGCTGTGGGTGCTGTATTTTTCCACCGTTTCCATAATCTCTTCTTCTCCGTCAATATTGGCGGAGTCCACGATTAAAAGCATGGATTCCTTGGCAGAGGGAACATTTTGCAGCGCCAGGACCACCGCCGTAATCAACAGGGAGGCAAAAATGGCGATGACAAAAAGCCCTGCCCCGCATATAATCCCCACGCTGATAGACCAGAACAGGAAAACAAGGTCCATCGGCTCCTTTACCGCCGTACGGAACCTTACAATGGACAATGCGCCGACCATACCAAGGGAAATCACTACGCTGGACTGTATGGAAAGGATAATGGCCGCCGTTATTAATGAAAGCGCCACTAAAGATATATTAAAGCTTTTGCTGTAAAAAGCTTTTCTTGTCATCACACGGTATATAAAAAAGATATAAATTGCAATCAGACAGGTAATGGCCAATGCCAAAACGGCATTTCCTATACTCATTCCTTCCGTTGCCGTCTGGATAAATGATTTTTTCAAAATATCGTTAAAGCCCATTTCTTCTTACTCCTCCTATATTGTATTTCCTGCATAAATAGTATTTGGAAAAAGTTGCCTGCTGCAGATTTTCCGTCTGCAGACTGTTATAAATATAATCAGGAAGGAATTCGTCATATTTCACTTCCATCAAATGATATCCCGACGGCATCACCGGCCGTGCAAATATATTTTCCTGAAAAAAGCCGTCCACCTGGTTGGAAGAACGGATATTGGTGTCAAACGTCACCCTCACGTTCCCGTTTCTGCATACATAGGGCTCCCTGTCATATTCCACGATTACCTTTGGACGGTAAAGCTCCGCCTGGTATTTCAGGCAGAATTTGCAAAATACCGGCTTTCCTTCATGGAATGCCTTATCCAATACGCTTTCGCCAGTTTCCTGCCAGTCCGCCCCTCCCAAAAAAGCTTCGCACTGCTCCCTGGATAAAGAACAGGAATCCTTATGGGTTTTTCCGCCGTCTTTCCTTTTCAGTTCTAGATGGATTTCTTTGTCGCTGGCATTATAAATGCGTATCCTGAATTTTTCCCTGGGGCTTGTTCCGTTTTCATTTTCAAAATAACATGTGTTCTGGTAGTCATCGAAATAAGCGCTGCGGATTGTGTATCTCCCATCCTTCCCCGCATGCTCGTCCAATTCCATCAAATACCGGATTCTGCTGCGCAGCACAGCTATTTGCTGTGCAGATACCACATATTTTAACTCATGCCTGTATTTAAGTGCCATAGGCCGCCTCCTTTGAGCTTTCTGTTACTCTTCCTGCCATAAACCAGTGATGCTGTTTTTCCTGTAAATCCCCTGTTCCATCCCCAAATCGGGAATCAGCACCTTTTCTTTCACTCCCGTTCCTGTATAAGACAAGATGACCTCTTCGCCCTTCTTCAAGTTAAAGTTTACCTTCATAAAAGCATCGTCGCCATCGTAATTTTTACATCCGATAAGGATACTTTCCTGGGGAGCTATCATCGTATGCTCCAAATAATTCATATGGGAAGTTTTCTCCTTATCCATCAGGCAGTATCCCCAAGTATCCACATCTTCCCCGGACGTGTTGGTCAGCACGATAAAATCGTTCTCGCCCTTGGCGCTTATGGCGCTCAATTCCAATCCCCCTTCGCCGGTCTCTTCCGTATAGAGGCTCGCATACAATATTCCGTCCACAAGCATGCCTTCATCTATCAAGATTTCTTCCTCGGCATAATATTCCCCATTGATTTCCCAATAGGAAAATTCTTTGCCGGCAGGCAGCACCGGCTTAAGCCGAGTATCGCACCCCGTCAGATATCTTCCCGTAAATTCCGGTTCCGTCACCGTAATCCCGTTAATCCTTGCGCCTTCCCCTTCCATAAGGGATAGATAGACCGTATAAATGTCTCCCATCTGCCACATCTGCCGCATCCCTTCCAGCATGCTATCCGGCGCCGTTTCCGCCCAGGCCCTGATGCAGTCCATCTGCATTTCCAGATAAGCCTCCCCAATTTCCGGAAGCTCCGGGTTTCTGATGCTTTCTTCAATATATTCCAGCATCTCGTTTTCCCTTTCCCGGTGCATATCCTCTAAAACAAGGGCCACATTATCCGTAGAATAAGCGCCATTGAGCAAATCGCACACATAGGACACAAAATATTGGCGGCAGTCTTCCCGCTCCATCAGCGCGGTAAACAAAGGGGCATATCCCCTTTCCTCCAATAAGGCCAGTGTTTCGAAGCTCTGGTCCGGGTTCAGGGAATCCCTTATGGTTCCCAGGCCCATGGTGGTATCCACATCATAAAGAAGATAACGGTATCTGCCGTCAAATACAGTGCCTTCCCTGTATTCCTCGCCCGGTGCCGCCACATAACGGTAAGCCTGTATATTGTTATAAGGCCAATCCCTGTTTGCCATATAAATTTCCAACGCATAATATTGAAGATAATTTTCCAAATCAATATAGCGGTTTAACTCCCCGCATGCTTCATCCTCCGTCAAATCCATAGCGCTGTATTTGGCATATAGCTCATTATATTCCGCCGCGCATTGTTCCTCGGCCCCACTGCCCGGCTCTCCGGTCATATTGGTTTCGCCGCTTCCTATGACCGTCATTTCCCCTTCATATTCCCCATATTTTTCTTCGAAATATTCCTCATCATAGGTGGAATGCATCCAATAAAGCCCCTGATAGGTGCCATTGATATATACGCTCACCGGGCGTACCGACTGGACATCGGGAAAAGATGTCTGCGCCGCCAGCCGCATCCCCAGTTCATCCCTGATAAACCCTTCCGAACGGTCATTGCCCGTATTCCTGATTTTCAGCGACTTATACTGGTCCACAATGCACTGCTCCCCGAAGGAGCGCATATCGGCGAACAAGGGATATCGGAAACGGTTTTTCACCTCATCATATCCCTTCCTGGCATAAAGCTTAAAGGACTTCTGTTCCGACTGCCTCGTAAAATTGCCGGAAATGCGGATGCCTCCGTCCTGCTCAATGATTCTTCTCCCGTCTTCCTCAAAAATCTCTATATGGACATCGCGTTCGCTTTCCCTTCCCCTTACGTTATAGTTGGCCGGGGCGTCGAAGGTCGCTTCTTCCCCCGGGTGCTCCGCTTCCCAGTCCGCCCGCAGCTTTCCTTCAACAAAAATGCCGTTTTCATACCCGTACAAATCGTCTTCTTCCGCCGCCAGGCTGATGACCATCGTATCGTAACGCTCCCCCACATTCTTTCCCATAATATAGGTATTCGTTACGACTTCCGATTCCGTTCCGTCCGCAAAGGCCGCCCGAAAACGGTATACCATGACGGCTTCCTCCTCACCGGCTGTAAGAAGAATCGGTTCCTCATAGCGCCTTGTGCTTCCGCCTTCCCGCAAATCGGGCATCGAGCCGTCCGAAGTATAGAAAACCTCCCCTTCCTGCCCTGTTGCAACCGTCAGATAAATATCGCTGTCATAAAAGCCGCTCTCTTCCATTACCTGCAATTTGACAGACCCATCCCCGGAAGTTCCCCCAATCTCTGGCTGCCCTCCGTCCGCATTATCCAAGTATTCTGTTCCTTTTTCTCCGCCCGTATCCCCTTTGATAAAAAAAATAAACAAAACGATTAAAAGGGCAGAAATGAAACCTATATATATTTTCGCCTTAATATTAAAAACTTCCCTTCTTCTGCTCTATGGAGCCAATATCATAAAAATCAAAACTCACTTCAATTATGTATTTTCCACACACTGAAGTGAGTTTTCTTTTACCTATTTATCTGCAAATAATTCCTATTATTTGTAGCATACAATCTTGCCGAAGTCAGCCTTTAAGGAAGCGCCGCCTACCAGGCCGCCGTCGATATCCGGCTGTGCAAACAGCTCTGCCGCATTGCCCGCATTTACAGAACCGCCGTACTGGATACGAACAGCTTCCGCCGTAGCCTCGTCATAAATCTCTGCGATGCAGTCGCGAACGCCCTTGCATACTTCCTGAGCCTGCTCCGTGGTAGCCGTCTTGCCTGTGCCGATAGCCCAGATAGGCTCATACGCGATAACCATGCCTTTTACCTGGTCAGCAGTAACTCCTGTAAGGTCGGATTTAATCTGCAGCCTAATCCAATCCATGGTAACGCCCATTTCCCTCTGCTCCAACGTTTCGCCGCAGCAAAGAATCGGGGTAAGGCCCGCTTCAAAAGCTTTCTTCACTTTCTTATTGAGCAGAGCGTCATCCTCTTTGAAGTAGTCACGTCTCTCGGAATGTCCGATAATAACATATTTTGCGCCCGCATCTTTAATCATAGCTGCGGAAATTTCGCCCGTGTAAGCGCCCTTCTCTTCGAAATACATATTCTCCGCGCCTACTTCCACATTCGTTCCTTTCACTGCCTCTACTACAGGAACAATGTCGATAGCGGGTACACAATATACCACATCCACGTCATCGGATTTTACCAGGTCTTTCAGTTCATCACACAATTTAACAGCTTCGCTGGGAGTCATATTCATTTTCCAGTTGCCAGCCACAATTTTCTTTCTTGCCATTTTATAACAAAGCTCCTTTCTCCAACTTTAGTTTACACAGCTATTATTTATCATCCGCAGCCATAACGCCCGGCAGTTCCTTGCCTTCCAGGAATTCCAGGGATGCGCCGCCGCCTGTTGAAATATGGGACATTTTGTCCGCAAATCCGAGCTGGTTTACAGCTGCCGCGCTGTCTCCGCCGCCGATAATCGTGGTTGCATCGGTTTCAGCCAAAGCTTTTGCCACTGCAATCGTACC
>JAETTM010000045.1 GCA_021769135.1 Lachnospiraceae bacterium | reverse complement strand
AAAGTATATGCAGGATGCATTGGAACGGAGAGAGGCAGCCGCATAAGGGTATTTTGTGGGCTAAAGTATTGATTTTTCAAGGTGCGAATCCCATTTTTATTGTGGGAAGTTTGAGTTATTAATTTCAATGCGTCTTTAATAGGTTCTAACCTAAAGGCAAAATATATTTTATTTGAGAAAAAGAATCGGGGATATAATCATTTGTGCGTTGCGGAAGATGGAAATGGAAAAAAGTATGCGGAATCTTTTTTCTTTGCTTCAACAGATTTGTATATCCGCAATCAGAAGGCAATGAAAGTAAAGTACATAAGGATTTATGATAAATTTGGGGTTTTGTACTTGGAGGATGTTTTACTGTAGTACTATAGCGCGAGACAGTATTATGGTGGGTTTTTGTGGCAGTTCTGTTACGAGCTTTTCCCATTGATAATTAAAAAAATTGACACCCCCTCCCCCCAATGCTATAATAATCCAAACAATTGAATATCGGTAATGTCTTCAGGGCAGGGTGAAATTCCCGATCGGCGGTGATAGTCCGCGGGCGCGGAAGCGCGGGGTTTGGTGAAATTCCAAAACCGACGGTATAGTCCGGATTAAAGAAGGTGTATGGAAATTGTCGGAATTAGTGTACTGTTTCATTGATTCCCGTGGGCAGCGAGGACGCTGCTGCGGGGGGTTTGGATTTAGACAGTGCATGAGCCTGCCATGATTTTGCACTTTTTTTAATGAGCCGCTCTGTTGACATTTTTAATACACCTTAAATATTAACACCTGAAAGGCATTCGGATACTTTCAAGTGTTAATTTTTTTTAAGGAGGTATTCCGATGAATATCAGCAAAACAAAGAAACTTACAACAATAGCCATGTTATGTGCCCTGGCTTATATCGCGGCGGCGGTTGGGCGTATTCCAATCGTACTTTTTCTAAGGTATGATTCGAAAGACGTTGTCATCGTAATAGGCGGATTGATTTATGGGCCGCTTGTCTCATTGGCGATAACGGTGATTGTTTCCCTGGCGCAAATGTTCACCATCAGCGGAACGGGTATTTTGGGCTGCATGATGAATATCATTTCCAGCTGTTCTTTCGCGTGTACCGCAGCATTTATTTACAAAAAGAGGCGCAGGCTGTCAGGGGCGATTTGGGGCCTTTTCGGCGGCTGTGCATGCCAGGTTGCGGTGATGATGCTTTGGAATTATTTAATCGCCCCGATTTACATGGGTTATCCCAGAGAAGCCATTGCGGAATTGTTGCTCCCGGCCTTTTTGCCCTTTAATTTCATCAAGGGCGGGCTAAATGCGGCGATAACGATGCTTTTGTACAAGCCTGTTGTGGGCGCTTTGCGCCGCGCCGGTCTGATTCCCGAAAGGGATGAGCCGCGTGTTGCGTTTGTGTGGAGGTCTGGCGAATGCGGGGAAGGCCAGCAATCCTGCGGCTCTGTGGCGGGAATGTATCCTTTTTCGGGCGGCGGAGCGGCCCGGCCGCAAGCGGGGGCATTAAACGAAGGGAAAAAGCAAGCGGGGAAAACGAGGATAAATATCGGAGTCATATTTGCGGCCCTGGCAATCATTGTAATTTGTGTGTTATTGATATACTCCTTAAACTAGTATGGCTCAACTTGATAATACTAAATGTTTTAAACCATAAAATGTAACCTAAATGTAACACTTCCCATTTATAATATCTCTAAAATGGCAAGTAGGAAATTGCGAAACTGTCACTTGCCAATGGCGAATTGTGCAGAATAGGAGAACAAAATATATGGAAATTCTGGCGGTACGGAACTTAAAAAAATATTATGGCAGCGGCGAAAGCCTGATAAAGGCTGTGGACGGCATAAGCTTTTCCGTGGAAAAGGGAAGCTTTACGGCTATTGTGGGCACTTCGGGCAGCGGAAAAACTACCCTTCTGAACCTGATAGGCGGCTTGGACTATGCCGATGAAGGAGAAGTAATGATAGGGGGAAAATCCGTCCTGAAAATGAACGATGATGAACGGACCGTGTTCCGCCGCCGGAATATCGGCTTTGTTTTCCAGAATTACAATCTGATATCCACACTGAATATATATAAAAATATTACCCTCCCCATCCGTCTGGATGGAAATAAGCCGGATGGGGAATATATCAGGCATATATGCAAAACGCTGGGGATTGAGGAAAAAATGGAAAGTTATCCGAACCAGCTGTCCGGCGGGCAGCAGCAAAGGGTGGCGATTGCCAGGGCAATTGCGGCAAAACCGGCGGTACTTCTGGCTGATGAGCCAACAGGAAACCTGGATTCCCGTACCGGGGCGGAAGTCATGGGGCTTCTGAAAATGACGGAAAAGGAATTTAACCAGACAATCATAATGATTACCCATAACGAAGCTATCGCCCAGCTGGCCGACGATATCATTCATTTGGAGGACGGAAAACTGGTGTGAGAGAAATGGGTGCTGACTTGCGGTATCATTAGCTGCCAGAGGGTATGAAGGAAAGGATATGAATATCGATATGAGCATAATGTATAGAAATTCCAATACAGGGATAGAAAAAGAACTGGCCATAGAAGAGTATAGGGCGCATAAGGCGAGAAACCGGATGGCGGTACTGGCTGTTACGCTCACAACGATTCTCATTACTTTGATTTTCACTGTGGGATTGAGCCTGGTGCGGACAGTTTCCCTGGCGGTTACGGCAGCGCCGGGGCCTGGCGCAGACGGAAACTGCGTTTATGGAGATGAGGAGGTGCTGGAAAAGGTAAGGGCGCTTCCCCAAGTCGATTGGGCCGCCCATGTGAAAAGATGCAGCAGCACATATCTGCATAACAGGGAATTTGCCGGTGTGGAAGTCAGGCTATTTGCGGCGGACAAGGTACATTATGAAAAAAATATGGTCGATTTGATTACAGGGAAGTATCCTGAGAAAGAAAATGAGATACTTTTATCCGATACGATGTCGAAGAGGCTGGGCTTGGAAGAGGAAGTGGGGATTTCTTATCCGCTTATGGTTGTTGTCCGGGAAAACGGGGAAGATGTGGAAAAGGAAATATCGATGAACGTATGCGGGTATTATAATAATCCCCTCCGCAATGTGAAAGAAATCTATGAAGAAATATATACGGATGAAAGCTTTATCAGCGTATATAACCCGGAACTTTCTTCGGGGCGCGATATTATTTACGTGAAATTAAATAATCTGGATTTTTTCAGATTTGGACATGATAAATATGAAAAGCTGGAAGAAGTGGCAAATGCCTCCGGGGCGAGTAGCAGCGGATATAAAATGAGCGACATGAGCGCTGTTTTTATCATACCTGTTTTCCTTATTGTATTTTTGGTTATGCTGTGCGGATATTTTTTTATATACAATATTTTTGACATTTCAATTACAAATGATATCCGTTTTTATGGGGAACTAAAAACCATCGGAATGACATCCGGGCAGCTGCGCCGCATGCTGTTTATCCAGATGAACCGGATTGCCTGGAAAGGGATTGCGGCGGGCTCTCTGATTGGCTTTGGAACCGGAAAGATTGCGGGCAGGGAAATTATTTGCTCATTTGCGGAAGGGGTTAAGGGGTATTATCAGACGGCAGGAGTTTTGGAGGTTTTTGTTTTAGGGGCATTTTTCTCCTGGGTTACGGTATACATCAGCACGATGAAGCCGTTTCGGGCTGCCGGGAATATTTCTCCTGTGGAGGCCGTCAGATACAGGGGGAAAAGGAAAAAAGGGATTTTTTCTATTTTGTCATTTTCTTTGAGCGGCATTCTTTTTCTGGCGGTGTATACCTTATCAATTGGGTATCGCGTGGATGTGATGAGAGAGCGGTATAATGAGACGGATTTCAGGATTAGCCATAAAGGGAGCATGTGGTCATTGGATGAAGCCTATCAGCCCATTTCCCGGAAACTGGCGGAAGAATTGGCAGGGTTTCCTTTTGCGGAGAATTTCAGGATATATTATCAGGCCAGGACGATGCCGGATTATGTTGAAGTGGATGGAGAGGCCGCCATATATCTTTCCTCTACTGGGGAGATTGGGAAAAACGGGGAAATTGCCCGTGACGTAGAGGCTTACAATGAGGGGTTGAAAGAGGAAGGTGCGGAAAAATACTATTATGGAATCAGGGAAAGCGAACGGGGGAATTATCAGTTAGAGGTGCTGGGGATGGATGCGGAATATTTGACTGATGAAGAAAAATATTTTAAGGTATTGGAAGGGGAACTGGATGAAAAGAAATTCGCTTCGGGGAATTATATGATTTACCAGCGGAAACAGAATGGAGGCAGGGGAATAACGGGTGAAGGTGGGGGCTATCAAGTGCATGCGGGGGATGAGGTGGAAATCTCGTTTTATGATGCCGATGCCAATCGATATGTAGAGAAAAAATTTACAGTGCTGGCAATTATTGCAGAGATAGACCCGTTTTCTACTTCTAATATACAAAATGCCAATATTATCCTTACGGATGAGACATTCCGGAGCATTTATTCCGGCTGTGAGGATTATATCAGCAAGATATGCTTTGATGGAAACGGACATATTTCCCTGGAAGAGGAAAGGGAGGAGTATGAGGCGATTCAAAAAGCGATAGGGGAAGATGGCAATTTACAGCTGTACTTCCAGTCGGAATATGAAGACGAGATGCATTTTAATGAAGAGAAGAGGATTATAGGGGCGATTGGCATGTTTATAGCCGGTATTGTAGGGCTGATTGGCATTTCTAATGTGATGAATACGGTGGCTACGGAGCTGTCCGCCCGCAGGCTGGAATATGCGGCGATGCAGTCGATAGGTATGACGAAAAGGCAAATGGAAATGGCTCTTTTTGGCCAGTATGCCCGCTACGTTTTTTCGGCGGTAGGCTTGGCCGCGGCAGTGGGGGCTCCCCTTACTTATGCCCTTGGACTGAATTATCAGTTCACCGGCTTTTCCCTGCCGGAATTTTTACAGGCCCTGGCGCTGCTTTTGGTGTTTTCCATATTGCTTTGCGGGGTGATGGCGCATATTTTGACGAAAGCGATGAACAGGAAATCGGTGGTGGAGCGGCTGCGGGAGGTTGCATGAAAAGGCATATTTTAATCATAGAGGATGACAGGATGTTAAATGACGGGATTGCGTTTGCCCTAGAGAAGGAGGGGTATGCGGTGCATAGCGCTTATTCTCTGGGGGAGGCGCGAAAGAGGCTGGGGCAGCAGATGAACCTGATACTTTTGGACATTAATCTGCCGGATGGGGATGGCAGGGAGTTTTTAAAAAATGTTCTTGCCGGACAACCGGTGCCGGTTCTTTTTCTTACGGCCAGGAACTCCGAGGAGGATATGCTGAAAGGGTTTGGCCTGGGGTGTGATGATTATATCACGAAGCCTTTTTCCATAGCAGTTCTGGTAATGAAAATAGGGGCGGTGCTGAAACGGAGCGAAAGGGCTTCCGGGAAGATATATGCGGATGGGGAGCTGGTGTATGATTTTGCGAATAAGACATTGCATAAGCGGGGGGAGAAAATAGAGCTGACGGCATTGGAGGTAAAACTTCTGGAGATTTTGATTTCAAATAAGGGGATGGTGCTTACGCGGGAAACGCTTTTGGAAAAGATATGGGATGTTCAGGAGCGGTATGTGGAGGACAGAACATTGAATGTGAGCATCCACAGGCTGCGGGAAAAGGTAGAGGTTAATCCGGAAAAGCCGGCGCATATCAGGACGGTATTCGGAATCGGTTATAAATGGGAATGAGGGAAAGCGGAAATGAGAAAAACGGGAGAAGGGGAAAGGGCAGACAGGATTTGGAAAGGCGGCATAGGCGTTATGGTTATGCTGCTTTTTATGTTTTTTGCGGCGGCAGTTTGGCTGTTTTGGGGAGGCACCGACGGGAACGCGCAGGAAGTGTTTCCTAAGCTGGCAATTTTGACATTGCTGTCTGGGGCAGGAAATCTGGGGGTGCTTTGCGGCGTTTATTTTGCGGTGGCAAAAGAGGTGAACAGCACTTTGGAGAAGCTGAGCGATTTGGCGGAGGATTTGACTTCTGCGGGCAACGGGAAGGAAAGGGAGGCTTTTTGCCCGCAGGAGGATACGGCATTATCCAAGCTGCAAGGGCAGCTTTTGAAATTATACGATATGATGCGTTGTTATGAAGTAAGGGAACAGGAAATGCGAAGGCAGTTGGATGAAAATATCGGGAATCTGGTTCATCAGATTAATACGCCGATTACAAATATCGGCCTGTATGGCGGTTTTTTGAAAAGGGAGGATTTGACGCGGGAGGAAAGAGAAAAATTTACATGTTATATAGAGGCGCAGGCTAAGAAACTAAGCTGGCTGGGGGAGGGGTTCTCCAAAATTTCCCGAATGGAGACAGGGATTATCCGCCAAAGGCCGGAAAGGCAGGATTTGCTGCCGGTGATTTTGGAAGCGGTAAACCAGGTGATGGAAAAGGCTGTGCAGAAAGGGATGAATATAGAACTGACGGGAGAAAAACATACTTTTGCCATGGTGGACGGAAAATGGACGGCGGAAGCGATTTTTAATGTGCTGGATAATGGGGTGAAATATGGAAATGAAGGCAGCAGCATGGAAATTCAGGTGACGGAGCTTACCGGGTATGTATGTGTGGCAGTGCGCAATTATGGGATAAAAATAGAAAAGGATGAATATCACAAGGTTTTTAAGCGCTTTTACAGGGGGAAAGAGGCCGGAAAATCCGAAGGAGTCGGGCTGGGGCTCACCATTGCAAGGGAAGTGCTGGAAGGGGAAAAGGGATATATGAAGGCGGAGACTCTGTGGGATGGGAGGACGGAGTTCGCCATGTATTTCAGTAAGACATAGTTTGATAGCGGCGAATGTGGCCTGACTGGAAAATAATTCGTGAAAAATTAATGAACTTTATAGAAATTCAATATATTTTTGTGAAGTTTCATGTTAGAATGGGGGTAAATAATTAATCAGGGCTACAAGGATAGATGAAAGGGGGAAATGTTTTCAAGAAAGGAGAGAAGGTACAGTGGAACCAATCAGAGTTTTATTTCAGACGATGGAAGATTGCCAAAGATTTGTAGTGGCTATTGAGGATTACCCGTTTAATATTGATTTGCAGAGTGGAAGGCAGATAATTGATGGGAAATCCATGTTAGGGATTATAGGTTTTGGATTACATCGGGAGTTGGAGTTAAAGCTTCACACCGATGATAATAAGGCAGTGGAGGAAATCCTGGATAAGATTGCGTTTTGCATTGTGGGGGAAAACATGGATATTGCTATTTAGAAGTAATATGTTCGTGGGGAGACCGCCGGGTTTGGTTCATAACTGAGCCGGGCGGTTTTATTATTCCCGCGAGCAATGAGCCAAGTGCCGTGCGTGCACGAGCATAAAGTCAACAATCCGACTTGGCGAATGCCGCGAGGGTCAAATACCCCACACATTTGGGAAAGGATGGGATTTTTATGAAAATAGTAATTCTGGAGAGGGGCAGCGTAGGCGATGACGTTTCGGTAGACTGCCTTAAGGAATTGGGGGAAACGGTGATTTACCATAATACCGTGGCCGGGGAAGTGGAAGAGCGGGTGAAAGAGGCGGATATTGTTATTGCCAATAAAGCGCCCTTAAACAGGGAGACGCTGAAGGATGCGGCTTCTCTGAAGCTGATTTGCGAGTTCGCTACAGGGTTTGACAATATAGATTTGGAGTACTGCAGGGAGAAGGGAATCCGGGTGGCCAACGTGGTGGATTATTCTACGGCGGCGGTAGCGCAGCATACATTTGCCCTCTGCTTTTATGTGCTGGAAAAGCTGCATCATTATGACCATTATGTAAAATCCGGGGAATACGCGGCACAGAGCAGGTTTTCCAATTTTGATATACCCTTTACGGAACTGGAAGGGAAGGTCTGGGGGATTGTAGGAATGGGAAATATCGGAAGGAGGGTGGCGAAGATTGCGGAAGCCTTCGGGTGCAAGGTTATTTTTTATTCCGCTTCCGGGAACAGCACATGTACGGATTATGAAAGGGTGGATTTTGACACATTGCTGCAAAAGTCGGATTTCTTATCCCTGCATTGCCCGTTAAGCGATAAGACGAGGAAACTGATTGACTTGGATGCCCTTAGGAAAATGAAAAAATCGGCTATACTGATTAATGTGGCCAGAGGACCGGTGGTGGATGACGAAGCGCTGTATACTGCCTTGACCGAGGGCATGATTGCCGGTGCCGGGCTGGATGTGACGGGAACAGAACCTATGAAGGAATCCAACCCTTTGAGCAGGATTATGGACAGCAATAAGCTGATTATTACCCCCCATCTGGCATGGGCCAGCATTGAGGCGAGAAACAGGGTGGTTGAGGAAACTTATAAGAATATTAAGGCCTTTTATGAAGGGGTGGAGAGGAATGTGGTGGGCGGATGATGAGGAAGCCCGCCTGGCGGCAAGCCATAAGATAAAAAGCAATTGATGGAGGAATGGAAAGAAGTAAGAGATGGAATGCGCAGGCCATTCTTCGAAGGGGAATCAGCTAAAATGGAGAGTGGATAATATATGGTATAAAGCTGATTATATGGGCTATGAAGGCTTGGCAGAAGTGATGGTATCCGGGCTTTTGGAGTATTCCGATGTGGAAAATTATGTGCGGTATTTTTCTGCGGAGATTCAATACAAGGATAAAAAGTATATAGGATGCAAAAGCAGCAGCTTTCTTGATACTGATGAAGAGTTTGTGACGGTTGAGCACTTATTCCGCCAGTGGAGAGGAGGCAGCTTGTCGGCAGAGCTGGGTAAAATTCCTGATGTGGAAGACCGCATTGTGTATATGGTTGAAAATGTGATTAATTTTACAGGGCTTGTGCAGTTTGGAAAATATATAACGGCGATTTTGGCATTGGATGCATTTTTTGTGAATGAGGACCGTCATACAAATAACATTGGAGTAATTTATAACATGAAATCCAAATCATATCGGTTATCCCCGGTATTTGATAACGGGCTCGCTCTATTGGCGGATACAATGACTGATTTTGGAATAGGGAAAAGCTTTCAATCCCAGGGAGAAAAAGAAGTTTATTTTGCATGATAAAATCGAAAAAATTTGATACAATATGAAAGAATGAAGGAATTTTAAGGCTTTTGCCTGATATGTTTTGGAATGGAAGTCTATAAAAATAATATGGAGGATGATTATGAAAAAGAAAAAATATGTGTGGCTTTTGGTGGGAACGGCGATTATAATCGGTGCGGCGGCAGCCCTTGTTTATGGAATGAAGGGCGGAAAGAATTCCAGGGAAGAAGAGACGGCTATTACGGCCATGTATGTACCATACGGAGATGGCGAATATATTTTTGTAGGGGAAACGGCAGGGGTTTTTACGGTTACTGCAAAGCCGGATTCGTATGAGGTTTTTGATATCAATGGGAATAAAATAACCATGGAGCAGTTGAGCAAAGGGAACATGGTAAAGATATACGGGGATAATATAATGGCGGAGTCCTATCCCGGACAGTATCCGGGAGTTCATAAAATGGAAGTAGTGGAAGAGGGGAACCCTTCCGATGCCGACCAATATCAGGAAATAGTGGATGAAATTTATACGGAACCGGATCCGGCGGAGCCGCCTACTATGCAGGTGGAGTATACTACAAATATGGCGAATGTTACAGTGCTTGCGAACCGGGGCGGCTACGAATGGGTGTATACGGATAAGGATGGATTGAGCAATGCGGTGGTTGCAGACAGCGCCCATGTGTTGGATTGGGGAGAGTTGCTGATAGATGTAACGTTAACGGAGCCGCTTGATTTAACCCTTTCATTTTCGGATAAACCCATGGAAGTAACAGCTGTGCGCTATGATTCATCGCTGCGCGGAAAAGCGCAGGATGCACCCCAAGGGGAAGAAGTGCCGGTAGCGGAAAAGGATGGGGAGTTCGTGCTGGAAGGCGTGGACGGCGATTATGTGTATGAAGTGACGGGAATATGGGAGAACGGAAGGGCAACGTATGGATTTTATACAGTGCAGAAGTAGAGGAAAGGGAATAGGATTACGTTTATGGGCGGCGTGAAATTAGCGGATATTTTTCAGGATTCGATGGTATTGCAGAGGGATAAGCCTGTATATATCTGGGGAGAATGTGAAACGGGAATGGAATTAACGGTACGGCTGGGCAAGCAGGAGGTGTCCTGTACGGCGGAAGGGGAAAATTTTTGTGCAAAGCTTCCGCCGATGCCTGCGGCGAGAGGGCTGGAATTATCTGTATCGGCAAAAAGGGGAGATATATTAACGGGTTCGGGAAAGGATGCTCCCCTTATTTTGCATGATATCAGCATTGGGGATGTCTATCTGGCATCGGGGCAGTCCAATATGGAGTATTTCCTCCGCTATGAAGCTCATTTTGATGAACTTCGGCGGGAGCCGGAGAATCCGGATATACATATGTATAATGTGCCGCGGATTGCTTATGAAGGGCAGGAAAGAAAACTCTGCGATTCCGGGTACTGGTTTACCAAGGGCAGCAAGGCATGGCGCTCATTTAGTGCTATTGGATATGTTTTTGCAAAATATATTCAGGAAGTGACAGGGGTTCCTGTAGGGATTATTGGGTGCAATTGGGGTGGAACGCCTGCGGCTGCATGGATTTCGGAGGAGTATTTGGAGAAGTCCCCGCTGAACGTATTTGAGCAGGAATATGAACTGGCCATGCAGGGAAAGTCTAAACTGGAAATAGAAAAAGAAAGCAAAGAGGGATGGGATTTTGAGGACTCTTACCGGCAGCAAATGGATTGGAGGGCTATGATGTATGGCCTTACCTTGGAAGAGCAGGAGGAATGGATAAAAGAACATGGGCAGGACCCTGTGATACCGATGGGGCCTTATCATCACCGGCGCCCATCCGGCTTATACCATACAATGGTGAGCAGGATAGCCCCGTATACGGTAAAAGGCGTTCTTTGGTATCAAGGGGAATCGGACGATATACATGGGGATATTTATGACAGGACTTTCGAGGCTTTGGTGGATTGTTGGAGGGATGCTTGGAGGGATTCGGAACTTCCGTTTTTTACTGTACAGTTGGCTCCCTTCGGGAAATGGATGGAATGCAACGGGGAACTCTATCCGATTGTGAGGGAAAGCCAGCAAAAGGCGGCGAAAAATATTCCAGGCGTGTATATGACTTCCATTATGGATTTGGGCATGTATGAAGATATCCATCCGAAGGAAAAGTCGGAAATTGCCAGAAGGCTGGCGCTTTTGGCGATGGAACATTTGTATTATCTCCCGGTGCTGGGGGAATGCCCGGAAATGTGGGAAATGGTCTGCCGAGGGAGCCGGTTGACGATAGTATTCCGGAATGTGGGCGATGGATTGGCTTTGGACGGATGCCGGTTAAAGGCGTTGGAGGTATGGCAAAACGGGGAAGCGGTCAGTATAACGGATATGTCGCTTCAAAAGGATAAGCTGGTCCTGGAATGCGCAAATTTGGCCGACGGGGAAGTCCTGGTGGAATTTGCCTGGAGCGGGTATTGTGAGGTAAACCTGTATAATAGCATGGGGCTCCCGGCGAAGCCGTTTCGGGGAAGGGTTTAGAGAAACGAAAAGCTTTTATTGGTGATTGATACAAGTCCTATTAGGAAATTTGAAACGTTGTAAGAAAGGGGGAATGCTAATGGCAACAAGTACGTTCGAACGTAAAATTGAGATTAATGAACCAGAATCTTAAAAAAACTGCTTAATATAATGAAGGCTGATGCGCCTTCAAAACCGTTCTCACAGCATCCCTTTTCAGATGCGGAAAGAGACAGGAGTGAAAAATTATTAAAGCAGTGCTTATCCTGCTCAAAGAGCTGATGATGAATTTGAAAGAAGACGATATACTGCTAAAACAGTTCCTGTCTTCTTTTTCGTGTATTGAGGATGAAGATATTGAATCATTTTTACATAATAGAGCAATTAAATTTGAGAGACTTTCGAAGTCAAGAACATATCTGATATGCGATGAAGAACAGCTGGCAAACAATGGGCTTGATCGTATAACTATCTATGGCTATATTTCATTTGCGCTTAAAATTTTGACAATTCCAAAAGAAATATCAAATCGAATGAGGAAGGAGCTGTTGGTGGACGTTATGTGATGATAGAATGCCGTGACAATGCAAAATTAGTTCGTTTCTATCAACAAAACTTTTTTAAAGAAATTGCCCGTATACCGGATGGAGATGTACCGATGGTACAGATAAGACCAGGAACCTGTTTTTAGATTCCCGGCCTACGGTTTTGTTTTATGCTGTCCGTTCTGCTTTCAATTTTTTCACTTCGTCAAGAGGAAGTCCTGCATATTCCGCAATTTTTTCAAGTGTTAAAATCCCATCTGCCAACATTCTCTTTGCGGAATTGATTGCTCCCTCTTTCAATGTCTGATTCCTCATATCTTCCATAGCACGGCACATAATCTCGATTCCCTCCCTGCTCTCTTTGAAAAATCTCACCCTGTCTGCCAGTATTCCATAATACATATCCGCTGCGTCTGTGCAAGAGAAGTCGTGCATTAACTTCCCGATTGGCGTATCTCCACGGTAAGCGCCATTTACATACAGTATGTGCGAACCGTCCTCAAATTTTTCCCCGGTTCCTAAAAAGCACCTCTCAATCGGATAGAGCGGCAGCCCTTTTTCCATTACGTCATTCTCTGTGATAAAGATTACCCACGTTTCTGGCAGCTTGTCGAAGTCCTCGCCTTTCTTCAAAAGGTTTGCGTCCATCATGCTGCTGTTATACCTGGCTCTTTTTCTCCCGGCTCCTTTGTCGGAGCGCTGTACCTCCACGTTCAGTTTTGCCCCTGTGTTGTCTGTAGCCAGAATATCCAACCTCACTGAACGGTTCAGCAGGTTCTCCACAAATACCTGGGTATGGACGTCCAACACCTTTAAATCCGGCTTTTCCAGTACAATCCGCAATACCAGTTCTATGCTTGCCGTATCTCCCTCAAAACACTTTGTGAGGAAATCATCATCGAGCAGGCGAAAACCTCTTAGCCTCTGTAAATCTTCCTGATGTTTCTGCTCTATCTGTTCCGTCACTGTCAAACTTTCCATCTGCTTCCCCTTCCATTTTTGTATCTCTATACTACCATACAATCGAAATATTTTCAATCATATCCAGATTTGTCTACAGGTTAAACTTATAAACCGTTATGCGCCGCAGCACCACCTTTGGTGCTAGTTAAAAATATAAAGATATGCTCTATTTCATGGGAGATTCCCCTTTCGATTCCAATGCCTTTCTTATGCTGTCCACATCCAGCATGGACAGCATCTTCCCTATCTCGTTTTCATACTATAGTGATTACTTCCCTCTTTTGCACTTTGTTTGTCGGCGTTGATGATAAGATAGTTTCTATACTTCCTTATTACCGTAAAACTAAGTAATGCGCTGCTTTCGATGGAAAACATGAAGTGGAAAACAACGGCAGCGAACTGGCAATCCGTTGGAGCAACGGGGAAGAACATGCGGAACTGAAATGCAATTTAAAAACCCATCATTTCACCGCACTGTTTTCCTGTAAGCCAGAGGGCTCATCCCCTTTATATTATGAAATATCCGATTAAAGCTTCGCTGGCTGGAAAAACCCGCTTCCGCCCAGATTTCGGTCAAAGGCTTTTCCGTAATCTGCATAGCATTGCAGGCATAATCCACACGGAGGTGGTTTAGATATTGAGGAAAGCTGATGTGCAGCTTTTCGGAAAATATATGGGAAAGATAATATTTATTGATATGGAGCGCCTTGGCCAAACGTTCCAAAGTCAACGGCTCTTGAAAATGCTCGGACAGATACCGAATCAGCTGGTAAGTAAGGTTTTCGCTTTCCAGCTGATTTTTTTCCGTCAGCCTTATATGGGGAAAAGCAAGGCCCAGTATAACCTGTATCCATGCGGAGCCGAGGGTGGAAATATCTTCTGCACCAATACGGCCAAGGCGGTCAATGGCCAGCAAAATATCCGGATGAACATGTTCAGAACTGATATAAGGGGATTCCGGCTGGAATTTCCGGAGTTGATACTGAAAGGAAGAGGCCATGCCAGTATCAAATATGAGAAGCCGCATGCTGCAATCGGCGGATGAACGGTAGCTATGGACCTGTCCGGGAAAAATGATGGCGCATCCTCCCTGTTCCATTTGGTAAACTGTTTCCCCGATGGAAAGCAACGCTTGCCCTTCCGCCATGTATATAAATTCCGTGTGGGCATGGAGATGCTCCGGAAAGGAAAAATTCCTGACAATGAAAGTACGAAATACCCCTGCTTGCTGTTCATAAAACGGATTCATAGAGTGCCCCTTCTCTTGGATAGCAATATATGGCCAAAATCATTGCTCCTTTGACTATCATTATATGACAGCACATGATAATATACAAGTATATAGTTTTTAGCATATATTTTATTAAAGAATTATCACATGTCAAGTTATTGCGAAACCGATAACCTTGCTGAATATTCTGGCAATATAGTCTGTGAAAAGCCCTTTTGTGCCATGGAATCAAGACCATAGAAGACAGGAGGGCCGCTCCCCGACTGGCTTCTGCTTTATTGGGCTTGATGGAATGCCCGGCACAGTAGGATTTGAACAGACTATATTGCCAGAATATTCTCACAGCCCAGGCTTTTGCAATCACTATCACATGTGAAAGAAAGGAGACGCGGAATGAAGTATTATGTTTCAGCAAAAGCAGCAAGAAATGGCGATGGCACAAAGGAAAACCCCTTCCGGACAATTACACAGGCAGCTAAAATCGCAGTGGCCGGGGATGAAGTAATTGTGATGCCGGGAGTATACCGCGAATATGTAAACCCGGTAAATGCAGGAAAACAGGATGCGCCGATTGTATACCGCTCGGAGGTTCCGGGGAAAGCCGTGATTACCGGGGCGGAAGAAGTGAAAGATTGGGAAAAGAAAGAAGGGAACGTGTGGGTGGCCAAAATACCCAATGGGATTTTCGGCAGCTATAACCCATATACCGTGCTGGTAAAAGGCGACTGGTATGACGAAACGATAAAGCCGGTGCATACAGGGGAAGTTTATCTGAACGGAAAGGCAATGTATGAAGAAGTTGCCCTGGATAAAGTGCTTAACCCGACGGTGGACAATTCGTCCTGGGACCCGGCGGGAACGGTTTATACATGGTACACGGAGCAGGAAGGGAATACAACGGTAATTTACGCCAATTTTCAAGGGGCGGACCCAAGAGAAGAAAATGTGGAGATAAATGTGCGCAGAAACTGTTTTTATCCGGACAAGACAGGAGTAAACTATATTACCCTTTCCGGGTTTGTGGTAAAGCAGGCGGCGACACAGTGGGCACCTCCTACAGCATATCAGGAAGGGATGGTAGGCCCGCACTGGTCGAAAGGATGGGTCATCGAGGACTGCGAAATTTCGGATTCGAGATGCAGCGGCATTTCCCTTGGAAAGTACCTTCAGCCTAATAATGAAAATAAATGGACAACCCGGTATTATAAAGACGGGACCCAGACGGAAAGGGATGCCATCTGCCAGGCGCAGATAGAGGGGTGGACGAAAGAGAACATCGGCCATCATATTGTGCGCCGCTGCAACATCCATGACTGCGGGCAGACCGGTATCGTAGGGCATTTGGGCGGCGTCTTTTCGGTGATTGAGGATAATCATATACATCATATCAATAATAAGCAGGATTTGGCGGGGGCGGAAATCGGCGGCATTAAAATGCATGCGGCTATCGATGTGATTTACAGAAGGAATCACATCCATCACTGCACCCGGGGACTTTGGCTGGACTGGCAGGCCCAGGGAACCCGCGTGACGCAGAATCTGTTCCATGACAATGTTCCGCCGAAAGGAACGCGGATTACCAATTCTTTGTCCTTGGCGGAAGATATTTTTATAGAAGTATCCCATGGCCCTACATTGGTGGATAATAATCTGCTGCTGTCCAACTGTTCCTGCCGCATCAGCACCCAGGGAACTGCCCTGGTGCACAACTTGATTGCAGGCTCCTTCACCTGGGTAGGGGCTGGCACGGACAATGGCTCCAGCGTCCTTGCGTCCAACCGTTATACGCCGTACCATGTTCCCCACAGGACGGAAGTGGCTGGTTTTATGACGATTCTGCATGGGGATGCCCGGTTCTACAACAATATTTTTGTGCAGCAGCCGGTTCGTGAAGATTTAACGGACTATGTGAAAAAAGCGAATTTGGAGAAGCAGTTTACTTTTGTCTGCGGGACAAAGCCCTATGACGGATATCCCACGGAAGAGGCTTACCGGGCGCAGTTCACCCCCAGGTCCATTACGGCCCACGGCCATAAAGATTTTTATTATGACCATATGCCCGTTTATACAGGCGGGAACGTATATTTTAACGGCGCTCAGCCCTGCGATACGGAAGAAAATTACCGGGTTGACACGGAACATGAGATTCAGTGGCAGTTAAAAGAGGCGGACGGCGAAATCACGTTGGAGACGAACCTCTATGATTATATGCTGAAGTTTAAAACGCCTTTTATTTCTACGGAGGTGCTGGGGGAAGCCTTTGAACCGGAGCAAAAGTTTGAAAACCCGGACGGCACGCCGATTTTCTTCGATTATGACTATATGGGGGAGCACAGGGGCATCCACCCGCTGCCCGGGCCGTTTGAAAACAAGGAAGCGGCGGAAAAAGTTTTATTTTAGGATGTATTAAGATGTTTTAAGGTAAAAAAACAACCTTAAAGGGAATATGCGGTATCTGACAGGTATCGCTTCCTTTAAGGTTGTTTTTGCGATGCATTTAAAAAACATATATTTGGGTTTGTTTAGTTGTAGTTGTCAATGCACGGCTGGAACATACTCTTGTCAATGCCGCAAACAGGGCATACCCAATCATCGGGAAGGTCTTCAAATGCTGTTCCCGGTTTGATTCCATGTTCCGGGTCGCCTTTTGCAGGGTCATATGTGTAGCCGCAAGGATTGCAAAAATATTTTTTCATTTCGATAATCTCCTTCCATATTATGTAAAATTTAAAAGCTGTAAATATTTTAGCATTAGCATGGGTTTGCGTCAAGCTATAAGTTTACCTACATTTCCCATATGCTTTATGTTATAATAAATGACCGGGAAAAATTCCTGACAATGAAAGTACGAAATATCCCTGCTTGCTGTTCATAAAACGGATTCATAAAGTGCCCCTTCTCTTGGATAGCAATATATGGCCAGAATATTCTCACAGCCCAGGCTTTTTGCAATCACTATCACATGTGAAAGAAAGGAGACGCGGAATGAAGTATTATGTTTCAGCAAAAGCAGCAAGAAATGGCGATGGCACAAAGGAAAACCCCTTCCCAGGGAACTGCATTGGTGCATAATTTGATTGCAGGCTCTTTTACCTGGGTGGGGGATAGCACCGACAACGGCACCGGCATCCTTGCGTCCAACCGATACAGGCCGTACCATGTTCCCCACAGGACGGAAGTGGCGGGCTTTATGACGATTCTCCATGGGGATGCCCGGTTCTACAACAATATTTTTGTGCAGCAGCCGGTTCGTGAAGATTTAACGGACTATGTGAAAAAAGCGAATTTGGAGGGGTATCCATCCGCTGCCTGGGCCGTTTGAAAATAAAGAAACGGCAGAAGGGATTCTGTTTTAAGCTTCTTTAAAGGTTGTTTTTTGCGGTTTACATGTAAACACGGAGTACCTCGCTCAGGGTCTGATACAGTTTGTCAACCTCCACCGGCTTGGACAAGTGGCCATTCATGCCGCATTCCACTGACTTCTTCAAATCATCGTCAAAAGCGTTTGCCGACATGGCGATAATAGGTATAGTATGGCAATCCTCCCGCTCCATGCTTCGGATGATGCGGGTAGCTTCCAGACCGTCCATTACCGGCATCATAATGTCCATCAAAATCACATCATAGGTTCCCGGCTTTGTCGTGCGAATGCGTTCCACCGCCTGAGCGCCGTCATGGACGCATTCCACCTCAAAATTGCGCTCTTCCAGCAGGCACTGCGCAATTTCGGCGTTCAGCTCGTTGTCCTCCACTACCAAAATGCGGTACCCTTCGAAGGAAAGATTCTCCGCATTGGTTCTGCTTTCTTCCTCTTCACCCAGCGCCAGAGGAACGGCAAAGCTGAATGTACTGCCCTTTTCAGGCGCGCTCTCCAGCCGGATGCTGCTCCCCATCATCTGTACCAGACGGCTGCTGATGGAAAGGCCAAGGCCGGTTCCCTGTTGCTTGGATGAGTTCGCTCCGGCTTGTTCAAAGGAACGGAAGACACGCTCCTGCTCTTCTTTAGCGATGCCGATGCCGGTATCTTGTACCATAAAGCTGATGACGGGCACATCTTCCGCTGCATCGGACTCCTTTACGCCCAAGGTAACCCGGCCCCCTTCAGGGGTGAACTTTACCGCATTGCCCAGCAAATTAATCAGCACCTGGCTAATTCGCATCCTGTCCGCCATGAACCATCGGTGAGTCAGGGTGATATCCTGCACAAATTCAATTTTCTTTTCCGTAGCCTGGGGCATAATCAGTTCCCGGATAGTGTCAAGCATCTCATATAAATCAAAGTTCACAGAATCCAGCTTCATTTTGCCGCTTTCGATTTTGGACATATCCAGAATGTCATTGATGAGCCCCAGCAGATAATTGGAAGAGGACTGAATCTTTTGCAGGCAGTCCAGAATCCGCTCCTGATTCTGTCCTTTCTGAAGGGCAATGGAAGTCATACCGATGATGCCGTTCATGGGCGTGCGGATTTCATGGCTCATGCGGGAAAGGAATTCGGATTTCGCCTTGCTTGCAGTATCATGCTGCTGTTGGTTGAGCTGGCCCTGGATGACCTGGCCCAGTTCTGCCAGATTTTGATACTCGTCGGGTTCTTCCAGACGGTTTTTCGGCATGCCCAAAATGCAGACGTTACCCATATAGTTGCCGCTGTCGTACATGGGCAGCACAATTCCTTCCTGGCCCGGAGAGATATTCAGGAAACGCTGAAGAACTTCCTGGCCGCTGTCCTCCGGAGAGAAATACCGAACTTCGTCCTGGCCCAGCCAGCGTAAAAAGTCATTCTTTTCCGCATTGGTGTATTTTATGACGTTGTTTGCATCAGTTTCCCCCGACTGGTGCCACTGATAATTCAAATAGTTGGAGTTGAAATCCGCCTGCAGCAGGGAAACCAACACGCTGCAGGCATTGTAGTACCGCCCGATTTTCCTAATCATCAGCATCATCTGCGCATCGAAGTCGCCCCCCTTGCCAAATAGGTTTAAGGCTACCGACACCAGACTCGTGTCCTCCCCGTAACCCAGCAAACTGCTTTCCTGTTCCTGAAGCGGGGGCAGGGCAGCACATTCCTTAGAGGGAATTGCATCATAAAAAAGCAACTGTTCCCTGGCTCCGGGATGAATAAGGCTCCGCGCCAGTTTTGCCATCCTGATTAGCTGTTCCGTGCTTCGTTCCTGCTCTCCCAGTGCCAGGCCGGCACACATTTGAATGCGGAAGGTCTCATTCCCAAAGCGCGCCGCCGCTTTTTTCAGCAGACATCCTGTAAACTCCGCAGCCTGTATTTTGGTACAGCTTTCCAGCCACAGGACGAACTCATCCCGGTTCAGGCGCAGGGCGACCGTTCGGCAACCAGTCTGCTCGGTAAGTTCCCGGCAGCTTTCCCGAATCATAATGCCCAGTTCTTCCAGAATCATGTCTCCGAAGACAATGCCGTTTTTCTCGTTGGTCTGTTTCAGCTGCCCTACGTACAGGCAGGACAGCACGCCCTCCGGCTGGTTCTTCCGGTATCCAATCAGCTGTTCCATGCCTGCCCCGAAACTATAGAGCCCTGTGATGCCGTCCATTGTGCTTTTCCTGCGCTGCTCAGCCTCCTTCTCCTTCTGCTCCTGGATGTTGCGGATACTTCCCACCAGCTTCCACCGTTGCCCATCCGTATTGTGGACCGTCTTGCCCGACAGGGCAATCCAGACGAACTCCGCTGCCTTTGGCCAGCACAGCCGGAATTCCGCATACGGATTATCCGGATCCCTCTGCACGGCCTCCACAGCCCCCGCCCTATCATCTTCATAGATATACTCGGGGTTAATAAAACATATTTCCGTTTTAGGGCACAGCCTTTGCCCGCTCATGGGGTCATTGACAATATCCAGCATCTGGCTTTGCAAATCATAAGAAAAAAAGCAATCTTTTGAGGATTCAAGGGCCACTTTATAGCGCTCTTTCTCCTCCAGGAGAATATTTTCCGCTTTCTTCTGCTGCTCCGTCAGGCCGACTACTACATCGTAGAGAGCATCAACCTCCAGAATATTGGAAAGCTTGTAGTTTTGAAGGCCCGCCCGCCCCCTGCTGATGCAATCCATCAGCCGCTGAACCGGTTTGGTCAGATGCCTCACAGCCAGATAGATTCCTATTACGCCGAAACTCAGGCCGATTAGGACAGCAATAACTATCCAGATATATAGCTGGCGGCTCATGCCGAACAAGTCTTCTTCCGTATCCAGCCCCAAAAGCACCCATTCCGTATTGTCATAGGGTACATGGTTGCTGTACAGTTTCAGGGGATACGCCACGGCATAGATGCCCTGGCCATTCAACTTGGCATTCCGTACTCGGTAAAGCTGCCGGTAATCCGTTTCATCTAAATCGAATCCGCCCTCCATGGGCCGAATCAAATCATAAAGGATTCCCTTGCCTACTAAAGGCGTATAACCGCCGTCCTCCTTTCTGACAGCCAGCAGATACCCCGATTGCTGGGAATCGTTCAGTTCTGCCACGGGAAAGTAGTTGTACAAAATCCTGCTGGAGATTTCTATCCCCAGCACGCCGTAAGTCTTTCCCTTATACCGCAGAGGCAGGGAATATGTAATCATTTCATGGGAGTCTGTGCTGTCCTTTTCCAGGCGGAAAGGCATGGCCCAGTAGCCCAAATCCGACGTGTCCGCGTCCGGATAGTCCATGCCGGCCTGCCAAGGCTCGTAAAAATAACAATCAGCCTGATTTTTCCCCTGGCCGTCCATATGAAACCGGGTAGTCCAGTGGGTGTCTAACGGGATGTTCCAGGCCCGGGACAGTTCCTTGCTGCCCCGTTCCAGCAGTAAATCTGTGTAATTGGCAGGGTTTGTGTTTGGGTCGGAATCCCGGATAAAAAACCCGTCAAACTCATCTGGATTCTGTATATCCGATCCGGTCAAAATAAAGAAGACTCCCGTGGTGGAATTATTTTGCAGGATATCCAAACACTCCGGAAACAGCAGTTCCAATAACTCCTGCTTCATTTCATCGGAACGCAGAAGAACGTCCAGTTCCTCTTCCCTGATGTCCAGGTACTGCCTCAAGATGCTGTCAATCCTGTCTTCCTGACTGTGGATGGAGGCCCAACGCTGGTTCATATCGCTTTGCAGAATCACTCCCCGGTTTTCCACCAGACGGCTTATCATATTGGCGGAATACTCCTCCAGGGTTTTCGTGGTCCGCCTAAACACCAATGTGCCGATGGTAATGGCGCTCTGCAGCAGCATTATGCCGATTAACGGGAAGAGGAACATACGGAAAATTGATGATTTTTTTTTGTTTCGACTATTACCTTTCATAGCATCTTTACCCATCAATTGCAGCGTTCAGCGCATCGCAGAAAGAATTGTACCAGTTTTCAAAGGCCTCATCTGTCACATAGGGGGCGGATGCCTCATCAAGGCTTTCCCCCCGGGCCAGGGCTGCCGCTACTGCCGCCCGGTCCTCAGCTGCCCGGTCTGCCAGATTGTATTCCAATACCTTTCGCGCTGCGGAACCGTTTTGGAAACTTTTGTTAGTATAGAGGGTCATCCCATCCATTTCGTTGAAAATGCTAGTCAGGCAGTCATAGGTCTTGGGCACCACCGACAGGCCCTGATTTGCGATGACCCGTTCCAGATTCTGAACATTGGCAGCTTCCTTCCGTACTGGCAGATAGCCGGACACGCAGCCGAACCGAAGGTTGTTTTCCGTCTGGGTGAACCATTTCAGGAATTCAACGGCAGCGTATTCGTGTTGTCTGTCGGACTTGCTGACCACCATGCCGGCTCCCTGCTGTACAGCATAGTTTTTCCCACCCTCGAATATGGGAGCGGGGAGCACGGCATAGTCGATAGCATGGGTTCCGCTGTCGAGTTCCACCTGATCCGGGAAATACATGGCGGAGGTGGTGGAACCGGTATAGGCCAGAATGTCCCCGGTCTTCACATCGTCCGAGCGAAAGGAGCCATAGGCCCCGAAGTATCCCTTGACCATGGGAACATAATAGTTCTCCCACAGGCGGTGCAGCTCTTCCCTGGGCACATTCAAAGTAAACCCTTCGCTTTCAACCTGAAAAATCTCCACGCCCAGCTGCTGCATTCCGATGATAAAGTAATTGGCCAAAGCATCCCTTCCATAAAACGCCTTGCCGTCTTCCGGCACATCGGGGGTGAGGCTGTCCGTCCACTCATAATAGGCCTTCGCGGTGGCTGTAACGCCCTCCACGGTCGCCAAATCATCCATAGAAGCGCCGGTGGCTACGGCAAATGGTTCCCAGTCCGTTTCGTTTACCATCATGATTTCCGTAGATTTTGCTGTAGGAAAAATCCGGAGCGAACCATCGGAGGCGATTCGGCCTTCCTCAATGTAGGAGTCAACATACATGTCCAGTTCTTCCTGTTCAAGATAGTCGGACAGATTGGCCAGCGCACCCGCCTGCTCCACCTCATAGGCGGTATCCGCATAGGAGGAAAAGATGTCCGGCATGGTATCTGCGCCCACTTTGCCGTCGATGGCATCCCGTACCGCCGACTCCAGGTCGGAAACAGACCCTTGAGAATAACTCTGTACATAGATGCCCTCTTCCCGGCCTACAGTGTCGTTAAATTCTTCCACCAGCGCGTCAAATGCGGCCTGCTGGGAGCCGTTATAGTAGTGCCACACAGTCAGCGACACCGGATTCTTGGGATCCAGGGGGCTTTTGTTCCCGCACCCCGCAAAAGTAAACATCAATGCCGCGGCCAAACACGCCAGACAGGCCCTTTTTCCGGTGTTTCCTGTAGTTATCATAATCTTGTGCCCCTTTCCTTTTTGCTTGGTTAAAAATTGCTCTGTATCGCCAGGTACGCTGGAATAATTTCGTCTTGCAAGGAAAACGACGCGGGGATAGATTCCAAGCGCTTTGAAACGGCAGGACAAAAAAGCCGGCCCAGGCGGTACAGAGATGCTAAACAGGTTTCTATTTATAATAGGATAGCATATATTTCCTGCGTTTTCAAGTTGCCGTCCGGCCTGTACAGGAAATCAGTAACAGTTCAGCCTTCAATGCCATTAAGTTAACACCTTAGCCAGCTGAGAGAATGATAAAATCCTCAAGGAGCCCTTTGAAAAACGCCGGCACTTAGGCGCTTTGTTTTAGCGCCTTATGTGTCCGCTGCGTTTTTCCCAGAGCGAGAGCGTGGCGACGGAGGATTCTATCATTCCCGCGGCATCCGTCACCATTAACTAAATGACATTGTGGGCTGAACTGTTACGAATCAATTAAAATCAAAACTTTAAAACTCCGGGAGAGCTGGAAGGGCATAAAAATAAATATTTTCCATTTTAAAAGGTGAAAATATTAAAATATAATGTTATAATGTTTGCGTTAAATGTTTGCGCCAGGGGATGATTTTCGATATACAAGTCAGTTTATGCCTGTGCGGCATCTATGAATTCAATATGCGTAACGGCTGCGCGGAAATGGGGGAAAAATGAAAAGTACAAATTCTGCAATTGACAAAAAGATTAAAGTACCTCTGCATTACCAGATATATTTGGACATGCTGAAAAAAATACAGGGCGGTGAATTCAAACCGGGGGAAAAAATACCGTCGGAGGCGGAACTGGAACGGATTTATGATGTTAGCAGGATTACGGTGCGGGGGGCTGTGGAGATGCTCGCCCAGGAAGGGATTGTAGAGAAAAACCGGGGGAAAAAGGGTACTGTCGTATGCCGTTCCAAACATATTTATGATATGCGAAAATTGACCAGCTTTACCGACGATGTACACATGTATGGGGAAAATGCCAGTTCGGAGCTTTTGGAGTTTAGGGAATTGATTCCCAGAGGCGAAATCGCAGAGCAGCTGGGGCTTTGGCCCCAGGAGACCGTTTATTATATTGAGCGGAAACGGTGCAGGCAGAATACGGTAGTGGGGCTTCATAAGGCTTATATCAGAAAAACTTCCGGGCTGAAGCTGAAGGCGGAAAGTTTTAAGTCCGATGCGTCGCTGTATGTGATGCTGCGGGAGAACGGCATTATCCCTACTACGGCGAAGGAGACGCTGGAAGTTAAGATTCCGTCGGAACGTATTTTAAATATTTTAGGCCTTCCTCCCCATACGGCAGTATTTCATAAAAAGCGGATTACCTGTTCCGAAGATGAAAAGCCCTTTGAATATGTGGAAATGTTTTACAACCCTGATTATTATCAATATAAAATAGAACTGCGGCTAAACTAGTTTAGCCGTATTTTTTTATATTAATTATAGAATAAAAATTTTAAAAAAACTATTGACATTTTGGTAAAAACGTTTATTATATTATTATAACATTATAACTTTAATATGTTAAAAAGGAGGGAAGGAGATGAAAATTTATGATATTCACTCGCATCTTGGAAAAACAAGCTCGGGGGATGAAAATACTCCGGAAGAGCTGTTGCAGGATCTGAATGCATATGGAATATCAAAAGTTGGGATTAGCAGTTTGTCCGGCACGTCAATGAGAGGGCAGAATGACCTTGTCTTAAAGGCGAAACGAGCGCATCCGGATGAAATCAAAGCCTATGCGTTCATTAACCCGAAATCGCCTGAGGCGCTGGATGAGGTGGACCGATGCCTGGGGGATTGCGGTATGGACGGAATCAAATTCCATTCATGGAAACATGGCTATTATCCGGACAATACGCCGGCTCTAACGGATATTTTATCCCGCATCCAAGGGTATGGCGCCCACGTACAGACGCATGTCGGCACAGCCCCATTTTCAACGCCTTATGCATGGGTCGAATATGCCAGGAAATTTCCGAAGATAGATTTTCTGTTCACCCATATCGGCTATTATGAATTTGGGATTTCTACGATAGAACTGGTGAAAGGCCTAAAAAATGTTTGGGTGGAAACGTCAGGGCAGATGGATGTGGAAACGCTGAAAAAGGCT
This sequence comes from Lachnospiraceae bacterium, assembly GCA_021769135.1. Classification (GTDB taxonomy): domain Bacteria; phylum Bacillota; class Clostridia; order Lachnospirales; family Lachnospiraceae; genus Kineothrix. The sequence continues at coordinate 25,668 of JAETTM010000045.1, read as the reverse complement.
ATTGATATACTGGGGCCGGAACGGGTCTGCTTTGGAACAGACTGGCCTTATAAACCGGTGAATATAGAGGTTGAGAAGTTCTATGAACTGAATGTGCCAGAAGGACAGCTGGAGTATATTTTTTACAAAAATGCAGAATATTTATGGAGAATGGGGGCGGAAGCATGATTCACATTATTGTAACATCTCATGGCGGGTTGGCGGAAGGGCTGATGGAATCGTCCAATATGCTTATCGGGGAACAGGAAAACGTGGAATGCATAACTTTTGCGCCTGACATGGGGGCGGAGGAGCTGAATGAAATATATGCTGAGAAAATCACAGAAGTTTCCAACGAAAACCAATACTTAATCCTGTGCGACATAAAAGGCGGAACTCCTTTTAATGTAGTATCCAGATATTCTTTCAAAAACGACAATGTAACTGTGATTTACGGGGTTAATTTACCGACGTTGGTCACCGCTCTGCTGGAAGCCCAGAATGAAGGGGCGACGCTGGCCGGTCTAACGGAGTCGCTGAAGCAGCAGTTTAACGAAACGATTGGCGTAAGTGATATATAATACACTTGATACGCCCAAAGTGATTTGAGCGCGAAAGAAGCGCAGAAATGAGGGAAAAATGGAAGTAAGCGTATTTCGTATTGATGACAGACTGATTCATGGACAAGTAATTACCGCATGGATAGCTTATGCGGATGCAAAGACGATTATAGTGGCGGATGATAAGGCGGCGGGGGATGAGTTTACCCAGTCTCTTCTGAAGATGGCAACCCCGGATTCCATACAGCTGAAAATTCTGAAAGTAGAAGAGGCTATTTCGTGGATACAGACAACGGAAGAGGCAGGGAAAGCACTGCTTTTGGTAAGAAGCCCCAAGGAAGCGCTCACCTTTATTGAGGCCGGATACAAAGACCATGTGATTAATGTAGGAAACATGAACATGAAAAAGGGGAAAACCAAAGTGCTGGGCAATCTATGGGTATTTCCGGAGGATGTGGAGCTGATTAAAAGCATCTATGACAAAGGGGTAAAAATGGAAGTCCGCGCAGTACCCAACGAAAAAAGCCAGGACGTAATGGAACTTCTCAAAAAAAGTAAATTAGTTTAGGAACCAGAAAACAGTATCAACCCGGAAGGGGCGATGCGGAACTAGAAAACAGCATCATGCCGGACAGTGCTCCCGGAGAATTTCATGGCCGCGCAGCGGACAGGAAATTGCTCCGCGAGAAAGGGCACTGGTAGGAAAGGTCCTAAGGAATCCACCAGGCTTCGCCTGATACCCCCTTAGGACAAAAGATGCGGAACTAAAATAGGAGGAAAATATGAGTTTATTTATGCAGGCATTTTTAGTGGCATTATTTGTAACAATTGCATTTATCGATTCCCATACGACGCAGATACATATATTCAGGCCGGTGGTGGTAGGTCCGGTAGTGGGGCTTATTATGGGGGATGTGCAGACGGGGTTTGCGGTAGGCATCACGGTGGAGCTTATGTTCCTGGCAGTCATTTTCGTAGGAACGGCAGTGCCGCCCAACCCTACCATCAGCACGGCAATCGCTACGGGCATCGCAATCCTGGCAGGCGGCGGAACGGATATCGCAGTAGCTACAGCCCTTCCTGTATCCTTTATCGGTCAGGTGGCTGAAACAGTGCAGAACTCGGTCATCAACGTATTCTTTATGCACCGCGTGGAGCGTGCGGCGGAACGGCTGGATACGAAAGGAATCGTGACGAACAACCTGATTTTGCCGATGGCAGTCAATGCGCTTCTTTATGGGGTGCCTACCTTCCTGGCGATTTATTTTGGGGCAGCATATGTACAGGGGATTATCGATGCTATTCCGGACAAGATTATTACGGGCCTTTCCGTAGGCGGGAATATGATAGGGGCAGTCGGCTTTGCTCTTTTGCTGAATTCTATCAAGGCTAAGAAATTCTGGCCATTCTGCATGCTCGGATTTTTCATGGCATCCTACTTAGGGATTAACATGGTGGGTATTGCGCTTTTGGCAGTTATTTGTGTAGCTATGTACTATTATTTCAAGATTGCGGATGCAAAGGCATAAGAAAGGGGCGTATATTATGGAAAAACTAACGAAAAAAGAACTTTGGAAAGTATTTTTGCATCAGCTCACCATTCGCGGTGCAAATAACTATGAACGTCAGCAAAATGCCGGGTTTACGGAAGCGATGATGCCGGTTATTGAGAAATATTATGAAGATCCTGAAGCAAAAAAGGAAGCCTATGCAAGGCATATGGAATATTTCCTGACAAATGATATTACGTCTGCAATACCCGTCGGGGTGGCTGCAGCTATGGAAGAAAGATATGCAACGGAAGGCGACATCGATCCGGATTCCATCAATGCGGTAAAAACAGCGCTGATGGGGCCGCTGGCAGGTCTGGGTGATTCTCTGCTGAACGGAACTGCAAGGCCAATCCTGGCAGGGCTTGCAATCTCCTTCATTACATCGGGGCTTGGATGGTTCGGACCGATATTCTTTATCTTTGGCATGGCCTTGGTATCGCTGGGCGTACGTTATCTCGGCGTATTCCAGGGGTACAAACAGGGTGTGAAATTTGTAGAAGCAATCCAGACCAGCGGCCTCATCAGCAAAATATCCGATTTGGCGGCCATAGCCGCATATACCATAGTAGGCGGATTTATTCCGGCTTTGGTGGTTATTTCCATACCGTTGGAATACGTAAGCGGCGATACGGTACTGAGCATTCAGGAGACATTGGACGGTCTGATGCCGGGAGTCCTTGGCCTTTTGTACACCGGGCTCATGTACTGGCTGATATCTAAAAAGAAGGTTTCGGCAATCAAATTAATTCTGGTAACGATGGTGGTGGGGATTGCAGGCACTTATCTTGGAATTTTTGGTTAAGGAATATTGAATGCCGCATATGCGGCGGAATGAGCGCAGAAATGGGGTTAAAAATGATTATAGACATTCATTCACATATAGGGTGCGGTTATGTGCCAAGGGAAGAGGAAGAAAAAAGGCTGCTTGCCGATATGAAAAAAAACGGGATTGATAGGCGAGTGGTTTCTTCTGTGAGCACGCCTTATGAAGAGGGCAACCGGTATATCTCGGAGTTTGTATCCAGGCATCAGGATTGTCTTATGGGCTGTGCGGTAGTTAATCCTAAAGAAGCCGATTGCAGGGAAAAAGCTTTGGATGCCCTTTCCCTCCCCGGTATGGTAATGTTGGAACTGAATTCGCTGGAAGACAGCTATTATCCCGATATTTGCCCTGGGGTGGAGGAAGTGCTGCAGGCAGCCGCCGAGAAAAAAGTGCCAGTGAAGATTTTTTCCGGCCTTGGGGCACGGGCAATCCCCTGGCAGTGGGTAAAGCATGTGGAAAATCATCCCGAACTGGAATTTATTTTTCTTCACATGGGGTGCTTTGATTACGGCTATGGCTGTGTGGAACTGGCAAAAGAATATAAGAATATCTGGTTGGAGACATCCAACCAGTATGAAATCCAAATATTGAAAAAAGCGCTTACAACGGTTTCGGAGGATAAGGTTTTGTTCGGTTCTATGTATCCGGAACGTTTTACCCGCTGTTCCCTGGACGTATTCGATACGCTGCATCCGGGGGAAGGGTGGAAAAAGGCATGGCTTGGGGATAATGCGGAAAGGCTCCTGGCCGGACGGGCATGAATTGAACGGAATGCTGGAGGTTATTTGGGTTATCTGCGGCCTGCATAGGATGCGTGACGTGGGCCGTAGATTGTGGAAAGGATGTGAGCGGTAGTATATGGAAGATAAAATCAGGGCGATACTTCCGGAGGAAGTCAGGGAAGCTTTTGATTCCATTGTGGAACAAAGGGTTCTGGGTGCGGGGAACCATATCTCCATGATTGGGGATATGATTGCCGCTATCGTGGAAAGGGGGGTGCGGGAGCACCGTTTGGCAGCTTCTGTGATTGAAGACATCGTGGAAGTTACCGACTATTTTATAGCGACCAGAGGGGAAGCCAGCCAGGCTGTCAGCAATGCCATCCGCCTTATGGTACATAATATCAGGAACTATAATGGCTGGGATATGGACAAGGCGGCGGAGGCAATCCTTTCCGTCAAGGACAGCTATGCAGGCACTGCTGCTGCGGCTATTGAAAAATGCGTGGCATATGGCGTCAAGCTGGCTAACGATATGGAAAACATATTCGTTTACGATTATTCCAGCACAGTGGAAAAGTTCCTCCGGAGGCTGGCGGAAAACCAAAAGCAATATCAAATTTATATAGCGGAAAGCAGGGTTATAGATGGAGGGAAACCATTTGTGAAAGCCTGCCAGGAGGCGGGGCATCGGATTAAGTTTATCCCGGAGGCGTCCATGATGTATTACCTGAAAGAATGTGACGGCGCTTTTATGGGGGCGGAGACTTTTTATCCTGACGGGACCGGCTTTAATACGACAGGCTCGGATATCGTAGGGCTGATTTGTAAATACTATGGAATCCCGCTTTATTTCCTCACACCGATGATTAAAGTGGATATACGGCCCGTAACAGGCGGAAGGAAGAACCTGGTCTTCGATGACCTTAAGGAAAAACTTTCAGCCTCATGGGGCGGCGACATTAAAACGGAAGAGATTGATTTTGTAACCCCAGAGTTAATTGGGGTAGCGCCGGAATTCATCCGGGCATTTATTACAGAGGAAGGGATTATTCCATCAGGGCAGATGTATGGGGTTAGCATGGAATATAGCAGAAAGCTGAGATGCTGAAAAGCAGCGACATGGAAATGGAGACAAGAATGAAGGGGTTAAAAAATAACGGTAAATTGATATTATCTATGATACAGCCGGAGCCTTTGCCGGGCAGCTACCGGCATCGGGATATGGGCATTGAAGAAATTACGAATTTGGCGCTGAAAGAAACGGAAATGGTGGCGGAAAACCATTTTGACGGAATTATACTCCAAAATATGAATGACATGCCAATCCGTCAAACATCGCGCCCGGAAGCTATTGCATATATGACCAGGATTGGAATGGAAATCAGGAAGCGTTTTCCGGAATTGGTGATGGGCATTCTGATTAACTGGGATGGGGTGGCCGGGCTTTCCGTAGCGGATGCGGTGGGCGCTGATTTTGTCCGGGTGGAGCATCTTTTTACCGGGGCGAATGTTACGAGCGCAGGCATTTTGCAGGCGCAGTGTGTGGAAATCGCGGAATTAAGGAAAAGGACCGGCTCCAAGGTTCCGGTTTACGCGGATGTATATGAAGTCCATGGGATTCCTTTAGGAAGGAAGCCTATAGGGGATGCGGCATGGGAATGCGTCCATGAAGCTTTTGCCGACGGGCTCTTTATGTCGGGGAAAACGGTGGAAGAGAGCATCCAAATGGCAAAAGAAGCAAGGAAGCGGGTTGGGGATACGCCCATTTTCTTAGGCGGAGGAGCTACAGGGGAGAACGTCCATGAACTGATGCAGTATTATGACGGCGTTTCTGTAGCCACTTGGATTAAAAACGGGGATATGAAAAACCCTATCGACCCGGAGAGGGCGAAAATTTTTATCAGCGAAGCGAAGAGATAGGATGGCCGGATACGGCAATAGCGGGCCATCAGTTGAGCTGATATGCAACAGCATAGGGAATATATTTGGGCGGCCGCATTGCAGTGATTTGCAGTGCGGCCACTTGTAAGTTAATTTCCATAATAGGGTGGGCAAATCGATTGTGGAATAAGAAAGGATAGGGTATAATATGGAAAATGGCACTATATGGAGGTGTGATGATGAAGAGACCGTTGCCGATAGGTGTTGAAAATTTTGAAGACATGGTGAATTCTGGCTATTGCTATGTAGATAAAACCATGCTCATAAAAGAACTATTGGATAGAAAAGGAGAAGTCAATCTGTTCACACGCCCAAGAAGGTTCGGAAAAACTTTGAACTTAAGCATGCTCCGATATTTTTTTGAAGATACAGGGGATGAAAAAAGAAATGAACAAAATAAGAATCTTTTTCAGGGGATGAAAATTATAGATGCCGGCGATGCCTACACAGCCCAGATGGGAATGTATCCTGTGTTTGAACTGACGTTGAAATCAGCAAAACAGGAAGACTACGATATGGCTTATTATATGATACAAGATGCAGTCAGTACGGAATTTGAAAGGCACAGGGATGTTGTGGAGAGGGGGAAAGAACGTCTTTCCGCCAGGGAATATGAACAATATACTGCGGTTGCGGAAGGGAAAGCAGAAGAAAAGACAGTAAGGAATTCTTTGAGGCTGTTTTGCCAATGCATGCATAAAATTACTGGTAAAAATTCGGTTATTTTAATTGATGAATATGATGTTCCTTTAGAAAATGCATATTTCAGAGGTTTTTATGAAAGGATGGCCGGTTTTGTCCATGCCTTGTTTGAAGCGGCTCTAAAGACAAACCAGTATTTGCAGTTTTGCGTTATTACAGGATGCCTGCGGATTTCAAAGGAGAGCATATTTACCGGATTAAATCATCTAAATATTATTTCTGTACTGGATAAAAAATACAGCGAGCATTTTGGTTTTACAGAACAGGAAGTTCTTAGGATGATGTCCTATTATGAAGTGGAAAACCGTTTCCCGACGATGAAAGAGTGGTATGACGGATATTTGTTTGGGGATACGGAAGTTTATAATCCATGGAGCGTAATTAAGTTCCTGTATGATTTATATTCGGATGAAGGCGCATTTCCCCGCCCCTATTGGATTAATACCAGTTCCAATGAAATCATTAAGGACTTGATTTCCAGGGCCGACGGGGAGACAAAGGGGCAGATTGAGGCGCTGCTGCGTGGAGAAACGCTTGATATTCGGGTCCACGAAGAGATTACTTATGAGGATATGCATAGCCATGGCGAGAATCTGTGGAACTTCCTTTATTTTACAGGATATCTGACGAAGGAAAGCGAATATTTTAAGGAAGCGTCTATCTTTTTGCGGGCAAGGATTCCCAATATAGAGGTTAAGACGATTTATCAGAATACTGTTTTAAGCTGGATGAGAGATATCATAAAGAAAGAAGATTTTCATGATTTATACCGGGCAATGGAAAATGGGGATGCGGAAAGGATGACGGGTATACTGAATGGACAGCTTTTCCGTACCATCAGCTTCTACGATAGCGTAGAGAACTTTTACCATGGATTTCTGACAGGAATACTAAGCCAGAGCGAGAATTATCTGGTAAAATCTAACCGCGAATCGGGGAATGGCCGTTCTGATATTATGGTGAAGAGCCCTTCGCTGCGGGGAAGGTCATTTGTTCTGGAGTTAAAGGTATCGGATTCCATTGATGATTTGGAGAAGGATGCCCAAAAGGCACTGCAGCAGATATATGATAAAAAATATGCGGAGGAGTTACGGGTGGAAGGATATCGCAAAATAGATTGTTATGGGGTAGCGTTTTTCCGGAAGGATTGTGAAGTGCGGTTTGGGAAGGGGCAGTAGTTTAAGGGACAATGTGTTCTTTAGGGGCGCCTGCAGAAAAGCGGATGCCTGTGCAATGGTTGGCGGACAGGAAAAGGCGCGGGTTTTGGGGTTGGCCGTTCCATGGCTTTTATGAGGATAAGGAACTGATTGGTAAAATCCCGGAGAGGAAGCAGTGTAAATGAATAAAAGAGAATTGGAAGCGGTTTGGAAGAAGGAAGAAGAGTCGGCCCATATCCACGGCTGGGATTTTGCCCATATTCATGGCAGATATGAGGAAGAAAAGGATTTGCCGTGGAATTATGCAAAAAAAATTGCTGCCTCTGGGGATTAATTTTATGCCATGCGATAATCCGGCAAATATTCCATTTGAAAATGAAAGCTTTGATATGATTATAAACAGGCATGGAAGTTTTAATGCGGAGGAGTTATATCGCTTGTTGAAAAAAGGCGGGATATTCGTAACCGAGCAGGTCGGCGAGGAGAATGACAGGGATTTGGTTGAGAGGGTGCTCCCCGATACGGAGAAGCCGTTCCCCCACTTGAATTTAAAAGAACAGAAAGCAGTGTTTGAAGATGCGGGATTCCATATTCTTGAGGGGGAGGAAGCCTTTCGCCCAATAAAATTTTATGACATCGGCGCATTTGTATGGTTTGCGCATGTCATTGAATGGGAGTTTTCAGGGTTTTCGGTTGACAGATGCTTTGAACAATTGCTGGAAATGCATAAAATGATTGAGAGCCGGGGGGAAATTGAAGGAACTATACACCGTTATCTGATTGTGGCAAAGAAATAAGGGATTTTGGCATTTTTATTGTTCATAAAAATTAAGAAATGTTTGTTTTTCTCTGTGTATTGCGGTTTTTTGCTGCTAAACGAAACGCTTTTTCCATTGCAGGAGTAAGTTCGGGAGAATCCTCATCAAATACAATCTTCCTTTTTGCTGCTTCCTCTATTTGCTTGATTTGTTCCTTTGTAGGTTTCTGGTTTCTATCCAAAGTAACTGTCCGTATCATAATAAATGCTCCTTTCGGTTTTGGTGGCAAGCCTTGCCGATATTAAACGTATGTTTTTTTCGCTCTGTATAAACAACAAACAGAACATCATTTACCATTCCAAGAGTATTATAACGGTCTTCATTAATACTGTGTTCCATATCATATATTTCAATGCGGTGTAAATCGTTAAAACTAACATTGCCGTTTCAAAATCAATTCCGTGTAAGTGCGGCTGCCTATGTTTTGGATATTCTGTTTTTACATTACTTGCACCTGTGATGTAGTCCATGGACACATTGTAGAATTGGGCAAGTATCAAGAGGTTATCAACGGGGATTCGGCGGAGGATTCCAGACAAGTTATTATAGAGTTGTTGTAAGATGTAAAAGGACAATCAAAAAGGGAACAAACCATTTCTGATTCATTCCCTTAATCTTTAAAATCCTGCGTTCTGATTAGCCAAAGTATCTCTTAAGAAGTCCTTCAAAGGCTTTTCCGTGTCTTGCTTCATCCCTTGCCATTTCATGAACGGTATCATGGATTGCATCCAGATTAGCAGCCTTTGCACGTTTTGCAAGGTCAAATTTACCAGCTGTTGCGCCGTTTTCAGCTTCCACTCTCATTTCAAGGTTCTTCTTTGTGGAGTCAGTAACTACTTCGCCCAGCAGTTCTGCGAATTTTGCAGCATGCTCTGCCTCTTCCCAAGCAGCTTTTTCCCAGTAAAGGCCGATTTCCGGATAGCCTTCCCTGTGAGCTACTCTAGCCATTGCAAGATACATACCAACTTCCGTGCATTCTCCTGTAAAGTTAGCCCTTAAATCAGCCATAATATCTTCGCTTACGCCCTTTGCTACGCCTACTACATGCTCAGCGGCCCATGTCATGCTATCGCTCTGCTGTGTAAATTTCTCAGCCGGTGCGTTGCACTGAGGGCATCTTTCAGGAGCAGCATCTCCTTCGTGTACATATCCACATACCTGACATACAAATTTCATAATTCAAATCTCCTTTACTTTAAAATATAGTTTTAATTTATTATGACTGCAGTTTCCCGCAGCAACTCCCACATAAACCATAAAAATAAGCGGTATAGCCATCAATCCGTCCGCTGAAATCTTTTCCGGCTGCTTCCTGAATATAGTCAATATTTTCCATTTTCAAATCAATCACGCTGCCGCATTCCGAACAAACAAAATGATTATGCGGCGAAGTATCGGCATCAAAATGATCCACCCCATCCCCCACACGAAGCCGCATGATTTCCCCCATATCGGAAAGCAGAGTAAGGTTACGGTATACTGTTCCCAGGCTAATATTCGGGTACTGCTGCCGGACATTCATATAAACTACATCAGCCGTAGGATGGTCTTTTCTCGTACAGAGAAAATCTTTAATGACTTCCCGCTGCCGACTGTATTTCAGAGCCATATCAACCCTCCTAGTAAAACTAGTAATCATTACTATTTCCAATTATAGCAAAAAAATACATCCTGTCAATAGAATTTTCAAGGTTTACAAAGTTTTTATAACTTTCTTTTGTTCTTTTAATAATCTCCCAGCCCAGGATATGGTATAATGTACGCGAAGGCAATGAGCAGTGTCAAAATACAAGATGACAAATTTCCTGCTTGCAGGAAAATTTGCCAGATTGTATTTTGATAGGGCGAAGCCCGCGATTCGGGGAACCGAAGGTTTCCCGAATACACTGCGGAGAACCGGCAAGAAACCTCCTCCTCCAAAACGAGGAGAGCGAAGCGAATCCCCGTTCCAGAAGAACAACCAACGGAAACCTTCATTCCCCCAAATCCAGGGGAGAGCGAAGCGAATCCCCGCCCCAGGGAACCCTCCCCGCCCCCCAAAAAAGAGAGGATACCATGAAATTTAAAACAAGACTCTTAGTGACCTTCCTGACAATCGTCCTTCTGCCGCTGCTCCTCACCATGATAGCATTTATGAGCATTGGCGGATACTTAATGAACGCGCAGAAGGAATTCGGCCTGGTGAATATGGACTATGCCATGATGTCCGAACCCGCCCAGGCATTTGAAAGAATTTCGGAAGGGATTTTCGAAGAAGTAGAAATGCAGATTGCTTCAGACGAAACCCGAATGGAAGATATCGGATATTTATCTGCTATAAACAAAGAAATCGAAAATAAAGCCTCTTACATTATAGTCCGCAAAGGGGATGACATATACTATACAGGGAATAAAGAAGCGGCATGGAAAATATTCCCTCACCTTCCGGATTATGGATATGCGAATGCAGGAGAGGATGCGGGATATTATTATAACAATTTGTCTAAACTTGTAAGACAGCTGGATTTCAGATTTTCAGACGGTTCGGAAGGCAGCTTCTTTGTTGTTACCCGAATCAATGCCCTTATTTCCAAAAGGCTGCTTGTGGATATGCTCATCGCCATTGTTGTGATACTTATTTTTACCAGCCTGATGCTGACGCAATGGATACAGCGGGGGGTATTCGTACCGGTCAACGAATTGAATACTGCGATGAAAAATATTGCCGACGGCAACCTGGAGTATATGCTGAATACGGACAGCAAAGGGGAAATCGGCGAGCTTTATAAAAATTACGAAGAGATGCGCCTCCGGCTGAAAGAATCCACGGATGAAAAATTCGAACATGAGAAACAGAACAGGGAATTAATCAGCAATATTTCCCATGACCTGAAGACGCCCATTACAGCCATTAAAGGATATGTGGAAGGCATTATGGACGGCGTGGCGGACACTCCGGAAAAAGTAGATAAATACATTAAAACTATTTATAATAAAGCCAATGATATGGATCGGCTGATCAATGAGCTCACCATCTACTCCGGCATCGATTCCAACCGGATTCCCTATCATTTCCACAGGCTGAACGTAGCCGATTATTTTGGCGATTGTATAGAAGAAGTGGGCTTGGATTTGGAGTCGAAGAATATAGAACTGAATTATTCCAATTTGGTTTCACCGGACACAATGATTATTGCCGATCCGGAGCAGCTGAAACGGGTAATTAACAACATTATAGGAAACAGTGTGAAGTATTTGGAGCGGGAAAGGGGAATTATCGATATCAGGATATTGGATGAAGTGGATTCTATTCGTATAGAAATCGAAGATAATGGGCGGGGCATTGCGGCTAAGGACCTGCCGAATATTTTCGAACGTTTCTACCGTACGGATGCTTCCAGAAATTCTTCGAAAGGAGGAAGCGGAATAGGGCTGTCTATTGTAAAGAAAATCGTAGAAGACCATGGCGGCTATATATGGGCCACCAGCAAGGAAGGGGAAGGCACATGTCTCCACTTCGTATTCAGAAAATACCGAGAAGTGATGGAATAAAGAAGAGAGGAATGGACTATGAGCAGGATATTGATAATAGAAGACGAAGAAGCGATTGCGGATTTGGAGAAGGACTATCTGGAACTAAGCGATTTTGAAGTGGAAATTGAACATACGGGCAATGAGGGCCTTGAAAAGGCCCTGAAGGAAAATTTTGATTTGATTGTCCTGGATTTGATGCTGCCTGGAATGGATGGATTTGAGGTATGCAAGAAAATCAGGGAAGAAAAAAATATCCCTATCCTTATGGTATCGGCGAAGAAGGATGACATTGACAAGATAAGGGGATTGGGCCTCGGAGCGGATGATTATATGACAAAGCCCTTCAGCCCCAGCGAACTGGTAGCCAGGGTGAAAGCTCATATGGCCAGGTATGACAGGCTGGTAGGCTCTACCCAGAAGGCCAATGACATTGTGGAAATACGGGGCATACGGATTGATAAGACTGCGCGTAGGGTTTATGTGGACGGGGAGGAAAAGAACTTTACAACCAAGGAATTCGATTTGCTCACCTTCCTAGCGGAGAATCCCAATCATGTATTTACCAAGGAAGAGCTGTTCCGGGAAATCTGGGATATGGATTCCATAGGGGATATTGCCACTGTAACCGTCCATATTAAAAAAATACGGGAAAAAATAGAATTTGATACTGCTAAACCCCAATATATCGAGACGATTTGGGGTGTGGGATACCGGTTTAAGGTATAATTAGGAAGGGCCGTAATAAGGCGGCAGGCGTGGGAAAGATTATGAATGGAAACGGGCTGGCGGAGGAAGATATTTTATATGAAGATGCTTCCATCATCGTGTGCCGCAAACGGGCGGGGATGGCAACCCAGACGGCCAGGCTGGGGGAGCAGGATTTGGAATCCGCTTTAAAAAATTACTGGAAGGCTTCCTATGTGGCGGTTATTCATCGCCTGGACCAACCGGTGGAGGGCATCCTGGTTTTTGCCAGAACGAAGGAAGCGGCTGCCGGATTAAGCAGGCAGAGTGCCGGGCAGATAATGAACAAGAAGTATTACGCTGTGGCGATAATGGATGCACAGAGGATGGATTTTTTCAGGGGAAATTCCGGGATGGCATATTCCTTTGGGAATGGGCCGCGGATGGAAGGCATCGGCGAGGCACCTGCTTTCAGGATAGGGGCCTCGGCAGCAGATTTCTTCATGGAGGAAGGAAAAGAACAGGTTTTGGTGGATTATCTGCAAAGAAACGGCAGGGAGAATATTTCCAAAGTAGTGGATAAGAATGCAAAGGACGGAAAGCGGGCGGAACTTATCTATGAGGTATTGGCGGCCAGGGAAGTATTATGGGAAAACGGGGATGATACGGACATTTCCGGAATGGAAACGGAGGCGGCAGTACGAAAGAAAATTGCCCTGCTTAGGGTACAGCTTAAAACAGGGCGGCATCATCAGATTCGGGTGCAGATGGCCCATGGGGGCATGCCCCTGCTGGGGGATGGCAAATATGGCAGCATGGAATCGAAGGATTATAGCCGCAGGATGGGCATAAAGAATATTGCTTTGTGCGCTTACAGCCTGGAATTCATCCATCCCTTGACAGGGAGAAAAATGAATTTTGAGATAACGCCGAAAGGTATGGCTTTTGCTCCTTTTTTCCAGTGCGCTTGCTGCAAAGTCCGTGCAAATACGCAGATAAGATAAAGAATCCGGAAAGCTGAACTGTTACATAATTTCCGCAAAATGCTCCATACTAACCTTAAGAAAATATAAGGGCGGGATGGGGTTATGGAAAAAGAAATGGAAGCAAAAGTAAAAGAATATGCGCTTCTCGGCGCAGTTATTGTGGGAGTGTACATAGGATTTCGGTTTTTGAGTCCGCTGGCCGCTCCTTTTCTTTTTGCCTTTGCCTTTGTGGCATGGCTTCATCCCTGGCTGGAAGAGGTTCAGAATAAAATTCATATAAAGAAAGGGGTTTTAACCGCCGGGATATTGCTGCTTTTCTGCGTGACGGCAGGAGTGGGGATTTGGTGCCTGGTCGTTTTTGCTATCCAAAAGCTGGGGGATATATTGGGGCAGGTGGATGTGTTTGAAGAAAAGTTCTGCATTTTTGTAGGCAATTGCTGCGAGGGGATAGAGAAAAAGTTCGGGATGGATGGAGACGGGATAGAACAGTTTATTCTGGAGCGGGTAAATATTTTCATCGAAAATTTTCAGGTACAGGTAGTGCCGAGAATTATGAACGAATCGGTGGGATATGTGAAAAACTTTGTGGCGGTGGTCAGCTTCCTCGCTATTATGATTATAGCGGCGGTGCTGCTGGCCAAAGACTACAACGAGATAATGAGGAAGCTTTACCGCAGGGAGGAAATGAGGTGCGCCATTAATATCGGGAAAAAAATATTCCGCCATATCGGCACTTTTATACGGGCGCAGTTCATTATTTTGCTTATTATCAGTCTGCTGTGCGGGAGCGTTTTGTTTTTTGGGGGTTTCGAAGGGGGCATCGCAATCGGGCTCTGTACGGGATTTATGGATATGCTGCCCTTTATCGGAACAGGGCTTGTCTTAATGCCGCTGGCTTTTTGGCAAATTTTAAACGGATATTATGCAAAAGCAGTAATCTGTGTTATTCTATATGTAGTATGTGCGCTGACCAGGGAATTTTTGGAACCTAAGCTCATTGGGGAACGGATGGGGATATTTCCGGTGGCGATTTTGTTTTCCGTATATGCGGGAGTGAAGCTGTTCGGGGTTTTCGGCATTATAAAGGGGCCGTTGGCTCTGATTACCATTTATGAAGTATATCTTTTTCTGAAAGGGAAAAACGGGGTCTGTGGAGAAGATGGAAATGGACGAAAGGAAGAATGTGGAGAGTGAAGATAGGGAGATAAATCCGGGAGAGGATATGGAGCAGGGCGGTTTTGACATCAGGGGCTTTCTGGAAGAGGCGGTTTCCCTGCTGCTGACGGCTTATCTGTTCATCATTTTTTGCATTTATCCTTTTTATGTAAAAAATGGTTATTCGGACATAGGCAATGAAAAGTTTCAGTTTTATAAATATATTACGGTGGGCGGTTTGGGACTGATTCTGCCATTGGCCCTCCTGTGCATTTTTTTCCGCATCAGGGATGGGAAATATCGTTTTTCGCTGACGGACTGGGCAGTGGCGGGGTATGGGATTGCCGTCATCCTTTCTTATATTTGCTCTGATTTTAAGGGAAAAGGGCTATGGGGGGAACCGGGGTGGAATATGGGGCTGATGACCCAGCTTGCTTTTGTGATTTCCTATTTTCTGATTTCTTTTTTCTGGGAGTATGAGGAGAATCTGCTTGCGGCATTCATAGCGGCGGCTTCGGCAGTTTTTCTGCTGGGGGTGTTAAACCGTTTTTCCATATATCCCATTGATATGGGGGGGACGGATATCGGATTTTTATCCACGCTGGGAAATATCAACTGGTATTGCGGCTATTGGGCGGTGCTTTTTCCGGTGAGTTTTGTGCTGTACTGGTGTACGGATAAGCTATGGCTGCGCCTGGCCGCGCTGATTGGTACGGCAATAGGGATTGCCGCCGGGGTAAGCCAGGGGAGCAACAGTGCGGCGCTGGTATTTGTAGGCATCTATCTTTGTCTGTTTTGCCTTTCTTTTAAGGGCATGGATAGAATGAAGCGTTTTTTGGAACTGGTGATTTTATTTTGTGCGGTCTGTCAGGGACTGCGATTGTGGAGGATTCTGCAGCCGGGAGGATTTAACTTTTACAGCGGCACTTTAAGCGATTGGATAACGATGTCAAAGGTTACCTTATTCGGGCTGTTTCCGGCGGGGATTGCTTATTTTCTGCTGTACATGGCGGAAAAGAAGGGAAGCGCGGATATGAAAAGGCTTAAGGCATTGCGGCAGATTGCCATATTGGGAACGGTGGTGGCGGCTGGGGTATATGCCCTGCTTCTGGTGCTGAACTCCAAGGCGGGAGGCATCCGTTTTATGGGGAACCTGTCCGCCCTGGTGTTTAACGCAGGATGGGGAAATGCCAGGGGGGCGACCTGGGCGGCAGGGGCGGAAGTTTATAAAAACATGCACGGTGTGGATAAACTTATCGGCGTGGGCCCGGACTGTTTTGCTATGTATTTGTATACTCTGCCGGATTTGGCGGAGCGCATGGCGAGCCAGTTTGACGGAGCAAGGCTGACCAATGCCCATAACGAGTGGCTGACGGTGCTGGTGAATCAGGGGATTTTGGGCCTGGTTAGTTATGGGGGGATTTTTGTCAGCGCATTCGTGCGTTATCTTTATTATGGAGAAAAGATGCCGGGAAGAAGGAAGAGGTATCTGTATATTTTTGGTATAAGCGTATTTGCATATACCATACATAATATGGTGAGCTTCCAGCAGATTTTAAGCACCCCGTTTATTTTCCTGATGCTGGGGATGGGGGAAGCGCTGGCGAAGGAGAAAAATTTGGGTTGACAAACGGGGCTTTTTCTCCTAGAATCTAATCAAATCAATATTTTTGATGCGAAGAAGAGGATTAGTACGGGCAGATATGTAGCAGAGAGGGAACCGGTTGGTGTAAGGTTCTTACAGAAGGGCCCGGAACCGGCCTTGGAGCAGCGGGTGAACAGCGGGGAAGTTTATTTTCTGCAGAAATCCGACGTAGCGCCGGCGTTAACGGCAGGATAAGAGATTGCGGTGACAAATGATTCCGGCGGGCTGAATATGGAAATGGCGGCGGGAAGGGAAACCGCATTAATCAGGGTGGTAACGCCGGGTATCCGGTCCCTTTATGGGATTGGATTCCCGGCGTTTGAGTTTGTGCCAGCGCCGTGCACACAGGCTCTGCGATAAGAAAAGAACGGCGCAGAAATGAGGAGAAAATGGCGGAAAAGAAATTGGTGGAAGCAATCACATCCATGGACGAGGATTTTGCGCAGTGGTATACGGATGTGGTGAAGAAGGCGGAGTTGATTGATTATTCCAACGTGAAGGGCTGTATGGTCATTAAGCCGGCGGGATATGCGATTTGGGAATTAATCCAAAGGCAGTTGGACGATATGTTTAAGGCTACGGGCGTGGAAAATGTATACATGCCAATGTTTATCCCGGAGAGCCTGCTGCAAAAGGAAAAAGACCATGTGGAAGGGTTTGCGCCTGAAGTGGCATGGGTAACCCATGGGGGGCTGAATCCTTTGCAGGAGAGAATGTGCGTAAGGCCTACTTCGGAAACGCTGTTTTGCGATTTTTATAAAGGGGATATCCAGTCTTACAGGGATTTGCCCCGTGTGTATAACCAGTGGTGCAGCGTGGTTCGGTGGGAAAAGGAGACCAGGCCATTCCTGCGTTCCAGGGAGTTTTTATGGCAGGAAGGGCATACGGCGCACGCTACTGCGGAAGAAGCCCAGGAAAGGACAGAGCAGATGCTGAATGTTTATGCGGACTTCTGCGAACAGGTTCTGGCGATACCCGTGGTGAAAGGGCGCAAGACGGATAAAGAAAAATTTGCAGGGGCGGAAGCGACTTATACGATTGAAGCGCTGATGCATGACGGCAAAGCCCTGCAATCAGGAACCAGCCATAATTTTGGCGATGGATTTGCAAAAGCATTTGGCATCCAGTTTACGGACAGGGATAATAAGCTGAAATATGTGCATCAGACTTCCTGGGGGATGTCCACACGTATTATCGGAGCGATTATCATGGTGCATGGGGATAATTCAGGGTTGGTGCTGCCTCCTAAAGTAGCGCCTACACAGGTGATGATTATCCCGATTCAGCAGAAGAAAGAGGGCGTGCTGGATAAAGCCTTTGAACTGAAAGACAGGCTGAGCGGATTCCGGGTGAAAGTGGATGATTCGGATAAGAGCCCCGGATGGAAATTCTCCGAGCAGGAGATGAGGGGGATTCCTATCCGTGTGGAAATCGGCCCCAAAGATATCGAAGCGAACAAATGCATCATCTGCCGCCGGGATAATGGGGAGAAAGTGGAAGTTATGCTGGATGAGCTGGAGAAGGCTGTGGGAGAGATTCTGGAGGATATTCATGCAAGCATGTACAAAAAAGCAAAAGCCCATCTGGAATCCCATACCTATGAAGTGAAAACGAGGGATGAATTCGTGAAGCACTTTGCGGAGAAATCGGGCTTCGTGAAAGCCATGTGGTGCGGCGAACAGGAATGCGAAGAAAAGATAAAGGAAGACATGGGCGTAACAAGCCGCTGTATGCCTTATGAGCAGGAATGCCTGTCGGATACGTGCATCTACTGCGGGAAACCGGCGAAGAAGATGGTATATTGGGGAAGGGCTTATTAAAACAACGGATGCCAGGCTTTGCCAGCCATCCTTATGTTAAATAAGGGCCGCCAGAAGAGCATGTTGATATGGAAACGCTCTTCTGGCGGCCACTTTACGTGTAGAGTTTTCGGGGCAATATGCCCTAAATTATGGGATAATACATGAAATGAATTACATTTTGGCAAACACATCTTTCCCGAGCCCGCACACAGGACATACCCAGTCATCGGGAATATCCTCAAAGGGGGTGCCGGGGGCTATGCCGCCGTCTGGGTCGCCCAATTCCGGGTCATAAATATACCCGCAGGGCCCGCACATATATTTCTCCACAATTATTCACTTCCCTTCCCAGCCTATTTTGTCTGTTCTATCATATTCTTTACATTTTGATAGATTTCATTCAGATGTTCTTCGGAAGGGATATAATTAATTCGTATTTTGTCCATAGCGATATGGAATCCGCTGGCTTCCAGTTCCTTTTCTACCAATTCGATGCTCTGGCCGCTCCATCCATAGGAGCCGAAGGCAAAAGCTTCCCGATTGCTTTTCGGGGAAAGGCCTTTCAAATAGCAAAGGAAGGACGCCACGGAAGGCATCATTTGATTGTTTAAAGTGGGGGAACCTACCGCAATATATTTGCTGGTCAATACTTCCGGTATGATATTGGAAATATGGTTGGCCTTTAAATCATAGATTCTGGCAGGTATGCCGCTATCCGCAAAGGCTTCGCATATAGTTTTTGCCATAATCTCCGTGGAACGCCACATGCTGTCATAGACAATCATCGCGCCTGTTTCCGGGTTGTTGGCGCTCCATGTGCTATAGGCTTTCAGGATATCTTCGATGTGGCTGCGCCAGATAAGGCCGTGGCTGGGGGCTATCATCTCGATGTCCAGGCTGCTTATGGTATTCCATACATTTTGTATCTGTCTGCCGAAGCACATGAGGATATTCCCATAATATTTCTTGGCCTCCGATAAAAGAAGGGGAAGGTCCACTTCGTCATCGAAATGCTCCGTGGAAGCATAATGCTGGCCGAAGGCGTCATTGGAGAAAAGAATTTTTTCTTCCGGGCAGTAAGTTACCATGTTGTCCGGCCAATGGAGCATTGGAGTGGAAACAAAGGTAAGGGTGCGCTTGCCGATGGAAAGGGAATCGCCGCTTTTCACGGGAAGGTATCCACGGTCGCCGTAATGGGCGGCAAGCCCTTTGGCCCCGGCCGGGCTGCTTGTGTAAACGGCGGCATTGGGGCAGCGCTCCAAAATAGCGGGCAGTGCGCCGGAATGGTCCATTTCCACATGATTGGATATGATAATGTCGATTTTTTCCGGAGGGAGGATATCGCTGATGCGGGAGAGCATTTCTTCTGCAAAAGGAGCTTTTACAGTATCAATCAATGTGATTTTTTCATCCACAATCAGATAAGCGCCATAAGAGGTGCCTTCCTCTGTGCTGTAGCCATGAAAATTGCGGATATTCCAGTCTACCGCGCCTACCCAGTAAATGCCGTCTTTTATTTTTGTCGCTTTCATAATAAACCCCATTTCTGCGCTGCATTATGTGTATAGGTTTTGTAAACGGCGAATTGCACTTGTCGCTTACTGTGGTTTCGTGCCGGGCAGCGCACCGGTACATCTTATATTTCCATATTATAGCAGACTGGTATCGTATAGGTCGATAAGTTTTTTCAAATATTCATATCTTTCTTTGGCATGGGAGGCGGCTTGGGCAAATAGTTCCTCCGCCATCTGGGGATGCATCCGTTTTAACAGCTGATACCGGTTTTCCCCGGATAAAAATTCTTCATAATCCATGGTGGGCTCTTTGCTGTCTAAAGTAAAAGGGTTTCCCCCTAGCTCCTTTAAAGATGGATTGAAGCGGAAAAGATGCCAGTAACCGGTTTCTACCGCTTTGGCTTCCTCGTGCTGAGAGCTTCCCATGCCGGAGCGGATGCCGTGGCTGATGCACGGGGCATAGGCGATAATAAGGGAAGGGCCCGGATAGGATTCCGCTTCCGTAATGGCCTTTATGGCCTGGTTATAGTCGGCGCCCATGGCAATCTGGGCCACATAAACATAGCCGTAAGTGATGGCCATGGCGGCCAGCTCTTTCTTTTTCCGGGTTTTGCCGCCGGAAGCGAACTTGGCGGTGGAGCCGGTAGGGGTGGCTTTGGAAGCCTGGCCGCCGGTGTTGGAGTAGACTTCCGTATCGAAAACGAGCACATTGATATCTTCTCCGCTGGCCAGCACGTGGTCCAAGCCTCCGAATCCGATGTCATAGGCCCATCCGTCGCCACCGAAAATCCATTGGGATTTTTTGGCGAGAAAGTCTTTGCCGTCCAATAACTTCTGACATAGTTGTGTTGTGGAATTTGATTGAGCATATTCCTTTTGCTCTGTTTTGTCGGCTTGACAGTTGCTTTCGGCAAGATAAGTTTCCAGCGCTGCTATCAGGGCATTGGTGTCAGCCGTATTCTGGCCGCCGTCAGAAAAGGTGGAAAGCCATTGGCCAAGAGCCTGGAATAATTTGTCGGAACTAGCGCTGATTTTGGCCTCAATGTGATTATTGGCGGGAGCGCGGCTGTTGCCGTTATCTCCAGCGCCGTCCAGTAGCTGGAGAAGCTGCCTGGCATGGCCTTTCAGCCTGCTGCGGAGGGCATTTTGGGCTAATGCCATGCCATAGCCGAACTCTGCGGCATCCTCGAAAAGGGAATTGGCCCAGGCCGGCCCCTGGCCAAGGGCATTGGCGGTATAGGCGGTGGAAGGGGAAGAGTTGGCCCAGATGGAGGAACAGCCTGTGGCATTGGCAATATACATCCGTTCCCCAAACAGCCGGGTAATCAGGATGGCATAAGGGGTTTCCCCGCATCCGGCGCAGGCTCCGTGGAATTCCAGCATCGGCTGGCGGAACTGGCTTCCTTTTACCGTGGTTTTGCCGAACTTTTCTATTATTTCCGTTTTTGGGGGCAGGGATTTTCCGTAGTCGAAATATTGCTGCCGTTCTTCGTGCTCCTTCACCGGGCACATGGCAAGGGCTTTTTCCCCGTTCTTGCCGGGGCATACTCCGGCGCAGGAGCCGCAGCCGGTACAGTCCGTTTCGGAAACGGTAATGGAAAAAGTATAACCGGGCATACCGGCCATGGGCAGAGTCCGCATGCCTTCCGGCGCATTGGCCTTCTCTTCTTCGGTCATGGCAGCAGGGCGTATAACGGCGTGAGGGCATACGAAGGAACAGCGGCAGCATTGGATACAGTTTTCCGGCTTCCATACGGGAATTTCCGTAGCCACATTGCGCCTCTCATGGGCGGTGCTTCCGGAAGGAAAGGAACCGTCCGCATAAGGGAGGAAAGCGGATACGGGCAGGGAATTGCCTTGCTGCAAGGAGATTGGCTTCTGCAAATTTTCCACATAAGCCAAGACTTCCGGGCGGTCGGGCAAAAGCCTGGCATCCAGAGGCTCATCCGCCGCATCTTTCCATTCGGGGCGGACGGGGATTTCCAATACGCCTTCAAGCCCTCTGTCAATGGCTTCATAGTTCATCTGAATTACTTTTTCGCCTTTTTTCTGATAGCTTACGGCGGCTGCCTCCTTCATAAGCCTCCTGGCCTCTTCCATAGGGATGATGTTGGCCAGACGGAAAAAGGCGGCCTGCAAAATGGTGCTGATTTTATTGTTGAGCCCGATTTCCTTCCCGATGCGGAGCGCGTCGATGACATAGAGCTTGATATGGTGGTCAGCAATATAACGCTTCACCTGGCCGGGAAGATAGTTTTCCAGTTCCTCTTCCTTATAGTAGCAGTTGAGCAGGAAAGTGCCGCCGTCTTTGACTTCCTGTACCATATTATATTTATGAAGATAGGCAGGGTTATGGCATGCTACGAAATCCGCTTTATTGATTAGATAAGCGGAGCGGATGGGGGCATCGCCAAAACGGAGATGGGATACTGTGAGGCCGCGGGATTTTTTCGAATCGTAGTCAAAATAAGCCTGCACATATTTGTCGGTGTGATTTCCGATAATTTTAATAGAACTTTTATTTGCGCTGACCGTTCCATCGCCGCCTAGACCCCAGAATTTACAGCATATAGTCGCTGAAGGGGCGGGGTATATGGAATCCGGAGTATCCAGGGAAAGGTGGGTTACATCGTCCGTAATGCCGATGGTAAATACCCGTTTGGACATGGATATGCTGTTTTTGTATACGGCATAAATCTGGCTGGGCTCAGTATCTTTCGAGCTGATGCCATACCGGCCGGAAAAAACAGGGATTTGGCCAAACCTGGTATCCTTCAGGGCGGCAACTACGTCCAGATAAAGGGGCTCCCCTACGGCCCCGGGCTCTTTAGTCCGGTCTAAAACGGTAATCCTGGATACGGAATCGGGAATCAGCGATAACAGGCGGACGGCGCTGAAAGGGCGGTAAAGATGTACTTCAATCAGCCCGGCTTTGATGCCGCTGTTATTTTGTGCAAGGTAGTCGATGGTTTCTTTGATGGTTTCGCATACGGAACCCATGGCGATAATAATATGCTGGGCATCATGGGCACCATAATAATTGAAAAGGCCGTAATTGGTTCCGATTTTTTCGTTGATTTGCCCCATGTAAGACTCCACCAGGGAAGGGAGGGCATTATAATATCCGTTGGAAGCTTCCCTGGCCTGGAAGAAAATATCAGGGTTCTGGGCGGAGCCCATAAGTCTGGCATGGTTGGGGTTTAAGGCATTATGCCGGAACTGCCCAATGGCATCCATGTCCGCCAGTTCCTTCAAATCATCGTAGGACCATACATGGATTTTCTGCATTTCATGGGAAGTGCGGAAGCCGTCAAAAAAATTCAGGAAGGGAAGGCGCCCTTTGATGGCGGCCAGATGGGCAACGGGGGATAAGTCCATGACTTCCTGCACGCTGCCGCTGGCAAGGATAGCCGCTCCGGTCTGGCGGCAGGCGTAGATATCGGAGTGGTCGCCGAAGATGGAAAGGGCATGGCTGGCGATAGTCCTGGCGGCCACATGGAATACGCCGGGCAGCAGTTCGCCCGCTATTTTATAAAGGTTGGGAATCATAAGGAGAAGCCCTTGGGAGGCGGTGAATGTAGTGGTGAGCGCACCGGCGGCGAGAGAGCCGTGTACAGCGCCGGCAGCACCGGCTTCGGACTGCATTTCCGCCACTTTAACCGTCTGCCCGAAAATATTTTCCCGCCCTTCCGTGGCCCATTCATCGGTATATTCCGCCATAGTGGATGAGGGGGTGATAGGGTATATGGCAGCCGTATCGCTGTAAGCATACGCCACATGGGCAGCCGCCTGGTTTCCGTCCATTGTTTTCTGCATTCTTTTCATATATAAGCCTCCTAATTCCGGTTCCGCAAATGATTTTCAGGGCATTTGCTATTTCGGTGTTTATAAATCATGCCATAATTTCTTTGCCTTATTTTGGGCAGTTTCTATTTTTTTATTCTTCTGGTAGAAAGAAAGCGGATTGTTATAATGTGGGTTAATTTGTGTGATTAGATTTATAAAAAAACGTTTGACAAGAAAGGGGGAATGTGGTAATTTAAATTTAACAAAAACATTCGGATTGTAACTGCATGTGGCAGGCAAGACTGGAAAATAAGGCTGTACGTAGAAGTTGGCTTTATTTGTCTGGTCTTTTTTATTGCGTTGGAAGGAGGTGAAGGAAAGATGGTGATTAAAAAGGTTTATAACAATAATATTGTTTTAGTGGAAAATAACCAACAGCTGGAGATGGTTTTGATAGGGAGAGGGCTCGCATTTGGAAAAAAGCCCGGCGACAAGATAGATGCCGGGCTGGCGGAGAAGAGATTTGTGATAGATTCTCCGGAACTTACTTCCCGCTTTACAGAGCTTATGGGACAGATTCCGGCAAATCATCTGGAATTGTCCTGGCGGATTATTGAAGAGGCACAGAAATTTTTAAAAGTTACTTTTTCAGATGCCATTTATGTGGCTTTGACAGACCATATCAGCTATGCGCTGTATCGGAGTAAACAAGGGCTCCCATTAAAAAACAATTTGCTTTGGGAGATTAAACGTTTTTATCCAAAAGAATATGAGGCGGCAAAGAAAGCGATAAAGATAATCGCTTATTATGAAAATACCTGGCTGCCGGAAGACGAGGCCGGCTATATTGCTTTGCATTTTGTGAATGCTACGCAATCAGGGGAAGAGATGGAAACTACAATTCTGGCTACAAGGACAGTGCAGAAAACACTGCGGATTATTCAGATTCATTTTAATCTGCATTTGAATGAGGATAGCCTGGATTATCAGCGGCTGGTTACCCATATCCGCTATTTTGTACATAGGGTTTTGGAGGGGGAATTGACAGACAGCGATGACGATACTTTATATGAACAGGTGAAAGCGGTTTATCCGGGATGCTATTCCTGTGTATGCAAAATACAGGAGTATTTTTTACAGAAATTTAAGACCAATATCACCAATGAAGAAAAAATGTATCTAATGCTTCATATCGGCCGTGTGATTCGGCGTGAAGATATAAAATAGTCATATTGTAAATACGGATTGTAACCGCAACTGAGTGGGCAAAACCTAAAAATAAAAAAGAAAGAGAGGAATTACCATGAATTACAAAGAAATGGCAGACGGAATTTTAACTCACATGGGAGGGATTGATAACATATCTTTCATGACCAACTGTGCCACCAGGCTGCGCCTTAATCTGAAGGACGATTCAAAAGCGGATTTGGATGGGGTTAAGACGGTGAAGGGAGTAGTAGGCGCTGTGAAAAAGGGCGGCGTATATCAGATTATTATCGGCACAGATGTACCCCATGTATTGGAGGAAATTCGGAAAAGAGGACCTATTGGGGAGGAAAAAGCCGGATTGGAGAAGAAGGAGAATATCGTCAATCGGGCTATGAGCATGGTTTCGGGCATCTTTGCACCAATTATCCCGGCCCTGATTGCCGGAGGTATGTTGAAGGCTTTACTGACGTTGCTGACATTTTTTGGCTTGGTGACGGGGGATTCACAGACCTATTACATAATTAATTTTATCTCAGATGCTGCATTTTATTTCCTGCCTGTACTGGTGGCATTATCTACGGCATCTAAATTAAAGTGTAACTTATATGTAGCGGCTGTTATAGGAGCGGCTTTGATACACCCCAATTTTGCCACTTTGGTATCGGCGGGGGAGCCGGTTCGGTTTATAGGGCTTCCGGTAACATTGATTTCTTACGGCTCCAGTGTAATCCCCAGCATCCTGGCTATATGGCTGATGTCTTATGTGGAGCCTTTTGCGGATAAAATTTCGCCCAAGCCCATTAAGTTTTTGTCCAAGCCGTTAATTACAATTCTGATTGTAGCGCCGGTAACATTTATCGTTTTAGGGCCTTTAGGATATACGATAGGTACTGCTTTGGCATCTGGGGCGGATTACCTGAATCAGCATGTAAGCTGGCTGGTACCTACACTGATGGGCGCATTTATGCCTTTGCTGGTAATGACGGGTATGCATTGGAGTTTTGTGCCTCCTATTGTACAGTCTTATGCAACATATGGCTATGAAGCGATTATGGGGCCGGGAAGCTTTGTTTCCAACATCTGCCAGGGGGCAGCAGCTTTGGCAGTAGCGCTTAAGAC
>JAETTM010000044.1 GCA_021769135.1 Lachnospiraceae bacterium | reverse complement strand
TTGTTTTCGCCAATTCAATTATACCATATGCAAGCGGTTTGTGCCTTTTTTATAGGCTAAAGTATTGATTTGTCAAGGTTCAACACACCAAAACGGTGTGGGAAGTTTGAGTTAATGTTCTGTGTACATGGTGCTGCACCATGTAAATAAAATCGATAAGGAGAGTGGGTGTCTTGGTGCCAAAACGGTGCCAAGAAATCATGCAAATAAAAATATGCCACACAAAGACAACGATTTTACGCCGTTTTCCGCAATAAAAAGCATAGAAAATACCATAAAAAACGCTATTCAAATACCGTGAGGGCGGACGTACAGTAGATTCAGGCCGTGCGCCTACTATCATCAAGTAAATAGAATTCCGATGAATTCATTAGTAAAAAGCTAGATTTTATGGGGCTTTCCGAGAAATCTGATAGACTGGTTGAAAAAGAACCTGTAAGATGGTAGAATTTTATGTAAAGCAAAAAGTTCCGGATTCCTTTATTTTAAAGGGAATTCGGAACTGTCTTTGCATAACTATTGGCTTCACATAACATTCAAACTATCAGTTAGGCTAATCAGCAGCGTTTTTATTGGGTATTAAAGCAATAGCTTGAGTAAACCTTGCGTAATTTTGAGTAAATTTACGCAAGATTTATTCAAGGTTCAATTGACACATGAGTTAAAAGTGATTGTGAGTGGTTGCAGGGAACCGGAAAATAAAGATATAATTGATGAATTTGTGCTGTCGGATTTTAAAGAGATGGATGAAGAAAAACAGAAATTGTAAATAGCTGGAAGAAAGCAATACATGGGAAATTTATTGTGGATCGACATATGAAAAAGGCTCTGTTTTGATTTCTGTTGATAACAACGAGGTATATATTGTGAAAGGGATTTATTCTTCATGGAGAGAAATATTAGAAAATTTTCCCATGCCGCAGATTGTGGAAGCTACATTAATGCCATTCAAAGATGCTATTATCCATGACGGGATTGTTGCACCATATGGAGTTTGTTTGGGCAAAAATATGTCAGAGCAGTCCAAACAGATTTATTTGACAGCAAAAGCAAATGGTAATCTGCACTATAACTTATGAAGGAATGATTGTATGGCAAAGAAACAAAAATATCAGAAAGCGGAGAAAGAATAAAATGGAAAAAACAGATGCAAAAACAGCGATGGAAGAATTGACAATGATGTTGATTTATTTGTCGCATTTTACGGAACAGGATAGGTTCCTGAAATGTCATGCAGACGAGGACAAGTTAGACAGTCGATTCCTACGCTTACATAAAGAACTCTTTCCAGGCTATGACTGTAGCAAATGTAGAAACTATTGATACTTACTTGGAAAACTGCTGAGTGAATTAAATACGGTAGAAATCTGTCCGGTAGTTTTTGAAATTTTTGAGAGATTAAAGCAGGAGTATAGATTTAGGACACGCAGATAAATGGAGAACAGTTATGAACTTGACTAATTTTTTAAAACAGATAGATGCCCTGACGTCGCAATATCCAACAAGCCAGCTTATCGCTTTTATCCATGATATTGCGAGAGTTTGTCCGGAGCATTGCAGAGATGGCTTTCTGGAAACGCTGAAATCTGCTGGGAAACAGGCAGAAAAAGCGGCAGACAGAAATGTGAAATATGAGGCTGATTTCGATGAAATGTACAGTCATATCCGGGATAATTTAAAGAGCATTGATTCTCAGGAAATCACCATTACCGGCGTATTGAACGAAGAATATGACGACTGGTATGATGACAGCGATGAAGAATTTTATTATGAGGACAACAGCGGCATTTCAGATATGCTGGAGGAAGCCTGTGATTTTGTGCATATCTGTATGGACATGGAGAGATATAAGGAAGGCTTTGCAGTTGGAAAGCAAATGTTGGAAATGGAGATTCTGTGCGATAATGAGTATGGCGATGAAGAACTTTCGCTTGGGGATATGGTACATCATGAGCTTTTGCGCTGCAATCTGAAACAGGTTATCCTTGATACAGCGTACCTCGCATATCATGCAGTGCCGTCCGCCAAACGTCCGGAGGCATTGTATGGAGTTATTGCAAATGGGAAAGAGGACACAGTTACATTGGAAGCAATTATGCAGCATGGAGATGAAGAATTGTCTGAGTTTGAAGAATTTCTTCCGTCTTGGGTTGCATATCTTGGCGATAAGACAGGGCATGATGCAGACCGGCTTATCTTAGAAGCTGCCAGTTTGTTAAACGATATTTCTTTGGAGGTGCAGTATGCGGAAAAGTATGCCGATATCCATCCGGGACTATATTTGAATATATTGGAAAACGGGAAATCTGTGACGGCGAACGATATGGTATCCATAGGGTTCAAAGCGATGAAGACGATACCAAAGAAATATATTATGCGCAGCAGGGCAGCGTTGAAAACGGCTGAGTATGTTATTGCGGCAGAGGGGGAATGGTCTTTATTGGAAAAGTGTTATTTTGCTGCATATGAATCGAATACGTCCGCACAAAATTATCTCCGCGCATTGTTAAATGGGTATGAAAACGGAAAGAAAAGGGAAGAACTTCAAAAGTTATTTAAAGCATTTCCCAAGGATAAGAACGATGGTTCTTATACGTTGTATGAAGGGAACCATTTCCGATATGGGAGTGGTACATATTTTGAGAGAGAGGTAAACAAGCCGGACAGCAATATGGTTTTCGTGCTCAGGTTCTTAGATGGGCAGTTTGCGGAGGTATTGGATAAAGGGTTGAATAAATCAGAAGCGCTGGGCTGGACTGGAACCTTCATGAAACAGGGAATTGCATTGTATCTGTTATATTTGCATGAAGGGCAATGGAGTGGTAAGGGAATCGCCGTTATGGCAGAGATGGCAAAACGTGCAATGAGATTTTCCGCAGAAGAATATCGAAAAGGCACTTGCGGACTTGAGGGGATAGGAGAAAATGATTTGTTTTGCCAATTGTTTTTACAATGGAAGTCTATGGTGCCAATGTCATCTGATATAAGGAATCGTGCCATAAAAAGAATCACAGCATTGCTGGAAAAGCGGACGGCAGGAATAATGGATGCAAACCGCAGAAACTATTATGGGGAATGTGCAGCGTATATCGCCGCTTTGGGCGAGGTGCGGGAATCTGTAGGAGAGATGGGAGCTAAACAGAAGATTATGACATCGTATAAGGATACGTATCCACGAAGAAGTGCATTTCGGGAAGAAATGAGGAAGTATGGATGGATTGATACTAAGAGAAAATAGAAGCATATATGGTGCTTTCCTAAAAATAGGGAAGCCCTTTTTGCATCTTGAAATAGATGGGCAGTTCCAATCTTTGCCGGCCCAAAAAAGGCTTAACGGTTTTTATTTACAGGAACTGATGCACTATTATGCAGAAAAATTGGGCGAAAGTATTTTGGATAATGATTGAGGGGGATTGGTATGGGAAGGCATCATGAAGAGAAAATCGAAATAATGAGGAAGTATCTTGGCAATATAGCCAACGGCTTTGCGTACCATATAGAAGGCGATATTCCCGGCAAGAAGATTGATAATGCGATTAAGAAGTTTGCATCCGGTATGGATAGGACATCTGTAATTGGATTTTTTGATACAACAGTTATGGGGAATGGAAAGAACGGATATATTTTTACCGATGATAAAGTATATTATTTGGACACCCTGGAAAAACCAAAAAAGTTTTGGTACGATGATATTAAGGCAATTAGGATAACGAATACATATAAGAAAGATTGTGACAGAATTTTAGAGATAACTCAATATGAAGAGGAAAAGTTTCATGCCCGCCAGGGGCATGGTTTTGCCGCAGAAAGGGCGAATACACTTTATGACAATTTTACAGGACATGATGCCGAAATTGTGGGGGATGACAATGCAAAAAATGGTGCGGATAGGATAGTCGATGGCGTTTACATTCAGTCCAAATATTGTGTTACAGGCTCGCGTTGTATAAACGAATGTTTTGAAGAAAATGGTAAGGGTACATTCAGATATATGATAGATGGGAAACCTATGTAGATTGAGGTTCCATCGGACAAATATGATGAAGCGCTGAAAGCTATGGAAGAAAAAATCCGTAATGGCCAGGTGAAAGGTGTCAATGACCCGGAAGAAGCAAAAAATATAGTGAGAAAAGGGCATTTTACTTATACCCAGGCGAAGAATATTGCAAAGGCAGGCACGGTAGAGTCTTTGACTTATGATGCCGTTAATGGCGCAATAATAGCTACTTCGGCGTTTGGTGTAACCGCAATGATTACCTTGGCAACATCAATATGGAATGGCGAGGATTTTGAAGATGCGGTAAAGATTGCAACTTATTCCGGATTAAAAGTAGGAGGAACAGCATTTGTTACATCCATCCTGGCAGCACAACTTTCCAAAGCGGGACTTAACAGCGCTTTAGTTGGCAGTTCTGAGGCCATTGTTTCCATGATGGGCCCTAAGGCATCGGCTATTTTAATTAATGCTTTTAGAACAGGGGCCAAGCCGATTTACGGTGCGGCCGCTATGAAGAGTGCCGCCAAGCTCCTTCGGGGGAATGCAATAACTGCGGGCGTAACATTTGTAGTGCTCTCTTCACTGGATGTAGCAAATATATTCAGGGGCCGGATTTCCGGGAAACAACTGTTTAAAAACATGGCAGGAACTGCTGCAACTGTAGGTGGTGGCACAGGGGGCTGGATTGCGGGAGCGGCTGCGGGTTCGGCAATTCTTCCGGGGATTGGTACGATAATCGGCGGGCTCGCGGGCTCATTGGTTGGCGGCGCGGCGGCCGGAAAGGCTACAAATGCAGTTGTCGGTACATTCATCGAGGACGATGCCGATGATATGGTACAAATTATTCAGGATGTATTTACCGATATGTCATCAGAGTATCTTTTGAGCAATAAAGAGGCAGAAAAATCTGTAGATAAACTGCGTGACAGACTTGATGGAAAAATTCTCAAAGATATGTTTGCAAGCAGTGACAGAAAAGAATTCGCACGAAATATGCTTATTCCAATCATTGAGAAGGAAACGGCAAAGAGAAAAATTATCTATAATCTTTCTACGGAACAGATGATAAATAGTGTTAAAATTGTTTTGGAAGAAATTAACGATACATTGGCAGAAGATGGACAAGGTATTGCATTCGCGTAAGGAGGAACAAAATGTCAGCAATAAAGGGTTTGGAATGGACATTTGATACGGTTGCAACCCGATATGAAAGATTTCGCCCGGGATATACAGATGACCTGTATAGAACACTTTTTGACTATATTAATATTGACAGTTCATCCAATGTTGTTGAGATTGGGATTGGAGGCGGACAGGCAACATTGCCAATTTTGGAAAAGGGATGTACCTTAACGGCAGTTGAATGCGGAGAGAACTTTTCAAGATTGTGCGAGGAAAAGTTTAAGGAGTATGGAAACTTTTCTGTGATAACAGAGAAGTTTGAAAATGCTTCTTTTACTGATTCTCAATATGATTTGGTATATTCCGCTTCCGCATTCCACTGGATACAAGAGAATATTGGATATTCAAAAGTTTATGCTATGTTGAAAAGCGGAGGAGCTTTTGCGCGTTTTGCAAATCATCCATATCGCGACAAGGGCAATCCTGTCCTTTCCGAAGAAATTGATAAACTATATTCTGCGTATTATTGCAAATACTATGGCAAAGATATGGAATCCGAAAAAGAATATAGCGAAGAGCAGGCGATACAGAGGGCCCAAATTGCTGCGAAATATGGCTTCGTAGATATCAAGCATGCCATGTTTTATAGAACAAGGACGTTTTCCGCTAAGGAGTATGTTGAATTATTGGGAACATATTCAGACCATATTGCGATTGAAGAAAAGATTAGGATGGAGTTTTTTTCAAAAATAGAGGAAGCAATAAATAAATTTGGCGGGTCATTTACAATATATGATACCATAGATTTGCAGCTTGCAAGAAAGCCTTAAATATTGAAAAACAAAGGGGAACATTGCAATGAAGAATTTTATTATGGAAAAGCAAAATAAGAACTTGTGTTCGAATGAAGAACATGTTATGATATATTAGTCAGATGAATAAAGTTAAGGGGCAATGGAGATTTTTATGAAAAAAATGGATACGCCAGTTATAGATATGGATAAAGTGATAAATCAGCTTTTTGAAGGCGATTGTCTTGAATATATGAACGAAATACCGGATGGAAGTGTAGATATGATTCTTTGTGACTTGCCATATGGAATGACACAAAATGAATGGGATTGTTATATTCCTTTGGATGAGCTATGGAAGCAGTATAATCGAGTTATTAAACCGAATGGGGCGATTGTATTAACTTCTAATGGAGTTTTTACGGCGAAACTAATTTTAAGCCAACCTAATATTTACAAATATAAGTGGGTTTGGGAAAAATCAAAACCAACTAATTTTCTGAATGCTAAGAAGCAGCCGCTGCGAAAGCATGAAGATGTGTGTGTTTTTTATAAGAAACAACCGACATATCATCCGCAAATGACACAAGGCGAGCCATATGATAAAGGAACGAGGAAAAATCAATTGTGTGGAAATTATGGTGATTTTGAACCTGTGCGCGTGGCAAGCGAGGGGGAGCGTTATCCGACCGATATTATATATGTAAAAACGGCTGAATGTGAAGGAGCAGTGTTGCATCCGACGCAAAAGCCTATAGAATTGGGAAGATACATGGTTCGAACATATACCAATCCGGGGGATGTTGTATTGGATAATACTTTTGGAAGCGGTTCATTTTTAGTTGCGGCTTTGATGGAAGGAAGAAATTTTATTGGCATTGAAAAGAACGAAAATGTAGCATTGTTTAAAAGAGAAGAAATCGATTATATAGATGTTGCCAAAAGAAGATTATTTCTGGCGTGGGAGCAATTAGATAAAAAGACCCGTAAATACATAAAGGAGCAAAATCTTATTTCTGAATTTATGGAGAGGTAGATGTGTATGGGAACAATTGTTAGACGTAATGAGAGAAGCTGGGCGATTGTTATTATTTCTGAAATAAGAGAAATGCTCAAAGGGCTGAATTTGAAGATAAAAAGTGCAGGTGGAGAAAGTACGCTTTCTGTAAATAAGAAAAGTATGTTTCCGGATGTTTTATTATATGAAGACGAGGCACAAAACAGGATTTTACAAGGCTGGGAACTCAAGATGCCGGATGTTTTAATTACGGACGAAGCATTGATAAAGGATGCTGCCAGAAAAGCAATTGCTTTACATTTAAACAGTTTTGTGATTTGGAATTTTACATATGGGAAATTATATATAAAAAATGGGAATGGCAATTTCGAGGAAGCTAAAGTATGGGATGGAACGAATCATATAAAAACTCGGGAGGATGTAACCATATACAAAGCAGAGTGGCTGCCGATTATAAAAGATATTGTCTTAACGGTAAATGAATTTTTAATCAATGGAATAATATTAACATCGTCTATTGAAACAACGATATCTGATGGACTTATGACAGAAATAATCCAAAGGAATAAGGAGTTGGTTGCGGAAAACCTTATTTTAGAAGTTGGCAGCAATATGGCAATGGAAAGCCGATTGAAAGTATGGTGGAATGCATTTCATGAAGAGTATGATAAAGACGAGAATGATATGTACTCTGCCTATGCAAAATCTATTTTGTTAAACTGGACAAATAGAATTATGTTTGCAAATACGATAAAGAAGTACCATAACTGTGCTTATAAGATAGATAAAATTGATAGTACGTCTACACCGTCAGATGGAAATGCAATCATAGACGAAATTGTAGAACAAGGGGATTTTTATAATGTATTTAAAAGATTGGAATACAATGAGATTGTGCCGGAGAACACATGGATAGACATTGTGGACTACAATCAATTTTTGGTGGAAAATAAGATAGAGAAAATCGAACAGACAGTTTTGCAGGAAATATTGGAAAAAACTGTTAATACAGCAAAGCGGGAAATAAGAGGACAATATGCGACGCCATATTGTTTAGCGGATTTACTATGCCAAATAACGATTAATAATTGGAATGAGGAATGTGCGGACTTGTGTGCGGGGACAGGTACAATTGCGAGAGCAATCATTAAAAATAAAATGGAAAGATTGCACAATTCGGAAGCCGCATTTTCAACTACGTGGATAGCCGATAAGTATGCATATCCGTTACAGATTGCCAATATTGCGGTAACGAATATGGAAGCATTGAATATCCCGTTAAATATATTTCAGTCAGATGTATTTGCTGTAAAGAACAAAGATAAAATAGAAGTAAAAAGCCCGATTGATGGCAGCGGAATTGAAAAAGAAATTCCGGGTTTTGGAGCTATTGTTTCTAACTTGCCATTTGTGGAATACAATAAAATAGCTGTGGATGAGATAGAATATATTAGCGAGTATAGACGGCGGATTAAAGAGAATACAGGTATAGAATTTACATTGGGGAAGACAGATTTATATAATTATTTGCCGTTTAAATTGCATGAGTTATTAAAAGAGGGCGGAAGGCTGGGAATTATTTTATCAAACTCATGGCTTGGTACAGATATTGGAAAGAAGTTTTTTGATGCATTGCAGTATTATTACGATATTCGTGCGGCGGTAATAAGCAATTGCGGACGTTGGTTTAAGAATGCGGATGTTGTAGCAACTTTGCTGATATTGCGGAAAAAAGAAATTATAATGCCAAATCAGGGATTAAAAATAAACTTTTGGATGCTGAATAAAGATATAGAGAAAATTAACAGCCATGAGAAAGAAACAATCGTAAATAGTATTGTATTGGGAGAAGAAATTGACAGCGCAGTGGCTTCTGTTAAAAGTTATTCCATTGAAATGATTAAGAAAATTACAGACGAGGGAATAACGCTAAATGCTTTATTTCATGATGTATCATGGGTTAATCAGCTGGCGGAATGTTTAATCCCGATTGAAGAAATTCTCACTATAAAAAGGGGCGAACGTAGGGGATGGAACGATTTGTTTTATCCGCCGGAAAATAGTGGGATTGAGAGTGAATATATTAAGCCTGTGCTTAAAAATCCGGCATTATTAAAATCATATACAGCGCAAACGGATATTGTAGCCTTTTGCTGCCATAAATCGAAAGATGAATTACATCAATTAGGGCATACAGGGGCTTTAAATTGGATTGAAAAATTTGAAAACATTAGAAATGGAACAGGTAAATTATTACCGGAAGCATTAAAGCGTTCAGGATGTTTTTGGTACGAAATGGATGATGCAACAAAAGCAGACTTTGTGACTGCACTTAATCCTGATAAGCGTTTATTTGTATCAAAATTTGAGGAGAGTACATTTGTTGACCAACGTTTTACGCGAATGCTAATGAAGAATACAAATATATCGAAAGATTTATTGCATGCATTATTAAATTCTTTATTTGGAATGTTTGCAATTGAAGCAATTGGTTTTGGAAGGGGATTAGGTGTGTTGGATGCGAGTAGCACAAAGCTGAAGAACATGTATATGATAAATCCACGGATTATATCGGATACAGATGCTTTGGAGATTGTAGAATTGTTTGGCAAAATCAAAAATCGTAATGTTATGGATACGGAAGATGAGTTAAAAGATGCGGATAGAGAAATTTTTGAGCGTAAGGTTTTGAAAACAATAGGACATGAAGAGTTATATGGTGCAATCAAGGAATCTTTGTTGTCAATGCAAAAAACTCGGCATACGGTTAAATAGATTTTCGAGGTGATGGAACCATCGGATTCATTATTACAAATAGTGATTGGGGAAAGTGATATGGTTGATTTTATTATGAATACGGTTGCGGAAATTGCTGATTTTTTCATTAATTTTTGGGTAGACAAAGTTATTGATAAAATCCGTAAGCCATAGCAGGGCAGCACGTACGGTTTTGATAGGATGATGGGGAAATACCACATCTGTTGAAGAAAACAGAAGCTGAGGAGGTCTTGCAATGAAAAAAATTATAGCTGATTTGTATACACATTCAATCGTTAGCGGACATGCAATATGGAACAATTAGGGAGATGGCAGCTGAAGCCGGCCAAAAGGGATTGCAGTAAGGGGATTTGTTTTGCGTTTGGGCTAGTGTATTAAAAGCGCATTTTTGTTTTGTTATGAAAAACACATCATATAGTTGTGAAATACCAGGAAAGCAGGCGAAGCATTCTTTGGAATTGGTCGCTGGGCCGACTCTTTTTACCCATATCCAGGCTACCCGTCGGTAACCATTTAAAAATACCCCCTCCTATTTGAATAAATACATAAAGCAAAATGACAGAAGTAAAAATTGTTGACTCGGGTTATCTTTGACTTTATAATATACTTAGTAATACAAAGTATAAGAGGTAAATCATGAACGAAAAATATGAACGGCAAATGAAAAAAGGCGTTTTGGATATGCTCGTCCTGAAACTGTTAAAATCAGAGGCGAAGTATGGATATCAGATTATCCAGGAGATGAAGGAGAAGAGCGAAGAGACATTTTTGCTGAAGGACGGCACATTATATCCGATACTTTATCGGTTGGAAGACGATAAGCTGGTTGTGAGCAAGTGGAGCGAAGCGGTGGGAAAGCAAGTGCCAAGAAAATATTATGAGATTACCGAAGAAGGGAAAAAAACGCTTGATGAAATAGAAGATGTATGGAAGCGTATTTCTGATGGAGTGTTAAGGATAATGGAGGGCTAGGAAATGAATGAAAAGCAATACGTAAATGCTATTGTAAGAAAAATCAAGTGCGATGGGAAAAAGAAAAAGGAAATAAAGAGGCAGCTGTTGACGGATATCAGTATGCGGGCCAAACAGGGGGAACGGTCGGAAGACATTATTTCCCGGATGGGAACGGCAAAGGAAATCGCGGATGGTTTTAACGAAAATATTTCCATGGAGGAACAGAAACGGTATGTCAGAAATAAGGTGTTGAAAATTGCAATACCCATTATTGCTGTATTGGTTTTTGCATCATTGCTTGTATATTGGATGCTGCCTAAGGCCGCTGATATCGAGCGAAGTAAATATTTTAACAAAGAGCAGGTGGAAGCTGCCATGAAGGAAACGATAGAGCTATTGGACGCGGAAGATTATACCGCTTTGCAGAAAAATGCGATTCCGCAGATGCAGCCTCTGCTAAATGCAGAAACGATGAGCGATGTAAGGAAAACTCTGTCCGATGATTGGGGAGAGCGGAAACAGTTTGGCGCTGTATATATGGTAGAAATGATTCAGGGAAACAGTCACTTTGCAGTAGGGGAAATTACGGTTACTTATGAGAATGTGAGCGCAACCTATCGGTTGACATATGACGAAGATATGCGTTTTGCAGGCATCTACGTGAGGTAAAGGGGATAATATGAAGGCAGAAACAGTAATCTCTTTAATAATATTGATAGTTGCTATAGCGCCTGTTATAATCATTGGAATTGTCCAGTATAGAAGCAAAGAGCCGGTCGGCTTCTGGTCCGGGGAGGAACCGCCTAAAAAAGAACAGATTACGGATATGAAAGCTTATAACCAAAAGCATGGCCTTATGTGGATTTTATTCGGCATGGGGTTTGTTCTTTGTTTCATATGCGGGCTTCTTTTAGGGGAATTGGCGGCAGGGTATTTGTGTATAATGGAAACGATAGGCGGTATAGCGGCAATGATTCTCTATCATAAAAAATTGAACCGTATGTACTTCAAAAAGGAAAATGACATATAAGGGGGTTTTGTGTTTTTCCGGCAATTTCTTTGTAACCTTTTTGCCTTTCCGTTTGTATTATTAGTGAAAAGCTTTTCAAAGGATAAAGGAGTATGCTTATGAAACCATCAGTAGAGATTCTAATCGAACAATATCGAAACAATCTTTATGTTATGGCATTTAGCGTATGTAAAAATGCGCAGGATGCCGAAGATGTTGTTCAGGATACATTTATTCAGTACTGGTCTCAAAAAAAGGAGTTCGAATCGGAGCAGCATATAAGGGCATGGTTAATCAGGGTAGCAATTAACAAGGCAAAAAATAAAAGAAATACCTTTTTCAGACGGAATGCATTGCCATTAGAGGATTACGTGCAAACATTGACTTTTGAGTCGAAAGATTCCTCGGTATTGTTTGAGACGGTGATGAATTTACCCGAAAAGTACCGTATAGTGATTCATTTGTTTTATTATGAGGACTATTCTGTAAAAGAAATTGCGGGCATATTGAGGATAACACAAAGCAACGTAAAGGTCAGGTTGTCACGGGGGAGATTGCTGCTTCGTGACACATTGAAGGAGGGCTGGGAATATGACGAATAGAGAAAAGTATAAAAAGGCATTTTCGGCAGTTTATCCATCCGATGAATTTTCCTGGGAGGTAGAAAAAATGAAAAAAATAAGAAAGCAACATATTTATAAAACAATGGCAGCGTCTATAGTTGGCTGTATAGTCTTTATGGGCAGCGTTACGGCTGCATATGCTATGGATGTAGGAGGGATTCAGCGTACGATTCAGCTATGGATTCAAGGTGATTGTACGAATGCGACGATTGAGTTTAACGGTGATGGAAGCTATGAAATAGAGTATACCGATAATGAGGGAAATACAGGGCACAGGGCTGGCGGCGGCATTGCCATTGAAGCGGATGGAAGCGAACGGCCGGTATCGGAAGAAGAAATCATGGAGGAACTGACGATGCCGGAGGTGGAATATAAGGAAGATGGCTCCGTATGGGTTTATTGGTTTGACCAAAAGGTTGATATTACGGATAAGTTCGAAGACGGCGTCTGCTATGTGAAGCTTGTAAAGGGTGAAGAGACTCTGTATATGACGGTAAAATATAAAGACGGCTATGCCGTACACCCGAATAAATATGCAAGCCCTGATAAGTGGTAATAAAAATTGTTCTGGTGGTAAAGGGGGAATGGAAGTGGTATAATCATACCCGTGAACGTATTGAAGGAACGATTCGCCGCTGTTTGATGGTGGCGAAGGGGTAAAAGGCAAAATGAAAAAGGTGGATTTCGATAACGGCACCATAACCCAAAATATCATACAGACAGCGCTGCCCATGCTGGTAGCCCAGGTAATCAGCCTCTTATATAATATAGTGGACAGGATATACATAGGAAGAATTGAGGGCTACGGCACCCAGGCGCTTGGAGCAATAGGGCTGTGTTTCCCCATTGTCATGCTGATTGGCGGCTTTACCAATATGTTTGGCCTTGGGGGCGCACCTTTATTTTCCATAGAATTGGGAAAGAATGACAGACAGAAAGCGTGCAGCGTGCTGAATACGGCATTTCGGCTGGAAATAACAGTCGGCGCAGTGCTTATAATTTTGTGCGGGCTGTTTGCTCCTCATATTTTATCGGTTTTTGGCGCAACGGCAGATGAACTTTATTTTTCGGTTCCTTATATAAGGATATATCTCGCAGGAACAATATTCATTATGGTTTCTACCGGCATCAATCCATATATCAACGCCCAGGGATATTCCACCATAGGCATGAAATCGGTCTTGGTCGGGGCCGTTTCCAATATTGTATTGGACCCGATATTTATTTTCACATTGGGTTTGGGGGTAAAGGGGGCCGCTATCGCAACGGTGCTCTCCCAATTTTTATCCATGCTGTTTGTTATGAAGTTCCTTCTGGGCCCTAAAAACGAGTTTAGGATAAGGTTCAGCAATTTTTTTGCTTTCCCTTATGCAAAGGAAATCGTCAGCCTGGGATTATCGCCTTTTGTCATGCAATGCACGAATTCCCTTGTATCCATAGCGTGCAACAGTGTATTAATGGAAACCGGCGGTGCCGTTTACGTGTCTGTCATGACGATTATTTCTTCGGTGAGGCAGATATTGGATACGCCCATAATGGCGGTTACGGAAGGGGCATCCCCGGCCATTTCATATAATTACGGCGCAGGAAGGCCAAAAAGGGTTCAAAAGGCCATTGTTTTAATGGCAGTGACGGCGATTCTATATACTTGCCTGATGTGGATATTTATTGAAAGATTTCCGTTGCTATTTATTAAAATATTCAGCGATGACACCGCTTTGCAGCAGCTGGCCATCAGGCCGCTCCATTTGTATTTTTTCGCATTTGTATTTCAGGCATTTCAATATTCAGGGCAAACGGTTTTTAAGGCGCTGAATAAAAAGAAGCAGGCAATATTTTTCAGCTTATTCAGAAAAGTGATAATGGTTGTTCCTTTGACATATCTGCTGCCTTATGTGTTTAAAATGGGAACGGACGGCGTGTTCATAGCGGAGCCGATTTCAAATTTTATTGGAGGGATGGCCTGCTTTATAACCATGGTTGCAATTATTATTCCGGAGCTTAAAAGGATGGGGCGGACGGAAGCAGGCGCGAAAGAGGCGCAAGGATTCGTGGAGGATAATGGCAATGGAATTTAAAAGGACAAATGGCAAAAATGAGGATTTTATAGAAAACTGCAGGCTTCTCGACATGGATTTGGACAGGCGTGTGGGGAAGAAGATAGAAAGGGGCAAATACGAGAAGTATAACCAGTTGGATGAAATACAGGAAGCGATAGTCATATACGAAAATGGCAAGCCAATTGGCGGCGGCGCCATAAGAAAATATGATGATGAAAATGTGGAATTGAAGAGGGTATTTGTACAGGCCAAATACCAGGGCCAGGGGATAGGGAGCAGGCTTGTTTTGCTGCTCATAGAATGGGCAGAGGAACTGGGATATAAAAGGATGATTCTGGAAACGGGGGAATTGCTGGCGGAATCCTGTGCCGTATATAAAAAATTAGGCTTTAAAGTAATTCCAAACTATGGCCCATATGTGAATATGCCGGAATCATTGTGTATGGCGAGGGAATTAAAAGGCTAATACCGGCGTAGGGAAGCAATTTCCTACGCTTTTTTTGCGTACAGGGGCCGCACGGAAATGGGAAAAAGATGAACGTTATGAATGAAAGGAAGATGGAGGAACGCAAATGGCATTTATGGACGAAGTGGTAAACCAAAATATTCCGATATGGGAGGAGTGTGCAAAGACGCCTTTTATAAAAGAACTGCAGACGGGCACGCTTCCGCCGGAAAAGTTTAGGCAGTATATCATACAGGACAGCATTTATCTGAAAAATTATGCGCGCGTTTATGGAAAGGCAATTTATCATTCTTTGAATTTAAAAGATATCCAGATGTACTATTCGATGCTGAATTTTGTAACGGATGAGGAGTCCACGGTAAGGCTGTCTTATCTGGCGCAATTCGGCATAACGGATGACGATATAGAGTATATAGAGCCGTTGCCGGAAAACAGGAAATATATTGATTTTTTGTTAAGTACAGCGGAAAAAGGGGATGCCTGTGAAATACTTATGGCGGTGCTGCCATGCATGTTAAGCTACAGTTATGTTTTCCGGAAAATAGCGAAGGCGCAGGGCGTTGGCAAGTCCAGGTATTTCGACTTCATACGCGACTACGCGGAGGAAGAGTATTTGGAGAATTGCAGAAGCTGGCATGATTTTGCAAATCAAAAATGCGATGGCTTGCCGGAGCGGGAAAAAGAAAAATTGAGCGATATTTTTACAAGGGGAAGCCTGCTGGAACTGGAATTTTGGAAAATGGCATATGGGGGGAGCGATATATGAAGAAAGTGGTAAGCATTGCAGGTTCTGATTGCAGCGGCGGTGCGGGCATACAGGCGGATTTAAAGACGTTTTCCGCATATGGCGTTTTTGGGATGAGCGTTATCGTTTCGGTGGTTGCCGAAAACACATGCAGGGTAATCGATATCCAGGATATTGCGCCGGATATGATAAGGAAACAGATAGATGCCGTTTTCGAAGATATCGGGGCGGATGCGGTTAAGATTGGCATGCTGTCCTCGCCGGAATGTATGGGAGCTGTTGCGGGGAAAATGGAGCAGTACAAGCCGGGGAATGTGGTCATCGACCCGGTGATGTATGCGAAAAATGGCAGTCCGCTTATGGATATGGGGGCGGTGGAAACGTTGATTGGCAGGATTATACCGCTGGCGGATGTTTTGATGCCCAATATTCCGGAAGCGGAAAAAATAGTGGATTTGATGGAAAAAAGCTTTTTCATTTTCAAACAGCCAGAATTGATACGAAAAATACCCATGGCACGGGATGTACTTTTTCGTCGGCCATCGCCTCCGGGCTGGCAAAAGGGCTAAGCATAGATGAGGCGGTGGGGAAAGCGAAAGCCTATGTTACAACGGCCATTGAGCATGCCCTTCCGATTGGAAAGGGAAACGGGCCCACCCATCATTTTTATGGGCTGTATCGAAATGGGCTGGGCGAATAGGCAGGAATGGAGAAAAGTATGAGATATGATTATTCCATTTATTTGGTTACGGACCGCGCTTATATCAATGACGCAGCTTTATGCGACGTGGTGGAGCAGGCGGTTTTGGGCGGCTGTACGATGGTGCAGCTTCGGGAAAGCAATATATCTTCCCTGGATTTTTATCATTTGGCAAAGGAGGTCAAGGAGGTAACCGATAAGTACGAAGTTCCTTTGATTATAAATAACAGAATTGATATCGCCTTATCGGTGGATGCGGCAGGGGTACATGTTGGACAGAAAGACCTGCCTGCTGCTGCCGCGAGGAGAATAATCGGCCAGGACAGGCTGCTTGGCGTTTCGGTATCCACGTTACAGGAGGCGCTGCAGGCACAGGAGGACGGTGCCGATTACCTGGGTGTTGGAGCGATGTTTCCCACAAGGACGAAAAGGGATGCGAAGATTGTGCCGATGGAGGTATTGTGTGCAATCAGGCGGGAGGTTCGGATTCCCCTTGTTGTAATCGGAGGAATCCATAAGGGGAATGCGGCAGAGTTTGCTAAATTGGGGGCGGATGGGCTGGCTGTAGTTTCGGCAATTCTGTCTTCGCCGGATACCAGGCGGGCAGCGGCGGAATTGAGAGAGGCCTTTATATCTATGGAATGAGCTGGCAACAGTTCAGCCCAGAGCGGCCCCTGAAAATTGAATAGACTTTACATTTTTTTGTTTTTGGGGTTATACTTACTTAAAATACATTATCGGGCGGCCAAAGCTATGCAGAAAGGCGGTAAACTATGGATAATAATATTGAAATCAGAGCAGCGGACATTGGCGATGCGGAAGAAATTTTGAAAATTTATGCATATTACGTGGAGGAAACGGCCATTTCCTTTGAATATGATGTGCCTTCTTTGGACGAGTTCAGGGGCAGGATGGAAAGGACGCTGGCGAAATATCCTTATTTCGTGGCAGTCCGGGAGAAGCAGATTGTCGGTTATGCTTATGCCGGGCCGTTTGTTGGGCGGGCGGCCTATGCCTGGTCGGCGGAGGCTACGATTTACATAGAAAAATCGGAAAAGGGACAGGGAATTGGAAGGAAGCTATATGAGGCGCTGGAAGATGCCCTTTTGGAAATGGGGATTACCAATTTATATGCCTGTATAGGTTATCCGGAGACGGAAGACGAGTATTTGACCGCAGGCAGCGCACGGTTTCATGAGCATATGGGGTTTGTAAAATGCGGGGAATTCCATAAATGCGGTTATAAATTCGGGCGGTGGTACGATATGATATGGATGGAAAAGATAATCGGCAGGCATGATGAAGATGAAAGATAACAGTTTGGTTCAGAACTTTGCACTTGCTGCAAAGTCCGTACGGATGCGCAGATGCGGCAGAGAATCCGGAGACCGGACTGTTGGGATAAGGGGGGAGATATGCGCCTAAAAGCAAAAGAGATAGCGGAAGAACTGGGGATTTCACCGGCTACGGTCTCTCTGGCCCTGAATGACAGGCCCGGGATTAGCCCCCAGACCAAACGGCAGATTCTGGACTATGTAAGGCGGAAGGAAGAGGCGGAGTTTCTGAAAGGGAGCCAGAGCCCGGAGCCATGCAAAGGAACGGTCCTGATGCTCAATTATATAAAAAATGGGATTATTATGGGGCGAAGTGCAGGGCAGCCGTTTCCTTTGCTGACACAACTGAAACGGGCAGCCGCTTTGGCAGGCTATGAGGGCCGGTATATGGCCTATCAGGAGCAGAGTCAAAACCTGGATGATGTGATAGCGGAATGCAGGAGGAGGAACGTACGGGGAATTTATATTATGGCGGCGGAGATGAGCCAAGGGGATATTTACCCTTTTTGGGATATGAAGGTGCCGATTGTAACCGGGGATAATCTGTTCTATGATGTCGGGCTGGACAGCTTTCTTATTGATAACCGGGAAGGAATTGAGCGGTGCGTGGATTATCTGGTGGATAAGGGGCACAGCCACATCGTATACCTGGCCGAAAAAATTGACATTTTCAATTTCGTGGAGCGGAGGGAGGCTTTTATACTGGAAATGGCCAGACGTCAATGCGGAGATGCCAGCAACCGCATCCGCCATCTGGGCAGCAGCGTAGATGAGGTGTACAGGTCCATGGCGAAATATTTGGACGAAGGGGTGAAAGGAGTTACGGCCTTTGTCCTGGAAAGTTCCGTCATTTCCTTGGGAGTGTGCAAGGCGCTTTTGGAGCGGCAGATAAGGATTCCCAGGGATATCTCATTAATCGGCTTCGATGCGCTGCCGCCGGTCAGCCTGCCGGGCATCGACCTGACATTGATTAAAGGCACCCATACGAAACGCCATCTGGCGGCCATTGAGCATCTCATCAGGCATATAGAGGGGGATGACGAAGAAATCATGCGGGTTTACTATAAGACAAGGCTTTTGGAAGGAAGCAGCGTCTTCGATAAGGCAAAATACATTTATCGGTGATGGAAATGCCGTGCTCTTAAAGAAAATTTAAAAGCATGGTATTTTTGTACAAAAAACGAAGGGAAAGGATGGTAAAAAAGGGGGGCAGACTACGGAATGTGAGAAAATCGCGGATGGGATTGAGATGGAAAAAGAATGATGATACCATGTTTTCAGATAAAAGGTGCGCACTTTGGTCTGACAAATCTGGAATGGAGGAATCATCATGGCAAAGAATTATGAGCAGTTGTCAAAGGACATTGTAAAGTACGTGGGTGGAACGGAGAATGTCATTTCGCTTTTTCATTGCGCAACCCGTCTGCGCTTTAAAGTGAAAAATACCGGGGCTGTGGATAAAGAAAACCTTTCCCAGCTTTCGGGCGTGATAAAGGTATTGGAAAGCGGCGGGCAGATTCAGGTTGTCATAGGGAATCATGTGGCGGATGTGTGCGAAGCGGTT
Source organism: Lachnospiraceae bacterium (assembly GCA_021769135.1). Classification (GTDB taxonomy): domain Bacteria; phylum Bacillota; class Clostridia; order Lachnospirales; family Lachnospiraceae; genus Kineothrix. Next base: position 15,420 of record JAETTM010000044.1, on the reverse strand, counting down.
TTTCAAAATACAGGATTAAAGAGAGAAGCGGAGGCAGGAACGGAAGAAAGCGGGGGCAAACAAAACCTTCTGAATACTTTTATGGATACGATTTCCGGCATTTTCGCCCCTATGCTGGGGGCAATGAGCGGGGCCGGTATGTTAAAGGCGCTTCTGATTCTGCTGACCACATTGAATGTGCTGAAGCCGGAAATGGGAACTTACCGGATTTTGCAGGCGGCCGGCGACGGGGTATTCACCTTTTTGCCTATTATCCTGGCCGTTACTGCGGCAAAGAAATTTAAAGCGAATACTTATGTGGCGATGGGGGTTGCAGCGGCTTTGGTTTATCCGGATTTGACGGCGGCGTTTTCCGCAGGGGAGTCTCTTACTTTTTTAAAGATTCCGGTGGTGCTGGTAAGCTATACGTCCTCTGTAATTCCAATTATCATCTCTGTCTACTTGCTGTCTAAGCTGGAAAAGGCGCTTAACAAGGCGATGCCGGAGATGGTGAGAGGCTTCCTGGTTCCTTTGGTGAGCCTGATGGTGGTAGTGCCTTTGACTTATCTGGTAATTGGGCCGGTGGCGGATACCGCAGGGAAATTGCTGGCTTCCGGATATACGGGTCTGGTAGGGCTGAACCCGGTGATTGCGGGAGGAATCCTTGGCCTGATTTGGCCTGCGGCTGTTATGTTCGGCGTACACTGGGGCTTTGTGCCGATTGTAATGAACAATATTGCTACTTACGGAAGGGATACTTTGTTTGTTATTACAGGGCCTAACAATATGGCTCAGGCGGGAGCGACTTTGGGCGTATTTTTAAAGTCCAGGAATAAAGAGGTAAAGGAGATTGCCGGGCCTTCCGCATTGTCTGCGGTCCTGGCTGGAATTACGGAACCGGCTATTTATGGCGTGACGTTGAGGTTTAAGAAGCCGTTTTTCATCGGCGCTGTTTTCTCCGGCATAGCGGGAGCAATCGTAGCGGCGGCGGGAACGGGGGCTCCTACACTGCTTGGCACCAGCCTTTTGTCCCTTCCGGGCTATATCGGAACAGGATTTGTGGGCTTCCTGATTGCATGCGCCATCGCTTATTTCGGTTCAGCCATTGTAACCTATCTGTTCGGGTACAGCGATGATATGCTGCCTAAGAAAAAGGAAGGAACATCAAGTGCTGCGCAGGAAAGGGCATCGGCCGCAGCGCAGACGGAGGCGAAGGATGAAGTACTGCAGGCCCCGGCAAACGGCAAGGCTATTCTGTTATCGGAAGTAAAGGACGAGGCATTTGCAGGAGGCGTGCTGGGCCAGGGAGCGGCGATTGTGCCGGATGACGGGGAAATCTGCGCACCTTGCGACGGCATAGTAAATGTGATGTACCCTACAGGCCATGCCATCGGGATACGTTCCCATGCGGGGGCAGAAATACTGATACATATAGGTATGGACACGGTATCCCTGAAAGGGGAAGGCTTTGACGTCAGGGTAAAAGAAGGGCAAAGCGTAAAAGCCGGGGAACTTTTGGTTCGTGCAGACCTGGAAAAAATCAAAAAAGCGGGATTTGATATAACGACGCCGATGGTGGTGACCAATATGGATGACTATTTGGAAATAAAGCAGGAAAAGACGGGCGTTGTGCGCCGGGGGGAAAATTTTGTTGCATGTATCGGAAAGTAACCCAATACCGGTATGATTATGTAAGGGCAGGGTGTTCTTAGAAATCGGCCGCAGAGAGATTGCGGATGAGTTTTCGGGGCACCCCAACAGGAAAAGCAGGAGGAAGACCGCATGGGCAGATTAGAAGTGAATGAGAATAAAAACGGATTCGTGCTGGAAGGCAAACCGTTCTTTTACTTGGGAGATACTATCTGGAGCGCATTTACAAATGTGACCATGGAAGAATGGGAATATTACCTGAAAAAGCGGAAGGAGCAGGGTTTCACGGTACTGCAGATTAACACCATGCCCCAGTGGGATCGCTGCATGTCCGATACCGGGCTGTATCCCTTCGCTACGGAGGATGAAGGCCAGACTTTTGATTTTACCAGATGGAATGAGGCTTATTATGACAATGCGGCGGCTATGTGCCGGATGGCGGTAGAAAAAGGGTTCCAGCTGGCATTGGTTGTGCTTTGGCTGAATTATGTGCCGGGAACCTGGGGAAGCCGGATTACGGAAAGGAATGTGATGCCCAGGGGGCTTGTCCGGGAGTACACGGAGAAGGTTGTGGAAGTTTTTGATAAATTCCAGCCCATTTATGTCATCAGCGGAGATACGGATTTCGATACGCCGGAAGCGGTGGAGTATTACCGGATTGCTTTGCGGACAGTGTGCGAAAAAAGCCCGGATTCTTTAAAAACGCTGCATATCCGCAGAGGGTATGATGTGATACCTGAGGAATTCCTGGCGGACATCGATTTCTACATGTTCCAGTCAGGCCATAACAGGGATGGACAGGAAATGGCATATTTACTGCCGGAGAAAATAGGGAAGAAATATCCGAAGAAGCCTATGATTAACGCGGAGCCATGCTATGAGCAGATGGGCTACAGCAGAAAGCTGTATGGAAGGTTCAGGGTGGAATCCCTCAGGAAAGCCGCATGGCACAGCCTGCTCTCAGGCGCATGCGCGGGAGTGACTTATGGAGCCCACGGCATATGGAACTGGCAGAAAATCAATAAAAGGAAAAATATGATGCTGGGGGAAGGCTTCGATGCCCCGTTCCCCTGGCAAGAGGCCATTCAATTCCCGGGAGCCTGGGATTACGGCTGGATTCGTTTGTTTTTTGAGGTGAGGGAAATCGGGGAACTGCTTCCGGCCAATGGACTGCTGCAAAATGAAACGGAAGAAATAAGGATGGCGGCCGCGCCCGATGGCCGATACCTGATATACTTACCCTACAGCACTAAGGTGGCCATAGGAAAAGAATTGCCGGACTGCAAGGTTCAGGCCATTGATCTGGAAACAAAACGATGCGCTTGGGTGGAACACCACATAGAGCAAGGCCGCACCGTCATAGAAATGCACCCTTTCGGCAGCGACGCACTACTAATTGTGGGAAAATAGGTACTGGAAGGGCACTTGCGGTACTGGAATAGGAGAAAAAAATAATATGGGAAAATTTCCGGAAAATTTTTTATGGGGAGGCGCGGTTGCAGCGAACCAATGTGAGGGGGCTTATCTTGAGGATGGGAAAGGGCTAAGCGTTCAGGACGTTTTGCCCCGTGGCATACGCGGTGAACGCACGAAAGAGCCTACAAAGGATAATATGAAGCTGGTGGGAATTGATTTTTACCACCGTTATGAAGAAGACATCCGCCTGTTTGCGGAGATGGGGTTTAAGGTATTTCGGACATCGATTGCCTGGAGCAGGATTTTCCCGAAAGGGGATGAGGAAGTGCCCAATGAGGCGGGGCTGGTTTTTTATGACCGCCTGTTCGATGAATGCCGCAAATACGGTATGGAACCGTTGGTAACCATTTCCCATTATGAGACGCCCCTTTATCTGGCGGAGCATTATAACGGGTGGACGAACCGAAAGCTAATCGCTTTTTATGAGCGTTATGTGCGTGTGATTTTCGAGCGCTATAAGGGAAAAGTGAAATATTGGCTGACCTTTAATGAGATTAATTCCATCCTCCACGCCCCTTTTATGAGCGGGGGGATTGGAACGCCCAAAGAGGAACTGACCGAACAGGCTTTGTACCAGGCAGTGCACCACGAGCTGGTGGCCAGTGCCCTGGCGGTAAAAATCGGCCATGGAATAATGCCGGAAGCCAAAATCGGATGCATGATTCTGAGCATGCCCACTTATCCCCTGACCCCTTCCCCGGATGACGTGATTCAGGTAATGGAAGACGAGCATAAAAACTATTTCTTCGGCGATGTCCACGCCAGAGGGAAGTATCCGGGCTATATGAAACGTTACTTCCGGGAGCACGGGATTGAGATTGCCATGGAGCCGGGGGATGAAGAAATTTTGAAAAACACAGTGGATTTTGTATCCTTCAGCTATTACATGAGCTGCTGCGGTTCGGCGGACGAGTCGGGGGAAAAGGGGAACGGGAATCTCTTGGGCGGAGTATCCAATCCCACGCTGCAAGCCAGCGACTGGGGCTGGCAGATAGACCCGAAAGGGTTGCGCTATGTGCTGAACATGTTCTGGGACCGCTGGCAGAAGCCGCTTTTTATTGTGGAAAACGGCCTGGGTGCTGCGGACAAACTGGTAGAAGACGGCAGCGGAAGCTTCACGGTGGAGGATGATTACCGGATTCAGTACCTGCATGACCATTTGGTCCAGGTCGGGGAAGCGCTTTTGGATGGAGTGGAAGTGATGGGGTATACATCCTGGGGCTGCATCGATGTGGTCAGCGCATCCACGGCGGAACTGAAAAAACGCTACGGCTATATTTACGTAGACCGAAACGATGACGGAACCGGCACCTTGAACCGATATAAGAAGAAATCTTTTTACTGGTATAAGGATGTTATCGCAAGTAATGGGGAGTGCTTGCAGTAGATTGCTTAGTCAATGGTGAAACTCTACGATTATAAAGGGCAGCCAGTCGATTTTCCCACATAGTTGTACAATCGCAAAAATGTGTTATAATATTGAAAGAATATATTATTTTGGCAATGCATGCTGAAATAAGGTGGTGCCATGTATTATAGCGTATTGTGGAGGAAGCAGGCTATGGGGTTATATCGGATTTTGCTGGTGGATGATGAAGAGGAAGTCCGCAGAGGGATTATCCGGAAAATGGAGTGGGAAAGACTGGGGTTTGAGGTGGCGGGAGATGCGGAAAACGGTGAGGAAGCGCTTGAGAAGGTGGAGCAGCTTCAACCGGATGTCGTGATTACGGATATCAGGATGCCTTATATGGACGGGCTGACATTGACAAGGCGGATTCGTCAGAAATACCCGTCCATGAGGGTTCTTATTTTTTCTGGCTTTGACGATTTCGAGTATGCGCAGCAGGCAATCAAGCTTAACGTGACGGAATACATCTTGAAGCCGGTGAACGTGGAAGAACTGTCGGAGATTCTGACCAGGGTCAGGGAAAATCTGGACGAAGAGATTGAACAGCGCAGCAATATCAATTCTCTGCGGGAGAGCTATCTGCGCAATCAGCCGATTTTGCGGGAACTTTTCCTGAATGATTTGGTGCGCGGGGCGGCGGACGCGGACGCGGTAATGCCGAAGATGAAGGAGTACGGAATCGATATTATGGATGCCCGTAAATGGCTGGCGGCGGTCATCCATGTGGAGCAGATGGAATCGCAGATGCCTTCTTTGCCCAAAGAACTGATTCCTATTTCCGTGAGGGAATTGGCGGAGGATTCCCTAAGGGACGCTTACCGGTTCGCCATTTTCAATTCAGTGGATGAAATTACCGTGATTGTTGCAATTGATGAGGATAATACCCAGACCGATTTAAGCAATCTGTTCAATGATATCTGTAAGGAGTGCAGGCGGGTGCTTGATGTCACAATTACCGTGGGCATGGGATACAGCTGCCAGGCGCTGCAGGAGATTAGCAGCTCTTATCAGTCGGCGGTGGATGCGCTGGGATACCGGGCTATCGTAGGACAGGGCAAAACGATTTACATCAACGATGTGGAGCCCGTTGGAAAAGGCAAGCTGCAGTTTACCGACCGGGATGAGGAAGAACTGGTGGCGGCTATCAAGTTTGGCTCCCGGGAGAAAATCGATGGGGTAATCCGGCGCCTGTCGGCACGCATGTCCGACGCGAAGGTACATGCCAGACAGTATCAGATTTACATGCTTTCCATTGCCAACTGCATGATTAGGCTGATGCAGCAGTATGACATGGATATTGATGAAATGTTCGATTCAAAGGCGCAGTATACGGAAGTGATGGAAGGAATCTGCCACGGGGAGAATTTTGCGGACCGGATGATTACGATTGCCTCCCGTATGAATGAGGCCGTGAACCAGGAATGGAATAATATGACCCACAGGGTAATACGGGAAGCAAAGGAATACATCAGGGAGCATTTTTCCAACCCTGAACTGTCTGTGGAAACGCTGTGCCGCCATCTTCATATGAGCCCGGCCTACTTTTCCACCGTATTTAAAAAGGAGACCGGACAAACTTACGTCAATTATTTGACGGAGGTGCGCCTGAAGAAGGCGGTGGAGCTATTAAATGAAACTGACGATAAGACATATATGATTGCGGAGAAGGTGGGATATCAGGAACAAAACTATTTCAGCTATGTATTCAAGAAACGGTATGGAATGTCCCCTACCAAATACCGGGTGATGCAGGCGGAAACGGAGTAGGATTGGCGGAAAGGCTGAAAATATCGATGGCAGGATGTATGTAAAGGGGAGGAATTCGGATTGTTGCAGGAAAGGAGCGCCATGGGCCAGGATATGCCGACGGGATTTGGCAGGAAGACCAGCATTCGTTATACCATTTTCATGTATTTTACAATCAGCGCCCTGGCAGTAATTCTTCTGATTGGGGTGACCCTTTATGCCCAGATGTCCCAGCAGCTGAAAGTAGCCGTCCGGGAGGAAAATCAGGCTGTGTTGAGCCAGATAAACCGTTCGGTAGATGCTTATCTGCGCACTATCATGAAGCTGTCCGACAGTCTTTACTATGGAGTGATTAAGAACGCGGATTTGGATGAAGAGTCGGTGAGCAGCCAGATTACCCTGCTTTATGACAACAATAAGGACAGCATCGCCAATATTGCCCTTCTGTCCAAGGAGGGGGAACTGATAGAGGCTGTGCCGGCCGCGCGTTTAAAAACAGGGCTGGATGTAACAAAGGAACAGTGGTTTTACAATACGTTGGAAAGGACGGACAATCTGCATTTCACCACCCCCCATGTGCAGTACATTTTCGATAATAATGAGAATCAGTATCGCTGGGTTATTACCCTGACCCGCGCCGTGGAGATTACCCACGGAACTTCTACAGAGCAGGGAATCCTGCTGATAGATATCCGCTATAGCAGTTTGCAGCAGATACTGGACAATATTGCTCTGGGAAACCAGGGCTATCTGTATATGGTCAGCGGCAGCGGAGAATTAATCTATCATCCGAAAATGCAGATGATTGAAACCGGGCAGATGTCGGAGAATACCGCTATGGCGGCAAAATATAGGGACGGGAGCTTCAGGGAACGGTATGAGGGGGAATGGCGCGAGGTCAGCGTGAAGTCCGTAGGGTACACGGGGTGGAAATTGTTAAGCGTGACGCCGGAAAAGGGGCTGCCCCTCAGCAATTTAAAGATGCAGCTTTTCGCAGTATTTGTGGTGGCGGCATTTCTGCTTGTACTTGTGCTCACGAATACATTTATCTCATCCAGGATTACAACGCCTATTCAGGAATTGGAAAAGTCGGTCAATGCCATTGAAGCAGGGGATTTGGATACCGAAGTATATATGGGGGGCTCCTACGAAATCAGGCATCTGGGCCGTTCTATTGGCGATATGGCAAAGCGGATAAAGGCTTTGATGGAGGATATTGTGGCGGAGCATGAGTCCAAACGGAAGAGCGAATTCGACACCCTCCAGTCCCAAATCAATCCTCATTTCCTCTACAATACGCTGGATATTATCGTATGGATGATTGAAAACGAGCAGAAGCAGGACGCAGTCAAAGTGGTGACGGCTCTGGCGCGGTTCTTCCGCATTAGTTTAAGTAAGGGAAAAAGTATCATTACGGTCAAGGATGAATTGGAGCATGTGCGCAATTACCTGATGATTCAACAGACAAGGTTTAAAAATAAATTTGTCTATAAAATAGAGGCGGATGAGTCCGTGATAAATCTGGTATGCCTGAAACTGATGCTTCAGCCATTGGTGGAAAATGCTATTTATCACGGTATGGAATTTATGGACGGAGATGGGGAAATTTGCGTGGCGGCTTACCGGGATGGGGAGAAGCTATGTTTTCGGATAAGCGACAACGGGCTGGGCATGACGGCGGAACAGGTGGGGAACCTTCTGGATGAGAAGAATCATGTGTCTTCCAGGCGGGGTTCCGGCATCGGCGTGAAAAATGTAAATGAACGGATTCGGCTGTATTTCGGGGAAAAGTACGGGCTTACCATCTGGTCGGAGCCGGATGAGGGAACGGTCATCCATATTTATCTGCCGGCACAGACGCATGGGGAGCCGGCACAGAAGGAGTAAAAGGCATGTTAGGCAGAAGTGGAAAAGTGCTGTTGGTTTTATATATCGTGTGTCTGTTGGTGTTATTTCTTATGTGCTCCACCAATCTGATAATCCGCGAACCGGAGCAGGAGATTTATCAGATTTCAGTGATTATAGAAGATGTCAGAAGCGACAACTACAGCAATTTTCGTAAGGGCATGGATCAGGCGGCAGTGGAGTTCAACACGGATATCCATTTCATCACCCTGTACGAGAACCTGAATGTAGGGCAGCAGATGGAGCTGATGGACAGGGAGCAGCAGGATGGCGCCGATGCGCTTATTGTGGTTCCCGCGGATGAGGAACAGGTGGCGGGAAAACAAATGACCATCCCGGTAATCCTTCTGCGCGCAGGGGTGGCGGAAGCGGCCGGGGCGGGCAATATTGTCATCGATTATGAGAAGATGGGGGAACAGCTGGCCCGGAAGGTCATGGAAACTCTTCCACAGGGAACTCCGGTCTATATGCTGACGGATTCGTCGAAGCAGAGCGCTATGGACGCCATGTTTATGAGAGGGATAGATAGGGCGTTCGAGGAAGGGGGGCGTGCGGTGCGGCGGATTGCCCGGGAGGAAGAGGGCGGATTCCGTATGGCCTTTGAGAAGATAGGGATGCGAAAAGAAGGGGAAGCGGTGATTCTTGCGCAAAACCAGGATATTTTGACAGAGGCTGCAGGGATCCTGGCCGACAATGCAGCCGCTGCGGAGGGCGTAAAAGGGCTCTATGGCAGGGGTACTACCATGCCTATCCTAAATTATTTGGACAGGGGGCTGATTACGGGAATCTGCGTGACGGACGAATTCAGCATAGGTTACTACAGCGTGCGCGAGGCGGTAAGGGCGCTGGAAGGGGCAGGGAGCGTTCCTACGGTGATGGATTCCTACTATATAGAAAAGGAAGATTTGAGGGAGCCGGCTTTTGAAAAACTGCTGTTCCCTATTGAGTAAGGGGATTGGAGGCGAATGGGCCATCCGAATTGGTTCCCGCGGGCGACGAACCAAGGGGCTGTCTGGGGCGATGCTTTTGGCAGGCACTTCGTTTGGCTGACATCTGACGGAATATTGGCGGCGGAAGCGAGTGCCGGGGCGGGGAATCTGTAAGGAAAGAAGGGAGGAATGGAAGGATGAGTAGGGTTAGAAGGGGGAGAAGGGCATCCATAGCGCTTCTCCTGCTATGCGCCCTGGTAAGCATGCTGCTGACTGCCTGCCAGGGCGTGCGGAAGGAAGAAGAGAAAACATCCATCCGAATCGGCATCAGCCTGTATCGGGGGGATGACACTTTTATCAATAACATCCGCAGTATTATAGAAGAAAAGGCGAAAGAGTATGAACGTGAGAGCGGCATTAAGGTGACGCTGGATATCCAGGATGCCAAAGGGAGCCAGAATACCCAGAACAATCAGGTAGAGCGTTTTATTTCCCTTGGCTGCGATGTGCTGTGCATCAATCCGGTGGACCGTATGGACACATCCCTTATCATAGACAGGGCGATGACTGCCGGCGTGCCGGTGGTGTTCTTCAACAGGCAGCCGGTGGAAGAGGACATGAACCGTTGGGACAAGCTATATTACATCGGGGTGGACGCGAAAGAGACGGCCGTCCTGCAGGGGGAAATGGTGGTGGATTTGTATCGGAAGGAGCCGGAGGCGGTGGATATAAACGGGGACGGGGTGGTCAGCTATGTGATGCTGGAGGGTGAGAGCAGCCATCAGGACTCCCTGATACGTACGGAGTGGTCCGTACAGACCTTAAAGGATGGCAAGGTGCCCATTGAGAAAATCACGGGGGGCATTGCCAACTGGGAACGAAGTCAGGCATCGGCGCTGATGGAGCAGTGGCTGGCGGACTATCCGGATACTATTGAACTGGTTATCAGCAACAATGACGATATGGCCCTGGGGGCTATCGATGCCTTGGAACGGGCGGATGTGATGGGAGTGAATGTTATCGGCATCGATGGCACCACGCCCGGTTTGGAGGCATTGGAGAGCGGCAAGCTTTTAGGAACGGTTTCTGCCAATAAGGAACTATATGGCAGCGCCATTGTGGAACTTGCGGCCAGCTGCGCACTGCAGGAAGAACTGCCGTCGGAATATCCTTTGACCGACGATACCTATTTCTGGACGCCTCAGGAGATATTAGTTACAAAAATCAAAGAAAATCCATAAATATTCGAAAAAAATCTTATAGAAAATAGATATAAAATCCAGTACAATAGCTTTGTCAGTAGTCATAATGCGCAAAAGGGAGTGCGCATTATGGCATAAAATGATAAAAACGCCTAAAACAGGCAGGATAAGAGGAGGAATTATAACTATGAAATTGAAAAAAGTAATTGCGATAGCAATGGCATCCGCAATGGTATTCGGTTTGGCGGCATGCGGCAATTCCGCAGCTCCGGCAGCAACGGAAACCCCGGCTGAAGAAGCTCCCGCAGAAGCCCCGGCTGAAGAAGAAGCGGCTCCGGCTGAAGAAGCAGAAGCTCCCGCAGAAGAGGCGGCTGCAGAAGACGCTGCTGCGGCGGCAGACGCAGCAGGCGCAGGTGGAAACATCGGTGTTTGTATCTACAAATTCGACGATGCTTTCATGACAACATACCGTAATGCATTGCAGGAAATCCTGGAAGGCAAAGGCTACACCGTAACCTTCATGGACGGCAAGAACGACCAGGCTGAACAGAACAATCAGATTAACAACTTCATCGCACAGCAGGTTGATGCGTTGATTATCAATCCGGTTATGACATCCGCAGCAGACCAGATTATCGCTACTGTAAAGGATGCAGGCGTACCTACCGTATTGATTAACCGCGAGCCTACTGCAGATCAGATGAGCGCATATGATAAACTGGTATATGTAGGATGCGACGCACGCCAGTCCGGAACTATGCAGGGCGAACTGATCCTGGATACTGAGAACAAGGGCGATATCAACGGCGACGGCAAAGTTTCCTACATCATGATTCAGGGCGACCCGGAGAACATTGATGCACAGTATCGTACAGAGTTCTCTGTAAAGGCTTTGACAGACGCTGGTATGGAAGTGGAAGAACTCGACCTGCAGCGCGGTGACTGGGATCGTAACAAAGGTCAGGAAATCGCACAGAATGACTTAGCTAAATTCGGCGATGACATTGAAGTAGTATTCTGCAACAATGATGATATGGCAATCGGCGCTCTGCAGGCAATTCAGGCAGCTGGCCGTAAAGTAAATGAGGATATCTACCTTGTAGGCGTTGACGCTTTGGATGCAGCTTTGAATGAAGTGGCAGCAGGCAACATGACAGGTACTGTTTTGAATGACGCACAGGGCCAGGCAGAAGGCGCTGTTCAGGCTATGGAAGACCTGTTGGGCGGCAAGACATATGCAGCGGGTGAGCAGTCCATCTACGTAGATTATGTAAAGGTTACTCCGGATAACGTAGCTGACTTCCAGTAATCAGAAACACTTCATGGCAATAAGAAAATGAAAAATCATTGGGAAGTGCGTGTGCATTGGCGCATGCACTTCCTTCTAACATTATAGGGAATTGCATCGCAAGACGGACATAACACGAAGTGGCGGAGCCGCTTTTAACCTTACAGGGAACCGCATCGTAAGACGCATGAATTTGAGAATGCGAAGCATTCTTTTTATAAAGGGGGTTATCAGATTGTCAGAGTATCGTTTGGAAATGCACAATGTCGTAAAAACATTTCCAGGTGTGAAAGCACTGGACGGTGCGCAGTTGAATTTGCGGCCGGGTACGGTCCATGCCCTGATGGGAGAAAATGGAGCCGGCAAATCCACCCTGATGAAGTGCATGTTTGGTATTTACCGCATGGATGAAGGGGAAGTGATTTATGAAGGGGAAAAAGTACAAATCAACGGTCCGTTGGATGCCCTGAACCGTGGAATCGCTATGGTACATCAGGAGTTGCAGCCGATTCCGGAGAGAAGTATCGGCGAAAACATCTATGTAGGGCGTTACCCGTTAAAGAAAATGGGTCCGCTGACTGTGATTGATCATGATAAAATGTATGAAGATGCCGCAAGGGTGCTGGAGGAAGTTCATTTGAATTTCGACCCTAAGGCCAAGCTGGGAAGCCTTTCGGTATCCCAAATGCAGCTTGTTGAAATCGCCAAGGCAGTATCCGCTGACTGCAAGGTGCTGATTCTGGATGAACCGACTTCATCTTTGACGGCTGCCGAGGTGGAAGCCCTGTTTACTATCATCAACGAGCTGCGCAGCAAAGGCGTTTCTATCGTATATATCAGCCATAAGATGGATGAAATCCTGCGCATCAGCGATGAAGTGACGATTATGCGTGACGGGCAGTATATCGGAACCTGGTCTTCGAAAGGACTGACCACCGATTTCATCATTACTAAGATGGTTGGACGTGAACTTTCCGAATTGTATCCTGCCAGGGAGAATGTGCCGGGAGAAGTGGTTTTCCAGGTGGAAGACTTTACTTCCATCAATCCCAAAAGCTTCCGCCATGTTTCCTTCCAGCTGAAAAAGGGGGAAATCCTGGGAGTGGCGGGCCTTGTGGGCGCACAGCGTACAGAACTGATGGAGGGCCTGTTCGGGCTCCGCAACCATACAAACGGCAAAGTTACATATAAAGGACAGGAAATTAAGATTACCCAGCCTAAGGATGCCATCAATAATGGCATCGCTATGCTGACAGAGGACAGACGTGCCACGGGGATTCTTGGAGTGCTGTCCATAGCGGATAATGTTTCTATTGCATCCTTAAACCAGTATTTAATCGGGGGATTTATGCTGGATGACGGTAAAATTGAGAAGCTGGTACAGGAGAATGTGGCTAAGCTTTCCATCAAGACGCCTTCTTCCAAAACGCAAATCCAGTCGCTCTCCGGCGGTAACCAGCAGAAAGTGTTGATTAGCCGTTGGCTGGCCAACAGTCCGGATGTCTTTATTATGGATGAGCCTACACGAGGCATTGATGTAGGGGCCAAATACGAGATTTACTGTATCATTGCAGAGATGGCAAAGCAAGGCAAAAGTATCATCATGATTTCTTCTGAAATGAGCGAGCTCATCGGCATGTCCGACCGCATCATGGTCATGTGCGATGGCCGGGTAACCGGATTCATCGATGGGGAAGAGGCGAATCAGGAAAACATCATGGCGCTTGCAACTCAGTTTGAATAAGGAGGGAGAACATTATCATGGAAAAATCATTCAATATGAAAAAATTTATATCCAACAATGCGATTATTATACTGATTGTGCTGTTGGCTATCCTGACAGGATTTACTACAAAGAATTTCTTTACAGTGACCAATTTTAAAAATCTGGTAGTTAATGTGTCTCCCAGATTCATCATCGCCTGCGGTGTATCGGGCTGTCTGATTACCAAAGGTACGGATCTTTCCGCTGGGCGTGCGGTAGGGCTTGCGGCCTGTCTTTCCGCTATGATGCTGCAGAGCATGGACTACTCTGCCCGTATGCTGCCCTGGATGCCTGATATGCCTTGGCCGGTAGCCCTTATCATCGTTATGATAATTATGGGATGCTTTGGCGCTGTGAACGGCGTTGTAGTCTCTGTGCTGAAGGTTCCGCCTTTCATCGCAACTTTGGGTATGCAGACTATCATCTACGGTCTTTGCTCCCTGATTACTAATAACCAGCCCATGGGCGGTTACAAGCCCAGCTACCTGACTGTTGCAAGCGGTTCCCTTGGGCCGATTCCCTATCTGATGATTTTCGCGTTGATAATCGGCATATACTTCTGGTTCCTGTATAATAAGACCCGCCACGGGAAATATATGTATGCTATTGGCGGCAATGAGAACGCAGCCCAGGTTGCGGGCGTTAATGTTCGAGGCGCCTTAATCCGCATCTATATTCTGGCAGGCAGCATGTATGCATTGGCAGGCTTCCTTGTAGGCGCGAAAGCCGGCGGTGCTTCCACAGCGACCGGCAACGGCTATGAGCTGGAGGCAATTGCAGCATGTACCATCGGCGGCGTATCCGCTAACGGTGGTGTTGGTAAGGTGGGCGGCATCTTAATCGGCGTACTGGTATTCGAAATCCTGAAGATTTGCCTCCAGTTCCTGGGTGTGGATCCGGCTTATACATATATTGCGCAAGGTCTTGTAATCGTAATCGCAGTTGCATTGGATTTGAGGAAGTACCTGCAGAAGAAATAACGGGATAAAATAAGCGATTCAGAATATTTGGCAGAGAGGATAGACGATATGGCAGAAGAGCAGAAGAAGGAACAGGAACTGGAAACGGAATTAAATCAGGCCGGAACAGAAGAGACTGAGGAACAGAAGCCTTCCGGAGGCAGCGCGTTTGAGGGGATTTATGAACGCCTTCCGGATATTTCCATCCGTTCTCTGGACAGATTTATTCTGCTTTGTGTAATCGCGTTGGTGCTTGTTATTGTAATCGGCGTGCTGAAAGCGAATCATGTACTCGGCTGAAAAGTAAGATATTATTCTATTAGGGTGGAGATAGTATATAAAATAAAGCGTAAAGGGCTTTCCGTGGAGGAAGGCCCTTTTTGGCGTGCGTCTTAAATCATTTGCCGGTGTGGCGGTGATTCCGAACTGCTGCGTATAATCATTTTGGAGGATAACACTATGAAAATTTATGGATATGTACGAGTTTCCAGCACAGACCAAAACGAGGGCCGGCAGATACTTGCCCTGAAAGAGGTGTACGTTGACGAGAAAAACATTTATATGGACAAACAATCCGGCAAAGATTTCAACCGCCCAAATTACAAAAGGCTGGTACAGAAGCTAAAGCCGGGCGACATGCTTTATATCCTAAGCATCGACCGCCTTGGACGCAATTATGAAGAAATCCAAAATCAATGGCGTGTTCTTACAAAAGAAATCGGGATTGATATCTGCGTTCTGGATATGCCGCTTTTGGATACCCGAAACGGTAAAGACCTGATGGGAACATTTATTGCCGATCTCGTTTTGCAAATCTTATCTTTTGCAGCGCAGAGCGAGCGTGAAAACATTAAGAAACGGCAGGCTGAAGGAATCGCCGCGGCTAAAGCAAAGGGGGTGAAGTTCGGCAGGCCCGAAAAGGAAGTGCCTGATGATTTTGGAAGAATCGTCCGCGCCTGGGAACAAAAGAGGCTGCCATTTGAAGAAGTCCTTAATAAATGCAATATGAGCGGAGCCACTTTTTACCGTAGATTGCGGGAATACAGGGTACTTCGGAACAGCCAAAAAAATAAATAAAAAAATTGCAGCTATCAAAATGTGTACCTTTTGACA
>JAETTM010000043.1 GCA_021769135.1 Lachnospiraceae bacterium | reverse complement strand
ATCTTATCCCTCACCAAAGTAGTATACTATAAAATAGAAAAAAGAGCAATTACACATCGCAATTGCCCTTTCTGAAAACGTAACAGCTCATCCTTTTCTTTCTTTTACTTTCGCTTTTTTACCTACACGGTCTCTTAAGTAGAACAATTTCGCCCTTCTTACCTTACCTCTCCTTACCACTTCCACCTTTTCCACGTTGGGGGAGTGAAGCGGCCAGGTCTTTTCTACGCCAATCCCGTTAGATGTTTTCCTTACGGTAAAAGTCGTCCTGTTTCCGCCGTTTTGAACCTTCAAAACAATACCTTCGAATACCTGAATTCTTTCGCGGTTTCCTTCCTTAATCTTACCATATACCTTAACGGTATCGCCTACCCGGAACTCAGGTACGGATTCTTTCAGCTGCTCTTTTTCGATTTCTCTGATGATGTCATTCATCGCTATTGCCTCCTTCATATTCAGATGTTCTTACTACATAATATACGTACAGAGGACCATCCATTTTTTGCAACACGGATACTTTACCATAAAAGAGAAGAAAATGCAAGTTTTTATAACAAAACCCAGTAAAAAATTTCCTTCGTGACCTTTAGCCCCAGCTTTCGCTGCAGCCCGAAAGATGCCTCATTATCTACGATGATATCGCCATAGGGCAGCAGCCCTTTGGAAAGGCGGACATTAATCATATAAGATTCCAGGTTTGCGGCGATGCCCCGCCTCCGGTATTCTTCATATATTTCCAGCATCCCCAGGCTCCCTTCGGTATGAAGTCCCATAAAGCCTGCCATTTTGCCTTCCACAAATGCCCCGAACATGCAGCCGTCCGAAAGCCTTTTCTTTATATATTCTTCCGTTTCCATATGATAATGGTTTAATATTTCCTTTGCGTATGAAATATCCAGCTGACGTATTTCTATTTCCCCGGACACCGGCAGCGGCACTTTCTGGTTATAGGCTGCCCTTCGGCACACCATCTTCTCCGCTATCCCATATCTTTTTTCCACCAGGGGCAGCAGGAAATCCTGATGCACGATAATTTGCAGCCTTTCTCCATATTCCGGCATATGCTCTACGATTTTTTCCGCCCCCTCTTTTCGGAAAGCGGCCATCATCAGCAGATTGTCTTCTCTGTTCCAGACAACCGCCCCTTCCTCGCCGTCATAAAGTATCTCCCCTTTATCCAATTGGAGGCATTCCCACATGTCCACATACAGCACTTTATTTTTTCTGGCCAGTTCCTCCATCAGGTTTTTCCGGCGCAAATACTTTTCATATAAATCGGGGCGCCGCTCTTTCGTACGCATTTCCGACTGCTCCAGCCTCCACTGCCCGACTTTTTTATGGTCTCCCGAAAGCAATACCGGGGGCACTTCTTTCCCATTCCACCGCTCCGGCCTGGAATACTGGGGATATTCTAGCAAGCCATTATAAAAAGTTTCCACATCCGCCGAAGTTTCATTGTTCAACACCCCTGGCACCAGCCTGGCAATGGCATCGATCATAACAAGGGCCGGAAGTTCCCCGCCAGTCAAAATATAATCGCCAATGGAAATATAATCCGTAACGATTTCCTCCAATACCCGCTCATCAATCCCTTCGTAGTGCCCGCATAGAAATATAATATCCTCTTCCTTCGCAAATTCCTTTGCTATTTCCTGACGGAAAGTCCTTCCCTGTGGGGTAAGATATACCACCTTCGTTTTTTCCCCGGCCCCCTTCCCTCTTTCCCTGTCTATTTTTTCCCGGACTGCAAGGCAGCAATCATAAACGGGCTGTGCCTGCATCAGCATGCCCGCTCCGCCCCCATAGGGGTAATCGTCTACCTTCTTATGCTTATCCACGGTATAGTTCCTGATATTTATAGCTTCTACGGAAAGCAAGCCATTTTGGCCGGCACGCCCTAAAATGCTGCTTTGCACTTCCCGCTCAATCATTTCCGGAAATAAAGTCATTACATAAAAATTCATTCTTCCAAAAGCCCTTCCAGCAAATGCACTTCTATCAGCCCGGCTTCCACGTCCACTTTCAGGATGCATTGCCTGATAGCCGGAATGAGAAGCTCCTTTTTGTTTTCCATTTCCACCACATATACATCATTTGCACCGGTTTCTATGACATCCTTTACTTTCCCCAGTTTTCTCCCGGTATCCTCTATCACGTCCATGCCCAGCAAGTCGGCAATGAAATATTCATCCTTACCCAATTTTTGGGCATTTTTTCTTGTAACGTATAATTCCTTCCCCTTATATTTCTCCATATCGTTGATATCGTCTATCCCTTTAAATTTCAGGATTGCAAATTTTTTAAAGAATTTCACGCCCTCGATTTCCAGTACCACTTCTTCTTTTCCCGTGTCCAGAATAACTTCTTTCATTTTCTTAAACCGGCCCGGATTATCCGTAGTAGGGAACACTTTCGCTTCGCCCCGGATTCCATGGGTTGAAGAAATAACGCCGACTCTTAACTTTTCTTCCATACCTCTCCTTATTTCTGCTTATTCCGTGTAAAATAAGGATGGGAAGCCCCATCCTTATTTCATCGGCCTTATTATATTTTGCCAAACTTACTAAACGATTTCTACATCCACTTTCTTATTGTCTTTGGATGATGCTGCCTTTACTACAGAACGGATAGCTTTCGCAATCCTTCCCTGTTTTCCGATAACCTTACCCATATCGGACTGGGCAACATGAAGCTCTACTACAATGTTTCTGCCTTCTTCCTTTTCCGTAACTACAACCTCATCCGGATTGTCAACAAGCGCTTTTGCGATTACTTCAACTAATTCTTTCATAGTCCACCTCCAAAAGGGAACAGGCACGCTTATTTCGTAATACCTGCCAGTTTGAAAATCTTGCTAACAACTTCTGTGGGCTGTGCACCGTTCGCCAACCACTTCTTAGCCAGCTCCTCATTTACCTTAAAGGTACTGGGGTCTGTCTTCGGGTCATAGGTTCCGATTTCTTCAATGAACCTTCCATCTCTCGGGGATCTGGAATCCGCTACAATAATTCTATAGAAAGGAGCTTTCTTCTGACCCATTCTTCTTAACCTGATTTTTACTGCCATGTTTCTCACCTCCGCATATCGCTTTTTCATTAATTATAATATTTATTTAGAAATAGAAATATTTTGATGCCCTTCCCCAACAAGCGAGTTGCAGCAATTATTTCTATATCCTTTCATTTCTAAAACGGGAATTTCATGCCGCCGAACATTCCCCTTCCCCTTTTGCCCCCCATCATGCCGGGCAGTTGTTTCATCATTTTCTGGGATTGCTCAAACTGTTTCACGAAGCGGTTCACCACTGCGATGTCCACTCCCGCCCCTCTGGCAATACGGCTTTTCCTGCTAAGGTTTAGCAGCTTCGGGTTTTCCCTTTCCGCAGGCGTCATGCTAAGGACAATGGCTTCTGTCCTGGACAGCTGCTTTTCATCCACCATGGATTCAATATCGCCCATCTTCCCCATTCCGGGCATCATCCCCAGTATGCTGGCAAGGCCTCCCATCTTTTTCATCTGTTTCATGCTTTCCAGATAGTCGTTAAAATCAAACTTCCCCTTTTTCATCCGGGCAGCCATTTCTTTTTCTTTTACTTCATCTATATCAATGCTGGCCTGCACTTTATCTATCAAAGACAGTACATCCCCCATGCCGAGAATCCTGCTGGCCATCCGGTCCGGGTAAAACTGTTCCAAATCCGACAGCTTTTCGCCCATACCTACATATAAGATAGGTTTCCCCGTCACCGCTTTTACGGAAAGCGCCGCACCGCCCCTGGTATCGCCGTCCATCTTGGAAAGCACAACCCCGTCGATGCCCACCTTCTCATCGAACTCCTTCGCCACATTCACGGCATCCTGGCCCGTCATGGCATCTACAACCAAAAGGGTCTGGTGGACTTCCACATCCTTTTTAATCTCCTGCAGTTCCGCCATCATTTCTTCATCGATGTGGAGCCGGCCGGCCGTATCCAGAATGACCAGGTTATGCCCATTCTTCTTCGCGTGTTCCAAAGATGCCTTGGCAATGTCCGACGGTTTATGGTTTTCCCCCATGGAAAACACATCCACTTCCTGCTTTTCGCCGTTTATCTGCAGCTGCTTAATAGCTGCCGGACGGTAAATGTCGCACGCCACCAGCAATGGTTTCTTTCCCTTTAGCTTTAGCTTCCCTGCGATTTTGGCCGTTGTTGTAGTCTTGCCGGCGCCCTGCAGGCCGCACATCATAATTACGGTTATGGATTTCCCCGGCTGCAGCTGTATCTCCGTCATTTCCGAGCCCATCAGGGCAACCATCTCTTCGTTAACAATCTTAATTACCATCTGCCCGGGGTTTAAGCCGTTCATAACGTCCGTACCCACCGCTCTGGCTTCTATGGACTTCACAAACTGCTTGACCACCTTGAAGTTAACATCGGCTTCCAACAGGGCCATCTTTACTTCCTTCAAAGCGGTTTTTACATCCTCTTCCGTCAGTCGGCCTTTGCTTCGCAGATTTTTAAATACATTTTGCAGTTTATCCGTTAAACTTTCAAATGCCATATAACAACCTCTGTCTTTATCAAATTTTTTTCCTTTATATTATAATGCTTTTAAAATCCCATCGGACAGCTTCTTGATTTCTTCCCTTAGCTGCCCCTGCCCGATGGATTTATCCTCAGCCAGTTCATTCATCCGCCGGATGCTTTCCCTGATTTCATTGAACCGCTCCACCAGATGCAGTTTATTTTCGTAATCTTCCAAAATATGATTGCATCTTTTTATCAGGTCATGCACGCCCTGCCTGCTGATGCCCTGCTCTTCGGCAATCTCGCTCAAAGACAAATCATGGTAAACCGCATCCTCATATATTTTCTGCTGATGCTCTGTCAGCAGTTCACCATAAAAATCATACAGGATTCCCTGTTCTACGATTTTTTCCATCCTTATACTCCCCGTCAAGAACCGGCCCAATGATTTCCAGGCTTATTTTCCTGACACTTTGGTTATCATACTACAATCGGGGATGGGTGTCAAGTATTTTTTCTTTACGAACTTTCGTTCGTGTTTTTGGTCCTATATTGTTCTCATTTATTTCAATGTTGTTTTCTGACAAGTTTTTTTTATTATTTCTTTTCTTTTTAGATTGGCTAATAACCCTTTTCGTACTATAATAAATAAAAAAGAATTGGCCCAGCGGCCAATTCCAAAGAATGCTTCGCATTCTTTCTTGGCGACTTACAACACTGTGGCGTAATTTCCTATAATATAAAAAAATAATGCTTAATAAAAACATTTCAGCTTTGAAGATGCCAAAAAAATATTAGCAACTATGAACTATGATTTAGTTGTAGACTTTAAACAATTGTCAGCAGAATAGACACCTCGAAACCGAATACAATAACCATGAAAGGAAGTATATATTATGAGCAACCGAGAAATAGCCAAAAGCCTGATAGACCAAATACCCGAAAGCCGAATGTATTATGTCATTTCATACCTACAGGGAGCCGCAGTACCGGATGAAATGCCCAATTCATCAACAATAGCAGCAATAGAAGAACTGGAAAACGGCGGCGGTAAACTGTTTACCGGAAGTACCGAAGATTTATTTACACAGCTTATGGAGGAATAATCTATGCTCAATGTGCATTACTCCACACAGTTCAAAAAGGATTTTAAAACCTGTGTAAAGCGCGGTTATAAAATGCCCTTACTCATATATCGGCAAACGGATACTGAATTAAAATTAGGCCGTACTGGCACACATTCTGACTTATTTGGGGAATGACAACCCAAAACAGGAATCCGCCCTCAATACTCACAAAAAGTACAAAGGGCGGTTATCCTATCTTCTCTTATTCAAAACCACACTCACCGCGCCGCACAGAATCCCCCCAATGGCAAAAGGGATTCCGGCCGTCAGATGGGGAGCATCCCACATCCATAGCAGGATGCTGCATATGACTGCCATCAGCATGATGACGCAGCACGCCTTTCCGATGCGCCTCCTGTTTTCCTTCCCTTCCGCAGAAGCTTCCCAGGCATTGTCCTCATTATATTTTTCCACATTATATTTGGAAGCCATTAGCGCGATATAGACGATAAGTCCAACCCCCACCGCCACCATGGTGAGAAACAGGCCGCCGAAAAGGGCATCCATGCGGTCATTCGGGGCATCCCATACCGTATATAAGGAAGCTGTCACAATAATTGAAGCGATGAGAATCCCGATTCCGGCAATCATCCATGTCATATATTTTCGGTGGAATTCCTCCTTCTCTTCCTCTGCATAAAACGGCTCCACATAGGGGTGCTTCTGATGAAAATGGGAGGATAACATACCGATTCTGACCCATAGAAGAGACCCAAGCAATGCCCCCAACATAAACAGCAGGCCGCTTTCCCCCAGAAAAGATGGGCTTACATACTCCCCTATTTGTTGTGCGGCAAAACTTAAGATACAAATGCATGTGGCCAAAGCCCCTCTCCTTGCCACCCAGTTCCCATATTCGTCATAAAGTTCCGATTCCTTTTGGTTTTCCAGATGCATATTTCCTTTTAGCAGCCCATCCATCGTGCATCCGAACATTTCCGTCAACTGTACCAGCTTTTCCATTTCCGGCATGTTTGCGCCGCTTTCCCATTTGGAAACCGTCTGCCTGGACACTTCCATCCGTTCCGCCAGCTGTTCCTGAGTCATATTGTTCTTTTCGCGCAATACCCTCAAATTTTCCATAAAGTTCATATTCCACCTCTTTCTCACCCTTTTCCCTCCCATATCATGCAATTTCAGGGAATCCATTCGGGCGCATTTTTTTGGCTAACCTTTCCCCTCAATCATACGGGCGCGTCATGTAAATAGAAACCAATTCCCTGTTGCTTTTTCGTAATTTCATGTAAACTTTCGGTTGCATTGCCCATAATTCCCTGCTGCCGTTAAAAAAATTAGCCCAATTGCCGATAAAAATAATAGGGATAAAGCTTTCTCATCCCATGAAACAAATGACATCAATGCCAGCCATCCATTGTCAACATAAGAATGACCGGCAAATCTTGGCATCCATTGTTAACATAAGGATGACTGGCAAAGCCTAGCATCCATTGTTTAAGAAAGCGGACAAAGCAATGAAAAGAATCCCCCTATCCCATACAAAAATAAAGGACTTAAGTTCTTTTGACTGGGCTAAATATTTCCAGTACAACAATTCCCACCTTCTAAAGCTTGATTTCCGGATGAACCAGGAACTGACCCCTTCCGAAAAGGAACTCATATCCCCTTCCATCCGGGCATTTCAGCTGGGCGAAGGCTCCGATGGAAAGCATCTGGAAGCGGCGGCAAAAAGTTTTGCCCAAAAAACAAATTATCAAAAGTATCCTGAAATAATGAAATGGTTCGTCCTGGAAGAAAACAGGCATTCCATGACGTTGAAAAAATATATGGAAATCTATGGAATACAGCCTTTTTCCGATTTATGGATTGATAATGTATTCCGCATCCTCCGGAAATCGATGGGGCTGGAATGCGAAGTCACCGTCCTGGTTACTGCCGAAATTATCGCCCTGTCCTACTACCGGGCATTGGCAAATGCCACGGGGTCCGTACTTTTGAAGACCATTTGCCGACAAATGCTTCATGACGAACTGAAGCATGTCGTTTTACAGTCGGATACTCTCCACCGAATTTACAAAAAACGCGGGGATGTTTTCAACCGGCTTATGAGGCTGTTCCGAAGGTTCCTTATGCGAATGACCGTTTGGAGCGTATGGATAAGCTATAAGGATTTATTCTTTCATGGGCACTATACATACAGGCTTTTTAAACGCCACAGCATGGAATATCTGGCCGAATCCATCCATATTGAAAAAACAGACAGTTTGTGTCCGCGCCGCACACGCAAACTTGAAACACATCCAAAGCGGCGCAGAAATGAGGGATAAAATGACTGATATGACACCGATGCTGCGCTCTATGGAAGATGCCATGAAGCTGCAGATGCGGGCAAAAGCCGAGCGGCGGGCCGAAAAAGCCGCCCGGGAAAAAAAAGAATTCCAGGAAAAGCTAATGCGGGCATCCGCCAATAAAATTGAACTGGACGGCAAGGCAACCCAGGTAAAAGGAACCGATGATGCCGTGCTCAGAGACCAGTTGATGGGCATGCTGATGGCTGGATTTTGAGACGTATTGCGCTTTGCCGGGCTACAAATTTGATACCCCGTCGCTTACGGCGGGGTATTTGACCCACCGTTCCCCCAATCTTTCATGCATACATTCAAATCCACGTCCGTGCCAATCCCGTCCACTTTCCCCGTGGACGTATATTGCCAGATGCTGAACTCATAGGGGAAATACAGGGGCGTCCTATAATAGGCAAACCATTTCTCATATTCCTCCAGCCTTTCCATATCCAGCATCAGGAGGAATGTTTTCAGATTGCCGTAAATCATCGGCGTATATCCCGCCTCCTTAATCCTTTCGCAAAAAGCGATACACGCATCCGTCCTGTCCTCTTGCGTCAGCTCCTTCGTCCGGGGATTTTTTGTCGTCACCTCTTCCACGTCCAGCACAATTGGATAAGAGATATCGTAGTCCTCCAAATGTTCCAATACGAACTCCGCCTCTTCCACCGCCTCTTCCTCGTTCAGGGCCTGCGTAAAAAAATATACCCCTACATCGATATTATTTTCCAAAGCCCCTTCCATATTCTCTTCATAGGCCATATCTACCGCCAGCTTCCCTTCCGTGGCACCCCGGATGCCCAGCCTGATAAAAGCATATTCCACACCGTCCCCCGCTACCTTTTTCCAGTCAATCTCTTCCTGATACCGGGATACGTCAATCCCCTTTTTGGATACCACTTCCCCATCCACTATGTATTCAAGGATATCTTCATCATTCATTACAAACTGGTCCTTTTGATAGCTATGATGCTTCAGCGTATCCACAATCGGGAAAAAATAATACCGGCCTTCCGCCGCTACCACCAGCTCTTCCGGATGAAGCTCCCTGAGAAGATAATAGGTTCCTTCCCCGTTTTCCATCATCTCCTTCACCGCTCCGAGGATTTCGTCTTCCTTCTGTTTGGAAGCCTCTTCAGCGGCCTTATCCGCTATCTCCCGCATTTCCTCTTCCGAATAAGATGCCGCGGCCGTGGCGTTCATCTCTTCCATGTAGGCCGCCGCCTGTGCGGATTCCATCTCCAAAGCCCTGTTTTCCACAAGAAGAAAAAGGCACCCCGTCAAAGATGCCAAAGCGATGAGACATAAAAACACCGGCAGGAAAATCCCCCTCCTGCGCCTTCTCTTTCTCTTCTTTGCCGGCGGCAGTTCATAGTAGCTATCCCCTACGGCCGGCCCTTTCTTTTCACCCTCATCCATGTCCTCGATTTCAAAAAAATCCCTGTGATTCATCCGTATCTTCCATTCCTTTATCTTAACGGCCTCTGATTAATCTATATCTTTTCGCTGAAGTAGCTCTTATACCCTTCCCCGAATATTTCCGTAGCGCTTGTAACTATCATGAAGGCATCCAAATCTTCTTCCTTTACAATTTCCTCTATCCTGGGCAGCATAGGTTTTTTCACCACGCACATAATCACCTGCTTCTCTTTCTTGCTGTATGCCCCGGAGCCATTTAAATGGGTTACCCCCACATCCAATTCTCCAAGCAGCCGGTCCGTAATGCTCTCCTGGATATCGCTGATAATATAAACCAGCTTCGCGCCATCCCGTCCATAAAGCACCATATCCAGCACTACAGCTGTAACGATTACCGCAATTCCGGCATACAGCGCAGAATCTATATCTCCAAATACAAACCCGGAAGCTGCAACGATGCATGCATCCGTTATAAAAAACAATGCGCCGGTTTTCAGATGGGGAAATTTCAGCCGGAGGCATTTGATAATGATGTCCGTTCCCCCGGTAGTCGCCCCCCGCTTAAATATTGTTCCTATCGAAAATGCTATTAAAGCGCTCCCCACCAGGGCTCCCAAAAGCATATCATTGGTCGCTGCCCCAAATCCAGCGAATAAATTGGTAAAAACAGAGGTCAGCGCAATCGCATAAAAAGTGGAAACGATGAACCTGAGCCCGAATTTCCATATTCCAAGCAGGACAATAGGTATATTGATTAACAGGATAAGGGTTCCCGTCTCCACGGGCACTATCCTGTTTAAAATAATCGCAATGCCGGTTACCCCTCCCGGCGCCAGGTTGTTCGGGTCGATGAACAGGCTGACTCCCGCCGCATATATTACCGATGCCAATGTGATAATGATATAATCCCAGGCTATCTGCTTCAGCGATTTCCTCTCTTCCCTCTTTTTATCATATTCCTTTTCCAACTCCACCGCATATCTTTCATCTTCCGCCGCATTCCGTAATTTTTCCTTCATATACACTCCCTATATACGCATCCCTGCCCCAAACAGCGCCCGCCCCGGCAAGCGCCCACTGACTTTCCTCTCACAGGGCATTGGAAAAACGCCTCTCTTCTACACTTCTCTAAGTATGCAGATTCCCGGCCTTAGGAAACAAATCTTTATATGTTCGTCCTGACCGCCCTTGGCTGATAGCCGTTCTGATACAACGCATCCATAATCTGCTTCTTATGCTCCGTGCCAAAAGCTTCCAACGTAATGCGCAGTTCCACCGCCGCATTCCGGTTGATGGACACGAACTGGTTATGCTCCAGTTTAATTACGTTGCCGTTCTGCTTTGCAATCACGTCCGCCACATGGCTCAGTTCGCCCGGCCTGTCGGGCAGAAGCACCGATACCGTGAAAATCCTGTCTCTTAAAATAAGCCCCTGCTGCACAACGGAAGACATGGTAATTACGTCCATATTCCCGCCGCTGATAATGGAGACTATCCTCTTGTCCCTGACTTCCAGATGTTTAAGGGCGGCTACCGTCAAAAGCCCTGAGTTCTCCGCTACCATCTTATGGTTTTCCACCATATCCAAAAAAGCTACCACCAATTCCTCATCTTCCACTGTTATGATATCATCCAGATAATCGCGCAAATACGGGAAAATCTTTGTTCCCGGCGTTTTTACCGCCGTGCCGTCCGCAATGGTGCTCACATGCTCCAAAGTAGATACTTCCCCCTTTTTCATCGATACCTGCAGGCAGTTTGCCCCTGCCGGTTCCACGCCGATTACTTTTATTTTCGGGTTCAGAAGCTTTGCAAGGGTAGACACCCCTGTTGCCAGGCCGCCGCCGCCTACGGGAACCAAAATATAGTCCACAAGAGGAAGCTCCTTAAAAATTTCCATAGCAATGGTTCCCTGACCGGTCGCCACCGCCAGATCGTCGAAGGGATGGATAAAGGTATAGCCGTTCTCTTCCGCCAATTCATAGGCCCGGGCGCAGGCTTCATCATAAACATCCCCATAAAGCACCACTTCCGCCCCGTAGCCTTTCGTCCGGTTCACCTTTATAAGGGGAGTCGTATTAGGCATCACGATTACCGCCTTTACGCCATAGCATTTCGCCGCATAAGCTACCCCCTGGGCATGGTTTCCCGCCGACGCGGTAATCAGCCCCTTTTGCCTTTCTTCCTCCGTCAGGGTGCTTAGCTTATAATATGCCCCCCTTACTTTATACGCACCGGTAAACTGCATGTTTTCCGGCTTCAAATACACTTTGTTCCCTGTCTGGGCGCTGAGGTAATCGCTGTATACCAGCTTTGTTTCCAGCGTAACCTTTTTTACCACTTCCGAAGCTTCCTCAAATTTATCCAATGTCAACATTTCCTCTGCCACTATTTTCTCCATTCCTGCCTTTTACCTCCTTATACTTCTCCATCGGAGGGGCGAATATCAAACAATGCATTCACGAATTGGTCCGAATCGAATTTCTGCAAATCCTCTATGGTTTCCCCAACGCCGATATATTTCACCGGAATCTGAAGCTCTGACTGTATGGCTACCGCAATCCCGCCCTTGGCCGTACCGTCCATCTTCGTTAAAATAATCCCCGTCAAATCGGCAACTTCCCCAAAATCCCTGGCCTGCTGCAGCGCATTCTGCCCGGTAGTCCCGTCCAGCACCACCAGATTCTCCCTGTATACGCCGGGGAATTCCCTGTCGATAATCCGGTTTATCTTTTTCAGCTCTTCCATCAGATTCTTTTTATTGTGCAGCCTCCCTGCCGTGTCACATAAAAGCACATCCACATCCCTGGCTTTTGCTGCGTTTACCGCATCGTATATGACGCTGGCCGGGTCAGAGCCCTCCGCTCCCTTTATAATGTCCACCCCGGCGCGGTTGGCCCACTCCGCCAATTGTTCCCCGGCAGCCGCGCGGAAAGTATCCGCTGCCGCAATCAGCACCTTTAACCCCTGGTCCTTTAAAATACCTGCCAGTTTTCCTACGGAAGTGGTTTTCCCCACCCCATTGACGCCGATGACAAGTATCACCGACTGCCTGTGCTCAAACTCATAGGCAGTCTCCCCGGTCTGCATCTGCTCCTTGATGCTGCGTATGAGGAATTCCTTGCACTCAGAGGGCTGCTTAATATGGTTTTCCTTCACCTGGACGCGCAGCTTTTCAATAATGGAAGTAGTGGCATTCACACCGATATCTCCCACAATCAGTATTTCTTCCAGCTCCTCATAGAAATCTTCGTCAATGGCCGAAAAGCCGTTAAAAACGGAATCAATCCCATGAACAATATTATCTCTGGTTTTCGTAAGCCCATCCTTTAATCTGCTGAAAAATCCTTTTTTCTCTCCGCTCATAATCCTCCTCCAAACCTAGTTATCCAGCTCCTTGTCAATCAAGTTTACGCTCACCAATGTGGACACGCCTTTTTCCTGCATCGTTATTCCATATAATCTATCCGCTTTTTCCATTGTACCACGTCTGTGGGTAATTACAATAAATTGCGTATGTTTTGTAAGTTTATGGAGATATTTTGCAAATCTCCCCACATTATTTTCATCCAGGGCCGCTTCAATTTCGTCCAAAAGGCAAAAAGGGGACGGTTTCAGGTTTTGGATGGCAAATAAAAGCGCAATGGCCGTCAACGCCTTTTCCCCGCCGGACAGCTGCATCATATTCTGCAGCTTCTTTCCAGGGGGCTGGGCAATGATGCGGATTCCCGCCTCCAGGATATCCTCGTCTTCCATCAGTTCCAGCGTTCCTTTTCCGCCGCCGAACAATTCCTTGAATACTTTATCAAATTCCCTGCCGATTTCCCCAAATTTCTCGTTGAACTGCCTGCGCATGGCAGTATCCAGTTCATCGATGATATGAAGCAGCGTCTTTTCCGCTTCCACCAGGTCGTCGTGCTGCCCCTTTAAGAACTGATATCTTTCCATCAAATTCTTATAATCCTCTATGGCATTCACGTTTACATCGCCCAGTTTCCTTATCTGATCCTTCAGTGCCGCCGCCTCTTTCTTCATAGCCGATAAATCGGTCATTTCCTCATTCCGCAAAGAAGACGCGTCGGAAAGGGTAATCTCATATTCATCCCACATATAATTAATCTGGGCTTCTATGGATTCTTCCAGCTTCTCCTTCTGGGAATTCAGACGGTATACTTCCTTATCCAGGACAGACATCCTTTCCGCCAGTTCTTCCCGCGTTGCAAAAAAGTTTTTCTGCTTTGCGGACAACTGCTCTTTCCGGGAAACATCCTCTTTCAGTCGAATTTCCGCATCGGAACGGGAATTTTCCGATGCCGTCACAGTCTCTTCAATCGCCTTGATATTCTTCCCTTTCCGTTCAATTTCCTCAGCCGTATCCGCCAAACCCCTTTCGATTTCGGCCAATTCGTCTTGATAACGGGCGATTTCCCCTTCGATACGCTCCAAATTTTGTTGGTGGAATCCCTGGCGCTGGAGCATCTTCTCCACTTCCAAATCCCGGCCGGCCACTTCCGCCGACTGGGCGGATTCCTTTTCCCTCTGCTGCTCCAATTCCTTCTGGCAGCCGTTAATCTGGTCCTGGATATTCTTTTCCAGTTCTTCCGACTGCTCCAGTTCTTTCAGGATGGACTCCTTGGAGGCTCTGATTTCCACGATTCTTTCTTCCAGCTCTTTTTCTTCGCCCTTCAGTTCTCCGAAGCCTTCCTCCGCCTCGCTCCTGCGCTCTTCCGCTTTCATCACATTCATTCGGGCGGTATTCTGTTCGATGAATTTATCCTGGAGCCTGGACTTGGTGTCCTCCAGCTCCATGCGCAGCTTGTTTCTTTCCTTCTTTATATTTTCTATTTCTTCCAGCAGGCTGTCAACCTTGGCCAGGTATTTTTTTACTTTAGCCCCCAGTTCTTCCATTTCCCGCCTTCTCCCAAGGAGATTGCTGCTGTTTTTAAATGCGCCGCCGCTGATGGCTCCCCCGGGAACAAGCAGTTCCCCTTCCAAAGTGACCATACGGATTCCGTAACCGAACTTCCTTGCGATTTTCACCGCATTGTCCACATGGTCCACAACCATAATCCTTCCCAGCATGGCTTTTGCCACATTTTTATACTTCCCTTCCACTTTCACCAGCTGGTCCGCCATCCCTACCGCGCCTTTTTCCTTTAATGCTTCCGGATTCTTGAATTCCTGGGGGTTCGTGATGCTTGTCAAAGGCAAAAAGGTGGCCCGGCCTGCCTTGTGGCTCTTCAAAAAGGAAATCATCCTCTTTGCGGTATCTTCGTCTTCGGTGACAATATTTTGTATATTTCCGCCCAGTGCCGTTTCTATCGCCGTCTCGTATTGTTTATCCACTTTAATAATATCGGCCACGACACCTATTATTCCTTTTTCCTCATCTTTGCATTCCATCACGCGTTTTACGCTGCCGCCGTACCCGTCGTACCGTTCCGTCAAATTTGCCAGCGCATCCAGCTTGGATTTTTCCTGATGATATATCACCTGGGTGTCCCGCAATTCCTGATCCTTTCCGGAAAGTTCATCATGGATATGTCCCAATTTTTCTTCAATCACGGTCTGGGAATCATTCAGCCCCCTGATTTCTTCGCTAATGCTTTCAAATTCTTCCTGCAGCTGCTTAATCGTCTCTTCCTGCTTTGCCTCGTCCGATTTGGCCCGCAGCAGCCTGGATGTGAGCTCCGCCTTGCGGATATTCACCTGCTCCATCATCGTGTCGAAACGCCCGATTTTGGATTTTATGGTAGCGCGGCTATTCAATGCGTCGATTATGCTATTCTTTCCCGTCTCAATTTCATTGTTCAGCTCTTCAATTCTATTTTGAACAACGCTTAACAGGCCCCTGGACTCATCCCTAACTTCTTCCATCTGAGCCAGCTGCCGGTCAATTTCGCTTTTTTCCTTTAATATAGCTTCCTTATCTATATTCTTGTTATCTATTTCTTTATGAAGGGCATCAAAGCGGCTTTTCATATGCTCTTCATTGCCTCTTGCCGAATGAATCTGCTCCTTTAATACATTGATTTCCCCTTCCAGTTTTCCTCGGAGAAGCTCCGTATCCGTCAGCTTTGTCCTGGCTTCTTCTATGGAATGGTCCAGTGTTTCTATATCGGCCTGAATTTGCTCGTATTCCGCTTTAATCCCTTCGTACTTTTCCGTTGTTTCCTGCAAATCCCCCCCGGCGATGCGGTATTTTTCTTCCACCGACTGGAGCTGCTCCCTAATCCTCACATTTTCCAACAGGAACATGTTCACATCCAGGGTCTTCAATTCTTCCTTTTTCCTTAAATATACCTTTGCCGTTTCCGACTGCTTTTCCAAAGGCCCTATCTGCTTTTCAAGTTCCGACAGGATATCGCCCACGCGCAAAAGGTTCTGCTTTTCATCTTCCAGCTTTTTCTGCGCCGCATTTTTCCGCCGCTTAAATTTCACGATTCCCGCCGCTTCATCAAATAATTCCCTGCGTTCCTCCGGCTTTCCGCTTAATATTTTGTCAATCTGCCCCTGCCCGATAATCGAATATCCCTCTTTGCCGATTCCAGTATCATAGAACAGTTCGTTCACATCCTTTAGGCGGCAGGATGTGCCGTTTAACAGATATTCGCTTTCTCCTGAACGGTAAATGCGTCTTGCCACGGTCACTTCGTCATAATCAATCGCCAGCTGATGGT
Organism: Lachnospiraceae bacterium; assembly: GCA_021769135.1. Taxonomy (GTDB): domain Bacteria; phylum Bacillota; class Clostridia; order Lachnospirales; family Lachnospiraceae; genus Kineothrix. The sequence goes on along the minus strand of JAETTM010000043.1, from coordinate 19,626 downwards.
CTTCATTGTCCAGGGTAATCGCTACATATGCATAGCCCAAGGGCTTGCGCATTTCCGTGCCCGAGAAGATAACGTCCTGCATGGATGCCCCTCTCAACTGCTTGATGCGCTGTTCCCCCAACACCCAGCGGACCGCATCGGCCACATTGCTCTTCCCGCTGCCGTTCGGTCCCACAATTCCCGTAATGCCGTTGTGGAACTGGAACACTATTTTATTGGCAAATGACTTAAAACCGTGTATCTCAATACTTTTTAAATACATAACTTACCTATTCTTTTCCTTTCGCTGCCAGAAGGGCTTTATATGCCGCCTGCTGCTCCGCGGACTTTTTGGTCTTTCCTATGCCCTGGCCCGCCGTCTTGCCGTTCACCCTGACCTCCACGATAAACTCCCTCTCATGATCCGGCCCCGACTCGCCCACCAGTACATAATTAATCACAGCCCCCTTCTCCCGCTGCACATATTCCTGCAGAAGGGTCTTGCTGTCATAGAACAGCTGCTTTGCTTCCAAATCGTCCAGAACAAAACGGTGGATGAAGCCAATCGCCCGTTCGAACCCGCCATCCAGATGAATCGCCCCTATTACCGCTTCCATCACGTCGGCCAAGATATGTTCTTTATACCTGCCCCCGGTAGTCTCTTCCCCTCTTCCCATTAAAATATACTGCCCCAAATGAATGGACTCCGCGCAATGGGCCAAAGAAGCGCCGCAGACTAAGGAAGCGCGCTTTCTCGTCAGCTCCCCTTCCCGCATATCCGGATAGCTCCGGAACAAAAAGTCGCTGGTGGTCAGCTGAAGCACTGCATCCCCCAAAAATTCCAGGCGCTCGTAATCCGGCAGCTTATTGATCCGTTGCTCGTTCACAAAAGAGCTATGGGTTAACGCCTGCTTTAACAGCTTTTTATCTTTAAAGCAGTATCCGATTTTATCTTCCAGTTCATTCATGACTTCCTCTGTCAACATATCAATAACCTTTCTTTCCATCGAGCAGGGAAAAAGCCCTTATGAAAGGGCTTTCCAGACTGTGTTCTATTAGTTCTTAGCGCTCTTGATTAACTCGACTGCCTCTTCCACGGTGCTGATTTTTTCTGCCTCTTCCGCCGGGATTTCAATATCGAACTCTTCTTCGATACCCATAATAATCTGGAACACATCCAGCGAATCCGCACCCAAATCATCGGTAAAAGTAGTATCCATTGTGATTTCTTCCGGGTCTACATTCAATACTTCCGCAATAACTTTTTTTAATTTTTCAAATTCCATTTTTACAGCCCTTTCTTATTCATCATCCAAAGTAATTTTTTCTTTTATTTTATCATTAATCCTCTGTTCCTTAAATGTGACACATTGCAGGACAGAATTTTTAATTTCTATGGCTTTCGAACTCCCATGGGTCTTTACCACAAGCCCGTTCAGCCCCAAAAGCGGTGCGCCGCCATACTGCTCCAAATCAAAAGCCTTCAATGTTTCTTTCAATGCCGGCTTTACTAACAGAGCCCCTATTTTGCTTCGCAAGGATGTCATCATCCCCGCTTTCACCTTTTTTATCAGCGTGCCACCAACTCCTTCATATAATTTTAGTATTACGTTGCCCACAAATGCTTCACAGACAACTACATCCGCATATCCTGCCGGGATATCCCTGGCCTCAATGCTTCCTATAAAATTAATGTCCGGGCAATTCTTAAGCAACGGGAAAGTTTCCTTTACCAACGCATTTCCTTTATCCTCTTCCGCTCCGATGTTTACGATTGCCACTTTGGGGTTTTTCACCTTCATGACGCTTTCCATATATACGCTTCCCATCTTGGCAAACTGTACCAGATGGGACGGCCTGGCATCCACATTGGCGCCGCAGTCAATCAACAGCGCCGTACCAGTCTCCGTAGGGATAAGCGGCGCCAGGGGAGGGCGTTCCACCCCCTTAAGCCTTCCCACGATTACCTGGCCGCCAACCAAAGTAGCGCCCGTGCTTCCTGCGGATACATAAGCATCACATTCCCCAGACTTTACAAGCTGTAATGCCTTTACGATAGAAGAGTCCTTCTTCTTACGGATTGCCATAACGGGAGGCTCTGCCGTTTCAATCACTTCCGTCGCATTTACGATTTCTACCTGTTTTGGCTGATAGCTGTATTTCTGCAATTCATCCTTTATAACGTTTTCAGCCCCTACCAAATAAATCTTTAAACTGCCGCTTTCATTGGCTGCTTCTATGGCACCTTTTACAATCTCCGATGGCGCATTATCCCCGCCCATCGCATCTACAGCAACTTTTACCATTTCTGACATGATAATCCTCCTAATACCTTTCTTTAATATACTAGACCCCTATACAAAAATCAAGTCATTTTTTTATATAATTCAAAAGGTCTTTTGACACCCGAACCCTATTATATAAAAAAAGACCTCCTGCCGATACAGGGGGCCTTCTTTTTCATTATGGACAAAATCAACCTTTACTCGCCCATTGCAATGATTTCTTTTTTGTTGTAAGAGCCGCATTTCTTGCATACACGGTGAGGCATCATTAATGCGCCGCATTTGCTGCATTTTACCAACGTAGGAGCGGACATTTTCCAGTTTGCTCTTCTCTTATCTCTTCTTGATTTAGAAGATTTATTTTTGGGACAAATAGACATCGTTACACCTCCCTTTCCGCTTCAAAGATATCTTTTATCCTTGCCATCCTTGGATCAGGTACGAAACGGTCGCAACCGCATTCCCCCTCATTCAGGTCTTTCCCGCACTGCATACAAATCCCCTTGCAGTCCGGCTTGCACAAAACCTTGGTAGGCAAGTCCATCAGGCATTCATTTTTTATCAAGTCATCTATGTTAAGCTGATAGCCTTCCATAAAGTTCTGCTCGTCATCCTCGTCTTCTTTGGAATATACATCCGGCGAAACCACCTGCCTTAAAAAATGAAGGGGGATTTTCGTCGGTACAGGCTTCAAACAGCGGTCACAGTTCATGACCAGGGTTAATTCCGTTTTGCCTTCTACGGATGCTTTATTCTCTCCAAGATTGGTCAATGTAAGGGATACGGGCTCCTTCTCAATAATAGGAAATTCGCCCATCCGGCAGCTGATTTTTGTCAATTCAATCTCCGTCTGCCGCTCCGCCACATATCCTTCAGATGCCAGCGCATCGCTTAGGTTTATTAACATAGCTGACTCCTTATTATTTTGCACTCTGTCAATTATAACCACCAAAAAGGTGTTTGTCAAGACGTTTATCAAATTATTCCATCATACTTGGAAACGAAATAAGTTTCCGGAAACCTGTATTCCGAGCATTTCTTTTTGAATTGCGCTTCCGCCGTTTTATAAATAATGCCGCGGTAATTTCTTGCCCCCACAGGGCATACGTGGATGCAGGCGCCGCAGGAAATGCACAATTCCGAATCCGTCTTACAAGGGTTCTCCGGGGATATGGCCTTTTTCGGGCATATATCTGCGCATTTCCGGCATTTGATACATGTCTTATCGCCGCTCGGCTTCAAGGGCACCCCTTTGAAGGATGCCGCGTCGTACCCCGCCTCCCCGGGCACCTCAATTTCCCCGTATTGCTGAAAGTTTCCTTTCTCCAGGATTTTACGGCATTCCGCCGCGAACCCTGCCATCGCTTCTTTGTCCTGCCCGTCAGGGCGCCCGGCGCCAACCGATGGGAAAATAGAATGCTCCGCCAAAAAGGCTCCAGCGGCAATTACCTTAAATCCCTGCTTCTGCAAAATATCTTTCATCTACACCAATTAGAGGCTTTCGTCTCCATGTTTAAATTCGTTCCAATGTATGCGGCGCAAAATTCCGTTGTTCCCTTTGCGCTGAAATATATATTATATAATGTCGCCATATTCAACCCCTTTTTCCGCGCAGCTTTTTGCTCATGTCAAGTTTGTGGATGCCATGCACTTGGACTATGCCAACTGTGCCTGTACCGCCGTCAACGCCACAACGCCTACGATATCCTGCCATGAACATCCTCTGGATAAATCATTGACCGGTTTGGCAATACCTTGCAGCATAGGGCCGTATGCTTCCGCTTTTGCCAGCCGCTGCACAAGCTTATAGCCGATGTTCCCGCAGTCCAGATTGGGGAAAATCAGCACATTTGCCTTTCCCGCCACCTCGCTGCCGGGAGCCTTGGATTTCGCCACCTGGGGAACCAGGGCCGCATCCGTCTGCAGTTCCCCATCCAACAGTAGATGAGGATATTTTTCATGGGCAATCCTTGTAGCCTCCACCACTTTATCCACTAACGGATGCTTCGCGCTCCCTTTCGTAGAGTGGGATAGCATAGCGATAATGGGTTTGGTTCCTACCAGCTGCTTAAAGCTCTTTGCGCTGGTGTCCGCAATGGCCGCCAGCTCTTCCGGAGTAGGATCTTGGTTTAGCCCGCAATCTGCGAAAAGGAAGGTTCCGTTATCCCCGAACTTGCAGTCAGGAACATCCAGCAGGAAAAAGCCGGATACCAGCTTTACCCCAGGGGCCGTCTTCAAAATCTGCAGGGCAGGGCGCAAGGTATCCGCCGTAGCATGGCATGCGCCGGCCACCATGCCGTCCGCATCATTATCCTTCACCATCATAACCCCGAAAGTCAAAAAATCCTTCAGCAGGATATCCCTTGCCTTTTCCGGCGTCATTCCCTTGGATTTCCTCGTCTCATACAGCAGTTCCACATATCGGTCCAGCTTGTCCGTATTGGTAGGGTCGATAATATTCGCCCCGTCCAAATCCACCTCCAGCCATCCTGCGCCGTCCATAATCTTTTCTTCATTCCCAATCATGATAATGTTTGCAATGCCTTCCTGCATAATATGGGCGGCTGCAATCAACGTCCTCTTATCCGTAGTTTCCGGCAGGACAATCGTCTTCCTGTCGCTCTTTGCTTTTTCCTTGATAATATCAATATAGGCCATATCCTCCTGACTCCTTTCCCTTTTTATGCTAAAACGTTTCCCTTTTCAGCCTTTTGTAAAAATTATACAAGATTTTGATAATCTGTACAAGATGAAAAGGGGAAGAAAAGCGGAATTTTGGTACGGACTTTGCAGCAAGTGCAAAGTCCTGGGCTGAACTATTACGAATTTTCACTTGAACATCCCCGTTCCCCGTGTTACCCTTAAAAACAAACGAGATTGATTTGCCCCAACACATCTTACAAAGGGGCGGAAACGGGGAACCCATGAAAGTCGCAGCTGTTATTGCCGAATACAACCCTTTTCATAACGGGCATCATTACCATCTGGAGCGGACGCGCGGACTGGCCTGGGCGGATTACATCATAGCCGTCCTAAGCGGCGATTTCGTCCAGAGGGGCATGCCCGCCGTTATGGACAAATATGCCCGTGCGGAAATGGCCCTGCGAAACGGGGTTGATTTGGTGCTGGAACTGCCTGCCGTATATGCTACCGGCAGCGCCGAATTCTTCGCCATGGGCGCCGTATCCCTTTTGGACAAACTTGGCTGCGTGGATTTCCTCTGTTTCGGCAGCGAATGCGGCCAGCTGGAACCTTTATCCCGCATGGCTTCCCTGCTTTTGGAAGAGCCTGCGGCATACTATATTCCTTTGCAGCACTATTTAAAGGCCGGCCATTCTTTCCCCAAGGCCCGCAGCCTCGCCCTGCAGGTTGCTTTTTCCGGAAGCATCGCCGCTTCCCCCAATGATATTTTAGGCGTGGAATATATTAAAGCCCTCCAAAAGCGCCGCAGCGCCATTCGCCCTCTCACAGTGCAAAGGGAAGGCAGCTCCTACCATGACCCGATTTTGGATGAAAACCGGCGTTCCGGCCCTTCCGGCGGCCCTTTGTTTTACAGTTCCGCATCCGCTATCCGGGAGCATATAGCGGGGCATGGAAAAGGGGAAGCCCTTGCGGATTTGGAAAATATAAAAGGCCACGTTCCGGAAAATGTATTCCGATTGCTCTGCGACCGCCTCGGAAAAACCTTTCCGATGGGCAGCCATGATTTCTCTTCCCTGCTTTTTTATAAGCTTCTGCTGGAAAATGAAAAAGGTTTTTCCCATTATCAGGATATGGCCCCCGCCCTATCCGATAAAATCAGGAAAAACCTGAACCGCTATGAAGGTTTTGAGCAATTCTGCAGCCTGCTGAAATCCAAAGACATCACCTATTCCCGCATCAGCCGCTGTCTTATCCATATCCTGTTGGATATGCGGGAAGAAAAACTGCAGGAGTATATCGGGCAGGATTTTACTTTCTATGCCCGGATTTTAGGTTTCCGGAAATCTTCAGCCCCGCTCCTTGCCGCCATCAAGGCAAATGCGTCCATCCCCCTTATTTCCAAGCTGGCCGATGCCCGCTTTTTGTTAAATGACGCCGGGCTTTCCATGCTGGAAAAGGATATACAAGCTTCCCATATCTATAGTTCCGTCATATCCGACAAATTCGGCCATTCCTTTTCCAGCGAATATACCAGGCCATTGGTCATCCTTCCATAGCCCTGCCTATCCCTTTTTAAACCGCTGCCGCCTCAAACTGGGAATTGTACAGTTCCGCATAAAACCCTTTCTTCGCCAGAAGCTGCTCATGGTTCCCCTGCTCGATAATATCCCCGTCCTTCATCACCAGAATCAAATCCGCATCCCGGATGGTGGAAAGCCTGTGGGCAATCACAAAGCTGGTCCTCCCCTTCATCAAATTGTTCATCGCCTTCTGAATCCGCGCTTCCGTCCTCGTATCCACGGAACTGGTAGCCTCATCCAGGATCAGGATTCTGTTATCCGCCAGAATCGCCCTAGCAATGGTGAGGAGCTGTTTCTGCCCTTGGGAAACATTGCTGGCATCTTCGTTCAATTCCATCTGATAGCCCCCCGGCAGCGTCTGGATAAAGCGGTGGGCATGGGCTGCCTTTGCCGCCGCAATAACCTCTTCGTCGGTGGCATCCAGCCTCCCGTAACGGATATTCTCCATAATCGTTCCCTTAAACAGCCATGTATCCTGCAGTACCATGCCAAAGCTTTCCCGAAGCTCGCTCCGGTTAAAATCCCTGATGTCATACCCGTCCACTTTAATGCTTCCTTCATTCACGTCATAAAAACGCATCAGAAGTTTTACCATAGTTGTCTTCCCCGCGCCGGTAGGCCCCACAATAGCCACCATTTGGCCCGGTTTAATCTCGCTGCTGAAATCATGAATGATAATTTTATCCGGTTGATAGCCGAATTTCACATGCTCGAAGCGTACAGCCCCTTCTATCTGCCCGGGATGAACCGGAGCCGCGCTCTCCACATCTTCCTCTTCTTCGTCCAGAAATTCGAAAACCCGTTCCGCCGCCGCGGCCATGGACTGTAGCATATTGGAAACCTGTGCCACCTGGGTAATGGGCTGGGTAAAATTCTTTACATACTGGATAAATGCCTGGATATCCCCCACCTCAATGGCGCCTCTGATTGCCAGCAGTCCTCCGCTTACCGCCACTGCCACATAGCCCAGATTCCCCACAAACATCATGATAGGCTGCATCATCCCCGAAAGGAACTGGGATTTCCATGCGGACTGGTACAGCGCATCGTTGGTTTCATCGAACTCTTTCAGCGCCTGCTCTTCTCTGTTAAACGCTCTTACAATGTTGTGCCCGCTGTATACTTCCTCCACCTGCCCGTTCACTTGCCCCAAGTATGTCTGCTGGGCCACGAAATACTTTTGGGAAAATTTCACCACAAGGCCGATAAGGGAACCGGATACCGGAAGAATCACAAGGGCAATTAACGTCATGGCCGGGCTGATGCTCAACATCATGATAAATACCCCCACAATCGTAGCCACCGATGTAATCAGCTGCGTAATGCTCTGATTCAGGCTCTGCCCCAGGGTATCCACATCGTTGGTAATCCGGGAAAGCACTTCCCCCACTGTCCGCGACTCAAAATATTTTAACGGCATCCTGTTTATTTTACGGGATATTTCATCCCGGAATCGGTAACAAAGCTTCTGGGAAATCCCCGTCATAATCCATCCTTGGACAAAAGAAAGGCATGCGCTGAACACATACACCCCCAGCAGCAGCAAAAGGATTCTTCCTATTTTGTCGAAAGCAATCCCTCCCGTTCCAGCCAACTTTGCCATCAGGCCATTGAAAAGCTCCGTTGTCGCCCGGCTCAATATTTTAGGGCCTAATATATGAAATATCGTTCCTCCCACTGCGAAAAATATGACTGCCAGCAGTCCGAACCGGTAAGCCCCCATATACCTAAGCAGCTTTTTGCTGCTCCCTTTAAAGTCCTTCGCCTTCTCTCCCGGCATCATGCGGCCTCCAGGACCATGTCCATGCATCCGTCTCGGCCTTACATTTCCATCGCTCATAATTGCCATCCCTTCCCTTTCCGTAAACCCTTAATAACCTGCTGCATACGCTAATATTTTTCAGGCATACCCGCCTTCAGTAATGCATGGCGGCACAGCATTTTTCAGTTCCGCTTCCGAAAGCTGTGACCGGGCTATCTCCCGATATGCCCCGCATGTTTCCAACAATTCTTCATGCCGCCCTATGCCCGCGATTTTCCCTTCATCCAATACAATGATCTTATCCGCATGGAGGATGGTGCTGATTCTCTGGGCTACGATAATCACCGTAGCATGGCTTAATTTTTCATGAAGGGCCTTCCGAAGCACAACGTCCGTTTTATAATCCAGGGCGGAAAAGCTATCGTCAAAAAGGCATATATCCGGCTGCTTGGCAATGGCCCGCGCTATGGAAAGCCTTTGCTTCTGCCCGCCAGAAACATTGGTGCCCCCCTGGGAAATCTCGCTGGCAAACCGCTTCGGCTTGCTGTCTATAAACTCCATAGCCTGGGCAATCCGGGCGGCTTCCTCCATCTCCCCATCGGCAATCGAATCCCCGCCGAATTTGATATTGGATTCTATATTCCCGGAAAACAACACCCCTTTCTGGGGCACATACCCCAGCATATCATGCAGCTTATGCTGGGATAAATCCCGGATATCGATGCCGTCAATGGTAATCCTGCCTTCCGTCACATCATAAAAGCGGGGAATCAGACGGATTAATGTGGATTTCCCACAGCCCGTGCTGCCGATAATCGCAGTGGTTTCCCCAGGGTTTGCGGTAAAATCAATCCCTTCCAGGGCATTTTCATCCGCTCCGGGATATTTGAAGCTGACGTTCTCGAACCGGACAACCCCTTTTACATGTTCCAGTTCTCCATCCCTTGTCACCTCTTTATCATGAATTACCGTATCCATGCTCAGCACTTCTTCAACACGTTCCGCTGCCACGCCCGCACGGGGAAGCATAATGGATATCATGGTAATCATCAGGAATGCCATTACAATCTGCATCGTATACGTAATAAAAGCCAGCATATCCCCCACCTGGAGATTTCCCGCATCCACGCCCTTTGCCCCAAAGTAGACAATCATCACCGTCACACCGTTCATAATCATCATCATAAGAGGCATCATAAAGGTCATCACCCGGTTTGTGAACAGCTGGGTACGCATCAAATCACGACTCGCCTTATCAAACCGCTCTTCTTCATATTTTTCCCTGCTGAATGCGCGGATTACCGGTATGCCGGTGAGAATTTCCCTGGATACAAGGTTCATCCTGTCCACCAGATTCTGCATCATCTTAAACTTGGGCAGCGCAATCTTCATCAGCGTCAGCACGAGCAATACAATCAAGACAACGGCCACTACGATAATCCACCCCATGCCCGTCCTCGTATTCACCACCTTTAACACCCCGCCGATTCCTACAATAGGGGCATACAAAACCATACGCAGCAGCATTACCGACACCATTTGTATCTGCTGGATATCGTTAGTGCTTCTCGTAATCAGGGAAGCCGTAGAAAACCGGTCCATTTCCGTATCGGAAAAGGACACCACCTTATGGAATACTCTCCTGCGCAAATTCCTGCCGATTTTCGCCGAAGTACGGGCCGAAAGGAATCCCGCCAGGATGGCAGCCGCCATCATCAGAACGGACAGCCCCAGCATCCCGCCTCCCTTTCCCAGCAAATACTTTGTCTGTATCGAAGCGATATCCATGCCCAGTGCCTCATATTCCGCCCTTACTCCGTTTACCGCCATCTGCGACAGCATGGAGTCGCTCATTCCCCCTGTCTTTTGCAGTTCCTCTTTCCATTCCTCTAATCCCTCGTCTCCCGCTGCCGAAAGAATCGCATGCATCGCCATCGGCGCTTTCATGCAATCCTTAAGCCGCTCCCTCGTCTCCTTATCCACGTCCGCCAGCCGATAAGAACCGTCCTCCAAGGGTTCATAGGAATCCCGAATCAGCTGCTTTTCCCCGTCTCCCTGCGCAAAAAGAACCATATTCTCCATCGTTCCTTCCCGCATACGCTCCGGCACCCAGTCTTCCATACCTCCCTGCCCGATGCCCACATCCACGATATCCGCCGTATACTTTGGCAGCGCCAGGTCACAATATGCCTGCAAAATCAAAAGCCCTATAATGGCCAGCACCGCCGCTTTCGATTTCTTTAAATATTTCAGAATTTTAAACATCCTTACTTTCCGCCTCCTCCGGCCGGCAGCCGCATTTCCCCTTCCGTCCATGAAACATTTTACCGGTCCGATTTATTTTGCCTTTTATTGGATATTTTATGACAATAATGATATATCCTACTCCGGGCTGGCAAAGATTGCAATTAAATTTGTATAAAAAATATGTGAAAACGTGCTCATAGCAAAAAAGAGCCGGCCAGACGGCCAACTCCTTGTAATTAACATAAGGACAGTCCGCGGAACGTACTGTCCGTTGTTTACAGTTCTATGACATAATTTCTATAGCATAAAACCATTATCATCCAATCCGGCGCAGAATCCCATCGATGTCTTCTTTCCTTCCCAATACCATGATATGTTCATCTTCCCGCATGACATAGTTAGCCCCCGGCAGCAAATCCAGCTTTCCATCCTTCTTCATGCCCAGCACGTTTACATGGTATTTGGCCCGAATATCCACTTCCCCGATGGATTTCCCCGCCCAGCTTCTCATAATGGGAATTTCATAAATGGAGTATTCCTCCGTCAGCTCAATATAATCGAATACATGGTTCGCGCTCACCCTTACCGCCAATTTCTCCGCGATATCCCTGTCCGGGTAAATCACTTCGTCCGCGCCGTTCCTTAGCAGGAACTTGGCATGGATATCCCTGTTGGCCTTGCTAATTACGTATTTCGCCCCCAATTCCTTAATCAGGCTAGTGATTTCCAGGCTGCTTTGGAAATTAGTCCCTATGCAGACAAAACAGATGTCGAAATTCCGGATTCCCAGACTGCGAAGCACTTCCTCATTGGTGCAGTCGCCGATTTTGGCGCTGGTCACTACCGGAAGCAAATCCTCTATCATTTCTTCCTTCTCATCCACAATCATTATTTCATTTTCCAGCTTTGCCAGGTTATTGCATAAGTGGTGGCCGAATTTTCCCATTCCGATAATTAAAATTGATTTCATACCAATCCCCATTCTATCCGATAATAATTTTCTCCGCCGGGAGCTGCACCGGCGCCACTTTCTTACGTTCCGTAAAGGACAGGGCAAAAGTCATGCTCCCGATTCTTCCGCAATACATCAACAAAATAATGACAACCCTTGACAGGGATGTCAAATCCCTGGTAATGCCCGCGGACATGCCCACCGTTCCTATGGCGGAAAATACCTCCAGCAGGATATCTTCCGTGGGCAAATCCTGAAGGGCGCACAGGATGATAGCCGCCCCTACGGCCAACAGTAGATTAATAGTCACTACTATGCTGGCCTTCCTGATTTCCTCTTCTTCCAGACGCCTGCCGAACACATTGCTGCCATGGCTGTTACGCAGATTTGCCCAGACAAAAATAAGCATCACCGCAAAGGTAGTCGTCTTAACGCCGCCTGCCGTAGAACCTGGGCTGCCGCCGATAAACATCAGGACAATCGTTACCAGCTTGCTGCCGGCGCTCATTTTCCCTATATCTATCGTATTAAACCCTGCCGTCCTTGCCGTCACCGATGCGAACAGGGAGGCCAGGATACTTTCCCCCGCTCCCATATCCGCCATCAGCCCGTCCTTTTCCAATAAATAAATAAGCAGGGCCCCGCCCAAAATCAAAGATGCCGTCACGGTAAGCACAAGCTTCGTATGAAGCCGGTATTCCTTGAAACGGAACTTCTTTTTCTGCAAGTCATCCCATACCAGGAAACCGATTCCCCCTATGACAATCAACAGCATAACCGTTATATTCACCAGATAATCGCCTGAAAACGCCACCAAAGAGGAATACTCTTCTTCTTTCCCCATCAAATCAAAGCCCGCATTGCAGAAGGCCGATATGGAATGGAAAATCCCATTGCAAATTCCCTCCAGCCATCCCAGCCTGGGAACAAAACGAATGGACAAAAGCACCGCGCCGATTCCCTCTATAAGGAAAGTTCCTATGGTTATCTTTTTCACCAGCCGGACAATCCCGCCTATCTGAAGCGTATTCATGCTTTCCTGCAGGATTCCCCTCTCCTTCAGCCCGATGTTCCGCTTCATCAGCACCGCTACGAATACGCCTACGGTCATAAACCCCAGGCCGCCTACCTGAATCAGCACAAGGAGGACCGCTTTCCCAAATACCGACCAGCCGGCATAAGTATCCACCACTACTAAGCCGGTTACGCAGGTAGCGCTTGTTGCCGTAAAGAGCGCCGACAAAAAGTCCTTTGCCCTCCCGTCCGCCGACGAAGCCGGAAGCATCAGCAAAAAAGTGCCTATCAGTATAATGATTAGAAAGCCCAACGCTATTGTCCGTGTCGCCGTCATTTTGCTATGCCATTTCTTCCCCCATGGCTTTTTCCATATCTTATTCATACAGCCTTCTTTCATCCTCGGCGAAGTAATTTCAGGTGCCAATTTAATCCGGCAAAAGTGCAGATACTGTCACAATTTCAGCAATGCATCCACAAGATGTTCCGCCACATCTTCCTTACTCATAACAGGGAGTTCTTCACAACCGTCCTTTGTAATCAATGTAACAATGTTTGTATCGGTTCCAAAGCCAGCCCCTTCCTGTTTCAGATTATTGGCGGCTATCATATCCACATGCTTTTTCTCCAGCTTTGCCCTGGAATTCTCCACCATGTTCTCCGTCTCCATGGAAAACCCGCATAGCAACTGCCCTGGCCTGCGGTTTTCCCCAAGGAACTGAAGGATATCCTCCGTCCTTTCCAATGGGATGGACAGTTCCCCATCCTTCTTTTTCACTTTTTCTTCCGATACATTGACCGGGCGGTAATCGGCTACCGCAGCGGACTTGATAATGATATCCTGCTCCTCGTAACATTCCCGCACCGCCCGGAACATATCCCCTGCGGATTCCACCTCCACCGTATGGACGAAAAGGGGCGGTTCCAGCTGGGTCTTCCCTGTAATCAAAGTGACTTCCGCCCCCCGCTGCATGCAATGCCTGGCAATGGCATAGCCCATTTTCCCGGTGGAATGGTTCGTAATATAACGGACCGGATCGATTTTTTCCTGGGTCGGCCCCGCCGTCACCAGGACTTTCTTCCCCAGCAAATCTTTCTTGCAGCGGATTTCTTTCAAAATGTATTCCAGCAATGTCTGTTCGGAAGGCATCTTCCCTTCCCCCACATCGCCGCACGCCAGATATCCTGTATCCGGCATTATCACTTCCATGCCGTAATGCTGCAGCTTCTTTATGTTGTCCTGCACCACCGGGTTATGGTACATATGGGTGTTCATGGCCGGGGCTATTATCTTTTTGCACTCGCAGGCCATCACCGTAGTGGTAAGCATATCATCGGCAATGCCATTGGCCAGCTTTCCAATCACATTGGCCGTGGCCGGCGCCACCAACACCACATCCGTGCGCTTTGCCAGCGACACATGTTCCACACTGTATTCGAAGTTCCGGTCGAACGTATCGATTAAGCATTTGTTGCCGGTCAGCGTTTCGAAAGTAATGGGATTGATAAAATTCACCGCATTCTCCGTCATCAGAACCGTAACATCCGCCTCCATTTTTTTCAACATGCTGGCCAAATATGCTATTTTGTAAGCCGCAATGCTTCCCGTCACCGCCAGCACAATGTTTTTCCCACGCAGCATAAGCCGTTCCTTCCTTTACTTCGCCTGCCCTAATGCTTTTCTTTCCGGCATCCTCGCAGCCTGTGGGGCGACCCTAAGCAGGGCAAGGCTTACCGCTCCGCCGATTACTACCGCTACGATTGCTTCCGGAATCCCGTTGGCCGCAATAATACCAAGAATCATGCTGTAAACCGCATCCGCCGCCACATTCCTTGCCGCCGCAAATTCCTCCCGGAAGCAGAAAAAGATAAGATGCATTACTAACAGAGTATTGATTAAAGCGCCGGATGCGCATGCCACCGGCAGGGCTATGGCCCTCTTCGCTTTCACATTCTTCAACAGCTTTTCCAAACCCACAAATACAAAATAAGGCACTACCCCCACCAATATCCTGGGCACTAACGCAATCACTACGCTCCAGCCGTTCCCGCCGATGTCGCCCAACTGGTAAAAAGGCGAAAACGCAAAGGACAAAAGGCTTGGCTCCAAAGTATTTTTAATCAGGCTGGTAATGCCGAATGTCGCCCCCAGCACCGCACCCTTTTTCGGTCCAAGAACGATGGATCCTACAATTACCGGCACATGGAGCAATGTCGCTTTGATGACAATGAGGTTAATATAACCTACATTGGGAATGAAGGTCATGACCGCGATAATCGCCATAAAAAGGCCGGTCAGGACCATAGATAAGGTTTTTTTGTTATTCATTTTTTCTTCCTCCTGTTATCATTCTCTTTTTAGAGATACAATACGATAAGAAGATACCACATTTAATGACGATTGTAAAGGGAAAATAACAGTTCAGCCTACCAGTTCAGCCCACGCCCATTCGCCAACCGCGCCTTCGGTGCTTTCCGCTGCTTCGCAGCTGCTTTTGCACGTAAAAAAGCCTTTAAAATAAAGGCTTTTCAGAGCAGATAATGGGAGTCGAACCCACCCCCTCAGCTTGGGAAGCTGATGTACTACCGATATACTATATCTGCACAATATCATTCTTTTACAATGAAAGGCTCTATGGCGGCAATGATTTCTTCCAACTGCTCATTGGTTTCCAAAATCCGTAATTCCAGCGTCCTCGATAAATCCATACTAAAAATGCCCATTACCGACTTCGCGTCTACCACATATCTGCCGGAAGCCAAATCGAAATATCCTTTAAACTGTGCCATGATGCTGACAAAAGCTTTCACGTCTTCTATGGTCTCCAGCCTAATCATAATACTTCTCATCCGGCTAACCTCTCCCTCTCGTTCTCAATGACATTGATTATTATACTCTTAAAAAAAGGATTTGTACAGCACAATTTTCAATTTCCAATTTTTTCGTCATTTTTTACAAAATTTCAGGCAATCCCTGCAATATCCTTGACAATTTCACCCGCCATCATAAGCCCCGCCACCGGCGGCACAAATGCCGTGCTCCCGGGGATAGCGCGCCGTGAAGAGCCTTCCGGTATTTCTTCCGTATATTGCAGGCTGGCGGGTTCTTCCGCCGAATATACCACTTTTAAACTGTCCACCCCTCTTTTTTTCAGTTCCCTGCGCATCACCCTGGCCAGGGGGCAGACGCTGGTCTCAAAAATGTCCGCCACCTTAAAACCCGCAGGATTCAGCTTATTCCCGGTTCCCATACTGGAAATAATCGGTACTCCCCAGGCTTTGGCCTGTAAAGCCAGCTCGATTTTTGCCGCCACCGTATCCACCGCGTCCGCGATATAGGAATAGCTGCCAAAATCGAACTGTTCTTTATTTTCCGGCAGGAAAAAGCATTGGAACTCATTGACCTTTGCCTTTGGATTAATTTCCATAATCCGTTCCTTCATCACCTCTGTTTTATACCGCCCGATAGTGCTGGAAAGGGCGATAATCTGCCGGTTGCAGTTGCTTTCCGATATTTTGTCGCTGTCAATCAAATCAATGGCGCCGATGCCGCTTCTGGCCAGGGCCTCCGCCACATAGCCGCCTACGCCACCTATGCCGAATACCGCCACATGAGCCTCCTGCAGCCGTTCCATCGCCGTCTTCCCAAGCAGCATCCCCGTCCGCCCAAAACGGGCATCCATTTCCCCTTTATCTGTTCTCATTGACATAAATCTGTACCCTGTTCTGGATAATGTCGGCCACCTCGTTTACATTTTTCTGCCCTGCAAAATAAGGCGCAGCCTCTTCCGTAATGATATTAATCAGTTCCTGGTTATTGCTGAAATGCTCTTCTACCGACTGAAGGAAACCGACCACTTCGTCTATTTCCTCCTGGCTCATAGGGGAAATCGGAATTTCCATATCATTGATATAGAAATAATCGTCATATTCCACCTTATTGCCGTTTTCATCCTCATAGAATGGCCTTTGCATCGCCTTCTTCCCCAGGGCTTCCACATGTTTCATGCTGATGGGCCATCCGTAATTCAGATTTTCCTGATATTCGTCCATCAAAAAATAGCGGAGGAACTGCCATGCGCCTTCCTTATTTTTCGATTTGGAGGACATTGCCAATTCCATTTCCACGGAAAGGACAGATCCAATCCCCTCTTTATTGGGAAAACCTATCAGCGTAATATCTTCCCCGAAGGTTCCTTTTTTCGTATAATTATAACTATAAAACCCGTCTAAAACCATCCTGCACAGCAGCACATTCCCTTCCCGGAACCAGCTGTCATAGCTTCCCCTTAAGGGGTTATCATAGTAGTCGTCCGGCAAAGATTCCGGAAAACTTTTTACAAATTCCAGAAGGGAAATAAACCCTTCCGAATTAAAATCGCACTTCCCGTTCTCCCAGTCAATAAACTGGCTTCCCGACATCTCCATGCTGTAATAGAGCATGTTTTCCCTCGTGGATTCCGGGAACACCTCCGTTCCTTCCGGTTTGGTGGCCATGAGTGCATTCAAATCAGCCAGCGTCCATCCCCTCTCGGTTCCTACATCCGCTGTTTTTCCCGCCACCGTATAAACGACAAATCCCGGAAACAGGCTGTACAGCTTCCCGTCACTTTCATAAGATTTCAGCACATTGGGAAAATAATCTTCCCGATGGATATCCTCATCCTTATCCATGTAAGGGTATAAATCTTCAAACAACCCTTTCGCTTTATAGCTTTCTACCGGCAGCTCATTGTTTAGAAGGAGGATATCCGGCATTTTCCCCGAAACAATATCGGTATTCAGTCTTGTCACGCCTATGGTATAATCCTCATCCGTGTTATATTGGGAATAATCCACAATCCGTATCCTGTAATCCGGATTGGTTTTATTAAACTCCACCACATACTTCCTCACGTTCCAGTCCACATAATTGCACGCGAGGGTAAGCACCGTCTTATCCTTCACGTCCTTAGGGTCCACCTTGGTAAATTTCATCAGCGATTCTTTCCCTGTGGTATCGTCGTTTATCATTCCGTAGAATTCCTTTGTACTGATGGCATTTAAATTATAAAGATAAGAAGAATTGATATCCGAATCGATAAAATCCATCAATTTCTTTACTTCCCCATCCCCCAGATTGTAGGAATAAACCCCTCCGTTTCCCACAAGCATAAAATCGCAGTCCGCCCCCGCATACAGGCTGT
The DNA here is from genome assembly GCA_021769135.1 of Lachnospiraceae bacterium. Taxonomy (GTDB): domain Bacteria; phylum Bacillota; class Clostridia; order Lachnospirales; family Lachnospiraceae; genus Kineothrix. The sequence goes on along the minus strand of JAETTM010000043.1, from coordinate 1,978 downwards.
AGCTGTTCATTCCTCCCGGAATTTCATAATCCCCTGCCGCTTTCCCCGTATTGATATCCAGCTTCCGCAATATGGATTTCCCCGATTTTTCCTCATAATAATTTACAATGGCGCTCCCATCCCTTAAGAAGTAGATTCCGCCGTCCATCCCTTCGTCCAGCTTTGTCTTCCCGGTCACATTCCCGTCCTGGTCATAGAACGCAATCTCTTCCTGGCTGGATACGGCGATTCTGCCATCCGCCAACACCCGCATCCAGTTTACCCAATATCCATTTTGGCCATCCCCGCTTAAAGGCTGCCGCCATACTTCTTTTCCCCCGCTGTCCAGTTTCGTCAGATAATAATCATCCCGGAATGTATAATTTTCGGTATCAATCCCCTCTTCGATATACTCTTCATAAATCAGATAATAATTTCCCTGGCCATCCGGCGTAAAATAGGAAAAATAGCAATTCGGTTCCAGCTCCATCTGAAAGGTTTGGACGTCCGAACCATCCAACCCGCTGCTCATCACCGTTATCAGGCTGCTTTCCTCCTTCCACTCCTGGATGGAGCAATACATTTTCCCATTTTTAATACAAAAATCCCGCAGGCTTGTATTCTCATTTATCCCCTCGATTTCCATTTCCTCCGCTTTGTATACATAGTCTTTGGAATTTGCCGCTGCGGTGCCTCCTCCTCCCCCATTGCCGCCGCATCCGGCAAATAACAGCGCCATGCATCCTATCAGCAAATAGAAATACCCTTTCGTGAAATACTTTTTCGTGAAATACTTTTTCTTCATAACTCCTCCCTAAAAATGTTTCCACTTATTTTTTTCTCCCCGGGCCTTCTCCGCCATCCTGTCCTTGCAATCCACAAGGAAATGGCCCACATCTTTCCATGTCCACTGCTTCCGCCTCCATGCCGCCATCACCGCTGCCACAAGAATAACCGACGGGATGAGCAAGCATAAAATCTGCAAAATCAACACCGCTGCCAATACGTCTTCCCAGCCCCGCGCCACGTTTTCCCAGTAAGGATACCGGATAGCCCTGTTATTCATAGAGCGGAGTCCGAATTCTGAAATCACGGTAAAGAGCCCTTTTAACCCGAAGCGGGCAGAATTTTCCACCACCCACATGCGGCTCTCATCCATGCCGAATTTTTCTTTCACGCTGTTATATGCAAAATTTTTAACCGGATTCGGCATTACGATTTCATAACTGTCAATTCCTTCGGTCACCCCAAACTCTTCCAACGTTTCACAGGAGACATAAACTACGGTTTTGTTTAGCCCGGCCGCTTCCGCGAAGCGCCCCTCTTCCCGTTTAATGACCCCGGCAATATAATGGGGGATTCCGCCGATTCTAACCTCCATCCCCACCACATCGTTGGAGCCAAAAAGCTGCCATGCCGCCTCTTCGTCCACAATCACTTTATCATGCATCAAATCGCTGCCCGAAAAATAGGAGCCGTACAGCAGCTGCACCGGATGAAAGAGGAAAAAATCCCCCCCAATCCCCACAGCCGTCGCATCCGCCAGCGAAGTCTTACCCGAAGACAGCGTAATTTTCCCCGATGCGCTGTAGGCATCCGCCCATAGCCTGGCATTTTCATTGGGCGCCGTAATGGAAGCCTCCAGGAGCACTTTATCCAAGTCATTTTCAAACGTTCTTATTCTGTTTTTATCAATTTCCGTGCTTTCCGTAAAAAAGCAGCTTATCTGCGCAGCATTGTTTTCCTCCGACCAGCGTTTTGCCGCCGTCTGGTCCAAAAGCCCGTTTTTCTTCACTGTGGCAAAAACCGTCAATCCGGCCCATAAAACCAGGCAGACAAAGACAATAACGGATAAAACAATCTGCTTCCAAGTAAGGCTCTTTATAAAACTTACTACTTTATTCATGTCCTGTTTCCATTCAACCCTTCCCTCTCCTGCCAAACCCAACCGCCGTGCACATATTCGTGAGGTTTAATCCGTCAGGCGAACCTGTTTGCC
>JAETTM010000042.1 GCA_021769135.1 Lachnospiraceae bacterium | reverse complement strand
CGGAGGAGCAGGTATTACCAGGCGCAGCTGGATGTGTCCCTGCTGGAGCCGGGGAGCAAGGACTTCAACCTGCTGAATGACAGCTGCATGATACTGGTAGCGCCCTTCGATATCTTCGGGTGTAAGATGTACCGGTATACGTTTGAAGGCAGATGCAGGGAATGCCCGGATTTGAAGCTGGATGACGGGGCATCGAGGGTCTTCATCAATACCAAAGGCAGGAACCGGGAGGGGTTTTCCCAGGAATTCCTGGATTTTATGGGGTACATCACGAATACAACGGACGAAGCGGCGGCAAGGACGGAGAGCGGGAAGATAAAGCGAATCCATGAGACGGTGAAGAAAGTAAAAATATCGGAAAAGACAGGGGTGAAGTATATGCAGTTATGGGAAGAGAAGGCGTATATGCGGGAAGAGGCCTATGAAGAGGGCCATAGCCGGGGCTTAGAGCGAGGCTTGGAAGAAGGTTTAGAGCGAGGCCTAGCCCAAGGCGCTGAAAAGCAGCTGATTCATATCATCTGCAAAAAGTTGGGTAAAGGGAAAACGATGGAGGAGATTGCGGATGAGGTGGAAGAAAGTTTAGAACTGGTAGAGAGAATCTGTCTCGCTGCGGGAAAGGAAGCCCCGGATTATGATTGTGATAAAATTTATGCGAGGCTTCATAAAGGGGAACAGTGAAAACCGGATGAACTATTTCATGAGTAAAGTTGCCGTTTTTCACAGCACTGTAAAACCAAACGCTGTATCGGCGGAAGGCTGCCCGCAGAACATACGGCTTGCCGCGCCGCTTCGGGTTAAATTGTTGTCAATCAATATGAAATAATGATAAAAAGTACTTGACATTAAATGACATCTATGATATAAATAAAACAGTTAATACATAAAGCATTTATAACAGATAAGGATTGTAACTCTTCGAGGCATTACCTTTGTATCAGGGTATGTGTTCGGAGAGTTTTTTTATGCATTTATATCTTAGAAACAATAGCATATAAACGTATGAACGAATATTTCAAACCGAAGGAGGAAAGGGATTATGTTTGGCTTTTTGAGGAAGGAAAGCGGTGCGGTGGCGGCTCCGGTGACAGGGAAGTGCATCCGTTTGGAGGAAGTGGCGGATAAAGTATTTTCCTCTAAGATGATGGGAGACGGGTTTGCAGTGATACCGGAGAACGATACGGCAGTAGCGCCGGTGGATGGGGAAATCGTTATGATTCCGGCGACAAAGCATGCTTTCGGTATGAAGACGAAAGCCGGTGTGGAGCTGTTAGTACATATCGGCCTGGATACGGTTGAATTGAAGGGGGAAGGCTTTACCGTACTGGCAAAGCAGGGCAAAAAGGTCAGAGCAGGGGAGCCGGTCATCCGCTTTGACAGGGAACTGCTGGAAAAAAAGGGGATTGATATGACCACTATGGTGATTTTTACCGGCGGGGATGAGAAAGAAATTGACTTGAAAGTATATGGGGAAAAGGTAAATGCGGGAGACGCTGTCCTGGAAGGGTAGAATCTAGCGGATAGAACCAGCGAAGTAGCCCCTGGGGAAGAGCGGGGATACGGCATCGGATGGCCAGTGAGGGGTGGAAAGGAATCAGGAGAAGGATTTCATGAAGGTAATAAAGAAGATAAACAATAATGTGGCGATAGGCCTGGATGGCAATAACCGGGAAGTGGTTATTTTCGGCCGGGGAGTCGGATTTGGGGAAATACCTTATGAGCTGAAAGATTTATCAAAAATAGACAGAACCTATTATGATATCGACAGGAGATATTACGGGCTGCTGACAGAAATCCCGGATAAAATATTTCTTCTGGTTACAAAGCTTTTAGATATTGCCAAAACAAGGATAAAAGGGAGGATGAATCCCAATCTTGTTTTTGTCTTGGCCGACCATATTAACTTTTCGATTGAGAGGGAACGCAAAGGGATGAATGTGACGCTTCCGTATTCCTATGAGATGGAATATGAGTATCCGGAGCTGACAGAGATATCCAAATGGTTTGTCCGTAAAATAAATGAAAAGATGAAAGTACACCTTGGCCGGGGGGAGGTGACCAGCATTACCATGCATTTTCTCAATGCGCTGGAAGGGGAAAAAAAGGTGCCTGAAAAGAACCCTGACCGCACAACAAGGATTATCCGGGAAGTAACAGGGTTAGTGGAGGATTATTTCGGCCTTGCGGTGGACAAAAACAGTTTTCATTACTTCCGTTTTAAGAACCATGTGAAGTATTTTGTCCAGCGCAAGGAAAGAAATGAGGAGTTCTATGACAGCAATGAGGAGCTTTACCAGAGTATGAAGGAAAAGAACCCGGAAATCAGGAAGTGTGTGGCAAAGATTGACGATTATATGGAGCAGGAATTCGGGGAGCGGTGCCCCCACGAGGAACTTTTATATTTGATGATACATGTTAATCAGTTATATGCAAAGGAAATCAATTAAACGATAGCTGGCTAAGGCGTTAACTAAATGACATTGGTTCAGTTCCGGCAATATAACGAGGAAGAGACAGTATATGGCGCGCAGTATACTGTAAATAAATATATCAAAAACAGAAAGGAAGGATAATCAAAATGGCTGACAACAAAAAGAAAGCTTCCGCTATTCTCGAAAAGGTGGGAGGAAAAGACAACATTGAATTTTTAGTACATTGCATGACGCGTCTGCGTTTCAACTTAAAGGACCAGAGCCTGGCGAAGCAGTCGGAAGTAGAAGCGATTCCCGGCGTATTGGGAACAATGATACAGAATGGGCAGTTTCAGGTAATCATAGGGGAAACGGTTCCTGATGTATATGAGGAAATTTGTAAAATGGCGGGAATTGAAAAGGAAGCGGCAATTGACGAAAACCTGGATACCGGGAAAAAGGGGAAGTTCAGCATCGGCGTTTTGTTCGAGGTTATCAGCGGCGTTTTTGCGCCGGTTGTTACCGCCTTTGCCGGTGCCGGTGTGTTAAAGGGGCTGCTGACCCTGCTGGCAAATTATGGATGGATAGCCACCGATACAGGGCTGTATCTGATATTGAATGCCGCAGCCGATTCCGTATTTTATTTCCTGCCCTTTATTCTGGCATTTACCAGCACCAAAAAATTTAAGACAAATGAAGTGATGGCGTTGATTCTGGCCGGTATTTATATGTACCCCAGCGTACTGGAAGGGGCCGGCACCCAGTCATCCCTGTTTGGGCTGAACTTTTATCTGGTAAAATATTCTTCCAGCGTACTGCCGATTATTATTTCGGTTTGGATTATGAGTTATTTACATAAGTGGTTAAGCAAGCATACGCCAAGCTTTCTGCGGGTGGTTGTAGTTCCTATAGGCACATTGCTTGTAATGGCTCCGTTAAACCTGGTAGTTATCGGGCCGATTGGATACAATGCGGGCATTTATGTGGGCGAATTTTTCAAATGGCTGTTTACAACAGCGCCTTGGCTGGGCGGCCTGATTGATGGCGCGACCCGTCCGCTTGTGGTTTTCACAGGAACACATATGATGCTGTCTCCTGTTATGATTAATAATATTGAAACTTTAGGCTATGATATGCTTGGGCCGGTGCATTGCGTGGCAACCATGGCAGCGGCAGGGATGTGCTTCGGCGCTTTCTTGAGGGCGAAGAAGGAAAATAATAAGACGGCGGTATTTTCTTCTTTCATATCTGCATTTATCGGGGTAACGGAGCCCGCGTTGTATGGGGTTGCTTTCCGCTTTAAGAGGCCGTTGATTGCCCTGTGCATCGGCGGAGGGGTATCCGGCGCCTTCGTAGCTATAATGGGGGCAAAGGCAATTAGCTTTGCCATGCCGTCCATCATCTCCCTGCCGGTTTATACAGGCTCCATACCGGTGATGCTGATTGGCCTGGCGATTTCTTTCGTATTGACGGCAGTGCTGACTTATATACTGGGATTCGATGAGAATATTGGGAAAGATGAAAGAGCGATAGAAGCGGAAAAGAAAAATGTGATATAGGATTGGGAACGTTAAAAAGAAAAATTGATAACGTTTCCTATAGATAGAAAGACACGGGAAAAGGACATATAAGATGCAAGATGTATAGGCCATAGAAGAAGAGCAGATGTAACAGTTCAGCCGAAAGGCTGAACTGTTACGAGCAGATAAGGAGGTTACTATGAAGCAAGGTTTTCCAAAGGATTTTTTGTGGGGAGGCGCAACGGCGGCCTCCCAGGTAGAAGGCGGATGGAATGAAGGCGGGAAAGGGCTGGATACCCAGGACTGCCGCCCCCAGTTTGCAAATCTGACGAGGGCGCAGAAAAACAGCTGGGAATATAAACAGATGACCAATCAGAAATTTGGGGATGCATTGGCAAGCCAGGAAACATCCATTTATCCTTTCCGTTTTGGAAGCGACCACTATCACCGATATAAGGAGGACATCGCTTTGTTCGCCGAAATGGGCATGAAGATATACCGTATGTCCATCAGCTGGGCGCGCATTTACCCCAACGGAGACGATGAGATGCCTAATGAAGAAGGCATCCAATTCTACAGGAATATTTTTGAAGAGTGCCACAAATATGGGATTAAGATTTTTGTGACAATGCTTCATTATGCAGTTCCGGTTCATCTGGTGGAAGCCTATGGGGGATGGAAAAACCGCAAGTTGATTGATTTTTATTTGAAATATGCCAAAACATTGTTCGAAAACTTTAAGGATGATGTGGATTACTGGCTTCCTTTCAATGAGATGAATGCAGGGAGGTTTAACCCGTATAATGGAGTGGCCCTGATTAAGGAAAGGGAAGAAAACTATGACCAGTCCGTACATCAGGCATTGCACCATCAGTTTGTGGCCAATGCCCTTACGGTGAAGCTGGCTCATGAAATGATGCCGGGCAGCCAGATAGGGTGCATGATTGCCCGTTTCTGCCACTATGGAGCGACCTGCAACCCGGCGGACCAGCTGACGCTTTTGCATGATGAGCAATACACGAACTGGTATTATACGGATGTGATGGCCAGGGGCTTTTACCCGGAATATATGGACAGGTATTTTGAGAAAAAGAATATCCACTTGGAAATTACGGAAGAAGACCGTAAAGTTTTAATGGAAAATCCGGTAGATTTTGTATCCTTTTCTTATTATTTCACGCAAGTGTCAACAGCCAGCGAGGATTGGGAAAAAACGGACGGCAACCTTGTCATCGGAAACAAAAACCCGTATCTGCCCAGCAGCGAATGGGGATGGCAGAGCGATGCCACGGGCCTGCGGATTACGCTGAACCAACTGTATGACCGCTATCATAAGCCGCTGTTTATCGCGGAAAACGGACTTGGGGCAGTGGATACGGTAGTGGATGGCAAAGTCCATGACGATTACCGCATCGGCTATCTGCGCGACCATATTAAGGCTATGAAAGATGCCATTGAGGACGGCGTAGACCTGTTCGGCTATACAATGTGGGGGATTATTGACCTGGTAAGCTGCGGCTCTATCGAAATGAGCAAACGCTACGGCGTTATTTACGTAGATGCGGACGATCAAGGAAATGGTACCTTTGACCGCTTAAGGAAAGACAGTTTTTACTGGTATAAAAAATGTATCGAAACCAATGGGATTGATTTGGACTGATTTAAGCCGCGCAGAAATGGAGTAAAAAATGAACTTAATCATTACGGAAGATTATGAAAATATGAGCCGTGTTGCCGCCATGGAACTGATGGGATGGATTGTGAAAGGGAAAAACAAACGGGTGAACCTGGCGGTCACGGGAGGGAAGACCCCTGCTGGAATGTATGAAATTATCAGGGATTTTTTGAAGAATAACAGATTTGAAAATGTTCATTACTATAATTTCGATGAAATCCCGGTAAAGGGCGGACCGAGCCTGACAATGGATACGCTGAACCGTTTGTTCTTTCATCCATGCATGATTGATGAGGCCCAAATCGAAATCTTTGGCGAGAAGAATTATGCGGACTATGATAAAAAGCTGAAAGAAGATGGCGGGATAGATATGATTATGCTTGGTTTAGGGCTAGACGGGCATTTTTGCGGAAACCTGTCGGGAACGCTGAACGGCTTTGGGGAAGGGTGCCGTGCAGTGAGCAACTATCTGAATGAACGAATAGAAAAACGGCTGGCATTTTTAAGCGGCGGAACGGATAAAATGGCCGATTATTACGTCACATTTGGACCGGCTACGGTTATGGGCTGCAAGAACATCGTCATGATTGTCAGCGGCTTGGAAAAGGCCGAAATATTAAAAAAGGTATTGGAAGGCCCCGTATGTGAAGAAGTGCCCAGCTCCCTGCTGCGTCTGCACCCTAATTTTACGGTAATTGCCGATAAAGACGCCGCCAGCCTTTTGCGGCAGGGATAGAATCGGGAACTGGATGGGGCAGAAGTCATAGATATCCATGCCAATACTTTTTAAACCGCCATTCGTGGCGGTTTTCCCATATCTATGAACCGATTCGCAAGTGAAATGGCAGCCTTTTTTCCGGGCATCACTGTAAAAAATAAGTTGACACTTTTTCCAATAAATGATATCATCTATTTCATAATATTCCTAGTAAGATACTGGGAAATAAAAAGGGCTGTTGCATTCGACCCAAGAGGAGGATGATAAAATGTCTAAGGTAAAAAAAAGCGCAACGGAATTAATAGGGAAGACTCCTTTGCTGGAGGTAAGGAATTTCTCTGAGGCGGAAGGCATAGACGGGGCGGTGATTCTGGCGAAATTGGAATATCTTAACCCGGCAGGAAGCGTCAAGGACAGGGTGGCTTTGGCCATGATTGAAGACGGGGAGAAAAAAGGGCTTTTGAAGAAGGGGGCAACCATTATAGAACCCACATCGGGAAATACGGGCATCGGCCTGGCGGCTGTGGCAGCGGCCAGGGGCTACCGGACAATCCTCACTCTGCCTGATACGATGAGCGTGGAGCGTAGGAATCTGCTGAAAGCTTATGGGGCGGAGCTTGTCCTCACCGAAGGGGCGAAAGGGATGAAAGGAGCCATTGAGAAAGCGGAAGAACTGAAAGAGAGCATTCCGGGGGCGGTCATCTTAGGCCAGTTCGACAATCCGGCCAACCCTGCGGTACATGCGGCGACTACGGGTCCGGAAATATGGGAAGATACCAATGGGAAAGTGGATATCTTTGTAGCGGGAGTGGGTACCGGCGGAACGATTACCGGGGTAGGAACGTTTTTGAAATCAAAGAACCCCAAGGTAAAAATAGCGGCCGTAGAGCCTGACTCATCCCCGGTGCTTTCAGGGGGGAATCCAGGTTCCCACAAAATACAGGGAATCGGGGCCGGCTTTGTGCCTAAGGTTCTGAACACGAATGTATATGACGAAGTTATCCGCGTAAAAAATGAAGATGCATTCGCGGCAGGGAAAAAGGCCGCGGTGAAGGAAGGGATACTGGTGGGAATTTCCTCGGGCGCAGCGCTGTGGGCGGCTGTGGAACTGGCAAAGAGGGAAGAAAACAAAGGGAAGACTATCGTGGCCTTATTGCCGGATTCAGGAGACAGATATCTTTCTACCCCGATGTTTGCGGAATAATAGGCGGAAATCCCGAACATAAACTTGCAGAAATTGTCAGTCTGTGGTATGATACGGACTGTATTAACGAACAGTTTCTAAGCATAGAAAGAGCGGGGCAGTTATGGAAACGATGATACAGGTCAAAGATGTCAGCAAGACATTTGTTGGAAAAGAGAATACGGTGGAGGCCCTGAAGGGGATTAACCTTGAGATTCACAGGGGCGAAATCTACGGAATTATCGGAATGAGCGGTGCGGGGAAAAGCACTCTTGTGCGTTGCCTGAACTTTCTGGAAAAACCTACGGAAGGAACGGTAATCGTGGAAGGGAAGGATCTTTCTTCTTTGCCGGACAAAGAGCTGCGGCTCATGCGCACGCAAATCGCTATGATTTTCCAGCATTTTAATCTGCTGATGCAAAGGACTGTACTGGATAATATCTGTTTCCCTTTGGAGATAGTGGGGAAGAAGAAAAAGGAAGCCAGAGAAAAGGCGAAAGAACTGTTGGAAATCGTAGGGCTTTCCGAAAAAGCGGGCGCATATCCGGCCCAGCTTTCCGGCGGACAGAAACAGAGGGTGGCCATTGCCAGGGCTCTTGCCACGAACCCAAAGATTCTTCTTTGCGATGAGGCAACAAGCGCGCTGGATCCTACAACAACCAAATCCATACTGGCGCTTTTAAAGGATATTAATGTAAGATACGGCATTACAATCGTTATTATCACCCATGAAATGGCGGTGGTGCAGGAAATATGCACCCATGTGGCGATTATCGATGGGGGCAGCCTGGCGGAGACGGGAACGGTGGAAGAGGTATTTGCAAGGCCCCGTTCAGCCGCTGCCAAGAGGCTGGTTTTCCAGAACGGCGGAAACTATGAGGAAATGAAAGGAAAGCATTGTATCCGTATCGTGTTCAAGGAGAATTCCTCCTTCGAGCCGGTTATCGCCAATATGGTGCTGGAATGCAAGACGCCGGTGAACATCCTGCTGGCGGATACAAAGGATATCGGCGGGGTAGCCCATGGGCAGATGGTTTTGCAGCTTCCGGAGGATAAGATTACAGCCGGTAAAATGATTACCTATTTGAAGGATAGGAGACTGGAAGTGGAGGAGCTGGATAATTATGTGGGATAGCGCAATGATTCTGATGCTGGCAAAAGAGACGGGCATAACTTTATATATGACATTGGTATCCACGATACTGGCTTATGTTATCGGGCTGCCGATGGGGATTCTTCTGGTTATTACGGCAAAGGATGGATTAAAGCCCAATGCTGTTGTTTATAAAATATTAGATGTGGTGGTAAATGTGGTGCGTTCGATTCCGTTCCTTATTTTGCTGATGCTGCTCATCCCTTTTACCAGATTCGTGGTTGGGAAAAGCTATGGGGCTACGGCGACGATTGTTCCCCTTACCATGGCAGCGGCGCCTTTTATTGCCAGGCTGGTGGAATCTTCCCTGCTGGAAGTGGACCGGGGCGTGGTTGAAGCGGCCCAGAGCATGGGGGCAGGAACTGGTACTATTGTCTGGAAAGTGCTTTTGATGGAGGCAAGGACTTCGTTGATTGTGGGAGCGACCATCGCCCTTGGCACCATCCTTGGGTATTCGGCCATGGCGGGGGCCGTTGGCGGCGGCGGCCTGGGAGATGTGGCCATACGTTACGGCTATCACCGGTATCAGGTAGATATCATGGCGGTAACTGTGGCATTGCTGATTATACTGGTGCAGATACTTCAATGGATAGGCACCAGGATTTCAAAGAAAATGGACAAGAGGATTACCGGGTAGAAATTAATAAAAAAATCAAATACATATTAAAACATGGCGGAATGCACCCAAACAGGGCAGTTCGGCAAAGAGGAGGAAAAGGTTATGAAAAAGAAAGCAGGATTATTGTTCATCGCGGCAGTATTTGCCGTAGGGGCACTGGCAGGATGCGGCTCCAAGGACGGCGGCACGATTACGGTTGCGGCTACGGAAGTTCCTCATTCTGAAATATTGGAGGCGGCGAAGCCGCTTCTGGCCGAAAAGGGCTGGGAGCTCCAGGTTACCGTATTTAACGATTATATACAGCCCAATGAGGTGGTGGAAGCGGGCGATTTCGACTGCAATTATTTCCAGCACACCCCTTATCTGAACAGCTTCAATGAAGAAAAAGGAACGCATCTTGTCAGCGTAGGGGAAATCCATTACGAGCCCCTTGGAATTTATGGGGGTAAGGAATCCGATTTGGCGAATATTTCCGATGGGGCGACGATAGCGGTTCCCAACGATACCACTAATGAGGCCAGGGCTTTGCTGCTTTTGCAGGATAATGGCATCATCACCTTAAAAGATGGGGCGGGAATGGAAGCCACTAAGAACGATATCGCGGAAAATCCCCACAATGTGGAGATTATCGAGCTGGAAGCGGCACAGGTAGCAAGGGTAATCGAGGAAACTTCTTTCGTAGTGCTGAATGGAAACTACGCGCTGCAGGCAGGGCTGAATGCCCAGACGGATGCGCTTGCTTATGAGACTTCGGACTCCGAAGCGGCCAAGACCTACGTGAATGTAGTGGTAGCGAAAGAAGGAAATGAAGGGAACGAAGGAGTAAAGGCTTTGGTGGAAGTGTTAAAATCCGATGAAATCAGCAATTTTATCAATGAAAAATACCAGGGTTCTGTAGTACCTTTTAAATAAAATTCGATAAAGAGATAAAAAGTATGAGGGTGTAAGCGGGAGATGCCGGGAAAGGTATGTCTTGACGCACCCTCATTTGGTGTAGCACTAAAGTCTCCGGACTTTGAAAGGGGCATGGTTATAAAGATGAAGTATATATTTTTGGATATTGATGGAACATTGTTTGACCATAGTAAAAATGCGATTCCGGAAAGCGCATACCGGGGGGTGGAGCTGGCCAGGGAGGCCGGGCATAAAATTTTTATCTGCACAGGGCGTTCCTGCTGCCTTCTGGACCATGTAAAGGACATAAAGTATGATGGAGTGATAGCGGCTGCGGGCGCTTATGCACGGGTTGGGGAAAAAGTTATTTATGAGGATATTATGCCGGAGGAGGAATTGCAGCCGGCTTTGGAATATTGCCTTAGCAAAGGGGTTTCCTATGTGATGGAAGGGAGAACGGGAGTTTATATGCATCGGGATATACAGGACTATTTTGCAGGCAGGAAGGATGGGGAGTCCGGACGGGAGTTTTTCCGGCAGAAGACAGTGCACGGTATGGATGCCTACGACCCGGAGAAGGAAGTGATTTATAAGTTCTGTCTGTATGCGGAGGATGAGAAGAGCCTGCAGGAGATAGAGGAACATTATAAAGATAAATATCAGTTCGTGTGCAGCATACCCGGCAAGGAAAAGATGCACAATGTGGAAGTTTTGTCCATGAGAAATAATAAAGCGGGGGGCATACGGAAAATCATGAATTATTTAGGGGGAAGCATGGAGGACACCGTGGCCATAGGCGACAGCCTGAATGATTTGGAAATGATTCAGGAATGCGGCATAGGCATTGTGATGGGCAACGGGGATGAACGGTTAAAGCCTTATGCGGACTTTATAACGGCGGATATAGGCGATGACGGGCTTTTCCGGGCGCTGGAGCATTATGGTCTGACGGCTCCCGGAAAAGAATGGCATCAGACGGGCATAGATTGACGAAGACGCTTTTTTATATGAGGAGGAAAGAAATGGAGAGAGAAAAACTGGGTTCAAGGCTGGGGTTTATCCTGCTTTCGGCGGGATGCGCCATAGGGATTGGCAATGTGTGGAGGTTTCCCTACGTGGCAGGGAGATATGGTGGCGGCGCTTTTGTGCTGATTTATCTGTTCTTCCTGGTGATTATGGGAATTCCGGTTATGACGATGGAGTTTGCAGTAGGGCGTGCCAGCAAAAAAAGCATTATTAAGAGTTTCCAGCAGCTGGAAAAGCCGGGAACGAAATGGCACCTGTATGGCTATATAGGAATGGCGGGAAATTATTGCCTGATGATGTTTTATACTACGGTAGCAGGATGGATGCTGTACTATTTCTATTTGATGCTCAGCGGGCGTTTTGTGGGGGCCGACGCGGCGGCAGTGGGGCAGATTTTCGGCGATATGCTGGTCAAACCGGGAGTAATGGCAGCGCTGATGATCCTCGTAGTGGCGGTTGGCTTTGGCATTTGCTCCGCAGGGCTGCAAAGCGGCGTGGAGCGCATTACGAAAGGGATGATGGTGGCGCTTCTGGGAATTATGGTATTGCTGGCCATACACAGCCTGACAATGGAAAACGGAGCGGAGGGTATTGCTTTTTATCTGAAACCGGATTTTGGCAGGATGATGGAAGTGGGAATCGGTGAAACTATGGTGGGGGCTATGAACCAGGCATTTTTCACTTTAAGCCTTGGAATAGGAGCCATGGCAATCTTCGGAAGTTATATCGGCAAGGAACACACCCTTTTGAAGGAATCGGTAAACATTGCAGTGTTGGATACATTTGTGGCCATCATGGCCGGCCTGATTATCTTTCCCGCGTGCTTTTCTTTTGGCATTAATCCGGACAGCGGCCCATCTTTGATATTCGTTACTCTTCCCAATGTATTTAACAGCATGGCAGGGGGGAGGATATGGGGGGCATTATTTTTCATTTTTATGTCTTTTGCCGCATTTTCCACCGTACTGGCCGTGTTCGAGAATATCATTTCCTGCAATATGGATATGTGGAAGGTGAGCCGTAAAAAAGCCTGCCTGATAAATATGTTTCTTGTGGCGGCTCTTTCCCTTCCGTGCGTGCTCGGATTTAATCTTTGGGCCGGATTTACGCCTTTCGGGGAAGGGAGCAATGTGCTGGATTTGGAAGATTTCTTTGTGAGCAACCTGGTTCTCCCAATAGGATCCTTCGTCTATCTTTTGTTCTGTGTAACGAAGAAAGGGTGGGGGTTTGAAAGTTATTTGGAGGAAGCGAATACGGGAAAAGGCATCAAAATGGCAAAAGCCTTGAAGGTTTACCTGAAATATATTCTTCCGGTATTGATATTGTTTATTTTATTTCAAGGAATCATTGATAAATTTTAAGAGGACAAGGGAAGGCGCCGCAGCAGTTTGGCCGCCGGTATGGAGGAAGGAATGAAAATTTCAACAAAAGGCCGCTATGCGGTTCGTGTAATGCTGGACCTGGCTGTACACAATACGGGGGAATATATTAAGGTAAAACAAATAGCGGAGCGCCAGGAAATATCCGAAAAATATCTGGAACAGATTATATCGGTCTTAAATAAAGCGGGTTTTGTGAAAAGCACCAGAGGGGCGCAGGGAGGCTACCGGATTGCCGGCAACCCGGAAAATTATACGGTGGGCATGGTGCTGCGCCTGACGGAAGGAAAGCTTTGCCCGGTATCCTGTCTGGAGGATGAGGTGAACCAATGCGGCCGCTGCGATACCTGTGAAACCCTCACCGTCTGGAAAGAACTGCATGAAGCAATCAACAAAGTGGTAGATGGAGTGACGATAGCGGATTTGGCAAACAGGCAGATGGAACAGGAAAGCACTATGAATTATTCCATATAAGATTTGGGCATCTAAAGGCTTGTTTGCGGGAAATAATTGGCAAAATGCAACGCCCTGGGCGGGATTGCCGCTATATCTTTGTGATATTTTCCAATATTTTGTATTTTAAGGTTTACTTATTCATCAATATGCATTAAAATAAAGGACAGGAATAATATCATGGCAAGGAGGATTCGTATGAAAGAATTTATAGGGAAGTCTGTCTTTTCCGGCATTGCTATTGGCAAAATAGCTGTTTTAAAAAAGGACAATCAAAGCGTAAAAAGAACCCACGTGGATGACACGGCGGGAGAACTGGCCAGGGTAAATGCGGCGAAGGAAAAAGCGATTGACCAGCTGAAAGATTTGTATGAAAAGGCGGTAAAGGAAGTCGGGGAAGCCGGCGCTATGATTTTCGATGTTCATCAGATGATGTTGGACGACCAGGATTACCTCGATTCTATTACCAATATGATTGAGACCCAGAATATCAATGCGGAATATGCGGTGGCGGTTACCGGGGATAATTTTTCAAAGATGTTTGCCGAAATGGACGATGACTACATGAAAGCAAGGGCAGCCGATGTGAAGGATATTTCGGAACGATTGATTCGCGTACTCCAAGGGGCGGATGGAAACGAACTGAACGCGGAAGGCGCGACCATTGTGGTGGCGGAAGATTTGGCACCCAGCGAGACGGTACAGATGGACAAGAGTAAAGTATTGGCCTTTGTGACCAGGTTCGGTTCTTCCAATTCCCATACGGCGATTCTGGCAAGGACTATGAACATACCGGCGCTTATCAGCGTGGATTATACAGAAGACATAGATGGGAAAATGGCCGTAGTGGACGGTTTTGAAGGCAAACTGGTGGTAGAGCCGGAAGAGGATGTGCTGGAAGCATACAAGGCCAGATACGAGCAGGAAATAGAGAAACGCAAGCTGCTCCAGGAACTGAAGGGCAAGGAAAATGTAACGAAGAGCGGCAAGAAAATTAATATATATGCGAATATCGGAAAGGTTTCCGATGTGGCCAATGTGCTGCAGAACGATGCCGGGGGCATCGGTTTATTCCGGAGCGAATTCCTTTATCTGGAAAAGGATATTTTCCCTACGGAAGAAGAGCAGTATCAGGCTTACAAGCAGGTGGCGGAGACGATGGCCGGGAAGAAGGTTATCATCCGTACGTTGGATATCGGGGCGGATAAGCAGGCGGATTATTTCGGGCTGGACCACGAAGAGAATCCGGCGATGGGATACCGCGCCATCCGTATTTGCCTGAATCAGCCCGATATTTTCAAGACGCAGCTGCGCGCCCTGTTCCGTGCCAGCATTTTCGGAACGATTGCAATTATGTATCCGATGATTATTTCCGTAAACGAAGTGCGCAAGATTAAGGAAATCGTGGAAGAAGTGAAGAAGGAACTGGATGAAGAAGGGCTGCCTTATGCGGATGTGGAGCAGGGCATTATGATAGAGACCCCGGCCGCAGTTATGATTAGCGATTTGCTGGCTAAGGAAGTGGACTTCTTCAGTATAGGAACCAATGATTTGACCCAGTATACGCTGGCCATTGACAGGCAGAATGCGAAACTGGACGATATTTACGATTCCCATCATGAAGCGGTGCTTCGGATGATAAAGATGGTAGTGGACAATGCCCATAAGGAAGGCATTTGGGCCGGAATCTGCGGCGAATTGGGCGCGGATACGACCCTTACGGAAGAGTTTGTAAGAATGGGTCTGGACGAACTGTCCGTAACGCCTACCTTCGTACTTCCGGTAAGGAAGGTTGTCCGTGAGATGGAATAAGGGGTATATAGAATTGTATAGGAAATAATAACGGAAAAAATGCCTCTTTGCCCCCCTGAAATTGTAAATAGAGAGAAAAAATAAAAAGTAAAAAGGGCCTATTGACGGGATATAGGGAAAATGATAATGTTATCAGTGTTAGCAATAACGCTGATAACATTTTTTTCTGCTTATTAAAGTGGAGGTGGATTATTATGGCAAAGGTAATGACAAAGGACACGACAAAGGACATGACACAAGGCTCCCCGATGAAGCTGATATTAGGGTTTTCGGTGCCGCTGCTTTTCGGTTTTCTGTTCCAGCAGTTTTACAGTATGGTGGATACTGTTATTGTAGGGCGTTTTTTGGGCGTAAATGCGCTGGCAGGAGTAGGGAGTACAGGGTCCTTGAATTTCCTGATTATCGGATTCTGCATGGGCGTATGCAACGGGTTTGCGATTCCGTTGGCGCATATGTTCGGCGCAAAGGATTATTCCGGCCTGCGGCGGTTTATGGCAAACGGCGTGTGGCTGTCCGTTCTTTTTTCTACGGTGATGACGGTGTTTACAACAGTTTTCTGCCGTCAGATGCTTACCGCGATGAAGACGCCGGAGGATATTTTTGCCCATGCCTATAGTTATATTTTTATTATATTTTTAGGGATTCCGGCTACGTATCTGTATAACATGCTTTCCGGGATTATCCGGGCTATGGGCGACAGCAAGACGCCCCTCGTATTTTTGACGTTATCTTCATTTTTGAATATTGTCCTGGATTTGGTATGCATTCTCGTCCTGCATATGGGAGTGGCCGGGGCGGCGGTGGCGACGGTAGCTTCCCAGGCGGTTTCCGGCGTATTATGTTTGATTTATATGGTATATAAGTTCCCTTTGTTAAGGGTGGAAAAAGAGGAATGGCGGGTGAATCTGCCTTATATGAAAACTTTATGCGGTATGGGGGTTCCTATGGGGCTGCAGTATTCCATTACGGCAATCGGCAGCGTAATCCTCCAGTCGGCGGTGAATACTTTAGGCGCATCCGCGGTGGCATCGGTGACGGCTGCGGGAAGGGTAAGCATGTTTTTTTGCTGCCCTTATGACGCTATGGGCTCTACCATGGCGACCTATGGAGGGCAGAATGTGGGGGCGAAGAAGCCGGAACGTCTTGGCCTGGGGATAAAGGCGTGCATGAAGATAGCTACGGTGTATTCGGTGGCGGCGTTTGCCGTGCTGTACTTTTTCGGCGCACAGCTGGCTTCCCTTTTCGTGGATACGGCAGACAGCCAGCTCCTGGCCAACGCACGGCTGCTTTTGGTAGTGAACAGTACGTTTTTTATACCGCTGGCGGTGATAAATATTGTGCGGTTTTTGATTCAGGGCATGGGCTTTGGGAAGGTAGCGATTCTGGCCGGGGTCTGCGAGATGGTGGCCAGAGCGATTGCGGGATTGGTTCTCGTACCGGTTTACGGCTTTGTGGGAGTTTGCTTTGCAAGTCCGTTGGCCTGGATATTTGCGGATGCGTTTTTGATTCCGGCTTATGTTCATTTGAGGAAGAAGCTGGATAAGAAGGATGCTTGTTATGCATTGGGATGAGAAATAGCTTGGATGAGGCGGGGAGCGCAACAGCGCACCCCGCCTTGTCTACTTCAGGATAAGTATCGAACCGTCATTTTCTATGGTGCTGGTGATTGGGTTGGTGCGGATATCGAGGTATTTCAGGTTTTCCGCCTGATGCAGGGGCGATAAGTCGGTGATGTAATTGTCCTTGATGCTGAACATAGTCAGCTGGTGCAAGGCGGATGCAAACTGGATGTTTGTCAGCTGGTTCCCGTCCAGATAGAGCTCCTCCAGGTTGGGGTAATTGGAGAGGAAGCTTATGTGCTCATCCAGGGATACGTCGTCATACCATATATCGCTCATACCGTTATAAGTTTCTACGTAAAAATTCTCTTTTAAATCCACTTCTTTCATTTCCAAATGCTTTAAGTCAGGGTTTTCCGTCAGCCTGTCGAATTCCAGGGCGAACATGCAGTTGTTGAGGATAAGCTTTTCCAGGCCGGGGTGGTTAAATACGTTGGAAATATCCCCCATAATCTGGACGTAATTTTGAAAGCCGCCCCAGCTGTCATCGCTGCCCCCGCTGAAATCAATGGATTTTAAATTGGCCATTCCGTCGATGAAGTTCACATCCATCAGGGGAACGGCATAAGTCCAGACGGAGTAGCAGGTAAGGGTTTCCAGTCCGGTCAGTCCGGAAAGGGCGCTGATTTCATCAATATTGCAGCTATGGATGGACAGATGTTTCAGGCTGCCCATGCGGTTTAAGAAGGAGATGGAGATGAAGCCGCTCATGTCCAGGTCTTCCAGCTGCTGGAGGGAAGATAAGTCGGGGTCAGGCTGGGAAGTGCCTTTATCTATGACCAATGTATGTAAGCTGGCAAGGCTTGCCACAGGGCTGTAATCCTGCAAAGCGTTATTTCCCTCCAATTTTAGATAGGTAAGCTGGGGGAGCTCCGCCAGCGGCGCTATGCTGATAGCCTCGGATTCCGCCAGGGATAAGCTTTTAAGGCCGGTTAAAGGCTTTAAAAAACTGAAATCCCGGATGAAGGGAGAGGAAAGTTCCAGGCTTTCCAGCCCTGTCAGCACGGAGAGGGCGGAATAGTCGGTGAGGGAGGTTGGCTCCGAATCGGAAAACGGGTCCGAGTCATCCTCTTCCTGAAGGGATAAAAACTTCAGGTTTTGCAGGGAAACCAGTTGTTTCAGGTCGGGCTCATAGATATCTTCCACGGTGAGTTTTTCCAGGTTGTCAAAGGCGGCGATTCCATCCAGGGTTTCCGGGCCGTCAAGGGAAAGCTCCAGAAGCTGACCGGGGGAGGGCAGCATTTGGGCAATTTCATCAGGGGCTGCCCCATGGCAGACAAGCCCTTTTAACTGGGTAAACTCCCCAAGAGGTACGTTTTCGGCCTTTTCATTGCTGATATCTAATTTTTCCAATCCGGGAAAAGAAGCCAAATCCCAACAATTCCAGGCGGAAGGCTCCAACCGGAGGGTAACGGTTTCAAAGGCAGCGCCTTCGTTTTCGTAAGGGCTTTGGAAACTATATTCCACAGTGTAGAAGTCCAGGCTGGTATAGACTTTTAAATATTTTATTTTCTTCAGGTCCTCGTCAGTAATCCTGCCGGACTCTTTTTCGAAGATAGCTTCCGTCATGGCGGTATAGAACGGGCTGTGCTCTGCCGGAAGTTCCTCTTCCTCATATTCATCAACGCTCCAGGAATCAGGGTAATCGCTGTCCGCTATTTGGAAAGAAGGGCTGCCGGAAGAAGTTCCGGATTGCTGCCGCGAAAAGGAGGAACTTAGTATTATGATGGAAAGAAAACCGACGGCAGCAATAATCCCTACGGCGATAGGGCCTTTGTTGGAGGGGATTTCTGTTTGCTTCGGCGCCTGGCTGGGAGGGGACTGGTGGATATGGTAGTTAACGGTCACATCATCCTCCACCATAAACTGGCTGTTGCAGTATTCGCAAATCATAATGTGGGAATTTCCATCCATCGGTTTCAGCTTGCCCCCGCAGGAGGGGCATTCCAAGTTAGTGATTTTCATAAAAAGTCCTGTCCTTTCTTTATACTCGGCAATTTAAGTTCCACTTACGCCCATTGGCAAACCGCGCCGTTGGCGCTAATTTACATATTTTCCGGTCATAGGTGAGCAGGCCGTTTACTTCCTCCTCTACATCGGATACTTGCGTGTAGACGGCGCCGCACAGGCCTTTTTCTATTAACGGCTTTAAGGAACGGTTAATAAGCTTGTGGTAGGCTATGGAAAATTCTTCTTTCGTGGGATATTGCCGATAGCCATAAATGCGCTCCACGCTGGAATGCCTGGGGATGCGGCAGGCATAGCCGCCGTATTCGGAGAGGACATAAGCCCGGGGGCCTTTGAGGACGCTTAGTTTCCGGAAATAGTTATGGACGCTTTTAAAATCGCCGCCGCCCTGGTCGAACCATCCGCTCGCATGGTCAACGGAGCGGGTGGGGTCTTTGGCTTTTATCAGCCGCGCAATGCGGTTGGCATCGAACTGCCCCCAGCCCTCGTTAAAAGGAACCCATGTGGCAATGGAGGGAACATTGTATAGATAATCGACGGTATCCAGACATTCCTTGGTCCATTCTTTTCTGCCTTTTTCGGAAAGGCGGCCAAACAGCCTGTAACGGTTATCTTTAAGATGGCTGGAAATATGGGGAAACAGGGTAGGAAAATAGCAGACGAGGGGCATGGAATAAGTGGAGCCTCCGCTGACCATATCCTGCCATACAATCATTCCCAGCCGGTCGCAGTGGTAGTACCAGCGCGCCGATTCTATTTTAATATGTTTGCGCATCATGTTGAAGCCCAGCTTCTGCATGGAACGGATATCGTAAATCAGGGCATCGTCGGAAGGGGCGGTATAAAGGCCGTCCGGCCAATAGCCCTGGTCCAATACCCCGTGAAGGAAAATCGGCTTATGGTTCAGGCAGAAACGCATAATGCCTTTGCGGTCCCGCTCTGTGGTAAAAGTGCGCATGGCGAAATAGCTTTCCACCATATCGCTGCCGAACTGGATTTTTAACGTATATAAGTATGGGATATCCGGCGTCCACGGGTGCATTTCCCGGATGGGGATGCGGACGGATAAATGAGGCTCTTCATAGGAAATATGGAAAATACGGCGTTCCCCTGCGAAAACCTGGATGTTTACCGGTTCAGAGCCTGCGGTCAGCATGCGGATATGAAGGCTGCTGCCGTCGAAATCGGGAGTCAGATAAAGCTTTTGGATATAATTTTCCGGAACCCATTCCATCCATACCGTCTGCCATATGCCGCTTTGGGCAGTGTAGAACATGCCGCCCCGCTTTAAGGTCTGCTTCCCGCGGGTATGATAGGAGGTATCGCTTACATCCCGGACACAGACGGCCAGGGAGTTTTCCCCTTCCTTGAGGAAAGGGGTAATATCCGCTTCGAAAGGCAGATAACCGCCGGTGTGCCTGCATACGCTTTGGCCGTTAAGGTAAACATGGGCAGACTGGTCCACCGCGCCAAAGTGGAGAAGGAGCCGTTTTCCTGCAGAAGGATTATGGCCTACATGGATATTATGGCTTTTGCAGTCATCATGGCTTCTGCAATCATCATAACTTCTACAGTCATCATGGCTTTCCTGGCCTGTGGCGGTAAGGGAGGAAAATTCCTCTGCGGACAGGAAGATACTACGTTCATACCATAAATATTCCTCCGGCTGCAGCTGCCGTTCTACGCCTGAAAGAAGGCTTTCCGGCGAAAAGGGAACGAGAATCTTTCCGTCATAGGAGGCGGGAAAGGCGGAGGAATGGGTAATGGCGTAATTCCAGTATCCATTTAAAATGGTATAATTATCCCTCTTTAGCTGAGGGCGGGGGTATTCTTCCAAAACATGTTCAGGGTTCAGCCTTTCGCCCCAGACGGTGGTAAGCCTGGCGAGAACATCATTTTCATGCGATTTGTTGATATTGCGTATGCAGTTTAAAATATCCATAGTCAATCCTTATCTTATAATATGGGGAAATGTGGAGCATCTATTGTTCGTATTTTCCGGCTGCGCGGGCAAGTCGAAGCCACGCAGCGAACCCTATAATTCTATTATAATGAAAATATGGGGGGTGTCAAACGGATAACCCAAATCCTATTATATAAAAAAAGTTGGCCCGGCGGCCAACTTCAAAGAATGCTTCGCATTCTTTCCTGGCGACTTACAACACTGTGGCGTAATTTCCTATTATATAAAAAAAAGAGGAACGGCGCCGCCGATTTGCCAGGTTCGACAGCGCTTCCTCAAACAAGGGGGTATAAAGAAAAATCTATATATAATTCAACAGCCAAATATCGGCGTTGAAGGATTTTTTGTCCTGATAGGACAATTCTTCGAGAAAAGAGTCATGTAAGGCGGAGTATTTCATCCAGTTATCATCTGCGGTTATAATATCCGAAATGGATAACCGCCGTGGTATTACGTCTTTATGCATTTATTACCTCCTTTGGATAAATTTAGTATAGGGCAAAAATATGAACAGCGTGTGTTTAAAGTCTTAAAGAAGGCTTATTTTTCTTAGGAAAAAGTGAGGGAAATATAAAGTAAAAATAAACTGCCGGCATGAGAGGATGGCTTACGGGGCGTCATTGGCAAAAAGCGGACTACATATATATAATATGAGGATGAATGGGATTTTATGATTAAAAAGTAAAAAGCCGTTTACCGGCGGTTTCTGGTCGGAATAGCTGGCCGTCCGGCCAACTACTCTGACTTTTTATGTGCGGAAAATATTCGGGAAAGCAAAGATACCATGCCTACAATTAAAAGGGTTGCTACAAAGATACCTGCCATTCCCTTGCCCATAATTTCAAGTGCGATAATTACATTTTCTCCCATAATATTTCTCCCTTCTTGGATAATAGAAATAGGTAATTACAAATACCCCGATACCAAATGAATCACCAGCCCGCCGGCAATCACTGAAGCGATTTGCCCTGATACATTGGCTCCGGCCGCCTGCATAATGAGCACGTTGCCGGGGTCTTCTTTCATGGCCATTTTCTGCACAACCCGGGAAGACATAGGGAAGGCGGAGATTCCTGCGGCTCCTACCATGGGGTTGATTTTATTGCGCAAGAACAGGTTGAGAACTTTGGCGAAAAGGACGCCCCCTATGGTATCCAGCACGAAAGCGGCAAGCCCTATTCCCATGATAAAAAGGGTATCGGGGCGGACGAAAGCATCGGCTTTCATGCTGAAGGAAACAGTAATTCCCAGGAGCAATGTAATTAAGTTCGCCAAGGTGTTTTGCGCGGTTTCCGACAAAGTGCCGAGGACGCCGCATTCCCGGATAAGGTTGCCGAACATCAGGAAACCTACCAACGCCACGGAAGAGGGGGCGATGAACCCTACAATAAAAGTAACGGCGATGGGAAAAGCGATGCGAAGCTGTTTGGATACCTGAGTGGGTTTGTATGCCATGCGGATACACCGTTCTTTTTTCGTGGTGACCAGGCGGATGGCAAAGGGCTGCACCACAGGAACGAGGGCCATATAGGAATAGGCTGCGACCGCGATAGCGCCGATATAATTGGAATGGAGCACCTGGGATACGAGTATGGAGGTGGGGCCGTCGGCAGCGCCGATAATGCCGATGGAAGCCGCATCCTTTAAATCGAACCCAAGCATGGAAGCTATCAGGATAGCTCCGAAAATACCGAATTGGGCGGCCGCTCCGAAAAGGAACATAATTGGCTTTGACAGAAGCGGGCCGAAATCAATCATGGCTCCGATTCCTATGAAAAGAAGGATAGGAAGAGCCTCCGAAGCTTCGATTCCCACTTGGAACAGCCATTCGATAATCCCGTTTATTTCCCCGACCCCTTCCATTGTCTGGTTCAGCACGCCGGAAGCGGGCAAATTGACCAGGATGGCGCCGAACCCCATGGGAAGCAGCAGGGATGGCTCGTATTCTTTGTGGATGGCAAGCCAGATAAGCAGGATACCGATGAAATACATTACCATTTGCTGCCATGTGACAGACATGATTCCTTCCAAAATAAATTCCATAATACTTTACCTCGTTTCTTTCTTGTTTTAGATGGATACCGTTTTGCATCTATGTGCGGAAAAGAATGCATGCATCTTATGATGCGGTTTCGTATAAAAAAAGACCTTCACCGCACATAGACAACTACGTGCAATAAAAGTCTTGCCATTTCAATTCCAAGCGGATTACAGCGAGAGTTCTTTTTGTGAAAAAACTATCCGCCGCAACCGGGTATGTCGCTTCGGAATCCATATATATGCCGGCTACTCCCTTTCATTGGTACTGCAACAATTTATCTTATTATACATCAAAAAGGCAAAGATGTGTGTAAAATTTTTGTTAAAATTATTGAGGGGCGCTGCGGACAGAGAACCAAGCGGCTGCTTACCCCCAACTTTTGCTAGAGTGAGGTATTTGGCCCGATTTTTGATGGCCGAAGAAAAAACCCCCTTCCAAACAATCCCATAAAATGCTATATTGGTGATAGAAAAGGATGGTGATTGCGTTGGAACGAGTAATTGAGAATTTTTTGCAGTATGTGAAAATCGATACGGAGTCGGAGGAAGGCAGCAACTCGACGCCTTCTACCCAGAAGCAGCACAATCTGGCAAAAGTGCTGGTGAAGCAGTTGGAGGAAATGGGGGCGGAAGAGATTACCTATGATAAGGAGCACTGTTACGTATATGCTTCCGTACCGGCATCGGCGGGGCATGAGACGGCCCCGGTGCTTGGGTTTATCGCCCATATGGATACGGCTCCGGCGGTGACGGGGGCAGGGGTGAATCCCCGGATAGTGGAAAATTATGATGGGAAAGACATTGTGCTAAACGGGGAAAAGCAGATTGTCATGAAAGTATCCGATTTCCCTGAACTGGCATCCTATCAAGGAAAAAGGCTGATTGTCACCGATGGAACAACCTTGCTTGGTGCGGATGATAAAGCGGGGGTGGCAGAGATTATGGCGATGGCAGAATATCTGCTGCAGCATAAGGAAATAGCCCATGGCAAGATTCGTGTTGGCTTTACGCCGGACGAAGAGGTGGGAGCGGGCGCGGACCATTTCGACGTGAAGCTTTTTGGAGCGGATTATGCATATACGGTGGACGGCGGAAAGCTGGGAGAAATGGAATATGAGAATTTCAATGCGGCGGGGGCGAAAGTGACCGTCCATGGCAGGAGCGTGCACCCAGGGGAAGCGAAAGGGAAAATGCGCAATGCGATTCTGATGGCCCAGGAATTCCAGTCGCAGATTCCGGCGGCGGAGAGCCCCATGTATACCAGCGGGTATGAAGGCTTTTATCATTTGGATTCCATCAAAGGCACGGTAGAAGAAACGGTAGCGGAATATATTATCAGAGACCATGACAGGGAGAAATTTGAGAAGAAAAAGGAAAACTTTTTGCGTATCGGCGATTTGCTGAATCTCAAATATGGCATGAAAACCTTTGAAATAGAGATGAAGGATTCCTATTATAATATGAAAGAAATTATAGAGGAGCACATGCATCTTGTGGACAATGCCAAAGAGGCCATGGAAGAACTGGGGATTAAACCTATGGTAGTGCCTATCCGGGGAGGAACGGACGGAGCAAGGCTGTCCTATATGGGGCTGCCCTGTCCTAACCTTTGCACCGGAGGACAGAATTTCCATGGGAGATTTGAATATGCCTGTGCAGATGAAATGGAAAAGATTGTGGAGCTTTTGGTGAAGCTGGCGGAGAAGTACGGAAAAGTTTTTTAAGAAGTTCGACTATGACAAACTGTGCCCGTCATATATTAGTTACAACAGCAAAAACGGGTGTCGGTGAAATATGAAGCAATATAAGAAAGGGTTAGTGTCAAAGAGGAAAGAAGGGCAGAAGGTCGAGGGGCAAAAGGTCGAACAGCAAGAGGGCGAACGGATAGTAAAGCTGGCAAGCGCTTTTGTGTTCCTTCTGGCTGCCCTGGCCATTTTGCGGGGAGTGATGCTGAGGGTGCCCGGCTCCATTACTGTAAGCAGCAGCGTGAACGGGCAGTTGCTTCCCATCAGCAGCGTGGAAACGGGGAAAAAACAGGTGGCGCTTACTTTTGATGCGGTGGAAGGGAATGGGGATACAGCGAAAATACTGGAAACGCTGAAAAAGCATGATGTCCGTGCCACGTTTTTTCTATCCGGTGGATGGGTGGAAGCATATCCGGAGGATGTAAAAGCGCTTTTGGGCGCAGGGCATGACCTGGGGAACGGAAGTGAAAGCTACAAGAGCATGCCCCAGCTGACCGGGGAGCAGTGCATGGCAGAAATCGAGCAGGTTCATACAAAAGTACAGGAACTGACCGGCTATGATATGTTCCTGTTCCGTCCGCCTTATGGGGATTACGATAATCAGGTGGTAAGCAGCGCGGCCAAATGCGGCTACTATTCCATTCTTTGGGATGTGGATTCTCTGGATTGGAAAGATTATGGAACGGAATCCATCCTCAATAATGTGCTAAAGAGCGAAAATCTGCAAAACGGTTCTATTATCCGCTGCCACAGCGGGGCGAAATACACTGCGGAGGCCCTTGAAAAGCTGGTTGACGGATTGGAAAAGCAGGGGTACGAAATCGTGCCGGTTTCCCAGTTGATTTATAAAGAAAAATACCATTTGAACGGGAAAGGCCGGCAGATAGGAAATCAATAAATAAAGTACCGAAGGCTAGAAAAAGGGGAGAGGAACTATATGACAAATTATATTATTATCGGGGTTGCGGCAGTTGTAATCCTTTTTGTGATTGTATATGTGAAAATGACAATTGACGAAAAGAAGGGAGCAAACAGCGAAGAAAAGCAGAAAGTGAAGGATATCGTGAAAAAGGCAGTGCCGGGCAGCGAAGCTTATACGGTAGCTTACGGCACCAGGGAAGAATATTTTTTCGGAGGGGGAGGGAGGACCGTAACTTCCACTACCAAATATTGATACTATGGGGTGGCCTTCAAGCCGGGGGATTTGTATCTGGTGCTATTGTCATTTGAAGGCGGGGACATCACCTATAGCGAGCCGCTTCATTTTGAAAAAGGAGACCTTGGCATGGCGGAGGCGAAGAACGGCCTGCTGACCTTGTATGGCAAGGACAGGAAAGAGTTGATGAACCTTTTTGTGGTGGCCAGCAACACGAAGGAGGATAAGTACCATCCGGTGAACATCCAACAGAAGGAAGAGGCCGAAGCCTTCGGTCAGTTCGCCCAGGCCTTTGCCCGGGAAATCAATGAGGCTAACGGCATCACCGATGTTAAGGCGGCGAAGAAGGAAGCGCGGAAGGGCTGATGGATTTTTATACGATTATATAAATGCAGAGCCTGCAGAAGTCAAGGGCGGATTTGACTTCTACAGGCTTTGATATTAGATAGTGCATTGATATTTTCATTTCAAGCCGCCTTGTTATAATCTACAATGGCAATTTCCGTAATCAATGTTTTAAATTTTTCGAGAATTGTCTCAATCTTTTGGAGGGTTACGCCATTTAAATATTCTTCTCCACATTGGGCACATTTTGTGCAAGGTACATTCTTAATAATGAGGAAACAGCCATTGCACTCTGTCATATAAGTTGTTATAGATTCTTTCATATCGCCTTTGCAAATGAAGCAAGTCATATCTACTAGTTCTCCTTTCTCGTTCTAAAATTCTGTTCCCACTTATTTAAATCCGGATAATATGCTGTTATAATCCAAATTAGTTTATGATGACTATGGGGAGATAAAACGGTATAATGTGTTTTATGCGTCTATGTTAATACGGCACAATGCTAATGGAAAAATGTATCTTTATGACATTATGAACATAAAAAAAGAAACGAGCAACCCTTTCGAACCATAAGGTTTTACTTGGCAAAAAACCCATCTCTTTTTCTATAGCATAAAATATGCGATTATAGCTGTCAAGTGAGTTTGGTATAAACTATTAAAAACTCAACCTAAACTCAACCTAGATAGCAATAGCACCAATCCAGACGATGCAATCTCGCTCAGTACATTACAGAAAAAATTATCCTTATTCTTTACTAAAAAACCTTTAAAGCCTTTCTCATCTCTCTTTTCTGCGTAATCAAGCCCTTTTTTAGTCAGCATATATAGATTTCTATTTTCTGTAAGTTCTGTAAGGCGTATACTTAAGAACTTTTCCAGTTCTTCCCAATCTTTTTCCTGTAAAAGCTCTTTTTTTTCTTCATATGTAATTGTCATTGTATTGGTTTCACCTATCTGTATATTTCCAGCATTGATATCCCCATTTAATTTCAGCTCCATTTTTTATTCCCTCGTAATGTTCATTTGGTTATTTTCGCCTAGTTGCAAAGCCTTTATATCACAGTTGGCCATATTTACTGAATAACCACCCCCTGAATTGATACAATTTATAATAATATCCATAATCTCAATCGTAAAATCGTGGTCACTGCTGTATAAATAAATATCTTCGCCCGAATTTAAACTTAACTTCAAATATTCCCCTAATTCCTGATTATACTGATATGTTTTGTAAAGAAACCATGCAGCAACTACAATTAAAAGTAACCCTACTACTGCCCCTACACCGGTACAAGTCAAAGCTATCCCAATAATAATCATAATAAATAAATTTTTATTATACGGTTTTTCGTCCTCGATTGCGATACTAGCTCTGGATATATTGCATAATGGTATCACAGATTCATTATAGATAAATACATTTTGGTTGATTTTTAATTCTTTGGTAACTATTTTTTCTTTTTGGCTATTTCCAATGTTAATTTTTGGTAAATCCATAGTTCCTCCTTGTTAACCGCATTTAAAGGCTATATTTTTTCTGTGTTCAGGGGATTTTCAATGATATTTTTGTGATAAGAAATATATTTGATATTAGAATAAATATCAATAAAGATATTATATAATAACAAGAATTATAATGATATTCCCCTTTTCTCATTTATTATACAAAATATCTCTTTTTTTTACAATATTTTTTAAAAGAAAATTTAATTTTATAAAATAATTAATATTTTATTTGCTATTATAAAATCAGAATAAGAAACCAATAGAATCCTAAAAAGAAATAGGGTTGTGAGGAATTGTATTAGCCTTGAGTGCTAGTGTTATTATGATTAGAAAAGGGAAAAGGGAATGTAGCCAAGTAGCTACACAATTATCAGATTTATATACAGCACAGCTTTGCTGTCAGTCAATCGCTTCTGCCTGACTGTGGAACATGAGAACTTAAAAAATGGGAAAACCTTTATATAAAGATGAACCATACACCACCAAAAACTCCACCAACGGTTCTTTAAAAAGGGCAGATATCTGTTTTCAGTGCCACGTGATGTCTTTTGCACTATAATATAACATGAAAATTTGACTTATAACATAAAAAGAGTTACAATTATAAAAATATGTTACGGGAGAAAATATGGAAAAATATATTGAAAGTGTGTTGCATCAAAAAATCGAATTGATTCCATGTGAAGGATTAGAGGGATTGCCTTTATATTTGAATGGAAATTATAATTTTTATCGGATGCTTATTACAGGGCAGCAATGTATTTTGGCCGTGCCAAAAGAGCAAGCCAGACTCTCGGAATTCCGTAAACATCAAAAGCGAATAGAACAGATTACAGGGCAGTATTGCGTGTTGTATCTCAAAAATATGAATTATTATTCAAGAGATAAGATGCTGGAAGAAGGGATTCCCTTT
This sequence comes from Lachnospiraceae bacterium, assembly GCA_021769135.1. Taxonomy (GTDB): domain Bacteria; phylum Bacillota; class Clostridia; order Lachnospirales; family Lachnospiraceae; genus Kineothrix. The sequence continues at coordinate 7,690 of JAETTM010000042.1, read as the reverse complement.
ATATGGGAGAATAAGCAGATTTATATGCCTTTTTTGGGAATACTGCTCAAAAAAAATGATGCCAGAAAGCTGCCGGATTGTTCCGAGATTTCTTTTCTTACGCAGAAATTTTTACTGACAGCACTTTATGAAAAATGGAATAATATGAATGTAACGATGGCTGCTGAGCATATGTGTGTTTCCAAAATGTCCATTACCAGAGTTTTTGATGAAATAGAGAGTATGCAGATTCCGATATTAGATAAAAATGGCAGGTCACGAAGATATATTCAATATGGAACAAAAAAGGATATATGGAAAGTTATCGAACCGTTTATGAGAAGTCCATTATTAAAGGAGTACTATCTGGAAAAAAGTGTGGATGAGAATTTGATGAAAAGTGGCATTTCAGGATTATCGGAAATGTCAATGTTGGAAGATAACGGATATCAAACCTATGCAGTAACAAAATATGAGATTAGGGAAAAACGAATTGCCTGGAAAAAGCAAGTGCCGAAAGAAGAGGTTCCGGGCTGCATTATTCAGGAACTGGGATATTGTATTCCATTTAAAAACGGTAAAGTGATTGACCCTTTATCCATTTATTTATTGTTAAAAAATGAAACAGAAGAGCCAAGGATTGAAATAGCTATAGATGAAATGTTGGAGGAGTACGTATGGTAAAGGGGATAGAGGTGTTTCGTAAGTATTTCGAAGAATTTTCAGACCAATATGTTTTAATTGGAGGTTCTGCCTGCGATATATCATTTCGCGATAGTGGTTTGGAGTTTAGGGCAACAAAAGATATGGATATTGTCAATATTTTAAAACAAACTTTCAATTTATGAGGAGTACATATGAATTTCTTAGAAGAACGTATACAAAAGGATGGAATTGTAAAAGAAGGCAACGTATTAAAGGTGGACAGTTTCCTGAACCATCAAATGGATATCGCATTATTTGAGCAGATGGGGGAGGAATTTGCCCGGCGGTTTCGGGATGTTAAGGTTGACAAAATACTGACCATCGAAGCTTCGGGAATCGGGATTGCCTGTATAGCGGCCAGGTATTTCAATGTGCCGGTGGTATTTGCGAAAAAGGCAAAGAGCGTGAACCTGGAAGGGGAAATGTACATAGCGGAAGTGGAATCCTTTACCCATAAATGCAAAAACCAGGTGATAGTATCCAGGAAGTATCTGTCGGAAGGGGAGCATATTTTAATTATCGATGATTTCCTGGCCAATGGATGCGCCTTGCAGGGGCTGATTTCCATTGTGAAAGAGGCTGGGGCGACAGTGGCCGGGATTGGAATCGCCATAGAAAAAGGCTTCCAGATGGGAGGAAAAGTAATCAGGAACCTTGGATACCGTTTGGAATCCCTTGCCATTATAGAGGCTATGGACGCGGCTACGGGGAAGATTATATTTAAAGCGCAGTAGCAAATAGCCATAGCGCTGTAAACTGGATACCCATTGCTCATAGCAGGGTTTTGGGTTTTTCAATGGAAAAATGTTTTCACACCATATCTGTGCACATCTGTGCAGAATTTGCAAAAATATTTACATGAAAAAATGCACATGATAAGGTAATTATATCAGGTAAGGCATTTGGCGAAATGTGAATGAATATGTATTGGTATTCTGTATCGGAAATTCCTGAAGCAGTGTATTGGTACAGGGGCCGGGGCTGAAAAAGGAGATTGGGTGTGAACATTTTAGTGATTGACGTAGGAACATCCAGTATGAGAGGCATATTGCTAGACCATGAGGGGGTGGAATTTACTGGAAAACAGATTTTCTATCATGTCATCTATATGGAAGGCGGCAGGGCGGAGCAGAATCCGGAGGATTGGAAAAACGCATTATATCATATTTTAAAAGATGTATCGGAGAAGGCGAAGGCGGGGAAGCGGAGCATCGACGCTATCGCGCTGACGGCCCAGAGGTCTTCCATTTTGGCCATGGATTTTCAGATGGAGCCCATGGGCAACGCCATTATGTGGCAGGATAAAAGGAGCCAGGAAATATGCAGCCGGCTGGAAAAATATAATGACAGGATATTTGAGCTGAGCGGCTCCAGGGCCAACCCGGTATTTTCGGCAGGGAAAATGGCATGGATAAGGGAAAATCGGGAGGACATTTACCGGAAAACATATAAATTTATGACGGTTCCGGATTATTTGATTTATCTTTTGACAGGAAATATTTGTACGGATTATTCCTATGGCAGCCGTTCCCATCTGATGAACGTGAGGACGAAAAAATGGGATGAGGAATTGCTGGAAATGTTCCATGTGGAAAAAGAAAAGCTTTGCGAACTGACGGAAGTGGGCAGCGTCAGCGGGCATTTGACAAAAGGGGCGGCCAAAATTACGGGATGCCCGGAAAGCATACCGGTTATTACGGCAGGCGGAGACCAGCAGTGCGGGGCCATCGGCCAGGGCGTGGTCAGGGAAGGGATTCTCTCCGTGACGGCGGGCACCGGAGGTTTTCTGATTTCCGCGGTGGAAAGGATACCGGAAAATTTAAAGCCGGATGTGATTTGCAACTGTTCTTCCGTGAAAGGACAATATGTGCTGGAATCCAATGTTTTGACGTGCTGTTCGGCCTTTGACTGGTTCCGCCATGAATTTTATCCCGACAAGGCTTCTCTGGAAGCGATTAATGATGAGATAGAAAAATCTTCCGCAGGGGCAAATGGCTGCATTTGCCTTCCTTACTTTCAGGGGAGGGGAACGCCGGATTTCAACACAAAAGCCACAGGGCATTTTGCATTTATTACGCTGAATACGAAAAGGTGCGATATGTTAAGAAGCCTGTTGGAGGGGATTTGCTATGAAATTGGGAACGGGATAGAGGCAATGCGGGATTATACGGATGTTGACCGCATTTATATTAACGGAGGGCTTACCAACAGCGATGCGTTTAATGAAATGCAGGCGAAAGTTTATGACAGCAGGCTTATCCGGAAGGGAAAAACGGATGCCACAGTGCGGGGTGCCCTTATGGTGGCCGCCGCCGCGTTGGGGCTGTACGGTTCCGTGGAGGAGGCTTTCGATAAAATCGACGGAAACAAGGATGCGCGGGAATATTTTCCTTCGGGGAGAGAAGTGAAACTGTATCAGGAATACAGGAAAAAAATGAATTTGATTTATAAAAGGCTATACGGCGCATAGAAAGGCATGGTTATCGGTATGGAAAAAAAGGTGTTGGCACAGTTGGAAAAATGTTATGCGGTTGCTCCGCTGTATTATGAAGGCAGCCTGCATATTTTGGTTGCGGCGGAAAAGAAAGACCGCTGCATTCTTTTTGATGGGGATGGGAATGAGAAAGCTACAGTCTGGGAAGGGCCGGGCGGCGTAATGACAATGGTGCAGATTCCGGGGAAGGACGGGCAATTCCTGGCAACCCATCGATTTTATTCCCCCAATGACGGGAAAGAGGCCGGGATTGTCAGCGCGGTTCCCGACGGAAAAGGGGGATGGGAAATCCGTTCCCTCGCTCCTTTGCCATTTGTACACCGGTTTGATATTTTAAGCAGCGGCAAGGAGAAATATTTAATTGCATGCACGATAAAATCGGGCCATCGGTATAAGGATGACTGGTCCATGCCGGGGAAGGTTTATGCCGCCAGGCTGCCGGAGGATATTTCCGTATTTCATGAAGGGAACCCTTTGCAGATGGAGGTAATCAAAGAAGGCATGTTGAAGAACCACGGCTATTGCCGGGTGGGAAAAGAGGGGGATGAGGCCGCTTTGATTTGCAGCGAAAACGGGGTGTTTCTTTTTTATCCTCCTAAGCCGGCCGGCCATTTGGCATCGGATGGCTCAAAGCTTGGCCATTCAACGCCGGATGACTTAAAGCCTGGCCATTCAATGCAGGATGGCCAATGGAAAATCCGTCAGCTTTTGGATACGCCGGCCAGCGATGCGGTGCTGGTGGATTTGGACGGGGATGGGGAGGATGAGCTGTTCGTATTATCCCCTTTCCATGGCTCGGAAATATCCATTTACAGGAAATCGGAAGAAGGCTACCGGAAGGTGTACGTTTACCCGGAACAGGCGGATTTCCTCCATGCGATTTGGGGCGGAACGATAAATGGGAAAGCGACGGTGGTAGCCGGATACAGGAGAGGGGCAGGAAGGCTGATGGCTTTTACATGGAATGAGAAAAAGCAGGACTATATGTTTCGCACATTGGATGATGGCTGCGGACCGGCCAATGTATACGGTTATTCTTACCATGGGAAGGACAGGCTGGTTTGCGCCAACCGGGAGACGAATGAGATTGCGATGTATATTTTTTAATAGATGGCAACAGTTCAGCCTTTCGGCTGCCCTGTTACGGAATCCGACCATTTTGAGTTTTGCCTGCGGCAAAAGGGCCGGATTCTTTGCCACATCTGCACATTGGTACGGACTTTTTTAAAAGTCCTACTTTGCAGCATAGAAAGGTATGGATATTTCCCTATATGGCAGAATTAGAAAACTATGATGATATGAGCGTACAGCAAAAATGGAATATTCTTGCGATGGTTGCCAATATGTATTATAATTCCAACCTCACCCAGAACCAGATTGCGGAGCGGCTTTATACATCCAGGTCAAAGATTTCCAGAATGCTGAAAGAAGCCAGGGAACTGGGAATTGTACGGATTGATATCAAAGAGCCATGGGAGAGGAATCTGGATTATGAGGCGGAAATGAAAGCGCTTTTTCAGCTGGATAACATCCGTGTGGTTAAGGTAAAGAGTACGGAAACGGAAAATATTGAAAGAAGCATCGGACAGGTTGCCGCTTATTATCTGGACTCCATTATAAAAAAGGATATTATTGTGGGAATCTCCTGGGGGAATACTTTGTATCATGTGGTGAAATATATCAGCGCTAACAACAAGAAAAATATTCCCATTACGGTTGTGCCGATTATGGGGGCGGCCAATACCCCAATCCCGGCGCACGATGCCATAGATTTGGCAAAAGAACTGGCGATGGCATATGGCGGGGAATACCGGTATATTTTTGCGCCGCTTTTTGTCAGGAGCAAGGAGCTGAAAGATGAACTTTTGCAGGAGGAGAGCATCAAGGATTGTCTGGAATTATCCAGAAGGGCGGATGTTATTTTAACCAGCGTAGGCTCTGTTTCGTATAAATCTTGGAAAGGTTTTTTGAATGAAGAAACGCTGCAAGGGTTGGAGAGTATAGGAGCGGTAGGGCATATCGGCGGCCATTTTTTCGATATTGAAGGGAAGGAACTGGGCTTGTCGATTAACAGCAGGATTATAGGATTAAGCTTTCAGGAGATAAAAGGCTGCGGGCAGACGGTCTGCATCGTCTGCAATAAAAAGAAGTCGGCAGCCGCTGTGGGGGCAGTGCGCAGCGGGGTAGTCAATACGTTAATTGTGGATGAATTCAGCGCGGAAGGCATGATGGAAATTGCCAAATAGAAATGTATTACCACTGCTTCCAGACCATATAAATAATGGCGGTCAGAACGAGGGTAATCCAAACCGCAATGCGAATGATGCGGCTAAGCATGGCGCCCCGGGATTTTTCAGGGTACAGCCTGCCGCTGTCGGAGAGCCCCACGGCGATGTATACGAGGCAAATTACAATATACCGAAAGTCGCTGCTGCAAGTATAGGGATATTTGATGGAAAAAGCAGCAAAACTGAGCAAAAAGGCCAGATAACCGGTGGAGAGGAAGAGGGCTTCCTGTTTTTGGACGGCGGTTGACTTCCTATACTGGGCGGCCAGGAAGAGAATGGCGCTGGCCAGGGCGGTTATGATGGCCAAAGGATATACGAACCGGCATAGCAGAAGCGGAAGGCCGGACAATTCGGTAGGGTATACTTCTGCAAACAGGGAAGTCTGGAACATGATGACCCATGTATTGTGAATTACATCCCCGCTCAATGGATGAAAGGGGAAGGAAAAATGCCAGTGGGAAAAGGCCGGGATTCCGATTCGCGCCCAGATGCCGTAATCCCCCGTATACATTACAGAAGCCTCGGTAGCGGAAGAAATCCCTGGCTTTACGTGAAAACGTATAAGGTTTCGCACAATCCAGGAAAGGCCGATGGAGCCCGCAACGAGGGCGAATATCAGGTAGTTTTTCATGGCCAGCCAGGCCCTGCGGAAGATGTTCCCTTCCAGGCGGTGCATGGTGCCTATAAAATCCAACAGAAAAAGCAGCCCTGTGGGAAGGGCTATAATGGCCGTGTTGATTTTGCAAAGCATGCCGAAACCGATGGAGAGGGCGATGAAAATCAGGTTTTTCATCGTCTTTTCTCGAATCCAGCATAAAACGGCATAGATGCAGCAGGCTAACAACAGGGTGGAAAGCATGTCATTATTGATGCTGCCCGACATGATGGTCAGCGCCGGATGCAGGGCGACCAGAAGCACTCCTGCGAACAGAGGTTTGCCGCAAGCCCCTGTTTTTTTCAAAATCTGGTATGTAATCAGCATAAGCAGGCCGGAATAAAGCAGCGGCAATGCCTGGAGATTTTCAAAGGCCAGGTCTTCGGGCATGCCAAGGGAAGTAAGGAAAATCAGCCAGATGCCGGACAGGGCATAGTGGAGCGGCGGGTGGTAATAGGAAAAAAGCTGGTAAGGGTTGATGTCCGGCAGCTTGCGGAATTTATAAATATATTCGATATAACCGATATGTCCGGGATTTACCTGGCTGGTGGCGATTCCGGTATAAACCCCTTCGTCATGCTGCCTGTCATACAGGCCCGATAAAAGCACGTAACAGCAGTGCAGGACCATGCCTGCGGCAATGATTAGGAATACAATTCGCTCTTCGGTCAGTTTTCCCTTTTTATAAAGAAATAGAAAGATGAATAAAAGAAAAACCAGTACAAAAATACATCCGTTCCATATCGCTTCCCTGGGAGTGGCAGCCAATGAGGGGATTCCCTGCATAAGGACTGTGAGGAAGCAGAGGAGGATGGTAATTAAGATAAAGGGCTGGATGTTTTTTTCTTTTGAATTCATGATATTGGGTGTAGCCTTTCTTTGAATAGTTTTGCAAAGGTATTATAGCATAATTTCATTTTTTTTTGTATAATAAAATGGTGGGTGGTTTTCATTGGGGCGAGTGGGGAGGGAGGACGCTCAAACCGGGCGGATATTCCAACGTCGCCTCGCTTTCGCTCCATGAAAAACGTAGCAGACGCTAAGCTCGTGAGCTGCTTCGCAACTCATGACCTCGCTAAGCGCTGACGTTTTTCGAGGGGCTCCTTATGGAATATCCGCCCGGTTTGAGCTGGGTGTCGGCTGGAGCGGCAATCAATGAAAAGCAGTGAGGGGGAGTAGGGAGCTGATGCGGTGAAAGATGATGATGTGGGTAAACGCATGGTATGGGTAAATGCATGGTATGGATAAAGGATGATAACATTGGTAAATGATAATGGTATTGATAGATATTAATAATGCTGATAAATGCTGATGGTGTTGTGAATATTGATGACGTTGATAAATGTTGATGGTGTTGTGAATATTGATGACGCTGATAAATGCTGATGGTGTTGTGAATATTGATGACGCTGATAAATGCTGATGGTATTATGAATATGGATAACGCTGATAGATACGGATTGGAGAAGGAATAGAGATGGACGGAAGGGAAAGAAGTGGGAAGATAGGGATGGATGGAGCAGGCGGACAAAGCGGTTGGCCAGCCCGTCAGTGGCAAAAGGGGAAGAT